>CACYPF010000042.1 GCA_902776195.1 uncultured Prevotellaceae bacterium | reverse complement strand
GATGCTCTCGCAGACACTGAAGAATCTGGAGCAGAGTCACCTTGTTCATCGTGAGGTCTATCCGGAGGTTCCTCCCCGAGTGGAGTATTCCCTGACAGACACAGGCAAATCGCTGATGCCGGCACTCACGGCTCTGATAGCCTGGGGAAAGGAGCATTTCTCTGAAGTGGTAACAGATTAATATCTCGGCAATCAATGACGTTACGAGACCTCATACAGTCAGTAGATTCTGAGCAATACAGCGACTCTCCGTTGTTTCAGAAGCTATGTGAGACAAAACCTGAATATGGTTCAGACAAACGTATTCAGGTGAAGCTGGTTGATGGTGAAATAGCCATTACCAATGTTCACGTCGGCTCTTTGGGTGACATCATCATTTATCCCATCGACGTTGACCCAGACCTGAACATATCCAAAGTGCAGCTTCTCGATGCCATTCTACATGAGCTATCCTCCAATGGCTTCAGCGACTCTGAGAAGTCTGATTTCTGGGATGACTTTGATAACCTTCAAAAAGCAAAGATAGTAAGATGAATCTCCCCAAGTTCATAATAACAATGGATGGCTACCTCCGTCTTGGAATGGTCAATCAGCATAAAGACCTGCTGAAACCAGGCGATTCTTGCCTTGGCGGTGGATATTATGTGTTTGATTTCGTATCAAATCGCATCATTCTAGACAGAGAATCATACGACTTTGGCCGTCCTAAGTGGCATCTGCTGGAGGTACTGAAAGTACCCTCAACCTACCGAGGTCTTCTGATAGTGTACAAGTATGACGACGGTTTTCACGAAGACGTTAATGTCAGTGAGGAACTGAAAATAGAATATTATGACTAGGCGTATGACAGAGAAAGAGAAAATGTTGGCGGGTGAGGTTTATTCTGCCGTTGACCCGGAACTGATAGAAGAACTGATGGCGACAAGAGAGATTCTTTATGAATACAATTCCCTGCGCCCGTCTGAAACGACTATGGCAAACAGATAAGCATCGGCAAACGGTTCTTTGCCAACTTCAACTTCACTGTCCTCGATGAAGCCCGTGTCACCATTGGCGATGACTGTTTCATCGGCCCTAATGTCAGCATCTACACCGCCTGTCATAGCACCAATCCAGTGGAGCGCAACAGTCGTCAGGAATGGGCAAAGCCTGTCACCATTGGTCATAATGTATGGATTGGAGGTAGCGTGACAATCCTTCCTGGAGTCAACATCGGCGATAATGTCACCATCGGAGCCGGCTCCGTCGTGGTTGGTGATATTCCGCCAAATACCGTTGCCGTAGGAAGCCCTTGTAAGGTCATAAAGAATCTATGAAAGACTTTGATTCCATCTGGCGCACACAGGACGAAATCAGGACGGTGGTTAATGCCGTTCTGGGAGAATGCATCTGGAATCTGAGCTATAATGAGCGAAGGATGGCCATTGAACTGGAGTTGACCAATTATCTGGAGGAAGAAGATGTCGATGCGCTTATCAACCAGTTTCCAGTTCTGGCAGACTATGACGGCATAGGCCCGAAGGGAACAAAGTTCGTGTTTTACATTTAAAAAGGGTAATCGACTTGTCGCTTGCTACTAAAAGGACGCAAGAACTCCCATTTCTGAGAATTCCCCGTGTCCTTTTTTGAAGGCATATGTAGAGGCAAAACGTAATCCTTATCTGCGTCCAAAGTGACCTGCGTTGTTGTGTCCGTGGCGTGGTGTGTTGTTTGCCAAGGTGTGGTTTATAATACCGTGACGTTTGTCAACTTTCACAGGAGCCTTTGGGTGATGTGGAGCTGGGGCAGGATGGTGCACTGCAGGAGCATGGTGAGGAGCTGCTGGCTTGTGCATGTGAGCATAGTGTGAGCCATGAACTCTGTTGTGACCACCACGGTAGCTCACGAACACCTTCGGATGTGCATTGTAGAAATGCCCTCTATTGTAGTGAGTGTACACTGCGAATGTCCAGCTGCCGGCCTTCCATGCTAAAGGACGATAGAAGTGGGAAAGTGCCACATACTTGTCGTACTGCCAGCTATTCAGCACAAAGCGGAGGTCTGCGTTACGACGATCCCACCAGATGCCGAAGACATCACCGTGTCCGTTCAGGCTCATCAGGTAGTCGAGATTGATCTCATAGACTGCCTCATACTGTGCAGCGGTGAGGTTGAGCTCGTAAGCCATCTTGTCAGAGAGGAAGAGGGCTTCG
>CACYPF010000041.1 GCA_902776195.1 uncultured Prevotellaceae bacterium | reverse complement strand
TGTGGAGCCGACGAACCGTGACTTGTGGGAGACCTACCTCCCTGCCTTCAAGGCGTTGGTGAAGAAAGGAAACGTGCGGGAGGTGATGTGCGCCTATCAGCGGTTTGAGGGAAAACCTTGTTGTACGAGCGACCGCCTGTTGATTGACATCCTTCGTTGACATACATGTGGTTCATGTGGATAGGTATCCATATATCGGTGGTGGCATCGGTAATCTTGTCATAGACGCTTTTGTCGATGATGAAGTCGTTGGTTTTGGTATCTCGGTATTGGATATAGTAGACACCTGGCTGTTTAATGGAGGAGAAGTCGAATTTCACATAATTATATTTATAATAGGTTCCCCCATGTGGTGACGGCTCCCTCATAGGCTTTCTCCGTCGTGCCGTCTTCCTTGATACGCCAGAGGGTGGCAGTTGACTTGACCGGGTCGTTCTTGTCCAGTTCTATGACAGAAACTTTGGGCTGCTCCGGGATATATCCTACTTGTGAGAAGCCGATGTTGGGCTCACGAATCCAGCCGGGGATGGCATGTGGCTCCACTGTCCATGAGAGCACCTTGCCCGTTTTGTTTGCAGGGAGAACACTCCGAAGCACATACCAGCCATTCTGTGCAATCATTCTCCCGTCAAAGAGTTGAAGCTCTGCGTCCTCGCTGTTGATACGAATCATGCGTTCGGGACTGTCGGTAGCTACCACGAGCTGGTGTCCTTTTTCCATGGGTAGTGGATCAACGAAGCGGTCTGTTCCTCGGTCGTCGTAGGTCTTGAATCCCTTGAACTGCTTAGGCTTCTCTGCGTTGGGACGTGTGACAGTCTGGCTGGCAGCATAGCGCGGAAAACGATTTAGTCTGCCATCCATGATGAATGTCTTCTGCCAGTATTGAGAGGGAAGGAATTCTATGTTGAGACCGGCAGTTCCTGACAGGGCGGCAGGTACAGGCTGGTCCAGCCAGACGGCAATCTCCACGGCGCTGCCTTTTGCCGTAACGACAATCCTGCTGTCAAAGTGGTAGTCATCATAACGGAGTCCGACCTCTATGGACTGGTTCTTCTTGTCAACTTTCCGTGAGGTCATCTTCGGTACCAAGTCCCATTGCTCAGGAGTGTTGTTCAGTCGTATGGCTCCGCCCTGGACCGTTCTCACACCATGGTGGATGATCTCTATTCCGGAATTCTTCTCATCGTTGAATCCTCCGTTGAAACTATTGCTGAATACCAGAACGTTGACGTCCTGTCGCTCAAAATACTCCAAGTCATTCAGGTGTAAGTCCTGTGCCATTACGGTAGTGGCAGTCAGAAGGAAAAGACACACTAATAATTTTCTCATAACAGGTTCTTTATTATTGATAATTTGGTTCTTTGACGTTAATATGGAGAGAAAGTAAATTGTCCCCAACTGATTATTATGGATTGTTAACGTTCTGATATGAAAGATTATTTGTATCTTTGCAGACAGATGAGAACAGCAGTGATAGGCGGTGGGGCGGCAGGGTTCTTCCTTGCCATTAACCTGAAGGAGATGATGCCGGAGATGGAGGTGACTATCTTTGAGCGTAGTCAGCGGGTGTTGTCGAAAGTAGAGGTGTCTGGTGGCGGACGGTGTAACTGTACCAACTCTTTTGAGGAGGTGAAAGACTTGCAGGCAGTCTCCCCCCGTGGGCACCGGCTGATGAAACGTCTGTTCAATGTCTTTGATTATCACGATGCCTATGCGTGGTTTGAGCGACATGGTGTCCCGTTAGTGACGCAAGATGATGAGTGTGTGTTTCCTGCTGCACAGGACTCACATGCCATCATCAACTGTTTTCTTTCCTTGGCGCATCGTTATCATGTCAATGTCTGTCTTGGACAAAAGGTACAGTCATTGGATACGTTGAGCGAGTATGATTATATCGCTGTGACGACAGGCGGGTCACCCAAAGGGGAAGGGTTAAGATGGTTGAGGGATATGGGGCATGAGATAGCAGAACCTGTGCCGTCTCTCTTTACCTTTCAGATAAATGACAAGTCGTTGACATCGCTGATGGGGACGGTGGTAGAGGAAGCTGCCGTGATGATACCCGCTACCAAGTTTCGTGCAGAAGGTCCTTTGCTGATTACCCATTGGGGGATGAGTGGTCCTGCCATCCTGAAACTCTCCAGCTATGCGGCAAGACAGTTGGCTGACCAGCATTACCAGATGCCTTTGAGTGTCAATTGGCTGGGGAAAAGACTTGCTGACGTGGAGTCCTCACTCTCTGAAGCTGTCATCCGCTACTCACCGAAGCAACTGTCTACTATCAATCCCTTTGGATTGCCACAGCGGTTATGGAGTTACCTGTTGGCGAAATCATTGGCAGCGAGGATGCAGATACGATGGAGTGAGTTGAACAAGAAAGATGCCAACCGATTGGTCAACGTTCTTTGTAATGATACTTACGAGATAGCAGACCGTGCCGCTTTCAAAGACGAGTTTGTCACCTGCGGAGGTGTCTCGTTGAAGAGTGTGAATCCCTCTACCCTTGAGAGCAAACAGGTGCCTAACCTCTATTTCGCAGGGGAAGTGTTGGATATTGACGGCATCACAGGTGGTTTCAATTTTCAGGCAGCGTGGACGACAGCCTATGCAGTAGCCACCGCCATTGTCGGAAAACTATCCTAATTGTATCATTCTTTTTTGCTGATGTTTCATATTGATATTCTCCTTAGATGAGATGATGGAGTCTTTGGATTTATTTTGTATTTTTGCGTCATAAGAGATGAGCAATAATCAATGAATGATATGAAAAAGACTTTCGTGTTTCTACTTGTATGCCTGTTGGCTGGTCACGCTTCAGCACAGTACCGGTATCCGTTTCTGAATCCTTCACTTTCTTACCAAGAACGTGTGGAGAATCTGTTATCTTTATTAACCCCAGAGGAGAAGGTGGGACTGATGATGAATAAGTCGGCATCGGTCGACCGTCTCGGTATTCCTTCCTATAACTGGTGGAGTGAGGCATGTCATGGTGTCCGGCAGGATGGATATACCGTTTATCCGCAACCTATCGGGATGGCTGCGGCATTTAACGCACAGTTGGTGTATGATGTGTTCTCAACGGTCTCCGATGAGGCTCGTGCCAACTGGAACCGCAGTAATCATGACATCTTCCATGTGCCGATGGGAGAGATTTATTATCCTGGGAATCCAGAGCTGACATTCTGGTGCCCGAATGTGAATATCTTCCGTGACCCCCGCTGGGGACGGGGACAGGAG
>CACYPF010000040.1 GCA_902776195.1 uncultured Prevotellaceae bacterium | reverse complement strand
TGTGCAAAGGTGGTGGCGTGTGTGAATCACGACGCTAACGCTATTGCGTCCCATCAGGCGAACCATCCCGACACGTTACATTTCACCGAGGACATCAGAACATTGGAACTTAGTCCGCTGGTGGCCCATCTTAAGAAGGTACAGAAGAAATACCCGGATGCTTACGTGGTATTGTGGGCCAGTCTGGAATGTACGAATTTCTCCAAGGCAAAGGGCGGTCAGCCTCGTGATGCTGACAGTCGTACCCTTGCCGAACATTTATTCCGTTATATTGAGGCCATAAGACCCGATTTTATACCTATTGAGAATGTTGAGGAATTTATGTGTTGGGGTGATTTGGATGAAAAAGGCAAGCCAGTCAGCAAGGATAAAGGACGTTCTTATTTGGCATGGGTGAAAAAAGTTCAAAGCTATGGCTATGACTTTGACTATAGAATTCTTAATGCAGCAGACTTTGGAGCCTATACCAGTCGCAAGCGTTTCTTTGGTCTTTTTGCAAGACATGGACTCCCTATAGCATTCCCTGTTCAGACCTATGCTAAAAATGGTGATGAAGGAGGAATGTTTCATCAATATAAAAAATGGAAGGCCGTCCGTGAGGTTCTTGACCTCACCGATGAAGGAACGAGTATCTTCACTAAGAAAAAGCCACTGTGCGAAAAGACCTTAGAGCGAATCTATGCTGGTCTTGTAAAGTTTGTTGCCGGAGGCAAGAAACAGTATGAGGACTGGATTCTGAAATATAATAGCATGAACAGAAGCGGCCATTACAGACCGTCACCGACGGATGAGCCGTGTCCTGTAGTTGCTACCCAGAATCGTTTGGGCTATGTAAAGGTAAACTTCCTGAGTAAGCAGTTCAGCGGCGATCCTGGGAGTAAGAACCAGTCGGTCGAAAAACCTGCAGGAACCATTACCTGTGTGGATCATCATGCTTTTGTCACGGCATACTTTGGGAATGGCTATAATAGTTCTATCGAGGAACCTAATCCTACTGTCACTACTAAGGAGCGTCATGCTTTGGTTAGTGTGGACTTGAACGAACCGATGCCGGATGTTCCTTTGGATAAGGTACGGCTATCATCACATCATTTTATAGCCAACGAGTATAGCGGTGGCGGTCAGATAGGGTCTATAGAGACTGTTAATCCTGCTGTTCTCTGTAATCCTAAGCAGAAACTTGTGAGCGCTGACCAGTTCTTGATGAATCCCCAGTACCAGAGTGAGGGAAGGGATTTGGAAAAGCCCTGTTTCACATTGATTGCTCGCATGGATAAGATGCCACCGTATCTTATCAGCACGGAGCAAGGAGAACTTGGTATCGTCCTTTATGACGATGACACACCTATGACACGTAAGATTAAGGAGTTCATGGCAATGTACGGTATCATCGACGTGAAGATGCGTATGTTGAACATCCGAGAATTGAAGCGTATCATGGGATTCCCTGAAGACTACACCTTGATAGGCAGTCAGGCCGACCAGAAGAAATTCATCGGCAATGCCGTTGAGGTAAATATGAGCAGGGTGCTCTGTGAGGCTCTTGCAGAAAAGTTGTCGAACTATAAAAAGATGGTTGTATGATGTGGAATATTGAAATTGATATGATTGCATTTTGTCTGGCTGGTATGTCGATACTCTGTCTGGTGCTGGGCTGTTTGTTCTTTGTAAGAAACATTCCTCTCTGGAGAACAAAAAACACCTTAGAGATGGCTGTGGTGGCTAATCTGGACTTTCCTGACGAGCACGACAGGATAGTGACAGAATTAGCGGAGATAAAGAGTTTGCGCCGTACCAACAAGTATCTGTACATCGTGTTTTTCACTTTGTCTTTAGTTGGATATGTGCTTTACACCTATTGGGTGAAGAAAAGTCTGCCTTTCGATTTGCTGGCATTCTGTATCTCTGTTGTGGTGACAGTACCTACGACACTCTTTCTGTCTTGGTTTGGTCATACTTGGACGTTTAAGACGATGCGGTATTCCTACTATTTGGAGGTATTATTCGGTGCTATCCTCGCATTGCTGTGGATTGCCACCTTGTTTTTCTTTTTTTATCTGTTCCCCTGGTTCGGTTGTCTGATAGCGGTGCTATTCATCATCTTTGGACTTGCGGTAATCTGGTTTATCAATAAGTATGGAAATAAAAAGTGATATATTATGGCAAGAATGATTTCACGACAGGAAGCTGCCAACCTTCTAAATGTGTCAGGGCAGACCATCTCCAACTGGGTTGAGAAGGGTGTCCTGAATGCCCACTACGATTGTGACGGTAGGAACACTATGCTCATTGACCGTAAAAGTATCGAGAAGTATTTCGACACTCTTGAAGAGCTTGCTTTCATGGAGAAGCGTATTGCGCTTCAGAAGAAAACATTGAGAGAAGAAACAGATGCCTTGGAAAAAGAGTTGCATGATATGACCAGGGCAAAGTACCTGTTTGGCAACGGTGTCTCAGAGTTTTTTCTTCGTGATATTTTCAATTGTGTCCTACAAGTGGCCGGTGATGAACTTCTCAAAGAGCGTGAGCAGAAAGTCCTACAGCATCTTATGAGCGGAGAGACGTTAGAGGAAGTGGCAGAATACTACTACCTCACCCGTTCACGTATCTTACAGATTGTCAATAAGGCGATTAACAAGGTTTCCACGATGAAGTGCTGGCCCAAGATGCATGAGGAATACAAGCGTGTCAATGCCGAGAATCAGCGTATCACGGTGATGCTGGAGAACCAGCAGCGTCGTATCAAGGATTTGGAGATGCAGTTAGGCATGAAGGATAATGCTGACGGTGGCGAGTCTTTGGTGCCAGGCTATTCCAAGCTGGAATTAGCAGAGATATTGGGTATCAGACTCCGTGATTGTAATCTCACTGTCCGCAGTCTGAACTGTCTGAGGTCTGCAGATATTGAGACTATCGGTGACTTGGTTCGGTATAGCAAGATTGATTTATTGAAGCTCCGTTGGTTTGGAAAGAAGAGCCTTACGGAGTTGGATGATTTTCTGGACAGTTATAATCTCTCGTTCGGGATGGATGTTGACCGTCTCGTAGATGCTGAAGTAGAATATTTCCTGAAAGAGAAAGCTAAGCAAAACAAGTGATATGAAGCAGAATAAGGATTTTATGTATTGCAAGGGTATAGGTTGCCCGCTCAGGGAGCGTTGTGTTCGTTATACCGAGGGCAGCGCACTGCCGGAAGGTAACTGGTGGTGGCAGAATGGCTGTGGTGAGAACCATGAGCAGTATTTACCGGTGATAAACAAATAGTGTGACTATGTGTAGGGGTATAGGTTGCCTGTTAGCCAGGTTTTGTAAGAACTTCACGGAGAATGCGGCATGTTATGATGACGCTTTCGACCATTGTGACGAAGAGTACCGTTCAGGTTTTGTTTCGACAAATACATTAAGGGCATAAGGTTATGGACGCAACGAAGATACTTCTTTATCTGCTGTTCGGTAGTATGTCGATACTGCTGTTCGACTTCTTCTTTTTGGGGATGATTATGTTGTTTTCCTCTGAGGAGAAAGAGCTGAGAAAGCATCTGTACACGAGTTCAGACTCGAAGCGTTTCATGGTTCGTGGCGGTATCATCTTCGGTGTGGCCATTGCCTTCATTGGCTTAGAGATTTTCCTTTATCAGATATTTCTAATATTGACAAACAGATAATTTATTATGGCAAGAATTTACATTTCGAGTAGCTGGAGGAATGTGTATCAGCCCATTCTTGTGGAAGAGCTGAGACGGCGAGGTCATCAGGTGTATGATTTCCAGCATCCGTCAGGTCGTAATGACCGTAATGTATGGGAAACGGTCTGTGAGCGTTTAGGGTTGGGCAAGGAGTATATCCTTGGTTCTCTTACCCCAAGGGATTTCAAGAGGATTCTTCTGGACCCGGAGGCCGCTGAGCGTTTCAAAGAGCATTTTGCAGCCATGCAGGATGCGGACACATGTATCATTCTTCTGCCTTGCGGACGTTCGTCGCATGTCGAGGCAGGCTTTATGAATGGCATGGGTAAGCGTGTCTTTGTGATGGACACCACTCAGGAGGTTACGCCGGAACTGATGTACCTTATGTTTGATGATTATTTCTATGATCTTGGTGAATTATGTGAGGCAGTTGCGAAGCCTATTCCAGGTGTTTGCCGTGTGTGCGGATGCACAGAGAATAATCCTTGTGAACATCCAGAGCATGGTTACTGCTGGTGGGTGGAACCCTCTCTATGCTCTCATTGTGCTACTATTGAGGAAGGAGGTCTGGGTATCAAGAATGATCCCAAGACAAAGCATTGTATTAATGACGAAGGGAATGCTTTCAAACAAGGGAGGGCTGAGAAATGAATATCATGATGTATATCTTGGGTTCAGGGGTAATGGAGAATCCCACCCTATTATGGTTCACGATGTTTCTTTGTGCTGCAATTATCTTTGGTCTATTAGGCTGGCAGGCATTTGAACGTTCAGAGAAGAAGAGTATGTTCATTGTGTCAGTTGTACTTTTCTTTGCAGCAGTCATCTGTTTCTTTGTATGTCTTTATCATTTTACCAAGATTCTGCCTTCTGAGAACCCCTGTCCCCGTGTGGAGAAAATGGAATTTGAGAATCACGAATACCTTATCTTCAAGGATAAGTTCTCCAGTGACGTTATCCATAATCCTGACTGTGAGTGCAGGAAGTTGTTCAGACCTTTAAAAGAAAAATGACTATGAGTATTATTGTTCCGTTTTCAAGTCCTACAGTGTTGTTCACTAAGCTGTCAACAGAGTATTTTGGTGCCACAATGGTTGTGCTTACTCTTCTATTGTTCGGCTGTGCCTTTTTAATCTGGAGGAACCAGAAGAAAGGTGGTGATGGCAAGGGGGTGTTTCTCTATCTTGCTATGTTGTTGCTGATGTCGCTGCTTTTTGCAGTGGTTTCCATCAAGGATGAGCAGAATAACTATTACCCTGTCTCTGTGACCCATCAGGTGAACTACGATCTGGTTACTGATAGTAATTGGATTGATGTGTATGAACATTTTAATGATTAACTTAAAAGTTAAATAGCTATGTCAAAGATTAGAATTGAGTTTTCGTATTTCTCATTGTACCTGAAGGGACACCTGCAGGACATTGGTGACAGTCGTGCTGACGATGCAGAGTTTATCAATGAGTATTCTGAACGTGCAGAAGTTGAATGGGAAGAATGCCGTCGAAACGGTCTTACCGTTGACCAGGCTCAGGAACGTGCCATGTCGGTGTTGACGAGTGGACTTTAATGAGAGTAAATAATGTAAGAATGCAGATTAAGTAGAGTAAACTCCGAGTAAAAGGGTGTTTCCTCCGAGGAAACCCCTATTTACTCCGAGGAAAGTACATCAAACAATAATAAAAGGATGCTTATGGGACGACCAACAAAGCAAGGGCTTGAATACTTCTCATTAGATGTGAGAATGTTTTCGGACATCAAAATCCGCAAGCTCATCAAGTACCATAAGGCGCAGGCGGTGTCAGTTTACATGACATTGCTCTGCCGGATTTATGAGAAGGGTTACTTCATCGAGTATGACAAGGACTTACCCTTCATTATCTCTGAAGACTGTGGTTTAGAGGAAGTTACGATTGTGGATATCATCAATTACTGTATGGAAGTCGGCCTGTTTGACGAAGGAATGTTCAAGCAGCACAAAGTTCTTACGTCTCATGGTATTCAGGACCGTTACGTGCAGGCTTGTGCCAAGACCAAGCGTAAACTGTCATCTGAGCTTCCGTACCTGTTGGTTGACGTTAGTCAGGAAGATGTTTCCTCTGTTAAAAAGGGTATTTCCTCCGAGAAAAACCAAGTTTCCTCCGAGGAAAAGGTAATAAACTCTGAGGAAAACCAAGTAAACTCCGAGAAAAGTACACAAAGTAAAGAAAAGGAAAGGAAAGAAAAGCACTCTTCGAGTGCGGATATCCGCGCACGCGAGGGTGAGACGGCTGTTGCGGTTGTCGATGATGAGTCGCAGGTGTTCAGCAGCGTTGACGAAGAGATTGTCCATCTTCGTGCCAGTCCAATCTGGAAAGAGCAGGTTTTGATGCGTTTCAAGTTTCTGCAATGTAACGAGCAGACGCTTTTTGAATACCTTGACCGTTGGGGTGCAGAGGTGAAGATCAGCGGAAAGCAGCATTACAACCTTGGTGACGCAAAGCATCATTTTTGTAACTGGATGATAATCCAAGAAGGAAAACTTTCAAAAACAGGAGGTAACAAT
>CACYPF010000039.1 GCA_902776195.1 uncultured Prevotellaceae bacterium | reverse complement strand
TATGATTAATACTTTCTTCATAGTTTCCTATTTTTAACGTTATTAATTATAGGTAGGAGTAAACTCCTCAGACTTGACACCACTGCGCTGCCAAACGAGACTCTCGGTGACAACGGTACCATCAACCTTATAGACCAGTTCCAGCAAGTCACGGTCCTTATTGCCCCAAGACTTCTTGGCACCACCATCGGTAAAGCTACCAGAACCTGATGCTGTTTTGCCCGGTGTCAGACATGTAATAGAACAATTGTCGTCGTTGTCGAAGGTCAGCAACAGATCAACCTGGTCACCATCTACAGTAGCATGATAGACACTCTGGTTCAGAGACTTAGTCTCAATCAGTACATTACCAGCCTTCTCGATGTTGTCAATGCTGGAATTACCATTGGTCAACCAATAGCCAGAGTACTTGTTCTGGAACTTCACACAATAGAGTACATAGTCCATGGGAAGTGTCTCCCACTGTGACCCATCGGTGCGGATAGCAACACCACCCTCTTTCAACTCACCTGTCAGAATTCTGCCGAAGCCCGTCTGACCAGTCATTACCAAAGGAATAACATAGGTGTTCTTGACAGCATCGGGATCATTGAAGAAAGCATCTGTCAACTGTACCTCTGTCACGCCGTTCATCTTTCCGTTGAACTTCAGATCGGTGGTAGACAAGGTATAATACTCTGATGGCATTACCTTAACAGGAGTACCATCCGCAAAGGTCAGGTTGTTAACCAAAGTAGGATCCACGGCAACCTGAACACTGCCATTAGAGCCATTGTACGAACCACCGAAGGTAGCCTGTATCTGGCACTTATGTGCATGGTCAAGTGTCAGGTCATACTCGTCATCACCCAGCACGATAGTGCGGACAGGATACTGATACGCGAAGTATACAGTAGTGCCACCCTCATAGTCGGGGAATGATGCATCGCCATTCTTACAAGAGGTGAACAGCGCACCAGCCAGCAACATGCTGAGCATATATGAAATTTTCTTATTCATAGTCATTTTAGAATTTTACATTATTATTTAGTTGTCCATCCATCATTCTGCTGGAGGTTGCTCCACTTCCGAAGCTCACTGTAAGGAATAGGACCGTAAACCATATAGTCCTGGTACTGACGAGGCTCTACGTCTATCTGACGGTAGTTCAGAGCACCTGTACTGCTATTGGTCGAGATATTTACACCCTTGGCGGTCTCGGTCAGATTAGCCTTCCAACGGCGCAGGTCCCAGAAGCGGTGATTCTCGAAACAGAGCTCGATACGACGCTCGTTACGAATCAACTGACGCATCTTGTCCTTGTCGTTCTTAATGCTCTCCAGATAAGAGTCACTCCATCCGTCCTCATGAACACGGGCACGAAGTGCCTTGATGACATCATAAGCAGAGAAGCTGGCACCTCCCACATTAGCAGTAGGACCTTGTGCCTCATTGGCAGCCTCCGCATAGTCGAGCAGAATCTCGGTTGTACGGATACGGGCTCCGAAGTGGCGCTGGTTAGTCGTGTTGTTGGGGTTCAGGTTGACATCATCACGCAACAGTTTACGCATATAGAAGCCTGTGGTGGTAGAAGCACCTGTCTCCTTGTTCAGACCATCGATAGTGGTAGCGTCAGAAGCAGTACTGATTGCCTTATTCTCAGCACCGATAACATCTCCATTTACCAGAATGTACATCTTCAGACGCGGGTCACGGTTCTCATAAGGATTTGCTGCGTCATAGTCGGGCGCAGAGGTTATAGGATAACCGCTCGCTGTCGGGAAGGCGTCCACCAGGTTCTGGGTAGGATTGATACGTCCGTGACCATACAGTGAGGGAGGATAGTTGTCGGACTCCATGTCATGACTTTCTCCTACAACACCACGCCATACAATCTCAACAGGGTCTGGATCCGTGAACTTATAGTTCTTGATATAATCCTTGTTGGCAAACCATTTCCAACCTGTAGGATCGACGTTGGCACTCAGACCGCCACGGATCTTCAGATAGTCAGCAGCATACTTGGCAGCCTGCTCCCAGGTCATGGCACCAGCAGACTGATAGGCTGGAGAAGCTGCGAAGAGAGCCACCTGAGCCTTGACGGCAGTAATGATGTTACCATCAATCTTACCACGCTGCATGTTACCGAAAGCACGGTTGTACTCTGCGTCATTAGCACCGATAGCAGCATATTTAGCTGGAACATTCTCAGCACTTACGTCACCATACTGGGCAGGAACATACTTCAATGCCTCGTCGAAGTCAGCCATAATCTGGTCGACACACTCCTTGAAGGTATTACGTGGCAAGTTGAAATCAGAATACTGATCCTCGGAAGCCAGATGGATGGGCACACCCATCAGCTGTCCGCCAACCATACCGCAATGGGCACGGAGGAGATAGAACATGTGCAGGGCACGCAGTGCGTATGCCTGACCTTTATACAGGTCCATGTGCATCTGGTTCAGAGCCTCACTGGTATAGTCCCATCTCACCTTCTCGATGTTCTCCAGGAACAAGTTACAATACTGGATGGCATGATAGCGGGTCTCCCACTGGTTGATAGGATTCATCTCAGAAGTCCAGTTACCGGTAGCCATCTTCTTGTAGTTGTTGTCAGTATTATTTGACACTGCGTCATCGGTGGCAACGTCACTGACTGACGAACCGTCGTATGGCAGCACCAGGAAGGCGTTGTCAATCAGACCACGCGCGAACTGGGGATCATTATACATTTCGGTAATCTCCTGATTATTCTCCAAAGCGGGTTTAATCAGGTCGTCACAGGCAGTCAGTGCCATGACAGCAGTTCCGAAAAGGATGATATTTTTAAGTTTCATATCTTTAGTCTTTTATGTTTTAGAACTTAACTTGTACACCGAGGTTGTAGAAACGAGACTGTGGTGCGTCACCAACCGTCATCTCCAACAACTCACGCTCCTTGGCAATGGTCAGCAGACTGTTGCCGCTGGCATATACAGAGAGACCCTTGATAATACCGTTGCCGATGATGGACTTCGGGAAGTCGTAGGTCAGCTGTACCTTGGCGAGATCAAAGCGGGAAGTGGAGTACATCCAGAAGTCAGAATTGGTGTTGTTGTTAGCACCACTCTGAGTCGTCAGACGAGGATAGGTGGCTGTTGCGGCAGTCTCCGGAGTCCAGCGACCACGAACCACTTCAGAATACTTGTCGTTACCAGAAATCCACCAGTAGCTGTTGCTCTTCATGGCATGTCCGCCGAAGCTGCCAACACCTAACATGAACAAGGTGAAGTTCTTGTACTTGAAGGTCAGGTTAATACCCAAGGTGGTAGGAGCACCATACCAGCCTGCCTTACCCAGGTTGACCTGGTCTTTGGTATCAATGATGCCATCACCATTCTGGTCCTTATACTTCAGGTCACCAGGACGTACGGTGGCACCCAGCTTCTGCTCAGGAGAGTTGGCGATGTCGTCTTCATCCTTGAAGAAGCCCAGGCACTCATAACCCCAGATGGCATCCAGTGGCTTACCCTCACGATACTGATACTTATCAGCAAAGTTGGTATCGTCACGCTTGGCTGCATTGGTGGTGTAGTGAGTCAGGTTGAGACCAACCTTCATACCGAAATCCTTACCAAAGTCCTTCTTATAGTTCAGGGCAAGGTCGAAACCTGTACGGCTGTCCTCATTGAAGTTGATGTAGGGCAGGAAAGAAGACTCAGGATAGTATACACGGAAGTAGCTGGGAAGTGTATTGCTGGCTGTAATCACTCCACCAGTGATCTTGTTGGTGAAGAAAGAGAAGTCAGCTGTCAATGCCTTCTTCAGCAGTGCTGCATGCAGACTCATAGAGAACTCCTTACGGTGCAGGTAGGTGAAGTCGTCGTTACCACCACGCTTTGACTGGACAGCGGAGTGACCGGTCTCACCATTCCAGTCCCACCAACCACCACTCTGATAGTTAGCGAGGTACATGTAATAGTCGTTGATGCCCAAGTCGGTCTTCAGGTCGCTATAGCTGGCACTCAGTGTCAACTCGTCGAAGACGTTCTGGTTCTGCATGAAATTCTCCTTGGCAATGTTCCATCCCAAAGTGAACGAGGGAGAGACACCGGCACGATGACCTTCCGGCAGACGTGCTGACCATGGAGTAGCGATGGCAATGTCGGCATAGTATTTCTTGTCGTAGTTATAACCTACCTGGAAACCTAAGTTGGCATTGCTCAGCTTATGATAGACACCAGATACGGTCTGCTGCCAACCATTCAGTACTGCGATGGCACTCACATTGTGTACACCACCGAAAGTACGGTTGAAGTCGAAGTGTGTGTTGAAGGCAATCATCTGGTTGTCGGTAGAGCCGCTGATGTTCTGTACACCAGACTTCTCATCCTTCGTCTCATGATTGTTCAAGGCAACGATGACATCCTGACCATTGTACTTAGCCCAAGTAGGCTCGTAAGTAGCATACTTGTTGTTGAAGGAGGACGTGTAGCTGGTAGCATAGTCGACAGCGACCTGTGCATGGAAGCTCAGACCCTTCAACAGTGCAGCAAGGTCAACATTCACACCAGCGTCGAACTGGAACTGACGACTGGTCCACGTGTTGTAACCTGCAGAATACATATCCGCGATCACGTTGGTCTGGTCTGCCTCAGTAGCACCACCACTCAGGAAACAGCCATTGATAATGTTATTGGATGCTCCAATCATAGTCAAGGCTGCAGCAGCGTTCTCATCCAGATAGCTCAGCGGAATCAGTGGGCTGATACGGTTAGGACGCATGGTAGCAGCCTGCTGCCAGAAATTAGCGCCATTGGTACCGCGAGAGTTGTAGTAAGTGGCATTGGCATTCACGAAAGCGTCGATGAAGTTGTTGATCTTCATATCCACATTACCACGTACGTTGAAACGGTCAATGAAGTTGCTCTCTGCCTCACCGAAGTTACGGAAGTCACCCTGACGATAGTAGCTGACGTTGGCATAGAACTTAGCTCGCTCGTTACCACCCTCAACCTCTGCCGTGATATCGGGATTATAACCTAAAGAGGTATTATAGATATCCTCCTGGCTATAGAGGGGATCGAGACCGTCGTTGGCACGAGCCTCGTTGAAGAGCGTCATATACTCGGCAGAGCCCAGATACTTAGGATAGCTCTTAGCAACAGCCCATCCTGTGTTGGCACGAACATTGACACGCAGACCGTCTGTGACACGACCACGCTTGGTGGTAATCAGCACAGCACCCTTTGCGGCACGGCTGCCATAGAGGACAACAGCCTGTGCACCCTTCAGGAATGTGATTTCCTCAATCTCATCAGGCTTCACGTTATTGGCAGCACGAGGTACACCGTCAATCAATACCAGCATGCCATTGGGGGTATTGTCAGCATTGTACTCGGAAGAGCCCTCAAAACCCCACAAACCAGCGCCAGTGTAACCTGCAACGTAACCTTGCATGTTGTCAAGGCTGTACGTATTATAGTTTTTCTCCATAAGCTCCCGGTAGTTGATAGACGAGACACCACCCATCACATCCTCCTTTGCTACCTTACGGAAAGCAACGTTGACGAGGGAGTCTTCGCCTGTCTCAATCTGAGCCGCTGCTGGCAAAGCAACTGTCAGGCAGAGAGCTAATGAGGCATATTTAATATTCTTGGTAATCATAATTACTAATTTCTAATTACTAATTTTTAATTGTTTGTTTACCATCCGGGATTCTGAGGATACTCGCTGTAAAGGTAAGTTTCATCATCCTTCAGAGGAAGCAGATAGTGTTTGGTACCAAAGGCACGCTCCACAATGGGGGTTTCGCTCCAACCAGTTACCTCAGCATCGCGAGGATCATTCTTGGTGAAGTCGTAATTTCCTACACGACGGAACTCCTGACGAGTCTTGATATTGTAAGGAGCCTCGGTGAGGAGCAACCAGCGCTGCAGGTCATTCCAGCGGAAACCTTCAAAGGCAAGCTCGCAAGCACGCTCACGACGAACCTCGTCCATAAACTTGTTCTTGTCGGTAAGGTATTTGTCTGCTACATGACCAGCACCTACACGATCACGAAGAACGTTGATGGCGTCAACAGCTGTCTCACTGCATTTGCTGCTCTTGTAAGAAGGACCACCTGCTGCGGCACCTGCCTCTGCATACATCAGATAGATGTCTGCTACACGCATATAGGGCAGATAGGTCTGCAGGGCACCACCCCAGTTGTACATACCATCGTACTTGTTACACTGGTGGGGAACCAACTTCTGACAGAAGTAACCGGTACGGCTACCGTTACCAGAACGGGCGGGATCACCTGTGGGCACCATGTTACCTCCAGTGAACATCTCCAGATACTGGAATGGTTTGTCGGCATCACCAGGAGTAGTGTTCAAGAACTTAAAGCCATCGAACATGATGTCATGATAGAAACGTGGGTCACGGTTCTTGAAAGGATGTGTCGGGTCGAATCCAGAGTCAGGATCGTCCAAAGGAAGACCGTTCTCCATACCATACGCATAATTGATATAGTTAGCGGTAGGCATGTGGATGATAGCATCGTGCTCAACGAGGTTGTTCACCTTCGGACCCCACAACTTGGCGAAGTTCCAGTTAGAACCGTTGATATCGGGCATCGGACCACGCATGATAGCCTCTACGCTACCTGGCATTCTCCAACTCTGACCTGTCGTATAGAAAATATCAGAGAAGTTAGAGCTTGAGCTCTTGTCTGCGACATGGTTGTAGATATCCTCATACTTATACTCTGCAAGAGCGTATGGAGACTTGCCACTCTCGATGTCGGCGATAGCCTCAGCAAGGGCATCGGCAGCACGCTGTGCAAGACCAGTATTATACTGATAGGTCTTACCATTCTTGGAAGCACCTGTCTGCGCACCAATCTCGTTCAATGGAGAAGCAGCCCACAAGAGTGCCTTACCTAAGTAACCCAATGCACAAACACGGGTGATACGGAGGTCATTATGACCTACTGTCTTCTTACCGACGGTAGTATTATCCCAGTTGTCAGGCAACAGGTCTGCAGCGGCACGGAAGTCTTCGGCACATTTCTCCGCACACTCCTGGAAGGAGAGACGTGGCAGGTCGAAAGGACCGGCAGCAGGAATCACATGGTCCACATAAGGGAGACCACCGAAATAAATCATCTGCTCCAAATGCCACCAGGCACGGAAGAAGAGCAGCTGACCCTTGATGAGGTTTTTCTCCTCTTGGGTCGCATTGGTCATCTTATCCAGATTCTCCAAACCGAGGTTCATCTTACGGATGCAATACCAAGCATGCTCCAAGGAATGAGCGAATTTATCTGTAGAAGAAGGATTCAGATTACCACTATTCCTGTGCAGATAACTCTGGTCGTTGCCGTACCAGTTACGATAGTCACCCAAATCGAAGTGAGCTGTTACATGGCTGTCGCCACCACCAGTATTCATAATCTCATCCTCACCCCAGTTGAAGGTGCAGCACCAGAAGTTGGATTCCTTGTTAGGAACACAGTTGTAGGCTTCCTCCACAAAGCCTTGGAAGCTTTTGAAGTTCTGGAACGCCATCTCCGGGTTTACATCAGAATCAGGTGATTTGTCCAGATAGTCCTTGCAGGAGGTTGCTCCAAAAGAAAGCGACACAGCTGCCACACCTAATAATATATATTGATTAAGCTTTTTCATTGTTGTTCTCATATTAAAGATTGAACTTTACACCAAAGTTGATACGCTTCACGGTTGGATATGCACCCGTGGCACCACCATTACTTGAGAAGTTCGACTCACGGTCATCTGGCATGCGGGTCCAGAGCCAGAGGTTGTTACCGCTGACGAAGACCTTCAAATCCCTGATGCCCAACTTGCGAACCCAAGGCTGATTAAAGGTATAGGCAACCTCCACGTTCTTCAGACGGATATAGCTACCGTCGCAAAGATACTGCGTACCATAATAATAAGAAGGCTGAGAAATGAAACGTGGTGTCAGCACCTTTGCACCTGTGTGATTGTCGCTCCACCATGTTCCCTGGTCATAAACATTAGCCTGCATACGGTCAGACAAACTGATCATCGTCACGTCACGGGTTACGTTAGTAACACCATAGAACTGTGCGAAGCAGCTGAAGCCCTTGTATTCAAAACCTATCGTCGCATTGTAGGTATTCTGTGGAGAACCAGAATAGCCATAAGGAACATTATCATTGGTATTATCTACAACACCATCACCATTGAAGTCGACGATATAGTAGTCACCTGGCAACTTCTGACCGTCACTGGTATCGTGCTTAGGTGTACCATAAATATCATCGTAGGTCTGTGTCATGTGCTTGCTAATGAAAGAGTGGGTCTGACCAATAGCATAGCCTTCTGCTTTACGATAGCTGGGCAACAATGCGGGGTCATCACGCATAATCACCTCGTTGACAGCATGGGTCATGCTCATATTAGCCCATAGACGCATCTTGTTGGCGAATACCTTGTTGAAGCGTACCTCCAACTCATAACCGTGTGTCTTTACCTCACCCTGGTTTACCAAAGCGGCAGCCTGTCCGAAGTAAGAGGGAACCTGACGAGAACCAGCAACCAAGATATCCACACGCTTGTCATGGAAGATATCGAACGAACCGGCGACCAAGCCACCAAGGAAGCCAAAGTCAATACCGAAGTTGAACTTCTTCACTTTCTCCCAGTGTACGTCAGGGTTACCTACGGTTGACTCACGATAGAACTGGTAGGGAGAAGCACCCTGCGTGACATCCAATGAGGTGTTGCCACCATAAGCCCACTGCGTCATGTACAAGAAACGGGCAAAAGGAATGTTGTCATCACCAATCTCACCATAAGAGGCACGGAACTTCAACATATCAATGATGTGCTTCTCACGCAGATACTTCATGAATGGCTCCTCACTGATGGTCCATCCGATAGCACCTGACTGGAAGAAAGCGAAACGGTTGTCCTTCGAGAATTTCTCAGAACCGTTATAAGCACCGTTGTACTCGAAAGAATATTTACCAGCGTAGTTATAAGTAGCACGGAATACCCAGTCCTCACGATAGCTTGGAATCATAGAACCCTTTGCATACTCCTGACGGCCGAAGTTCACCATCGCTGTCACATCATGCAAACCAAACTGGCGACCCCAGTTGAGCTGCAACTGATAGTTCAGGTTACGCTGAGTCTCATTGTTGTTAACCTCACCGCCCTGTGTAGTCCATTTGTTACCCATGGTGTAGTCGAAGCGGTCATAACCCTCGTAAGGCTGCTTATATTGTGCAATACCTGTCTCTGGGTCGATCCACTTCAACTGCGGGTCATTATACAAGTCGGCGATACCGCGACGATCCTCACGGAACACGTTATCCCAGGCAACCAGACCGCGGAAAGACAAACCTTTCGTGATGAAGTCGAGTTTCTGCTCCAGAACGAAGTCGGTATTGATACGGGTCGTGGTAATGGTCTGCACACCACCGATAGAAGATACCTGTGCGGAGTTGCTGACATTGGTAGAACCAGGCAGGAAACCCCAAGAGCCATCACTATACTGTGGCAGGAAAGCATCAGGAGAGATGTTATAAACACCAGCCCACATCTGAGACATCTGCCATCCCAGTGAAGAACCGTTGTCCCACTCGTGACCACGCTCCCAAGGGTTGGTCTGCTTACCGTTAGAACCTGCGATGTTCACCTTCAGGACGGTTGTCTTGGTGATATTAAAGTCAAGGTTCGAGCGCACGTTCACGCGATTATAAGAAATAGAACGGTCATAATGACGACCGGTCGGGAAACTCTTGAACAAGTCACCCTCACTGACGAAGTCAACAGAAGCGAAATACTTCACGAACTTCGTACCACCACTGATATTCAAGTTGGCATTGTATGACATCGTGCTCTTCTTGAACATCGTACGCTGCCAGTCAACGTTCGGATAACGCTCACGCTGCTCCACAGTTGTCTGGTTACGATAGTTCTCGATGAAACTCATGGGCTTCATGTAAGCGAAAGCCTCTGGAGCAATGTTCAACTCATGCTCAATAGCTTTGTTACGAGCCACCATGGCATCGTAAGAGTCATACTTGTCAGGCAGCATGGAAGGAATCTTCATGATGACATTGGCTGACACACCAATCTGTGCCTTACCCTCACTACCACGCTTGGTGGTAATCAGAATCACACCATTAGCACCCTTCACACCATAGACGGCTGTTGCCGAGGCATCCTTCAATACAGAAATAGTAGCTACCGACTGGATGTCGACACTACTCATCGGACGCTCAATACCATCCACCAACACCAATGGAGCAGAGTTGTTCCATGAAGACTGACCACGGATGATGATCTGCGGGTCTTCCTCACCAGGGATACCTGAAGATGCTGTGGTAACGACACCGGGCAGGTTACCCGTCAGGGCAGAACCGATATCGGTAATACCAGCGGCACGCTGCAGTGTCTCACCTGTGGTCTGCGTGATAGCACCCACTACGGATGCTTTCTTCTGCTGACCGTAACCCACTACGATGACTTCTTCAAGTTGAGTGTCGTCCATCAGCGTAATTTTAATGTTACGCTCCTTACCGACTCTCACTTCACGAGAAGTCATTCCCAGAAGTTACCATCGAAATCAGTCACTGTTCCAAGGGAAGTGTTTCCCTTCACGACAACCGAAGCACCAATCAGAGGCTCCGCATTGTTGTCAACGACTGTACCTTTAACGGTAATTCCTCCTCCACCTTGCGCTTGCAACTGGAGAGAGAATGCCAAAAGCATTATAACCGCGGGGACAGCCCTTTTGATCAATTGTTTTAGATTTCTCATTGTTACTAAATTTGATTCATCGGTTTATATTTTGTTAGTGTTTAAAAGTGATTTTACCTTTACATTTAACATTGCGAGTGCAAATGTAAACACATTTTTAGATTTGCGATTTCTCGTTTGTAACACACTCTTTATTATTTGTAACATGCCTTAAAAAATCTTACACTTCCTGACCTTGTAACTTCCTTGATGATACAAATACCACGGATTGGTGTTACAATCTTAGCACCTGTAAGTGTATAATATTCCCGGCTTACCACTTCATCACTTAAAGCGACATGGGAGACTCCTGTCGGGTTTACGCCATCATTACTCAGGAAGATATCCTTGATATAGACAGGTGTCCCCCCGTATGTCCAGAATCCTGCGATGTAGATATGGGAGGGATTGATGTCGTGGTCGAACTGTGTGCAGGCATCATCTTTATAGGCTTTCAGGTTATGCAGGTCCAGGACAATCTTTGTCTCACTGCCGAAACTGGTTCTGGACGGACACGACCAATAGTTGTTGGTATCAAACAGCCGGAAGGACGCACCTGCGCTCTGGGGCTGGCTGAGCTCTACCACCAAGTATTTATAGGCAGACAAATCGACACCATTGGGATATTGCCATCCGCCAAAGCCATATTTACCCGTTACCAGTTTTCCCGTCGCCTCATCAAACGTTCCTTTTTCCCAGATACTGGGGTTCAGCCACTCCTCCGTCAAAGAGAACAAAGGTTGTTCTTTGATTGTTGGCACATGGTCTGGCTGGTTTATCAGATCACTGTACTCCTGAGTAGCGTAATACAGATATTTCCGATATACAGGACGGGGACATGCCTCTGGATCGGTAAGGAACGTATTACCGTCTGGTGCCGCGTCGTTGTATTTTGCCAATAGCTCACCACCAGTGAACAGTAACCAGCTGACATTACATGTCTCATCGGCAATACGCATGAAGTTTGCCCCGAAGCCCTTGCCTCCAGCCACTCCGGTAACAGCCTTACCCCATGACGCATTATATTTCTTGGGAGCCCAGTCCATCTCCGTCACCACAACAGGGGCTTTCGTCGCTATAGGCAGGATATTCTCGTCCCATCCGCGTTTGAACTCTTTGTATTCTACCTCAACATTATCCTCTACGCCGCTGTTATACCATCCGGGATAGCAATGGACCGCATAGCCAATATTCTCTCCCTTGATAGGATATTTTACAAAACCATTGTAATGCTGCTGCCATGTCAGACCGGGAATAAGCAAGATATTATTACAACCCTTATCACGCATGATGTCGACAATCTGCTGCATGAAATCCGTCATCTCAATATCCCTCTCGCGCGTACCTTTTATATTAATAGGCTCATTGGCAAGTTCGAAAAGGATAGCACCGTTGTTCTTCAACTTAGGATGCTGTGCCACATAACCCCATACCTTTTTCAGATACTCATGATACTCCCCACCTACGGAGATATACTCAGGACATACACCTGGCGGACGCATCACAACATACAGTCCTTTAGCGATAGCATACTCCGCCATGGGCACAAACACTTCATCCAGATACTTCTTAAAACGGTTGAAATCGAAGGCACGAATATCAGCCTCCCCCTTCCAAGAATCTCCATAGGTAGATGAAGCCCCCGGGGTGTTACTCCAATAAGGATCCATGTGCTGACGGACAAAGGTCATTTTCCATCCGGCATTCAAGATGCCATCGATAATCCCTTTGTTATAATCCAGACAGCCTTTCACATCATAATTCGTCCACTTGGTACCCTGCTCATTGAACCAGGGACTGAACGTCTGGGCAAATCCATGAAGGTTGACACGCTTCCCCTCCGCATTGACCAGGAACGGTCCTTCCACATGCAAAGCGGAAAGTGACTGAGCTGACACAACTCCCCCACTTAGGAGAAGAAGAAGTCCTAACAGTTTTGTTTTTAGTTTCATGTTATTCATTATTATGTATAAGTGATTTTGAATTTACATCGTTTCTCAAAAAATGGGGAGGTGACTCACGTCAGCCCCCCACGACTAAAACCATAACTAGCATAACTACTAATCAAATATTTCAAATCTAACCTAAGCTGATTAAAATGCTTTTTCGTTTTCTTGGTGCAAAAGTATACCTTATTTATTAATATTGCAAATTCTACAGTTACACGAACCTTTTGATTTGTAACATGGTTTCTTTTTATGGGCGTTTTGTTACAAACGGCAAATAATATGTTACGTCTGATGTTGGACGAACTCATTTTTTTTGATACCTTTGCAACATAATTAAGAACCAACCAATCAACAAGTTATGAAAAAAATCATCCTAATGATCCTAACCTGTCTTGGCGTTACGGCAAACACTTTCGCACAAGACCCTAACTTTTACATCTTCCTCTGTTTTGGACAATCCAACATGGAGGGAGCCGCACGTATAGAACCGCAAGACCTGGAGGGTGTCAGTCCACGCTTTCTCCTGATGCCTGCCGTTGACGACCCTCAACGCAACCGCAAGATGGGGGAATGGTGCCAGGCACTTCCTCCTCTCTGTCGCCCTAACACAGGACTCACTCCTGTGGACTATTTCGGACGTACCTTGACAGAGAATCTTCCTGAGAACATCCGTGTCGGTGTGATTCATGTCGCCATCGGGGGCATCCGCATCGAGGGTTTCATGCCGGAAGGGATGGCAGAGTTTGTCAAGACGGCACCCGGCTGGATGACAGGAATGCTGAAGGCATACGACAACAACCCTTACGAGCGTTTGGTCACACTGGCAAAGAAAGCACAGAAGGACGGTGTCATCAAAGGTATCCTCATGCATCAGGGAGAGTCCAACACGGGTGATCCCGAATGGGCAAACAAAGTACAGAATGTCTACGACCACCTGTTAGGTGACCTCCAACTTAAACCGGAGGAGGTGCCCTTGCTGGCGGGTGAGGTCGTACAGGCAAATGGTGAAGGACAATGTATTGCTATGAACAAGCAAATCAACGAGTTACCCAAGACCCTACATACTGCTCAGGTGGTTTCTTCCACTGGCTGCTCCAACGGTCCCGACAAACTCCATTTCGACGCTGCCGGTTATCGTGAGCTGGGTCGACGTTATGGTGAGAAGATGCTGGAACTGATGGGCTACCATGTGCGTTCTCCCTTTACGGTACCTGATGATGCTGTCACGGCAGAGACAACGGTGCCGGGTAACGAGTTCCCCAAAGTCGACAAAGAGCGCCGTGCTTATTTCCGTGTGAATGCACCGACAGCCAATAGTGTCATCGTGGATATCTGCGGCAAGAAATATGATATGCGTCGTGACGAGAAGGGTATCTGGTGTGCCGTCACCGACCCGCTGGTGGTAGGTTTCCACTATTACTTTATCAATATCGGTGGGGTGAATGTCATCGACCCTGCCACCGAGACGTTCTTCGGTTGCAACCGGGAGGCAGGTGCCATTGAGATTCCCGAGGGTCCCGAAGGTGATTACTACCGTCCACAGCAAGGGATTGACCACGGACAGGTACGCTCCATCTACTATTATGCCAATGCCACACAGGAATGGCGTCATGCCATGGTTTACACCCCTGCGGAGTACGAGAAGGGGAAGAAGCGTTATCCTGTACTCTACCTGCAGCACGGTATGGGCGAGGATGAGACAGGATGGAGCAAACAGGGACACATGCAGCATATCATGGACAACCTGATAGCCAGCAAGGAAGTGGTACCGATGATCGTGGTGATGGAGAGTGGTGACGTGAAGGCTCCTTTCCGGGGTGGCGACAACCGCCAGGGATTCAGCGAGTACGGTGCCTCGTTCTACAAAGTGATGATACAAGACTTGATACCAACCATAGACTCGAAGTTCCGTACCCTGACAGACCGTGACCATCGTGCGATGGCGGGTCTGTCATGGGGCGGACACCAGACCTTCGACCTTGTCCTGAACAACATGGATAAGTTCGCATGGATGGGTGCCTTCAGCGGTGCCATCTTCGGACTGGACGTGAAGACGGCATACAATGGGGTGTTCACCAGACCTGACGAGTTCAACAAGAAGATCCATTATCTGTATCTCAGCTGCGGCAGCGAGGAGAACTTCGGCACGGAAGCCTTGGTCAAGAGTTTGCGTGACAACGGTATCAAGACCGACTTCTATGTCTCTCCCGGTACGCATCATGAATGGCTCACGTGGCGACGCTGCTTCCGCCAGTTTATCCCACACCTTTTCAAATAATGTGTATGAGAAGATTCCTATTTTCAGCCTCTCTGCTGAGTGTCTTGACGGCATCAGCACAGAACCCGATCATCAGAGACCAGTTTGCCGCTGACCCTACCGCACGTGTCTTTAATAATAAGGTATATGTCTATCCCTCCCATGACATTCCTGCTCCTGAGGGACAGCGACAGGACTGGTTCTGCATGGCAGACTATCACGTCTTCTCTTCTGAGAACCTGACGGAATGGACGGACCATGGCATGATTCTCTCGCAGGAACAGGTCCCATGGGGAAAAGCAGATGCTTATTCCATGTGGGCTCCTGACTGTGTCTATAAGAACGGGAAATACTATTTCTATTTCCCCAACGCACCCAAAAACGGACGGGGCTTTGCCATCGGTGTGGCAACTTCCGACAAGCCTGAGGGACCTTTTACCTGTGAGCAGGAACCCATCAAAGGGGTGACGGGTATCGACCCCTGCGTCCTCGTCGACGATGACGGGAAAGCCTATATCTACTGGAGTGGGATGGGTATCCGCGGGGCGAGGTTAAAAGAAAATATGCTGGAGCTGGACGGGGAGTTACAGGAGGTAAAGATACCACAACGGGACGGGATGCCTGCCATGCCCCCGATGAAAGTCGGAGGACAACAGATGGAGGGACTGCCCGAGGGTTTCAAGGAGGGACCTTTCGCCTTCAAGCGGGGGAATTGGTATTACCTGACCTTCCCATGGGTACGTGGTGATAATAGCCATGGCGCCAATCCCACAGAAACGCTTGCCTATGCCATGTCCAAGTCACCTCTTGGACCCTGGGACTTCAAAGGTATCATCATGGCAGAGCATGACAACCACTGTTGGACCAACCACCACAGCATCCTTGAATACAAAGGGCAGTGGTATATCTTCTACCATCGTAACGACTTCTCTCCCTCGATGGACAAGCGTCGCTCGGCACGTATCGAGAAGATCACCTTCAACTCCGACGGCACCATCCAGGAGGTCTTCCAGACCATGCGTGGCGTAGGCATCAACAAGGCACTGGAGAAGATAGAGATCGACCGTTACAGTGATGCCAGCAAGGATGTCACCTGCCAGCTTATCGACACCGTCAACACCTTCCGCAGCTACGAGGCGACCCTGCCCAAGAAAGGAAGTTGGCTGCGGTATGATGATGTCGACTTCAGCGATATAAAGGATGGCTATCTGGTCATCAACGTGAAGGCAAATGATAATACGCAGTTTACTATCCGGGAGAACACTCCGAAGGGGAAGGTGATTGCCAACATCCAGATGACGGTGAAAAGTGAGAATGGACCGTTCCGCCGTGACAGGTCTGGTCAATGGCTTACCCTGACGGCACCATTAGAGTATACGCCCAAAGGGGTCACCAACCTCTGTGTGGTCTGCGAGGGACCCGGCATCAGTGTCGACTGGTTGCAGGTGAAGAACCGCCCCGCGTATTTCTCACCCGCCAACGGCAATCCTATGCAACCTGATGCTGACGGATTCATCCGCCGCTGGCGACTGATGGAGCCTATTGCTGTCGATGTGCGTTCCAACATCATCTTCACCTACTCATGGTTGCGTGACAAGTTCAGTGAGGAACTGGCGAAACTGCCCAGGCAGAAAGGGAAATGGTACGCACTGGACAGTGAGACCTATAACATGAAACTCTTCCGCTTCGCTGAGAAATACGGCAAACAGACCTATGGCTCGTTCTATTGGTGTGAGACTGTGATTGACTGTCCTGAGGAGATGCGCGATGTCCGACTCGCCTGCGGCTCTAACGGAGCCTCCCTCTGGTGGCTAAATGGTGAGGAGGTGCTGATGCTGGAGGGCGACCGCCGTATGGTGGAGGATGACGGCATGTCACCCCGACTGACCTTGAAGAAAGGTCGTAACACCCTACGTGTTGCCGTCATCAACGGACCTGGTCTCGCCGACATGTGCGCCCGTTTCATGGACGAGAAAGGCCATCCTGTTACTAACTATTTGATTAAAGCACAATGACATGAAAAAGATATTGCTTCTATCCTCAATCCTCATTTCTACAGTTGCCATTTGCCAGGCACAGACAGGGGCTCCCTATATCCACGACCCCTCGACCATTGCGGAGTGTGAGGGGAAATACTACACCTTCGGCACGGGTGGTAGCGGACTCATCAGCGAGGACGGCTGGACATGGCATAGCGGTGCCGTACGCCCTGGTGGCGGTGCGGCTCCTGATGTCCTGAAAATTGGTGACCGGTATCTCTGTATCTACGGTGCCACGGGTGGTGGACTCGGTGGTGGTCATAACGGACGTATCCTGACCATGTGGAACAAAACCCTCGACCCTAAGAGTCCTGACTTCAAATGGTCTGACCCCATAGAGGTGTGTTACTCGGATGGCATGGAGGACCAGGATGCTATTGATCCGGGCTTATTGCTCGACCCCACCACGGGCAGGCTATGGGCAAGTTACGGTACTTATTTCGGAACAATCCGCCTCATCGAACTGGACCCTAAGACGGGGGAGCGTATGAAAGGAAACAAAGAAAAGGATATCGCCATCGACTGCGAGGCGACGGACCTGTTGTACAGGGACGGCTGGTACTACCTGTTAGGAACACATGGCACCTGCTGTGACGGGGTTAACTCCACCTATAACATTGTCGTAGGACGCTCCCGCAGCGTAGAGGGTCCCTATATGGATAATGTGGGACGTGACATGTTCCACGGTGGAGGCAGGATGGTGATTGCCGCCGGTGACCGCAAGACGGGTCCTGGACATTTCGGACGTACCATCATCGATGACGGTGTGGAGGTGATGTCCTGTCATTTCGAGGCAGACTTCGACCGTAGCGGACGTTCAGTGCTGGGCATCCTTCCCCTGCTGTGGAGAAACGGATGGCCTGTGGCTGGCGAACGGCTCAAGGAAGGAACATTTGCCATTCTCTCTGAGCGTCGTGGCTATAGTCTGGAACTGGGCGTTGATTTCGTCCGTATGGAACAGGAACGTCAGCGTTTCTGGCAGATAGACCCTGACGAGCCCGTGAAATCCATTCCCAACCAGAAACTGGAGGATGTGATAGGCGGCTGGCAGGAAGGTGAGATTGCCGTCCGTTGCAGCGACTATATGTTCCGTCCCTGGCAGCACTGGAATATCAAGCCAGTACCACAGGCTGCCGGACGACTGACGGGTCCACTCTATGAGATCTTTATTGACGGCACCAACCGGGCACTGACGGCTACGGCTGATCTGCAGGTGTCCGCCAAAGCGTTTGAGGGACAGGACAGCCAGCTCTGGTGGATTGAGCAGCTGACGGACGGTACTTACCGTATCATGCCTTTCGCCATCCCCGGACAGAAGGACTTCAACCAGAAGTATTGTCTGTACTCGGCAGGTGACAGCACTCCCACCCTTGCCCCTTATGATTTCAACTCTGACAACTCCAAATGGAACTTCAAAAAACAATAGATATGAAAAGAATAATCCCTACATGGATATTGGCAGCATGTGGCATCTGCTGCCAGGCACAGAACCCTTTCGTACAGACGTGGTGTACCAGTGACCCTGCCCCTATGGTACACGACGGTACCATGTATGTCTATACGGGACATGACGAGGACGGTGCCGACTTCTTCTGGATGCAGGAATGGCGTGTGTACTCCACACAGGACATGGTGAACTGGACAGACCATGGCTCTCCCCTCGCGCTGGAGAGTTTCTCTTGGGCAGACGACCGTGCCTGGGCAAGTCAGTGTATTGAGCGGAACGGTAAGTTCTACTGGTATATCTGTGCCCACTCCAAACTGTCTAACGGCATGGCGATAGGTGTCGCTGTGGGTGACTCCCCTGTCGGTCCTTTCCATGATGCGTTGGGGAAACCGCTCTTTGAAAACGGCAGCTGGGACCATATCGACCCTACCGTGATGATTGATGACGACGGACAGGCGTGGCTGATGTGGGGAAACCCTCAGTGTTACTACCTGAGACTGAACGAGGATATGATCTCTTACAGTGGGGAGTTAGGACTCCTTGACATGACAGAGGAGGCTTTCGGCGGTCCTATCATGAGCAAACGGGAGAAAGGGAAGCAGTACAAGGACAGCTACGTGGAGGGACCGTGGCTCACCAAGCGGAACGGCACCTACCAGTTGTTGTATGCCGCCGGTGGTGTCCCGGAGCATATCTCCTATAGTACGGCATCCTCTCCTACCGGTCCTTGGAAATATGCGGGAGAGATCATGCCACTCAGCGACACCAAATCGTTTACCAACCACTGTGGTGTTGCCGACTACAAAGGTCACAGCTATTTCTTCTACCATACCGGGAAACTGCCCAACGGCGGTGGTTTCGGACGCAGTGTTGCCGTCGAGGAGTTCCAGTACAATGCGGACGGCAGTTTTCCCACCATCCTGCCGACGGATGAAGGGGTAAGACCTGTCGGCACATTCAATCCTTACCGTAAGGTGGAGGCGGAGACCATGGCATTCTCCAAGGGTGTCAAGACGGAGCAGAACGAACAGGTGGGTGTCTATGTGACGGATATCCACAATGGTGACTATATCAAACTGCAGAACGTGGAGTTCGGCAAGAAGACTCCCCGTACCTTCACGGCACGGGTGGCAAGTGGACTGCGTGGCGGTACCATCGAAATCCGTATCGACAGCATCGGCGGTCAACTCCTGGGTCGCCTGGTGGTTCCTGCCACAGGCGGTTGGGAGCAGTGGCGGACCATCACCTGTGATTTGGACTATCAACCCTCAACGCTCAACTCTACACTCTCAACTCCCCATGACCTGTATTTCGTGTTCACGGGTCGTAAGGGTCCCAAGCTCTTCAATTTCGACTGGTGGGAGATGCGGGGTCTGGAACAGGTGAACATGCCGTTGTTCCAGACGAAGTTCACTGCCGACCCATCCCCTTTGGTGGTGGGTGACACCTTGTTCCTGTATACCTCACATGATGCCTCACCAGAGGACATCCCCGACCCCAACGAGAAGAGCTCGGCAGGTTTCTTCATGTACGACTGGCTGTTATGGTCGACCACCGATATGGTCAACTGGACGGAGCATGGTGCCGTCGCCTCTTTGAAGGAGTTCCCTTGGCGCAGTCGTGACAATGGCGCATGGGCGATACAGACGGTGGAGCGTAACGGCAAATACTATCTCTATGCCCCACTTCACGGTCATGGCATCGGTGTCCTGGTGGCTGACTCACCCTACGGTCCCTTCAAGGACCCGCTCGGCAAACCACTTGTCTGGCAACAGGAGCACTGGGAGGACATCGACCCTACCGTCTTTGTGGATGATGACGGACAGGCGTATATGTACTGGGGAAATCCCAACACTTACTATGTCATGCTGAACGATGACATGATATCCACGAAAGGGGATATCGTCAAACTGGACTATCATATCGACCATTATCAGGAAGGACCGTGGTTCTATAAGCGCAACGGACATTATTACCTGGGTTATGCCACTACCTGTTGCCCGGAGGCACTGGGCTATGCCATGAGTGACTCACCCACGGGTCCGTGGAAGAGCCTGGGCTATATCATGAAGCCCACCCAGCGTGACCGTGGCAACCACCCCGGTATCTGTGACTACAAAGGTCGTTCCTATATCTTCGGACAGAACTACGACCTGATGCACTTGGAGACCTTTGTGCACCATGAGCGCCGCAGCGTGTCGGCAACAGAGATCAAGTACCTCGCTGACGGCACCATCGAGGAGGTACCCTACTGGCTCGACCAGCAGCCTTTGCAGCAACGGCAATGGCTCAACCCTTATCAGCGGGTGGAGGCTGAGACGATGAACTGGGGCTACGGACTGAAATCGGCAAAGATGGGGATTGCCAACACAGGTGTCATCAGCGACATGCCGGAGTCTACTGGCAAGAGGAACATGTACCTCTACGACCTGAACGACGGGGAGTATATCCGTCTGCGGGGTGTCGACTTCGGCAAAGGTGCCAAGCAGTTCAGCATCACCGCCTCGTCTACCGGCAGTCTGACCGTCACCCTCCGTCTCGACAGTCTGGACGGTCCTGTCGTCGGCACCGCCGTCATCAAGAGCACAGGCTCCACGGACAAGTATAAGTCGTTTACCGCCAAGGTGAAGAATGCCGCAGGCATCCACAATCTCTACCTCTGTTTCAGTAACACACAGGGTGATAACCGGTTAGACTGGTGGCAGTTTAGGTGATATTATCAGTTATGGCGGCATTTAGCGTTTCGTACATAAGCATAAAAAAGAGGGTTCACTTCACTATGAAGTGCATACCCTCTTTTTTCCTTCATTCCACCAAATGATTTCTAAAACTATTCATTATTTTCTAAATCGGCTCTAAATTTTGCTTCATATTTTAACTCATCTTATTGATCAGTTCCGCAGCCTTGATGTCGTGCATCAGGGTGAAGGCGAACCATTTCTTGCCTAAGTCCTTGATAGAGGCTCCGATATGATATACCTCATCGTCTATCAGCAGGAAACGGTCATGCGCCTTGTTGAACTGCTGCACCTCAATGGGAGTATATTGTTCGTTATGCCGTTTGATGTCTAATTGCAGTTTCTCACTGACAGACTTGGTGTAGACGATTGCTTCAACTCCTTCCTGTCGCTTGTCCAGCAAGGAGAGGACGGTGTCATCTACGTAATTGTCTATCAGTATGATTGTCCTCTTTGCCTTTCTGACTAAATCCGCCACGAAGCGGTAAGCATCAAATATCTGCCCGTCGTAGAAGATGCCCTCTGCGGGTGGTAAGGAAGTGCGGACGAAGAAATCAATCTTCTCTTCTGTCCTTGTGACACGTTGCTCCAGAAGTTCCATGCGCTTGTTGATGGCATAGCCTTTCAGCAAATAGTTCTTTAATATCATTGCAGCCCACTGACGGAACTTGGTGCCGCGTTTACTTTTAACTCGGTATCCAACGGAGATGATAACGTCAAGGTTGTAATACTTCACCTTTCGGATTACATTTCTATTTCCTTCCGTTTGAACTGTCAAGTATTCCTTGACTGTTCCCTCTTTGTTTAACTCGCCTTCACGAAATACATTCCCCACATGTAGGCTAACATTTTGCTTGGTTGTTTGAAACAATTCAACCATCTGAGCCTGTGTCAGCCACACCGTCTCATGATCCATCCTCACCTCCAGCCGGATAGTTTCGTCCGGCTGGTACATCACAATCTCACCAGTTTGCCCTTTCTGTTCCATATAATTATTAGTTCGGTTTTAGTCTGTTTCATACTCACTCCTCCTGTATAAATCCGATGCGTCTCCGTGGCTTCGGCTCCCTGGGCTGCAGCTCCGCCAGTGCCTCACTGATGTCGTCGAGCTGTTGTGACCTCGTCCTCTGTTCATGGTCACAGTTTGTGACCTTGTAGTGGACAATACAGCTCCGCCAAGTCACGGTCCAGCATCACCCGCTGTCCCCTGATCTCATAGATCTTGCTCCGTATCGGCTACTATGATAGTTGTTTATTGCCAAAAATATTTGTTCCAAAAACGTTTCTGTATGTTTCCAGCAATAAAAATTGCCCATTTCATCGGAAACAAATCTATCACAGACATCGCTAGGCAGAAAAATGCCGCAGACCCCAACGGAGTTATAGCTAACTGGATGCGTAACCGCAATACCGTGGAATTTCTTGGTATATGGGAGACTCTTCACAACCCAAATTTTAACCCCCTCGAATTCGAGGGGGTTAGAAAAGAGGCTGGTTTGAATGCTTTTTGTTAAATTTGCAACTTTTTCGACAAATTTCTTTCTAAAGCTATTCTCATTTGCTGATTTTTCACTATCTTTGTGGCGGCTTGGGGGAGAAATCCCAAGTCGCAGATGCATTAGCTTTTATTTCGCACTTTACCGAAGACGCCTCAGAAACTTCTTATGGAATAGTTCGAATGAAGAAGCAAGGGAAAAGCCAAAGGAAGGCTATTCCTCACTACGAGCATCAGCTATGCACCACGCTTTGGCGTGGCAGCATTCTTATATCGTAGTGAGGGGTTCCATTTCTGAGGCGCGCCCCTTAGGTAAAGTGCATAAGAGTGGCCACGCCATTCTTTATGCTTTTCCTTTTGCATATTCTTTTTACTACTAAATAATAAGCAAAATGAAGAAGATTATTTTATGTTTAGCACTAATCTCTGTCTGTACACAGATTTCAGCACAGCGAAAAACAGAGATAGTGGAACCCGTAAAGCAGAATTTAGCCGATGCGGGTGGACGTGTGATTAAGCGAAAAGTGGCAATTGGACGCTTTAGCAATGAGACTCAGTATGCCAAGGGCATCTTCTACGACAAAGAGAACGATCCGATGGGTAAGCAGGCACTTGACATCTTGTCGGCAAAACTGGCTGCATCTGGCAAATTCTTGTTATTGGAGCGTGGAGACTTAGCTTCTTTATTAGAGGAGGCTAAGAAAAGTGAAAATGGTTTAGCTACTATTGGCGCTGACTATATGATTATCGGTTCTATAACAGAGTTCGGTAGAAAAAATGTCGGTAAGTCTGGAGTGTTCTCTAGTACCAAGAGCCAAATAGTAGAAGCTGCGGTTGCAATACGTCTTGTGGATGTTTCAACTGGTCTTATTATTTATTCAGACGAGGGAAAAGGGATGGCAGAGTTGACAACAAGGACAACTATGGGTGTTGGTGGAAAAGCTGACTATGATGCAACGCTCAGCGACAAAGCCATATCCGAAGCCATTGGACAACTCGTTGAAAATATTATAAACAAGTGTACTGACAAGCCTTGGCGTACGTTCTTCCTTTCATATGATAACGATGCACAGCTTATTGCGGGTGGGGCAAGTCAAGGAATCAAAGTGGGCGATGTATTTAGTGTAAAAACTAAAGGTAAGAAAGTAAAGAATCCACAGACTGGAGTTATGATTGAACTCCCAGGCAAGCAGATTGGTACGGTGACAGTTTCTCAAACAAGTGGTGATACGCCAGAAACAGAGTATTCATTTGTTTCCTTCACCGGCACGAGCAATATAGACGCGAACAAATTGACAGATTATTACATAGAAGAAATTAAATAGAAATGAAAGCAAAAAATTTATTACTAACAATGGTTATTGCCAGCATTTTAGTAGGCTGTAAGTCAAGTTTTCCTGTTGCCCAACAAAGTGGCAAGGAAGATATGGCCTATCTCGTATTTGTTGGTCCGCGTCAGACATACGGTAATGGCTCAAAGCCTGTACAAGTCGATGTGGACGGAAAACAATTCGATGCAAAAGTAGTTAAGCCCAAGACTGCGAACAGAAAAGGAATTCAGTATGGCGTGGCTACTGGGCGCAGAAATGTAACTGTTAAATTCAATGGTCAAACCATCTATCAAAAGCAATTATTTTTATCAAGTCAAGAAACAAAAATCATAACATTGCCATGAGGAAATTGTTAGTATTGGCCATCTGCGTGATGGCGTTGGCTTCATGCCAAACACAGAAATCGCTCTATTCCTGGTACGATTCTGAAGACGCGACTTACACGTACACAAAACGAGGTACGGAAGAAACTCTAACTAAAGCTATGGCTCAATACGAAAAAGTCATTGCAAAGCAAAAGGGTGTCCGTAAAGTTGTTCCACCAGGTGTTAATGCAGAATATGGCTTTTTGCTATATAAAGCAGGAAAGAAAGAAGAAGGACTGGCTTTGTTGCATGCAGAAATAAAGGCATATCCAGAGTCAGAGACATTCATTTCAAGAATCATTAAGCAGTTGGAAAAATGAAAAAGTATATCATTCTTAGCCTGATGACATTATTAATGTCGTCATGTGCAGAGCAAATTACACGTATTGCTCAATATCCTAAAATGTATGAGGAAAAACCACTTACCATAGCGGTGATGCCTCCGATTAATCAAACACAACATGTCGAAGCAAAAGACTACTTCTATACCACTCTTTATGCCCCTCTTTGTGAAAAAGGATATTACGTCTATTCTCCAATGATGACGATGGAAATGTTCCAATCTGAAAGTGCATACGATGCAGAACAATTTATAGAGGCAGACTTATCCCAGTTTCGCAATGTTCTTGGTGCGGATGCCGCTATGTTTACCATTATCAAATCTTGGAAGCGTAATAATGTAGGTGGCAAGATAACTGCTGGGGTTGAGTATATTTTACGTTCCACAAAAACTGGAGAAACCCTCTATAGACGTGAAGGCTTAATCAAAGTTGACACAAGTGTAAATGGTGGCGGAGGAATCTTTGGGGCGTTGGTTAGTCTTGCCGCAACAGCGATTAACACAGCCGCAACAGATAAGGTTGTTGCTGGCCGCAAATGTACTGTATACGTGTTAAGCGATATGCCAGAAGGGAAATATAGCACCAAGTACAACCAAGACCAAAAATTACCAGCAGGGAAAAGTTATGTAAAAGCTACGGTTAAATAGACTGTTACTATTTTTATTTTTTTAAACCATATTGGTTAGCAAGAGGATGAGAATACGAATCATATAAACAATATTCTCATCCTTTATCATTTTTCAATTCTTAAAAAGACAAAGCTGACTCAAAAGACATCTTGCTATATTCGGAATATGAACAGATGGATAACTTCTGAGTAGTGACGCGGGCATATATCTGGGTCGTGACGATGTTCGTATGTCCCAATACTCGAGTCACACTCTGCCTTTCCCTGTATAGTGTTGACTCCTTTTGAGCCTTGATTTGTTGCTGTTTTGTTAATTACTGTTTATTATACTGATTCTGTTGACTTATCTCTCTGAACAGGTTGTCTGCTTTCCTGCTTTTGTTGTCCCTTTTCCCGGGTTTGTGGACTTTGTACTGGAAACGTTGACCTTTTCAGGCTAAGACATTGCTAGTCAGGATAGTTGGTAACCTGTTCTGGTGCAAATATACTATGATAGTTGTTTATTGCCAAAAATATTTGTTCCAAAAACGTTTCTGTATGTTTCCAG
>CACYPF010000038.1 GCA_902776195.1 uncultured Prevotellaceae bacterium | reverse complement strand
TGTGGAGCCGACGAACCGTGACTTGTGGGAGACCTACCTCCCTGCCTTCAAGGCGTTGGTGAAGAAAGGAAACGTGCGGGAGGTGATGTGCGCCTATCAACGGTTTGAGGGAAAACCTTGTTGTACGAGCGACCGTTTGCTGATTGACATCCTTCGTAACAAGTGGGGATATGACGGATTGGTGGTTACCGACTGTGATGCCATCAATAATTTCTATAACAAAGGACAGCATGAGACCCATAAAGACCCGTTGTCGGCAAGTGTGGATGCTGTCCTCAATGGTACGGACCTTGAGTGCGGAAAGGTGTTCATGTGTCTGACAGACGGATTGAAGAAAGGACTTGTCAAAGAGTCTGACTTAGACCAGCATCTTCGTAAGACCCTCTATGGTCGTATGGAGTTGGGAATGTTCGACCCTGCGGAGATGCTGCCTTGGGCTGGCTTAGGACCAGAGGTGATCAGTAGTGAGAAAAACAATGAGTTAGCTATTCAGGCTGCCCGTGAGTCGATGGTATTGCTGGAGAATAAAAACGTGCTGCCACTCTCCAAACAGATAAAGACCATTGCGGTGGTGGGACCTAATGCGGATGATGCCGCCATGCTGAATGGTAACTATGGTGGTACACCTACCAAGGAGCATATACACTCTCTGTTGGATGGTATCAAAGCAGCGGTTCCTCATGCGAACATGATATATAATAAGGCCTGTGAACTGAATGACGAATATCATACCATCCACCATATTCAGGACTTCAATGACGGTAAGGGTGTCTTGGTGGAGTTCTGGAATAATCGGGAAATGAAAGGTGCCCCTGTCAAAAAAGACTATTACAATCAATTGGCATTCACGACTTTTGGTGCATGGGGCTTTGCAGAGGGTGTCAACAATGATTCTCTGTCTGTCCGCATCAGTGGTAAGTACAAGTCTTCTTTCACCGGTGAGATGAAATACTCGCTGACTTCTGACAATGGATATGTATTCAAGGTGAATGGTGAGGTGATCGAGACGGCAAAGCCCCATCTCCCCCAAGGTGGTTATTTCCATCGTTCGATGGTGTATAAGTCCTTTCCTGTCAAGGCTGGCGAGACCTATGATGTCGTCGTAGAATACCGTCGTGGCAACGGACAGTTCGCCATGTTGCGTGGTGATATCTGTGAGCGTAATCTTGTCGACTTTACACCTTTGGCTGAGGAGGTGAAGAATGCCGATGCTATCATCGTTATTGGAGGTATCTCTGCCCAGATGGAGGGAGAGGGTGGTGATAAGGCGGATATTGAACTGCCGAAAGTACAACAGCGATTACTGCGTGCGATGCATGCCACGGGTCGGCCAGTGGTCTTCGTCAACTGCTCTGGCTCTGCCATTGCTTTTGGAAGTGTGGAGGGACACTATGATGCGCTCCTGCAGGCATGGTATGCAGGACAGGGTGGTGCCAAGGCGCTTGCCGAGGTGCTCTTCGGTGACTATAACCCAGGAGGAAAACTGCCCGTCACCTTCTATCGCTCTAATGATGACCTGCCGGATTTCCTCGACTATTCGATGAAGAACCGTACCTATCGTTATTTCCAGGGAGTACCACAATATGCCTTTGGATATGGGTTGAGTTATACCTCCTTTACGGTAGGTAAGGGAAAACTGTCTTCCACTTCAATGCGGAAAGATGGAAAGGTGACACTAACGGTTCCTGTTAAGAATACGGGGAAACGTGAGGGTACAGAGACCATACAGGTGTATATAAAAGCACTGGATGACGCAGGGGCTCCCATCAAGGCATTGAAGGGTTTCCAGAAAGTTCTGTTGAAAGCTGGGGAGAAAGGTACTGTCAAGATTACTCTCGATGGAGAAGCCTTCGAATACTATGATGAGCATATTGACGAGCTTGCCACAGAGGCAGGGCGTTACCAGATACTCTATGGCACTTCGTCCCTTGACAAAGACTTGCAAGCGATAGACTTTATCGTAGAATGAATAAAGTGAGGGCACCTTCCTGTTTTGGGAAAGTGCCCTCTTCCTTTATACGTTTGTATCTTTCGTGTCTTTCGGACGCTCCAGCTTATCTTGTTTCAGAGCCTCCACGAAATCACTGATCTTTCTCAGTTCTCTCGGTATGCGGATGTTCTGCGGACAATGCGGCTCACACTGTCCACAACTGATACAGTGGTCTGCTTGACGTAACTTAGGTACGGCGCGGTCAAGACCTATCAGGTACTGGCGGCGCATCTTCCTATAGTCCTCATCCCCTTTGTCACGGGGGAGTGTTCCCTCGTTCTTGCATTTATTATAATGTACGAAGATGGCTGGGATATCAATGCCATAAGGACACGGCATACAGTATTTGCAGTCGTTGCAAGGAATATTACTCAGTCCCACAATCTTCTTGGCGATATCCTCATGCAGATATTCCATCTGTACCTTGGTCAGCGGTTGCAAAGGACAATAGGATAGCAGGTTGTCCTTCAGGTGCTCCATATAGGTCATGCCACTCAGTACGGTGAGTACACCTTCCGGTGTTCCGGCATAGCGGAAAGCCCATGAGGCGATACTGCGTTCCGGATCGTGCTTTTTCAAATCTGTGGCGATATATTGGGGCAGATTGGCAAGTCTGCCACCAAGCAGGGGTTCCATGATAACGGCAGGAATACCTCTCTTCTGCAGTTCGTCGTAGAGATAACGGGCATCCGTATTACTGTCGTTGATCTCATTGGCATAGTTCCAGTCGAGGTAGTTCAGCTCTATCTGCACAAAGTCCCACTGGTATTTGTCATGTTGTGAGAGCAGGTAGTCAAACACGGCAATATCACCATGGTAGGAGAAGCCGAGGTTGCGGATCCTGCCCGCCTTCCGCTCATTGACGAGGAAGTCGAGCATACCGTTGTCGAGATACCGTTGATGGAAGTTCTCCATACCGCCACCGCCGATAGAGTGCAGCAGGTAGTAGTCGACATAGTCGACCTGCAGGTCTTTCATAGACTTCTTATACATGGCGATACTTCCCTCCCGGGTCTGTGTGGCAGGGTTGAAGTTCGAGAGCTTGGTGGCGACGAAATACTCGCTGCGCTTATGCCGATGGAGTGCCACACCGGTATGATACTCCGATTTACCCTGGCAATAGACCGGGGACGTGTCGAAGTAGTTGACACCATGCTCAATGGCATAGTCTACCTGTTTGTTGATCATCTCCTGGTCGTAGTCGTCTTGGTTCTCTGTCTTCGACGGCAGTCGCATCATACCATAGCCAAGAAGAGAGACTTTCTCTTTGGTCTTGGGGTTGATACGATAGGTCATCTGACCTACTGGTGGTTCTACCTGTTTGGTATATTCGCTGACCGCCTTGATGTCTTTTCTTGACTTACAACCAGACAGGACAGCGGCAGAAGCCAATGCACCTCCTCCTAACAGTTTGAGGAAAGACCGACGTGATATATCTTGTTGTTTCATTTCTCTTTCTTTTTTCGATTATATTTCCTTATGTACTTCATGTCCTTCCACATAGATAGCGGAGAAGGGGCGTGCCGGACATAGGTTCTCACATGCTCCGCAACCAATACAACGACTTTCGTTGACTACAGGAATCTTCAGTGACTCCTCGTCATCAGGGTCGGAGGGTACCATCTCAATGGCACCAACAGGACAGTGACGGGCACAGTTGCCACAGGACACGCCATCGGTCAGTGGAATACAATTCTTCTTCACCCATACGGCATGACCGATCTGGATGGATGACTTCTCTTCTTTCTGGATGGGTTTGATGGCACCGGCAGGACAAACTTCCGAGCAACGGGTACACTCTGGACGGCAGTAGCCCAGCTCGTACGACATGGTAGGCTGCATCAGGTGGAGCCAGTCACCGCTGGGGCGTAGTACCTCATTCGGGCATTCTGATATACAGAGTTGGCAGCCCGTACAGTGTTGTGCCATGTTCCTTGCAGAGAGGGATCCCGGTGGTGTCAGTGGTGTCTGGCGCTCAGGAGCCACCTTGTCTTCGATATCCGCCAATCCGCCATCCGTCATCTTTGCCTCTTGGGCAAGGGCTGCTGTCGTCATCATCGCTGATGCCAATAAGAAACTGCGCTTGCTGGGGTCGATGGCGGCTTTCTGATTACTCTGAGTACTCATACCATACTGCAACGCCCCGAACTTACAGCTCTCGATGCAGTCGCCGCAGACGACGCAGCGGCTGTAATCAACCTGATGACTCTTGAAATCAATACATGCAGCCTTACAGTTCTTAGTACAGAGCGAACAGTTCTTACACTTGTCGGCATCGAACTGTATCTTCATCCATGAGAAACGACTCAGGAATGAAAGGACGGTACCCACCGGACATATGGTATTGCAATAGGTACGACCATTGCGATAGGCGAGAACAGCCAGTACGACTAATGTCACACAGGCAATCGCGAGGACAATGGTGATGTTAGGAACACCCGTCTCCGTATGGTAAAAGGCATAGTTGTCATAATGCTCAGAGATAGCGGCAAGCACATTATTCCCCATCTTGTATAATGGCTGCAAGAGGGTGGTGGCGATACGTCCGAAGGCAGAGTAGGGAGCGAGCAGTTGTACGATGCTGCCGATGCCTGCCACAAGGGCTACGACCATCACACCTAACATGGTATAGCGTAACCATGACAGCGCCTTCGAGAAGGTATAGCGGTTCTTCTTCACTTTCTTACCCACCCATCCGATGATATCCTGCAGGATACCCAATGGACAGATAATACTGCAATAGATACGTCCGAAGACGAGCGTCATCGCAATCAGGATGACCAGTGCCACCACGTTCAGCGCAAGGATTGCCTCCAGCAGTTGCAGCTTCGGCATCCACGAGAAACAGTGGTGTGCCGTTCCTGTAAAGTCAACAAACAGCCATGTGATGCCTATTAACATCACCGTTGCTAACACAATACGGATTTTTCTTAACATATAAAAGTATCGTTTAGTTTAATTTCCTTACAATGACAATGCTCAGTTCATAGAGCAGGTAGATGGGCAGTGCCACGATAAACAGCGTGAAGGCATCGGTGGTGGGAGTGATGATTGCCGACACGATCAGTATCGCTACGATAGCATGGCGGCGATATTGGCTCATCATCCTGTTGCTGATCAGTCCCATGCGCCCCATCAGTGCACAGACCACAGGTAACTCAAAGACCACACCCATCACCAGATTCATGCCCAATAGCGTATCGATATACGATTGTAATGTCAGCATATTAGCGACATCGGGCGATACCTGATAGGTACCGAGGAAACGGACGGTGAAAGGGAATACCACCAAGTAGTTGACCAGCGTTCCGGTGAGGAACATCAGGTAGGCGGCTCCCACGATCCATACGGCATACCGCCGCTCGTTCTGATAGAGTCCTGGTGACACAAAGCGAAAGAGCTCATATAATATATAAGGTGAGGCGACCAGCAGTCCGGCATACATGGCGGTCCGCATGTGAATCATGAACTGTTCGGTCAGTCCGGTGTTCATCAGGTGGAGCTGGAAGTCCTCAACGCCCAGCAGGCGATAAGTGAGAAAGTCACTCGAACGGGGAGCCAGTACGATGGCAAACAACTCGTCTTTCAGGACAAAGGCGATAATACCGAAAAGGACGGTGACACCCAGCATCCGAAATAGGGAAGAGCGTAACTCGTCCAGATGGTCCCAGAAGGTCAGTGGCTCACTCATTCCTTCTTCGTCTCTTCTTTGTCGTCAACGTCGATTTCCTTCATTCCGTCCTTGAAACCCTTCACGCCCTTGCCCAGTCCTTTCATCAGCTCGGGAATCTTCTTACCACCGAACAATAACAGGACGATGAAGGCGATTACGAGAATCTCGGTCATACCTAATCCAAACATATTTTTGCCTTTAGTTATTATTTATGCTGCAAAAATAATCATTTTTTGGTAAATATGTGTATCTTTGCCTCAGAAAATAAAATGAGAGTAATAAATGACACCTGAATTAGAATTCTTATTGCGTCTTTTCTGTGCTGCGGTCTTAGGAGGAATCATCGGACTGGAGCGTGAGTATAGGTCAAAGGAGGCGGGCTTCCGCACCCATTTCCTGGTGGCGCTGGGCTCCGCCTTGTTTATGATCGTGTCGGCATACGGCTTCAGTGATGCCATGGACAATGAGCTGCAGCGTTGGGATGTGTCACGTGTCGCTGCCCAGGTGGTCAGCGGTATCGGTTTCATAGGTGCCGGTACCATCATCTTCCGTAAGACGGAGAATATGGTCAGTGGACTGACCACGGCAGCAGGTCTGTGGGTGACGGCAGCCATTGGACTTGCCTGTGGAGGGGGGATGTATATCCTCGCCATCGGCAGTACGCTGATGGTGCTCATTGGTTTGGAGGCTTTCAACTATTTCCTCCATAAGTTCGACAAGCACAGGAAATAGTCTTATTTCTTATAGCTTAAAGCAGCCCCGATAGCGGTACAGAACTCCGCATACTTCGGGATATGGAAGTGTACGCCATAGAGTTTCTCTAACATGGGGTACACCTCTTTGCATTGGGGTGTCAGTGTCAGGTTGCCAATCAGTACGAAGTCCTTGATACCAGAGTTCAGTGACGACAGGATGGCTGCGGAGCCGATGGTCTGCAGTACCATGAAGATGATACCTAAAGCGACATCCTCCTGACTGGCATTATACTGCGCCTTGCTGAACAGGGACGCGGTGGCATCCATCGGCAGTCCGGGCAGCGGATGGGTGGAGATGTCACCTATCAGCAGGTTGATATTGTGGATGTCACCTTTCATGGCAAGTGCCTGAATCTCTTTGTGGTCACGGGTGTTCAGCATCACACGGGCAAGTCCTTGCAGCGTACCGCCGCCAATGCCGATGCCTCCGATATGACGGATGTCATCACCATCGCATTGTACGAAACTCGTACCAGTTCCCATCGACACCACAATGGCTTTGGTCAGTCCTGACTCAAAACGGGCACCCAAGCCATCGGCGATAAACTCGTCGATGGTCTGGGTGGGGATTCCGTATACGGGTTCATTGATATAGGCCGCACCGACTCCCGTGAGCATCACCTGTTCCACATCACTCAGTGCTATTTTGTTGTCATGCAGGTATTTGCCGAAGGCTCCATAAAGGGAGGTTACCTGGTCGGCGGCGGTAATACGGATAGGTGACACGACACGTCCTTCACGTAGTCCTACTATCTTCGTCGTGGAGATGCCCACGTCAATTCCAATGATGATTCCCATAATGATTTTAATATTTGGCGACAAAGGTACACATTATTCTTGAATCTGCCAAATTTCGTTTCTATTGTTTCTCTGTCATATATTTCCAATAGCGGCGGGGCATGTCACTGAGTTGTTTCTTAGGGTTCATACGCTCTTTGATACAGATTGCCTTGAAATAGGTGCGCCACAGGTCTTGGAATAGTTGGTCATTCTCACTCAACAGCTCTTCATTGAGTTTACCGTCATCGAGGGAGAAGGGGAGGGGGATATCGTCAGTAAAGGTGATGCGTATCACCACTTTCCCATTGTAATAATAGCCGTAACGTCGTTTAGCATCGTAGATGAGCCACGGCTGGTCATTGAAACGGTCTTGGAAATGGTCGGTGATGAGGGGCAATACGTCATTGTCGGGTGAAACTACGGCGAGGTAGGTGCCGTCCTTTGCCTTCTGGAAACGGATGAATTGTTTCATCCTCAGTTGCTCGTGCATCACCCTTCGTGCCGTATTGGTGACACAGAGCACGTCAGGGTCGGAGAAGTTACGCTCGATGGATGCTCCTTTCGTGCCGAACACCTTATAGATATAATGGAAGAGGGGAGTACTCAACGCCTTCTCTTCCGACAGCCAACTGACCATTAATAGTTTTAGTGCTTCCTTCGAGACGTGTTTCTCCAGTCCTGCCCATACCCTTGAAGCCTTCTCCTCTGTCGTCACCACCTGCCATGTCTCTTCACAGAACAGGGGTATTTGCTCTCCCTCACCTATCAGCATGTCGGGCTGCTGATGACGGAAGTAAGCATCGAAGACGGCACTCAGCACACCGTCCAGTGTCAGGTCGAAGGTGTAGACTAACATGTTATTCGGATTCTTCGAAGTCTAACGTCAATTGTTGCTCTGCGGCGGCACGTTTCTGTTGTGCCTTGCTGACGAGTAGGGGACGTAGTCGCTCAGGGCGCAACTCATTGATGCCGACGATAGGTTGTGAGAACGTGGAGGTCAGTTCCCCACAGGTAATGAAATACTTCGCCTTCTTCATCACCACCCCCATCTTCTTCAGATGGTAGGACGTGATGCGGGTGAAGCGACGGCTGTTGACGATGAGCCATGCCGACTTGGTACCGATGCCTGGCACTCGGAGGATGCGCTCGTAGTCGTCGTGGTTGATGTCCACAGGGAAATACTCCGGGTGGCGTAATGCCCATCCTAACTTCGGGTCGATGTCGAGGTCGAGATGGGTGTGGGCATCATCCACGATCTCATCCACATCGAAATGATAGAAGCGTAGGAGCCAGTCGGCTTGGTAGAGCCTGTTCTCCCTCACCAACGGTGGTTGCTTGAGGATGGGCAGTCGCTGGTCATAGGTGTTCACACTGATATACCCAGAGTAATAGACACGGCGCATGGTGGGTTGCAGGTAGAGTGAGGACGACATCTGCAGGATGTCCTGATCGGTCTCACCAGTTGCTCCCACAATCATTTGGGTCGACTGTCCTGCCGGTACGAAACGAGGGGCATGACGGAACTTCTTACGCTCCTCTTTATTCTCCAAGGAACTCTGTTGGATGAGCCGCATAGGCTGGAACACACTCTGGTGGTCTTTCTCTGGAGCGAGCAGTTTCAGTGACTCCTCCTTGGGAATCTCGATGTTCACACTCATGCGGTCGGCATAGCGTCCAGCCTCGTTGAGTAGTTCTTGCGAGGCTCCGGGTATTGCCTTCAGATGGATATAGCCGTTGAAACGGTGGACGGTGCGGAGGTCACGGACAATTGCCGTCAACCGCTCCATCGTATAGTCGGGGTTACGTACCACACCACTCGACAGGAAGAGTCCCTCGATATAGTTACGGCGATAGAACTCCATCGTGATCTCTTCCAGTTCCGAGACAGAGAGGGTGGCACGCTGGATGTCGTTTGTACGACGGTTGACACAGTAGGCACAGTCGTACATGCAGTGGTTGGTGAGCATGATCTTCAACAGTGAGATACACCGTCCGTCATCGGCAAACGAGTGGCAGATGCCCACTCCTCCTACCGTGTTGCCTACCATACCCTTCTTACCACCACGCACTGTTCCGCTCGACGAGCACGATACATCGTACTTCGCCGACTCCGTCAGGATACGTAGTTTCTCCATCGTCTTCTCTGTCAGCATGGTGGTAATACGCTATAAATAAACACAATGAGGATGTGCCAGTGTTGACACACCCTCTGTCTTTTCTTATTTCTACAGTCGATTATTTCTTGCAGTTCTTCTTGCACTGTCCCTTGTGCTTGCAGTCCTTGCAGTTAGTGTCGCTGCAGGTAGCCTTGCACTCGGTGCATTTCTTGCAGTCTGCTTTGCAGCCAGCCTTCTCTTCCTTCTTCTTGTCGCAGCAGTCAGCCTTCTTCTCTGCGTTCTTCTTGCAGCAGTCTTTCTTCTCTGCTTTCTTGTCGCAGCATTCCTTCTTAGCCTTGGGCTTGTTGTCCGACTGTGCGTTAACGGTGGTGCTTGCGCATACCATAGCCATGATCATCATGGCACTTAAAATCATCTTTTTCATATCTAATTTTGTTTAAGTGAATACTTCTGGGTGCAAAGATACAAAAAGTCGAGAGCAAAACAAAAGAAATGCGTCCTTTTTTTGCCGACACAGAGTAATCCCCCGATACCGTTGGCAAAGATAATAATATTTTGGAAAATAAGCAAGGATTCAAAACTTTTTTTGTTTTTGCATCCCAAAAAGAAGAGACACTGGTGATAATGAATATATATTACGCTTTTAATATACCTAAGTTTTTAAAATCAAGAAATATCTGTCAATCTATCAGCGAGAGGGTATAACGAGCTGATAGACAGTAGGTTGTATGGTTGACAGATAGGCTGATAGATTGATAGATTCGGTATCTTCGTCAGCAGGAGTTGACGCTTGTTTATGCCCCCAGTAACACCTACCTTTGTAAAGGATGCCTCCTTTCATTGTAAATCAAATTGATTTGCAAAGTAAATCAAATTGAATTACCGAGTAAATCAAATTGATTTGCAGTGTAAACCAAGTTAGATTACAATTCAGCATGATATAGTTTTCATTTACGTTGCCTAAGGCTTCAACCATTAAAGCCCGTACCTTCGACCCTCGTTGCCTAAAGCTTCGGTCCTCGTTGCCTAAGGCTCCTGCTCCCGAAGCCTAAGGCTTCGCAAGGGGGGCTTTACTCGTTTTTATACGCATTTTAAGGGCAAAAACGCTATTCGTTGTCACCCTTGCCACCTCGTTGTTACCGCAAGTTCCTGTTTTCCAAGTAGTTTTGCAAGGCGGCAACGGTGACAAGGGTAAAAAACTTTATGTATGTGCGCACATGCGTAAGGGATACAGATTCTCATAAAACAAGACGTTTGGCTTTTCGGACTTCAATACAAAAAGAAAAGTCCCTGCTAGAGAATGAAAGGAGGAGTGGTACCTCCAGGAATCGAACCGGGGACACACGGATTTTCAGTCCGATGCTCTACCAACTGAGCTAAGGCACCATCATTATGTTTCTTTCAAGCAATCCTCTTGATTGCGGGTGCAAAGGTACAACAAAAAAAATAATCCACCAAACTTTTGGCGGATTATTTTTTAATTTTGTTATTTTAGTAAAATATTATAACGGATTCCATCCCTGAGCCTTGAGCTCGAACTCCTGGTCGTCACGGGTGACGAGAACATGACCGAGACTCTCCTTGGTGATGTGCCCGATGAGTTTGACATCCTCCATCGCCTCTATCTTCTCATGGTCACCGATGGGGACGGTGAACAACAGCTCATAGTCCTCACCACCATTCATGGCGCAGGTCGTCACATTCATATTCAGCTCTTCCGCCATCACTGCCGTCTGGTAGTCGATAGGGATATTCTTCTCGAAGACACGGCAGCCCACATGGCTCTGCTTGCAGATGTGCATCAACTCACTGCTGAGTCCGTCTGAGATATCCATCATTGCCGTCGGACGGATGTTTGCCTCCCGCAACCGCTGGATGATGTCACCACGCGCCTCCGTCTTCAACTGTCGTTGCAGCAGGTATTCCTTGCCGGCAAAGTCTGGCTGGAAATGGGCAAGCTCTTCTAATGCTTTCTTGTCGCCCTTCTTCTTTGCTTCATCCACCTGCGCATAATAGACGGCTTTCTCACGTTCTAGGAGTTGCAGTCCCATATAAGCGGCACCGAGGTCACCGCTCACGCAGATGAGGTCTGTCTCCTTGGCGCCGTTGCGATAGACAATATCCTCCTTGCGTGCCTCACCGATACAGGTGATACTGATGGCAAGTCCGGTATAGCTGGAGGTGGTGTCACCCCCAATGATATCCACGTTCCATTTGTCACAGGCAAGGCGCAGGCCATTGTAGAACTGCTCCATGTCCTCTACGGAGAAACGCTTGCTGAGGGCAAGGCTCACCGTCATCTGCCGGGGCGTACCGTTCATGGCGAAGATGTCACTGATGTTCACCATCGCCGACTTATATCCTAAGTGCTCAAGGTCGATATAGGTGAGGTCGAAGTGTACTCCCTCCATCAGCATGTCCGTCGTGACGAGTACCTCGCTGTCAGGATAGTGGAGAACAGCACAGTCGTCGCCTACACCATACAGGGTAGATGTATTCTGTGGCTTGATATCTTTTGTCAGTCGGTCGATGAGGCCGAACTCTCCTAATTTGGCTATTTCCATTCTTTAGTGGGGTGTTCAGTATTAAACGTCTCTGTCTTTTGCAGTTCCATCTTCTCCGATCGGATGATCATCTCCCGCATAATCTCCGTCATGAAAGGCTGGGCGGCATTGGCAGCCTCCTGCACCTCCTCATGACTGACCTCCACGGGATTCTCAAAACCTCCCAAGTCGGTGATGACGGAGATGCCGAAAGTGTGGATACCACAATGGTGGGCGACAATCACCTCTGGTACGGTAGACATGCCGACGGCATCAGCACCCATCATGTGATACATCCTATATTCTGCAGGAGTCTCGAAGGTTGGTCCCTGGACACCGATATACACACCGTAGGTGACACGTATCTTCTTCTCATAAGCGATATCTGCGGCGAGCTGGACCAGTTTCTTGTCGTAGGTCTCATGCATATCAGGGAAGCGAGGACCGGTAGGGTAGTTCTTGCCACGCAGCGGGTGCTCCGGGAAGAAATTGATGTGGTCGGTGATAATCATCAAGTCGCCAATCTTGAACTTGGGGTTCATACCTCCTGCGGCATTAGATACGAAGAGCGTCTTAATGCCCAGTTCGTACATCACACGAACGGGGAAGGTCACTTCCTTCATGGAGTAGCCCTCGTAATAGTGGAAACGCCCTTGCATCGCCATGATGTCAACACCTCCTAACTTACCGAAAATCAGTTTGCCGCTATGTCCCTCTACAGTCGAAACGGGGAAGTTGGGAATCTCTTTATAAGGTATTTCCTGCTTGTCAGATATTTCTGAAGCTAATTGTCCGAGTCCCGTTCCCAGTATGATTGCTGTTTTTGGACTTGTTGTCATCCTTTGTTTTAACCAGGATGCTGTTTCTTGAATTCTTTCGTACATATCCTATGATATATTTGTTAAATTCGTCTTCCTGTTCCAGCATGAAGCGGATGCTGACAGGGAGTGTATAGATATTCTTACGGACTTCCTCACTTAACTCTTCCACGTCATGGAGGCGGGTGGCATCCTTCTCAGTGGTAATAATACAACGAGGCTGGGGTAGTTTCTCGAAAGTCTCATTGATAAGTTGGATGTCTTTCTTCTTGAACTGATGATGATCCGAGAAAGAAAGAGGAGTGAGGTTCTTGGTGTAGGGGGTCAGGTCATGGATAATCTGCTCTGGGGAGGCGATGCCTGTCAGCAGTAGGACCTGCTCGTCGCTTTGCAGACTGCTCAACGGGCGGGTGTCCCCTTCAAAGATAGGCTGTAAATCATCATATTCCAGTGTGGTGAAAAAGAGGCTCTGATAAGCATAGAGCTTCATTGCCTTGGTGATGACACGATACTCCATGGGTTTCAGGTCTTTTGGACACTTGGTAATGATGACGATGTCAGCACGGTCCTTCCCGGAAAGAGGCTCACGAAGTCGTCCTGCAGGTAGCAGTGTGTCATAGATGACCAGCCGGTGATAGTCGACCAGCAGGATATTGATACCTGGTTTGACATAACGGTGCTGGAAAGCGTCGTCGAGCAATATGACATCCAGACTCTTGTCTTGACTGGTAAGCTCTTCGATGCCATGACAACGGCTCTTGTCGACAGCGACCGTAACGTTAGGGAATTTCTGTTTCATCTGATAAGGCTCGTCGCCAATCTCAGGCATCTTCGTCTGTGCGTTCGCAATGATGAATCCCTTGCTTTTACGTTTGTATCCACGACTGAGTACGGCAACATGGAAGAGGTCCTTGAGGTGCTTCACCAGATACTCCACATGAGGGGTCTTGCCAGTGCCACCAACAGTGATGTTACCTACCGAGATGACTGGTACGTCAAAGGAACGGCTTTTCAGGATGCCCAGCTCAAACGCCATATTGCGCAGCTTGACCCCTATGCCGTAGAGCCAACTCAATGGCATCAGCCATTTATTGATGACAATAAAGTCCCCCTCCACTCTCATACACCTTATTTATTTTATATGGAGGAAATAGGGCAGGCGAGCCTGGATGGCACTCTGCCTGTTGATACCTTTCATATAATTGAAGGGTTCGTAGTACTCACCTAAGGTTGCACGCATCTGCTCGTCGAGATAACTGTTTTTGTTGGTGGTGTTCAAGATCTGATCCATCCAGTCAGCAGGTGCAGGATAAGATGCGGTGTGGTATTCGTCGAGCTTGGCAAGCTGGGCGGCTTTCTTCACGGCATCATCCATGGAGCCGATGGCATCTACCAGTTTGATGCCCAAGGCATCATTGCCCAGCCAGACACGACCTTGAGCTATCTCCTCCACCGCTTCAACAGACAATTTTCTGCCATCAGCGACACGCTTACGGAAGAGTTCGTAGCCGCGACCGATATACTGGTCGAGCAATGCCATCTCCTCTTCGTTGAACGGACGTGCTATCGTACCAAAGGCGGCATGTTTGTTCGTCTTGACCTCGTCGAACTTGATGCCAAGTTTGTCGGTCAGCAATCCGCTGACATCCGGGAACATACCGAAGATACCGATAGAACCAGTAATGGTAGTAGGCTCCGAGTAGATGTAGTTGGCGGCGCAGCTGATGTAGTAGCCACCGGATGCGGCATATCCACCCATGGATACAACAACCGGCTTCTTTGCCTTCAGGTTCATGACCGCATGCCAGATTTGTTCAGAGGCGTATGCGGAACCACCAGGAGAGTTGACACGGAGCACCACCGCCTTCACGTCGTCGTCCTCAGCGAGTTTCTCCAAGTCTTTGCAAACCTCTGTTGCCACGATGCTATGCTCTTGCTGCAAAGCACTTCCTGTCTCAGAGTCAACGATATCACCATAGGCATAGTAAACAGCGATTTTCTCACCATTCTCCTTCTTACCCTTCACGTTAATCATGTCAGACAGCGTGAGTTGCTTGATATGGTCGTCAGCGTCAATCTTCAGGAGCTTCTTGATTTCCCCTTTTACCTCGTCGGTATACATCAACTTGTCGATCAGCTTGATCTTGACTAAGTCAGGCTGGTTGGCGAGAGTGATGAAACGGTCTGCATAGGCGTTGAGGGAGTCTACTGGAATCTTGCGGCTTGCTGCGACATCCTTCAGCATCACTTTCCAGATACCAGTCATATAGGCTGTCACCTGTTCACGGTTGGGCTCACTCATGCCGTCGGCAGTCATCATCTCAGGAGCACTCTTGTATTTGCCAACCTTACAGAGTTGGTACTTCACTCCAAACTTGGCGAGGAGGTCTTTAAGGAACATGGGGTTGGCGGCAAGGCCATGCCAGTCTACCATACCTTGCGGATTCAAGTAGACTTTATCTGCCGCCGAACAGATATAATAGGCTGTCTGTGTGTAACTGTCACCATAGGCGATAATCCATTTTCCGCTTTTCTTGAAATCAAGCAATGCCTCACGGATAGCATGGGCAGAGGCAGGAGTGTCAATAGAGAAAAGCCCGGACTCCAGATAGATACCTTTGATGTCCTCGTTGTCCTTGGCTTTCTTGATGGAGGCAAGGATGTCGTCCAGTCCAAGGTTCTCACTGACCTGTCCGCTGACGAGTGCCATAATGTCCTCCTCAGCCCGCTCGTTAACCTGGCCGGAGAGCATCAGGGTAAATACGGAGTTGTCCTCCACAGGGACAGAAGAGGCGGAAGAGGCAGCCAGTCCCACTAAGGAAATCACAAAGAGAATTCCCATGACAAGGGAAAACACAATAATGCCCGTAACAGTGGCAAATACATACTTGATAAAATCTTTCATAACCTATTTATAATTAGCTACATTTTGCAAAGGTACAAAAAATCAATTAAACAAGAACAAAAAGAAAGAATTTCTTTTGTCGAGTGTGAGAAATTTATCCAATGAGTGAGAAGAAAAACGATTTTCTGCCAAAGTGTCAGTTTGGGAAGATTGGCACGTTTTTCGCTTCTCATAGGGCAGTAAGTTTAATTTAAAATTAGAAGTATTATGAACATTAAACCATTAGGCGACCGTGTGTTGGTAGTACCAGCACCGGCAGAAGAGAAGATTGGCGGTATTATCATTCCTGATACTGCAAAAGAGAAACCCCTCCACGGAACTATCAAGGCTGTTGGTCAGGGTACAAAGGATGAGGAAATGATCCTGAAGGCTGGTGACGAAGTATTGTATGGAAAGTACTCTGGCACAGAATTAGAGTTTGAGGGAGAGAAATACTTGATGATGCGTCAGTCTGATGTTCTCGCAGTCATTGAGAAATAAGAAATGTTAAATTAAAAAATCGAAGAATTATGGCAAAAGATATTAAATTCAATATTGAGGCTCGCGACCTGCTGAAGAACGGTGTGGATCAGCTTGCCAACGCAGTGAAGGTTACATTAGGTCCTAAGGGACGTAACGTCGTGATTGAAAAGAAATTCGGTGCTCCACAGATTACTAAGGACGGTGTTACCGTTGCCAAGGAAATTGAGCTGGAGGACAAGTTTGAGAATACCGGTGCCCAGTTGGTGAAGAGTGTTGCCTCTAAGACAGGTGATGACGCTGGTGATGGTACGACAACAGCTACCATTCTGACTCAGGCAATCGTTACTGAGGGCTTGAAGAATGTGACCGCTGGTGCCAACCCCATGGATCTGAAGCGTGGTATCGACAAGGCTGTCAAGGCTGTTGTTGACTTCATTAAGGACAATGCGGAGAAGGTGGATGATAATTACGATAAGATTGAGCAGGTGGCTACCGTTTCCGCTAATAACGATGAGGAAATTGGTAAGTTGCTTGCCGACGCTATGCGTAAGGTCTCTAAAGATGGTGTTATTACCATTGAGGAGAGCAAGAGCCGTGATACCCACATCGGTGTCGTTGAGGGTATGCAGTTCGACCGTGGCTATCTGTCACCCTATTTCATGACAGACTCAGAGAAGATGGAGTGCGTGATGGAGAATCCGTATATCCTCATCTATGATAAGAAGATCTCTAATATCAAGGATTTCCTGCCTATCCTGCAGCCTGCAGCAGAGAGCGGTCGCCCATTGCTCGTAATTGCTGAGGATGTTGACTCTGAGGCATTGACGACATTGGTTGTCAATCGTCTGCGTGGTGGCTTGAAGATCTGCGCTGTCAAGGCTCCTGGCTTCGGTGACCGTCGTAAGGCTATGCTTGAGGATATCGCCATCCTGACAGGTGGTGTCGTTATCAGCGAGGAGAAGGGCTTGAAGCTGGAGCAGGCAACCCTTGAGATGCTGGGTACCTGTGACAAGGTAACCGTTTCTAAGGATAATACCACCATCGTTAATGGTGCTGGTGAGAAGCAGGCTATCCAGGATCGTATCGCCCAGATTAAGAAAGAGATTGAGCTGACAACCTCTTCTTATGACAAGGAGAAACTGCAGGAGCGTCTTGCCAAATTGGCAGGTGGTGTCGCAGTGCTCTATGTCGGTGCCAACAGTGAGGTAGAGATGAAGGAGAAGAAAGACCGTGTGGATGATGCCCTCTGCGCTACCCGTGCAGCTATCGAGGAAGGTGTTGTCGCCGGTGGCGGTACGACCTACATCCGTGCTCAGGAGTCATTGGTTAATGTCAAGGGTGTCAATGCTGATGAGCAGACTGGTATCAACATTATCTGCCGTGCCATTGAGGAGCCTCTGCGTCAGATCGCTGTTAATGGCGGTGGTGAGGGTGCCGTTGTCGTACAGAAGGTACGTGAGGGTAAGGGTGACTTTGGTTACAATGCCCGTACTGGTGAGTATGAGGATATGCGTAAGGCAGGTATCGTAGATCCTGCAAAGGTTGCACGTGTCGCACTGGAGAATGCTGCATCAATTGCCGGTATGTTCCTGACAACAGAGTGTCTGATTGTCGACAAACCAGAGAAAGAGCCTGCTATGCCAATGGCTAACCCAGGCATGGGAGGTATGATGTAATGTAACGTTTTGTAAACCAGACATATCAAAATGCGAGGGGTCAGAAGGAATTTTGGCTCCTCGCATTGATTTAAATCAATTTCTGTATAACTTTTTCATAGAAATACTTGTTTCGTGTGCGCAAACTTACTATCTTTGCAGTGTCAAAAGGTTAAAACCCTTGACAAGATAATATTAGGATTTAGCGAAATAAAGATATTTTTTTGATTTGTTTTAGTAGATTAGTTTTTAAGTAGTTTGTTTTAAAATCGATTGTCGTGAGACAGTCGGTTTTTTTTTGTTTTTCTTCGTTGTTTGTAGATTATTTATTAATTTTGCAGACAATATATGCATCAGTTACTAAATCTATACAAGCAGTGGAGTGGGGCAGAGCCTGTAAAAACAGAGCAGTTGCCAGTTGCCGGTAGCAATCGTGTGTATTACCGGATGACAGCCCAAGATGGCTCTACCGTGGTAGGTGTCATCGGTACCAGCCGGGATGAGAATCATGCTTTCATTTATCTCTGTCGCCATTTTGCGAAGAGACAGTTGCCCGTTCCTCGCCTTCTTGCAGTCAGTGAGGATGAGCTGCGTTATCTGGAAACAGATCTGGGTAGCGTGTCATTGTTTGATGCTATCCGGGGGGGACGAGAGGCAGGTGGACGTTACACGTTGAAAGAGCAGGAGCTGTTAAAGCGTACTATCCGTGAACTGCCAAATATACAGATGCGGGGTGCCCGTGGGTTGGATTTCTCCAATTGCTATCCACAGGCGGAGTTCGATGTCAATTCCGTGCTCTTCGATCTCAATTATTTCAAGTATTGCTTCTTAAAAGCTACTGAGATAGATTTCCATGAGTTGAAACTGGAAGCAGACTTCCGCTTGTTTGCCAAGGACCTGACGGCGGAGAAATGTGATGCCTTCCTCTATCGTGACTTCCAGGCTCGTAATGTGATGCTCGACTCCAAGGGAAATCCGTATTTCATCGATTTCCAAGGTGGACGTAAGGGACCATACTATTATGACCTTGCTTCCTTCCTCTGGCAGGCATCTGCGAAATACCCCTATAAGGTACGTCGTGAGTTGGTTTACGAATACTATAATGCATTGAAACAGTTCACGGAGGTTCCGACACCCCATCATTTTGTGGCAAGGTTGTCGCTGTTTGTACTTTTCCGTATCCTTCAGGTATTGGGTGCCTATGGCTTCCGTGGCTATTTCGAGCGGAAGCAGCATTTCATCACCTCGATACCACCTGCTATACAGAATCTCCGGGAGTTGTTAGAGGTCACCAATTTCCATTATCCTTATCTGATGTCACTGCTCCGCAAACTCACTGAGTTGCCGCAGTTCCAGCAGATTGCTACTGTCGCAAGTCGTGCTGACGGCTATAAGACAACAGACAGAAATCCCTATACCCCCCATCCGCAAGACGGTCCGCCAACCTTCTCGAAATACGACGCACAAGGACCATTGGTGGTGAAAGTGTATAGTTTTTCCTATCGCAAAGGTATTCCGGAGGACGAGAGTGGCAATGGCGGTGGCTATGTGTTTGACTGCCGCAGTACGCATAACCCGGGACGTTACGAGCCCTATAAGCAACTGACAGGACTGGACGAGCCCGTCATCCGTTTCCTGGAGGATGATGGTGAGATACTGACCTTCTTGGAGAGTGTCTATAAACTTGCCGATGCCCATGTGCGTCGTTATATCCAGCGTGGCTTCACCTCGTTGATGTTCTCGTTCGGTTGTACGGGAGGACAGCATCGCAGTGTCTATTCTGCCCAGCATCTTGCCGAGCATCTCCATGACAAGTTCGGCATTGAGGTGCAGATCTGTCATCGTGAGCAAGGAATCAAACAAATACTCTCACCTCTCACCTCTCACCACTCATCACTATGAAGCAGGCAATGATTTTCGCAGCAGGGTTGGGGACGAGACTAAAACCTCTGACCGATACGATGCCCAAGGCGTTAGTGCCTGTGGCTGGAGAACCGCTGCTATGGCATGTCATCATGAAACTCAAGGGTGCAGGCTATGAGCGTATCGTCGTCAACGTGCATCACTTTGCCGACCAGATCATCGACTACCTCCATGCCAACAATGGTTTCGGACTTGATATCCGTATCAGTGACGAACGGGAACAGCTCTTAGAGACGGGCGGAGGTATCAAGAAGGCACTGCCCTTGTTCGACCCCGAGAGTCCTATCCTTATTCATAATGTGGATATCCTTAGCAACCTCGACCTCCGTCAGTTGCCGATGGATACGCCATTGCTGGTGGTCAGCCAGCGTAAGACGAAACGCTATCTGCTCTTTGATGACGAGATGCGACTGCAAGGATGGACGAATATAGAGACGGGAGAGGTAAAAGGTCCTGCGAAAGACGCTCAGCACTCATCGCTTAACGCTCAACTAAGGAAGTTTGCCTTCAGTGGCATCCATGTGTTCCATCCCTCGTTGGCACCCTTGCTGAGTGAGTGGCGCGACCGTTTCCCCATCATGGATTTCTACCTGAGTGCCTGTGCCACCCATCTTATACGAGGTTATGAGGCGACAGACCTTCGCCTGTTGGATGTCGGTAAACTCGATACCCTCGACCAAGCAGAGAAATTTATAAGTAATATATAATATTGTATGCAACAGAAGATCATTATTTTAGACTTTGGCTCACAGACCACGCAGCTGATCGGTCGTCGTGTCCGTGAGCTGGATACCTTCTGCGAGATTCTGCCTTACAACAAGTTTCCAAAGGATGACCCCAGCGTGATTGGTGTCATCCTCAGTGGATCGCCCTACAGCGTCCACGACCCTGAGGCTTTTAAGGTAGACCTGAGTCAGTTTGTGGGCAGACTCCCCGTTTTAGGAATCTGCTATGGAGCCCAGTTCATTTCCCATAGTCTGGGTGGTAAGGTGGAGAAGGCAGACTCCCGTGAGTACGGTCGTGCCCACTTGGAGACCATTAATCTCTACAACCCGCTCTTCAAGGGATTTGACAGAGGTTCGCAGGTATGGATGTCACATGGTGACACCATCACCGCCATCCCCGACGGTTTTGAGGTCATCGGCAGTACTGCCGATGTCGAGAATGCTGCTTTCTGGTGTGAGCCGGGCACCCAACTCTCAACTCTCAACTCTCAACTCTCAACTGGCATTTGGGCAGTACAGTTCCATCCGGAGGTCTATCACACCATCCAAGGTAAGCAGTTGCTGAAGAACTTCGTGGTGGACATCTGTGGTTCCAAGCAAGACTGGAGTGCCTCCTCTTTCGTGGATACCACCGTGGCAGAGTTGAAGGCACAGTTGGGTGACGACCGTGTCATCCTCGGTTTGTCGGGAGGTGTTGACTCCTCTGTCGCTGCCGTTCTGTTAAACAAGGCGATAGGCAAGAACCTCACCTGTATCTTCGTCGACCATGGCATGCTTCGCAAGAACGAGTTCCAGCAGGTGCTCAACGATTATCAGGTACTGGGCTTGAACGTGATTGGTGTGGATGCCAGTCAGAAGTTCTTTGCCGACTTGGCAGGAGTCTCTGACCCGGAGCAGAAGCGTAAGATTATCGGTCGTGACTTCGTCGAGGTCTTCAATGCTGAGGCGAAGAAGATCACCGATGCCAAATGGCTGGCGCAAGGTACTATCTATCCCGACCGTATCGAGTCGCTGAATATCACGGGTAAGGTCATCAAGAGCCACCATAATGTGGGCGGACTGCCCAAAGAGATGAACCTCCAGCTCTGCGAACCCCTCAAGTGGTTGTTCAAGGACGAGGTGCGCCGTGTCGGTCGACAGATGGGCATGCCCGAGCACCTCATCACCCGTCATCCCTTCCCCGGTCCCGGTCTTGCCGTCCGCATCCTGGGTGACATCACTCCCGAGAAGGTGCGTATCCTGCAGGATGCCGATGACATATATATCCGTGGCTTGCGTGAGTATATTGATGGCGATGGCGTGACACTATATGATAAGGTATGGCAGGCAGGAGCCATCTTGCTGAGCACGGTCCGCAGTGTCGGTGTGATGGGTGATGAGCGCACCTATGAGCATCCCGTGGCACTCCGTGCCGTCACCTCCACTGATGCCATGACAGCCGACTGGGCTCATCTGCCCTACGACTTCCTGGCGAAAGTCTCCAACGAGATTATTAATAAGGTACGTGGTGTCAACCGCGTCTGCTACGATATCTCCTCAAAACCACCCGCAACGATTGAGTGGGAGTAAATATATTAACAAGAAATGAAAGACTATAATAAACTATTATTTGTCATCATTGTATTCTTCAGTCATGTAGCGGCAGTCTGTGCGCAAGTTCAGAATTTGTCGCAAGAGAGTGAGGATTCCACCATTAATGTCATCTCTTTTTTCTGTAAGAATGACACGATGGATTATCGTATATCCATGATGAAATACAAAATCCATGAGAATGATACGACACTTAACTATTTTACAAGTTCGGATTTTAGGATTATAGTCCGTGACTCAACCAGTAACGGCTATAAGTTGGAGTATATAGAGCTGGGCAACAGGCAGATAGACGGTGATGAGGTCGATTTCTTGGATAAAGGTGTGTGGAGTAAGATAGCCTCATTAAGTGAGAAGCAACATGTGATCTTCACAATCGATGAGTTGGGCAACCTGCAACATATAGAGAATTGGCGTGAGGTTAAACAGACAATGTACGATTCTATTGATCTTTTATGTGATAGTCTTTATGCCAAAACGCCAGAACTTGACTCTGTTATGCCGCGGTCTCGTCTGGAGATGTCTATGAAATCACGATATGCTTCAGAAGAAAGCATGTGGGGTGTCTATGAGGAACTGCAATTATTATTTGGAGTGCATGGCAAATCATTCACCATAGGCAGAAATGAAATTAAGGATGATAGTGGATATCCCTCGATTACTACTTCTGTTGCGTCGTATGGCTCTTATGAAGAAGATGAGGCTTTGGATGGCGATTATTTCATTTTGGGCAAAACGACACAGACGATTCCAAGTGAGGACGTGGCAACAATTGTAAGTGGACAGTTGTCTGGTATGCTTAGTGACGATGCAGTCAGAAAAATGAAGGAAGCAAACCTCAACAATTTGTTGGAGGATGCCCAGCTAACTAACCTTGAAGCGTACTACCTATTTTATAATGGATGGCCATGTGATATGAGTAAACAATTAATTATGACTTTGAATGGTTTTGAGTATATTACCACAAAGCATATTGTATGGCTCTCAAGGAGTTGGCATGTTTACGGAGGACAAAAGCAAGAGCAGCAGGAAACATAGATTTTGTGAGTGAGAGTAATACCTAAAAAGCCGGAAGTGACAACTTCCGGCTTTTTTTTTCGAATTTATTTGGTGGTTTGACAAATAATACATATCTTTGCATATCGATAAACGATAAATTTTTAAAAATAAACAATAAATACGAAGAGATGATGGAGAATTTAGAAGACCAGTACGGCTTTCATCTGTCGAAGGAGGAGCAGCGTAAAGCCAATCGTAGAGCCAGAGTAGTTGAGTGGTTGCTGAAATATTCAATCATGGGGTATTTACTTTTTATAGTATTCATCGCCTGGTGGTGTTATTTTAGCATTGATAACCCTCAGATTGTGCAGACCATTACAAAATGGAGGATATGCACTATTATCGCATACGTTGTTATTATCGGTATGTGTGTATATACTTGGTATCAGCTAAACAAAAGCCTCGACAATAATGAGTATTTCACTAATCGGAATGCGAATCTCATTTCACGTTTAGGGCGTATCACGGAATCCTGTGGGTTCTTCATTGTATTTTTCGAGTCATCATTAGATGATTATCTGGGTGTCCTTCTGACTTGTCTGCCCCTCATTCTCGGTTCTGTCTTCACATTGATTGGACACATGATACGGAAAGGGGTGGACATGCAAAAAGAGCAGGAATTAACGATATAGCGATGGGACAGATCATTGTCAATTTAGACGTGGAGATGGCAAAGCGTAAGATATCACTGGGTGAACTCGCCGAGCGGATAGGACTGACGCAGGCAAATCTCAGTATCCTGAAGACGGGAAAGGCAAGGGCAGTACGCTTTACCACCCTTGAGGCAATCTGTCGCGAGCTGGGTTGCCAGCCGGGCGATATCCTGGAGTATAGGGAGTGAGCTATCCCACTATCTCCTTCGCCCTTGCCAGTGCGAGGTCAATGTGGTTGCAGATGTTCTCCTCACCGATGATGCGCTGGAAGTTGTTGCGCTTGAGGACGGTCTCTACCTTCTCGTTGACACCCGAGAGGACAACGGTGACACCCTCCTTCTGACTCATCAGACACATATTCTCGAGGTTATGCAGACCCGTGGAGTCGATGAAAGGTACCTTACGCATTCGGATGATTCGCACCTTCGGATGTTTACCATAACGTGCCATGATATCCTCGAAACGGTTGCCGGCACCGAAGAAGTAAGGACCGTTGATCTCATACACCTCCACGTCCTTAGGAATGGTGAGGTGCTCCAGGTTGCCACGCTCCATATCCGCATCCTCGTTGAGGTCGATCTCATTCAGTACGGCATGCACGTCCGTCGTCTCAGCCATCCGTCGCATAAACAGCAGACAGGCACAGATGAGTCCGAACTCGATGGCAATGGTGAGGTCGAAGATGATGGTAAGGAAGAAGGTGAGCAGCAGGACGGTGATGTCGCTCTTCGGATTACGCAGCATCGCCAGGAAAGAACGCCATCCACTCATGCCATAGGCAACGACAACCAGTACACCGGCAAGGCATGCCATCGGGATATACTGTGCCAACGGCATGAGGAACAGGAAGATCAGCAGCAGCACGGCGGCATGGATGATACCAGCCATGGGGGTGCGTCCACCATTATTGATGTTCGTCATCGTACGGGCAATGGCTCCTGTGGCAGGAATACCACCGAAGAGCGGTGATGCGATATTGGCGATACCCTGTCCGATGAGTTCTGTGTTCGAGTTATGATGGTCACCGATGACACCGTCAGCGACGGTAGCGGAGAGCAGTGACTCGATGGCACCGAGTACCGCAATCGTCACGGCAGGACCCACCAGTCGCTTGAAGGTCTCCCAAGAAAGCTCAGGAACAACGGCACCCGGCAGTTGGGAGTTGATGCTGAAACGGTCGCCGATAGTCTCTATCGTCGTCACTCCCGCATACTGCTTCAACAACAACGCAATGACGGTGATGACGATGATTGCCACTAACGACCCCGGCAGCGAACGAAGGGGGGACAACCGGAAGACACGTGCCAGCATGGGCCATGCGGCGATGATGACGACACTGGCAATACCCATGAGGGCGCTCCAGCAGTCGATATTCCCGATGTTCCCGAAATAAGCAATCCATTTCTCGATAAAGTCACTAGGTACCACCTCCATCTGCATACCCAGCAGGTCCTTGATCTGCGTGGTGAAGATGGTGACGGCGATACCGCTGGTAAAGCCCACGACGATAGGATAGGGGATATATTTGATGATCGTACCCAGACGCAGCACCCCTAACAGAATCAGGAACACACCCGCCATCAGCGTGGCGATGGTCAGTCCCTGCATACCATACTGCTGGATGATGCCATAGACGATGACGATGAAGGCACCCGTAGGACCACCAATCTGTACCTTTGAACCACCAAAGAGCGATATCATAAGACCTGCCACAATGGCAGTGATGATACCCTTCTCAGGTGAAACACCACTGGCTATACCAAAAGCGATGGCAAGAGGCAGTGCCACAATACCCACGATGATACCCGCCATCAAGTCAGCAAGGAACGTTTTTTTGTCGTAATTCCTGATAGCCGAGAACATCTTCGGCTTGAAGTCTAAAGTCTTTACCATTTGTCTTATTATTCTGAAAACGGTTGCAAAGGTATGCAAAAAATATAAGGTGGCAAAATCTGCCACCTTATATTATATTAATAAGTCAAATTCTTGATTTATTTCTGCTTCAGCAAGTCACGGATCTCTGCGAGCAGTTCCTCCTGAGTAGGTCCTGCGGGAGCCTCGGGAGCGGGCTCTTCCTTCTTGCGGTTGAGCTTGTTCATTGCCTTAATCATCATGAAGATACAGAAAGCGACAATCAGGAAGTCGATGATGTTCTGGCAGAACTGACCCCAAGCAAACACATTGGCACCAGCCTCCTGTGCGGCAGCCAGCGTAGCATACTTCGTGTCGTCAGACATGTTAACGAACAGGTTGGTGAAGTCGATACCACCAGTGCAAACACTGATGATTGGCATCAGGATGTCAGATACTAATGAGGTGACAATCTTACCAAAAGCACCGCCGATGATCACACCGACAGCCATGTCCATGACGTTGCCCTTCATGGCAAACTCCTTGAATTCTTTAAAAAATCCCATAATCTTAATGTTTAATATTAATGTTTAAATTGTAATCTGCATTTTACAATCTCAGCATTGAAGCCTTGATTTATCTCATTTTTAATGTTTAATGCCATATCTTTAATCTTAATTAAGACAGAAATCAAGTGCAAATATAATAATTTTTTTGTAACTTTGTGCCCGAAAAAGAAAATTTTTATATAACTCTTTTAATAAATTAGTAAAAATGACAAAAGTAGCAATTAACGGTTTCGGCCGTATCGGTCGCCTCGCATTCCGTCAGATGTTTGAGGCTGAAGGTTATGAGGTAGTAGCTATCAACGACTTGACCAGCCCAAAGATGCTGGCTCACCTGTTGAAGTATGACACCGCTCAGGGTGGTTTCTGTGGCAAGTTCGGCGAGAACAAGCACACTGTTGAGGCTGGTGAGGACTACATCGTTGTGGATGGTAAGAAGATCACCATCTATGCTATTCCTAACGCTGCTGAGCTGCCTTGGGGTAAGCTGGACGTAGACGTTGTTCTGGAGTGCACAGGTTTCTATACTTCTAAGGAGAAGGCTTCTGCTCACCTGACCGCTGGTGCCAAGAAGGTTGTTATCTCTGCTCCTGCAGGTAACGATCTGCCTACTATTGTATACAACGTTAACCACAAGACTCTGACTCCTGCCGACAAAGTGATCTCTGCAGCTTCTTGCACCACTAACTGTCTGGCTCCTATGACAAAGGCTCTGAACGATTTCGCTCCTATCCAGAGCGGTATCATGACAACTGTACACGCTTACACTGGCGACCAGATGATTCTGGACGGTCCTCAGCGCAAGGGTGATG
>CACYPF010000037.1 GCA_902776195.1 uncultured Prevotellaceae bacterium | reverse complement strand
AGTGATACCCATACTTCTTGCTGTACCGGCAACCAACTTCATAGCCGACTCCACAGTGAAGCAGTTCAAGTCGCTCATCTTATCCTCAGCGATTGCACGCACCTGATCCCAGGTAACAGAAGCAACCTTCTTACGGTTTGGCTGAGCAGAGCCGCCCTTAATCTTTGCAGCCTCCATCAGCTGGATAGCAGCGGGAGGAGTCTTGATAACAAAGCTAAAAGACTTGTCTGCATAATAAGTGATAACGAGAACCAAGAGCAGGTCCTACTGGGGGAGAAGGATTCGCAGCGCCACCTTTAATCTGTAATTTGATTAATCCAGCAACTTCTTTAGCCATTTCTGTAAATAATTAATTTGATTCTTTATATAAGCCTTGGGAGTGGAAGCCTCCTGCGACCGTATATATAGAACAGGCATACCGTAACTTACACCTTATTCTTTCTCTACCTGTGTGAACGCCAACTCTAAAGGAGTCTTGCGCCCGAAGATTTTTACCATTACCTTCAACTTGCGTTTCTCGGAGTTCACCTCCTCTATCACGCCACTGAAACCGCTGAACGGACCGTCTATCACCTTCACAGTCTCGTCAACACTATATGGGATATTAATCTCTGTATTCTCTATAGCAGTATCTTCTGCTGTTCCTAAGATACGATTGATTTCAGACTGGCGCACTACCTGAGGGTTATCCATTCCACCTAAGAAACCAAGCACATTAGGGATAAAGCGGAGCATATGAGCCACCTCACCTTGGAGGTTAGCCTGTACAAGGACATAACCTGGCAGGAAAAGTTTCTCTTTTATCACGCGCTTACCGTTACGGAGCATCGCATACTTCTCAGTGGGGAGCAACACCTCGCCCACGTTGACATCAAGTACATCATTATGCTTCTTCGCAGCATCGATGAACTCTTTTACTTTGCCTTCTTTTCCACTAACGGCACGCAGCACGTACCACTTCATTCCTGTTGTCTCAGACATCTTCTTTTATCAAACGATTAGTTGGGATAAATTGAACTCATGACTGTCTTGAACACAACATCCATCAGCCACACTACTACTGCAATGATAAGAGAAGCCGAAAGCACCAGAACAGCACTCTGTGTCAGTTCCTTGCGTGTCGGCCATGTTGTCTTATGTGCAAGTTCCTCATAACATGCCTTGCAATAATTGAAAAATGTCTTAACGATATTCATATCTTTACCTTTTTAGCACGGGAAGGAGGACTCGAACCCACGACCCTCGGTTTTGGAGACCGATGCTCTACCAACTGAGCTATTCCCGTAAGTAAGCCCCCTACCCGTAAGCGGGGGCTTTTTTTATTCTCTGTTTAGGAACAATAGTAACTATAGGTGACTATAGGAACTATAGATACTATAGGAACTATTCCCTAACAAGAGGATTAGTCTTCGTAAACCTCTGTGATCTGACCAGAACCTACGGTACGTCCACCCTCACGGATAGCGAAGCGGAGACCTGGGTTCAGAGCTACAGCGTAGATCAGCTCAACAGTGATCTCTACGTTATCACCAGGCATAACCATCTCAACGCCAGCAGGCAGAGTGATCTCACCGGTGCAGTCCATTGTACGGAGGTAGAACTGAGGACGATACTTGTTTCCGAATGGAGTATGACGACCACCCTCTTCCTTCTTCAGTACATAGATAGAAGCCTTGAACTTCTTGAATGGCTTGATCTGACCTGGATGGCAGAGCACCATACCACGCTTGATCTCGTTCTTATCGATACCACGGAGCAGCAGACCAACGTTATCACCAGCCTGACCCTCGTCAAGGATCTTACGGAACATCTCAACACCAGTAACAACAGACTTCTTATCCTCACCGAGACCGAGCAGCTCAACCTCGTCACCTACGTGGATAACACCAGTCTCGATACGACCAGTAGCAACAGTACCACGACCAGTGATAGAGAATACGTCCTCAACAGGCATCAAGAAAGGTTTGTCAGTTGCGCGAGGAGGCTCCTGAATCCATGTGTCACAAGTATCCATCAGCTCCATCACCTTCTGCTCCCACTTCTCAACACCATTCAGTGCACCGAGGGCAGAACCACGGATGATAGGAGTATCATCCTCGAACTCATACTGAGCAAGGATCTCCTGAACCTCCATCTCAACGAGCTCCAGCATCTCCTCATCCTCAACCATATCACACTTGTTCAGGAATACAACCAGACGGGGAACGTTCACCTGACGAGCGAGCAGGACGTGCTCACGAGTCTGAGGCATAGGACCGTCAGTAGCAGCAACAACAAGGATAGCACCATCCATCTGAGCAGCACCAGTTACCATGTTCTTCACATAGTCGGCGTGTCCCGGACAGTCTACGTGAGCGTAGTGACGCTTAGCGGTCTCATACTCAACGTGAGCGGTGTTAATGGTGATACCACGCTCCTTCTCCTCAGGAGCATTATCAATCTGGTCGAAAGACTTAACCTCAGAAAGACCCTGCTTAGCCAAAACGGTAGTGATAGCAGCAGTCAGAGTTGTCTTACCATGGTCAACGTGACCGATAGTACCAATGTTCACGTGCGGTTTGGTGCGCACAAAATTCTCTTTAGCCATAGCTTTTCTTTGTTATAATTTATAAATGAATGATCGATTTAAATCCCCATTTCCATTAAGAGCTGTTACCGAGACTTGAACTCGGGACCTCTTCCTTACCAAGGAAGTGCTCTACCACTGAGCTATAACAGCGAGCTTAGAGCGGAAAACGGGGCTCAAACCCGCGACCCCCAGCTTGGAAGGCTAGTGCTCTATCAACTGAGCTATTTCCGCGAAATAACTTCCTTTTTGGAAGTGGGTGGTGATGGATTCGAACCACCGAAGTCGAAAGACAACAGATTTACAGTCTGCCCCATTTGGCCACTCTGGAAACCACCCAAAATATTTTTCTCTTTAACTTTACGACCCCCCGGCTCTTTCGAGTTCGAGCCTCTTGTCGGATTCGAACCAACGACCCCGAGATTACAAATCACGTGCTCTGGCCAACTGAGCTAAAGAGGCTTCACTAAGCATCCGCTCCCCAGACGAGTTCGTCATGTCGGAAAGCGGATGCAAAGGTAGGCATTATTTTCGAAATACCAAAACTTTTCTCAGTTTTTTTTATCTGTTACGCAATTTTTCCTTGTATTTTTGCAATTGCACCTTCATTGAGTCCACACAAAGGTCGGTACTTTCCTCAAAAGTGTCACTGGTTTTCTCAACAAAAAGAGTGGTCCCAGGAACGGTAACAGTCATACTTATCTCTTTATTTTGTGCAGTAGCCGGCTTTACTACTTTGCACTGCACCTCTACCTTTTGAATATCCTCAAAAGTCTTTTCCAACTTGGCGACCTTCTTGTCGATGAACGCCTGTAACTTCTCAGTAGCGTCAAAATGAATTGACTGAATCTTAATTTCCATAGTTACCTCCTATTTTTATAAGGTTATACTAAGCCCTTGGATGGGCATTTTTATATACTTTTCTCAACTGCTCGAATGTGGTATGCGTATATATCTCCGTCGTCGCCACGCTCTCATGCCCCAGCAGCTTACGCACACTCTCCAGTCCTGCACCATTATTCAGCATCGCCGTAGCGAAGGTATGGCGCAACACGTGAGGGGAGCGTTTCTTCAATGTCGTGACTTGTGAGAGATGCTCTCTCACCAGACGCTGGACCCTGCTGCGGGTTATCCGCCCGCCATCCTCCTGAGTGAACAGTGCCTCTGTGGGGCAGCCCACCACCTGGTCGCGCAAAGCAATATAGCCTTGCAACACTTCCTCCACTTCCTCACCGAAGGGGATAACACGCTGTTTATTTCGTTTTCCGGTTACTTTCAACTGATGTGATGCGAAATCCACATCAGAGCTATTCAGCCCGATCAGTTCCGCAAGTCGCATTCCCGTGCTATAGAATAATAGAATAATAGTACGCGCGCGAACATCATTATATTCATTTCCCCAATATTCCGGTGTATCAATCAGTTTGTCTATCTCATTCTCTCTGACAAACTGAGGTAACGGCTTCTGTTTCTTAGGACCTTTCACGATGTGGGAGGGGTCGTGTTTCACCAGCCCTCGAGCCAGGGCAAAACGAAAAAAAGAACGCACGGCACTCAGGTTCTTATTCACCGATGATGCCATGTCGCCTTTATCCATCATACTCTCCATCCAATCACGGATGATATCGGAGTCTACCGACTCCCACGAGAGCTGACTATCTCGATTTTTGAAGTACGACTCAAAATCCCTCAGACACCGCTCATAGCATTCCACTGTGAGCTCAGAGCGATTCCGCTCATACCGCAGGTAGTCTAAGAACTTCTCTATCATATCTTCGTTGCTGTGTTTATTATTCGGCAACGAATTTACGAAGAAATTCGCAAACTACCAAAAAAATCGGTTATTTTTTTATTCTTCGGTAGCACGAAGCTTCTGTACGTAAATAGCGTGCTCCATCTTGAGGCGCTTCAGTACAGAGGGCTTGTCAAACTGCTGACGACGACGGAGCTCTTTCACTACGCCTGTCTTCTCAAACTTTCTCTTGAACTTTTTAAGAGCCTTTTCGATGTTCTCGCCTTCTTTTACTGGTACAATAATCATGTCGTTTTTTGCTTTATTTTTTAAGTTAAACTTTTCGTTTTGCGATTAAGCGGGTGCAAAATTACAACTATTTTATGAATTAAGCAAGTTTTTTTGTCTTTTTTTGTATTTATATTGGCAAGGTAGCGTTGCGAAGCCATTCTTTCTCACACGCATCAAGAGCGGGAGCCAGTTGGCTGTACACCCTTTCATGATACCGGTTGAGCCACTCTTTCTCCTCAGCCGACAACATCTCCACGATGACAGGGCGCTTATCAATAGGACATAACGTCAGTGTCTCGAACTGCAGGAAACGTCCACACTCGGTCTCTTCGGCAGGAGCGATCAGCAGGGTGTTCTCTATGCGGACACCGAAGCGTCCCTCCAGATAGACACCGGGCTCGTCGGTGACGGTCATCCCCGCATGTAGTTTAGCGGGTCGCCACTCCATGCGGATCTGGTGAGGTCCCTCATGCACGTTCAGATAACTCCCCACCCCATGACCGGTACCATGCAGGTAGTTATACCCTGCTTTCCACAAGTCTTTCCTTGCCACCGCATCGAGTTGTGTACCACTGGCACCCTCCGGGAAACGGAGCAGTTGCAGCTGGATATGCCCTTTCAGTACCAAGGTGTATACCCTACGTTGCTCCTCTGTCAGCGGACCGAGGGCGATGGTACGGGTGATATCCGTCGTACCGTCCTGATACTGCGCCCCGCTGTCCAGCAGGAGGAGTCCCTTGGGCTGCAACACCGCATCTGTCTCGGGTGTCGCCTCATAATGCACGATGGCACCATGCGCCTCATAGCCGGCGATGGTGTCGAAGGAGAGACCGCGGTAGAGGGGCTGCTCAGCACGCAACGCCTCCAGCTTGTCGGCTACGGAGATCTCTGTCAGCGTCTGTTTCCCTATGTTTTCATCGAGCCATTTCAGGAATTTCACCATGGCGATGCCGTCACGCAGCATCGCATTCCTAAAACCCAGGCGTTCCCTTTCATTCTTGACGGCTTTCATCGCCGCGATGGGTGAGGTACCCCGCACGATGTTCCTTGTTATCTTCTGGCACAGCGCATAGCACACCTCATCGGGGTCTATCAGTATGTTATATTCAAAATAATCCTGCAGACCTTTCCCCACTTCCGCATAGTCGGCAACCTCCACGCCCTGCTCTTTCAGGTAACGCAGCACCTCGCCGTCCACCTTCTCCTTATTAACATATAAGGTTGCCTTGTTGGAGGCGATGAGCAGGTACGACACGAAGACGGGGTTGCAATGCACGTCCGACCCACGGAGGTTCAGTGTCCAGGCGATATCGTCCAGCGCCGCCACCAGCATCCCGTCGGCATGCTGCTCGTGCAGTGCCTTGCGGATGCGTGACAGTTTCGACCTCACGTCCTCACCAGCCAGTTCCATCGGCTGTATCTCCACAGGGTTCCGGGGAACCTGCGGGCGGTCTCTCCATATCCTCGCCAACGGGTCGAAGTTGGTACGCACAGTGATACCGCCCTGTTGTCGCAAGGCTTCTTTCATCTCCTCCACGACAGCGACCGTGTTCACCATCCCGTCCATGCCTATTTCAGTGGAGAGTGGAGAGTGGAGAGTGGAGAGTTCTGAGGCGATCCATTCGGCGATGGTAGGGGTACCCGCCATCTTGAGCCGCATCAGCTGGAACTCCGTTCCCTTGAGCTGCTCTGCCGCTTGTATGAAATAGCGGGAGTCGGTCCATAGCGCCGCACTCTGCAGCGTCACCACAGCCGTTCCTGCCGACCCTGTGAAACCGCTGATCCACTCACGTCCCTTCCAATGGTCCGCCGTATACTCGCTGTTATGGGGGTCTGTCGTGGGAAAGACGAAGGCGCTCAGGTGTTCCCTGCGCAACTCCTCCCGCAACAGTTCCAGTCGTTCTGCTATCGTATTCATCGTATCAACAACAATTCGTCAGTGGGTTGTCACAAATCCACTCTGCCTCTATCCATCCCTCGTGCTTGCCGTCAGAGGTTTTCACCTTCACCCAGTCGCCCTTCATGCCGACGGGATGCAACTGCATCTCCTCCTTAAACGAGAAGACGACCTTTGAGCCAGCATCGGGTGACTGGCGCAGGCAGAGTGTCTGTCCGTCATAGTTACGGGTATCGAAGCCCACGACAGACCAGTGCAGCCAATAGCCCGTCGCTGAGTAGGCGAGGGGTATCTCCTTCGCACCCTCCGCATCCTCCGGCAGTCCCTCCAGTTGCCACCAGCCGTTGGTATAGTTTTTCAGTGTCACCATCACTATCTGTTTAGTGCTGATTTTCCCGATCACCTCACCTTTCGGTTTATTCCTCACATTGGTAAACGGACCCTTTGTGTCGGTGACATACGCACCGATGGTCTGTGCAGACACCGTCATCACACAGAGTATTAAGATCAGAAAAAAGAATAGTCTCTTCATAGTCTCATTATTTAGTTCACCATGCAAAGATACGCATAAGTGAGAAGAAAACCAAAAGTTTTTTGAATTTTCTCGAAAGGCTATGGGTAGGCGAACGAAGTTCGGGAATGCGTGAGTATCTTCGACGTTAGTCAAAGATAGTGCCAATCTTCGACCAAAGGTCAAAGATACTTTTTCCAACAAAAGCAAAGGAATAACGAAAAACATAGGAAGAATTGTAAAACGGAGTTAGCAAAGGACGGTGTTTTCAGAATTAATAACATATTAAATAAGGTGAAGATGTATCGATTTCGCATTTTTTTGCTAACTTTGCAACCACGGAAAAAAGAATAAACATTTATACAAGTAAAACTATGGCATTTTTAACAAACGACAAATTGACCATCGTCGGCGCAGCCGGTATGATTGGTTCTAACATGGCACAGACAGCCCTGATGATGGGTCTGACAAGTGAGATCTGTCTCTATGACGTATTCTCCCCAGAGGGTGTAGCCGAGGAGATGCGCCAGAGTGGTTTCGACGATGTGAACATCGTAGCCACCACCGATCCTGAGGAGGCTTTCAAGAACGCTAAGTACATCATCTCTTCCGGTGGTGCTCCCCGTAAGGCTGGTATGACCCGTGAGGACCTGCTCGCCGGCAACTGTAAGATTGCCGAGGAGCTGGGACAGAACATCAAGAAATACTGCCCTGACGTGAAGCACGTAGTCATCATCTTCAACCCCGCCGACCTGACTGGTCTGGTAACCCTGCTGTACTCTGGTTTGAAACCCGGACAGGTCACCACACTGGCTGGTCTGGACACTACCCGTCTGCAGTCTGCCCTCGCCAAGAAGTTTGGTGTGAAGCAGTGTGAGATCACTGGTTGCGCTACCTATGGTGGACACGGTGAGCAGATGGCAGTATTCGGCAGCCATGTAGAGATCAAGGGTCGCAAACTGACCGACATCATCGGTACTGCAGAGTTCCCCGCTGAGGAGTGGGAGCAGATGAAGGTGGACGTAACGAAGGGCGGTGCCAAGATCATCGAGCTTCGCGGACGCAGCTCTTTCCAGAGCCCTGCCTACCTCTCTGTTGAGATGATCCGTGCCGCTATGGGTGGTGAGCCTTTCCGCTTCCCCGTTGGTACTTACGTGAAGACTGACAAGTACGACCATATCATGATGGCTATGAAGACCACCATGACCAGTGAGGGTGCTAAGTTTGAGGTTCCACAGGGTACTGCTGAGGAGAATGCCAAGCTTGACCAGAGCTACGAGCACCTCTGCAAGATGCGCGACGAGCTGGTAACGCTGAACATCGTTCCCCCCATCGCTGAGTGGAATAAGATTAACCCGAACCTGTAATGAAAAGATAAAAGCAAATGGCTTTGATCAAATCATACCGCGGTCTCGCTCCCAAATGGGGGCGAGACTGCTATTTTAGTGAGAACGCCACTATCGTCGGTGATGTGACGATGGGTGACGAGTGCTCTGTATGGTTCAATGCGGTGGTACGTGGCGACGTGGCACCTATCACCATCGGCAACTGCACCAATGTGCAGGACGGCTCCTGTGTCCATGTGACCCATGAGACAGGTCCTACGCATATCGGTAACTATGTGACCATCGGACATAACGTCACCGTGCATGCCTGCACCATCCACGACCACGCCCTGATAGGCATGGGTGCCACCCTGCTCGACGGTTGTGAGATTGGCGAGGGAGCCATCGTCGCCGCAGGGGCACTGGTCTTGCAGAACACCAAGATTCCCGCAGGGGAGATATGGGGTGGCGTACCTGCCAAGTACATCAAGCCCACACGTCCCGGTCAGACCGACAATGCGGAGCATTATGTGGCATACTCGAAGTTCTATATGGACGAGAACCCCGAATGCCGCTTTACTGGTGGGAAATAGTCGCTACGATATATTCTGAGCGTGTTCCGATGCGGAACTTACCGCCCCATATACCGATTCCTGATGATACATAATAATGAGTGTTGCCCCTTTGGTGTTTGCCAAAGGCACACTCATAGATGTTTTCCGTAATCCATGAGATAGGCCATACTTGTCCGTGATGGGTATGTCCGCTGAACTGGAAGTCTACCTTCTGACGCTCTGCCTGCTCCAGGTGATAGGGCTGGTGGTCTAACAAAATGAGGAATGAGGAATGAGAAATGAGAAATGAGTTTTCCGCCATGATTTTCCTCAACGACTTACGGTGCTGGTTGGTACGGTCGTCACGCCCGATGATGCAGAGGTCTTGGAAGACAGCACAGGAGTCACGGAGCAGACGGATGCCAGCCTGCTCATAAAACCGCTGGGCATCAGGCTCGCCGCTGTAGTACTCATGGTTGCCCAGGCACGCATAGACAGGGGCGTTCAGCCGGCGGAACTCCTCATACATCCTCTCCTCTTTCAAGGGACGTATGCTCATATCAATGATGTCACCCGCTATCAGAATGGCATCGGCATGCTCCCCGTTGATCATATCCACCCAGCGGTGCAGCTCCTCCCGGCGGTTATGGTAACCTAAGTGCAGGTCACTCAGCATGACGACCTTCAAAGGTTTTGCCAGGGGTTTCTCCGTGGTGAGGTGAATCTCCTCACGGTACTTGTGCTTGTAATGGAAATAGCCATAGGTGAAGAGAGCCGTCATCAGCACGACGATACCGATGGCTGTCATCCAATTATTATATAATAAGGTACGGGGGATCAGTCTGACGAGTCTTCCAAGGTCGAGGACAAGGAAGAGCATGAAGAGATACAGTAGGATGATCAGACTCGAGTTCGCCACCTGATAGCATGTGACGGCTAAAGACATCGGCATACCATCGGTAGCGCGTGAGAAATTAGCGAATGTCAACAGGAAGCACCCCACCATCACCGCGATAACGAGTGATTTCCACACGGCGGACAAGGGCAACAGGCACCAGACGTGCCAGCCGATATAGCCCAGAGCCAGCAGGGGCATCCCCATAAACAGCAACATCCACATAGTCTATAATTTTACGTCTGCGAGTATCTTCTTGGTGGCACCGGTCATCTGCTCCACATAAGCACCTGCCTTCCTGCCAGCCTCAGCAATGGCAGTGTCACTGCTGAGGAACCGCTGCATGACAGCGTCGAAGTCGGCAGCGTCCTTGATCTCAAAACCTCCGTCACAAGCCTTCAACCCCTGTGCCTCCTGGAACCGTTGGTTGTTAGGACCGAAGATCACCGGCATATTCCATACCGCCGCCTCCAGGGTGTTATGGATACCGACACCGAAACCGCCACCAATATAAGCGACATCCCCATAATGGTAGATGCTGGAGAGCAAACCGAAACAGTCGATGATGAGGACATCAGCCCCAGACAGGTCAGTATCCTCTTTGAGCCCGGTATAGCGAACCACCTTGCGTCCCTCCAGTTTACTGATAATCTGCTGCAGGTGATCCTCTCCTATCACATGGGGGGCGAGAATCATCTTCCAGTCAGGATGGGCATTCATATAAGGGATGAAGATATCCTCATCAGGCTGCCAACTGCTGCCGGCAATAAAGACCTTATGCCCACTGACGAAGTTCTCCACGACAGGCAGTCTCTTCGCTGCCTCCTTGATCTGCAGCACACGGTCGAAACGGGTGTCACCCACAATCGTGACATCATGGACACCTATCTTGGCAAGCAAGTCCTTACTGACCTCGTTCTGCACATAGAAATGGGTGAAGCACTTCAGCACATGCGCATACTGCCGCCCGTACCACTTGAAGAATATCTGACCGGGACGGAAGATACTGCTGACACTATAGACAGGCACCTGACGGTGCTTGAGGATATGCAGGTAATTATACCAGAACTCATACTTGATGAAGAACGCCATCACCGGATGGACGGCACGCAGGAAACGGCGGGCATTGGTGATGGTGTCCAAGGGAAGGTAGCAGATGATATCCGCTCCCTCATAATTCTTACGGACCTCATAACCGGAGGGAGAGAAGAACGTCAGGAGGATCTTGTACTCCGGGTGCTCCTTGCGCAACTGCTCCATCAGGGGGCGACCTTGCTCAAACTCACCCAAGGAGGCGGCATGAAACCACACATACTTCGCCTGAGGGTCTACCTTCTCCTTCAGGACACGGATAGCGTCACGCTCACCGCACCACATTTTCCGCACCTTCTCGCTGAAGCAGCTGACGATGGCGACACCTATCAGGTAGAGATATATTCCGAGGTTGTACATGCTCAGCCCAGAATTTCAATGGCACGTCTCATTCGCTGAATGGTCTCTTCCTTACCGAGGAAGGCAGAGATATCGAACATACCCGGTCCCTTGCCCTCGCCGACCAGTGTCAGGCGCCAGGCATTCATGATATTGCCGAGTTTGTATTCCTTCTGCTCTATCCACTGATGGACGATCTGCTCCTGGTTCTCCAGAGAGAAGTCCTCAATACCCTCCAGCACACCCATCAGCTCTGTCAGCTGCTGTGCGGAGTCTTCCTTCCAGCGTTTCTTCACCGTCTTCTCGTCATATGTCTCCGGTGCCTCGAAGAAGAAAGAGCAGAGAGGCCACAGCTCCTTGACGAAGGACACACGGTCTTTCATCATGGCGACAACCTGCAGAATGCGCTCGGAAGAGTCCTTCACCCCATGCTCACGACAGATGGGTTCAAACAAGGAGGCAATCTCCTCGGCTGACTTCTTCAGGATATACTCGTGGTTAAACCATATTCCTTTGTCGTAGGCGAATTTGGCTCCTGCCTTCGAGCACTTGGAGATATCGAACAAGGGTACCAGCTCCTCCAGGGTGAACAACTCCTGCTCAGTGCCGGGGTTCCATCCCAACAGCGCCAGGAAGTTGATGACTGCCTCGGGGAAATAGCCGTCCTCACGATAGCCACGTGAAATCTCACCAGTCTTGGGGTCTTTCCACTGCAAGGGGAAGACAGGGAAGCCCAGGCGGTCACCGTCACGCTTCGACAGTTTTCCCTTTCCATCGGGTTTCAACAACAAAGGAAGATGGGCGAACTGCGGCATGGTGTCCTCCCAGCCGAAGGCACGGTAGAGCATCACATGCAAGGGGGCTGAGGGCAGCCACTCCTCACCACGGATGACGTGGGAGATCTCCATCAGGTGGTCGTCCACGATATTGGCAAGATGATAGGTGGGCAACTCGTCGGCACTCTTATACAACACCTTGTCGTCTACGATGTCACTCTTCACACGTACCTCACCACGGATCAGGTCGTGAACGAGGATCTCCTCACCGGGCTCTACCTTGAAGCGCACCACATACTGCTGACCATCAGCAATCATCCTGTCAACCTCCTCCTTCGGAAGGGTCAGTGAGTTACGCATCTGCTGACGGGTATGACAGTCATACTGGAAGTTCTGCACTTCAGTGCGCTTAGCCTCCAGCTCCTGCGGGGTGTCGAAGGCGATATATGCCTTTCCGGCATCCAGCAACTGCTGCACATACTTCTTGTAGATGTCACGGCGCTCACTCTGACGATAAGGACCTTTGTCGCCACCGAAGGAGACGCCCTCGTCAAACTGAATACCCAGCCACTTGAAAGACTCGATGATATATTCCTCAGCACCTGGCACGAAACGGTTGGAGTCTGTATCCTCGATACGGAACACCAGGTCACCACCATGCTGACGAGCGAACAAATAATTATACAATGCTGTACGTACTCCTCCAATATGCAAAGCACCTGTAGGACTTGGGGCAAAACGCACCCTTACTCTTCTATCTGCCATATACTTATTTATAAAATTGGTGCAAAATTACACATTTTTTTTTATATTTGAGACATTTTCCGTTTTTTTCCGTACCTTTGCCCATAGAATGAATACGAACTTTAACTTCAAAGAGGAACAGACATGGCGTAACTACGTGATGCGCGCCGTGCTGATTATTTTGTCTATCGGAATGATTGTATGGGCAATGCCCCATGACAACCGCAGTTACTTCCATATCGAGAAAGGGAAGCCGTGGAAATATGCCGACTTCACCGCGCCTTTCGATTTCCCCGTCTATAAGTCTGACGAGGCTATACAGGCTGAGAAAGACAGTCTGATGAAATCTTATGAGCCTTACTATTATTATGACCAGAACAAAGAGATCCAGATGGTCAACAAGTTCAAGAAGGACTATGCCGAGGGGATTCCCGGACTGGGCGAGGAGTATATCAAAATCATCACCAACCGCTTGCACAGCTTATACCAGCAGGGTATCATGTCACCCACCGAGTATACAGAGCTGCGCGCCGACACGGCAAGGATGATCCGTGTGGTCAGCGGGAAACAGGCTAACAGCATCTCCATCATGGAGGTCTACTCCGCCAAGACGGCTTACGAGCAACTGTTCCGTGACGAGACATTAGCCCTTCAGCGTCCTATCCTGCAGAAATGCAACCTGAACGACTATATCACCCCTAACCTCTTATATGACAAGGACAGGAGTGAGACGAGCATCAACGACCTGATGTCGAGCATCGCACTGGCAAGTGGCGTGGTACAGAAAGGACAGAAGATTGTCGGACGGGGCGAGATCGTCACGGACAAGACCTACCGCATCATGGAGTCGTTCATGAAGGAGAACGAGCGACTGCATCAGGACAACACGCAGAACCAGTTCGTCCTCCTCGGACAGATTCTCTATGTCTCCATCCTTATCTTCGGGTTCACATTCTATTTGAGTCTGTACCGTAAGGAATATCTGGTGAAGTCAAGGAAAATCATGATGACGTATGCGCTGATCACTTTGTTTGCCATCATGACGGCACTCTTCATGCGCAACACCTTCATCCATGTGTATATCCTGCCCTTTGCCATGGTACCGATCTTTGTCCGGGTGTTCATGGACTCCCGTACCGCTTTCATGGCACATTTCACCATGATACTGATCTGTGCCGTCATGCTGGTACACCCCTTCGAGTTCGTCGTCGTCGAGACAGTAGGCGGACTGGTTGCCATCACCTCCCTGAGAGAATTGTCACAACGGTCCCAGTTGTTCAAGACGGCGGTGTTCATCAGTGCCGCCATGATGGCTGTCAATCTCGCCTTCGACTGGATGCGGACCGACTCCTTGTCGAGGATAGACTATAGCACTTATAATTACCTGATAGTCAACGGTGTCGCCCTGTTGTTCGCCTACCCTCTCCTCTATCTCATAGAGAAAGCGTTCGGCTTCACCAGCGATATCACCCTGATCGAGCTCTCCAACACCAATAACCCACTGTTACGACAGATGAGCGAGGTTGCTCCGGGCACCTTCAACCACTCTATCCAGGTTGCCAACCTGGCTGGTGAGATTGCCAATAAGATCGGGGCAGAGGCTCAGTTGGTACGTACGGGTGCCCTCTATCACGACATCGGCAAACTGACCAATCCGATCTATTTTACGGAGAACCAGTCGGGCATCAACCCGCATGAGATGCTGACTGATATCGAGAGTGCCCAGATGATCATCAGTCACGTGACGGAAGGACAGAAGATGGCGGATAAATATAATCTCCCCAAGGAGATCCGCGACTTCATCTCTACCCACCATGGTCAGGGCAAGGCGAAGTTCTTCTATATCAAATACCATAACGAGCATCCCGACGAGCCCGTTGACGACTTGCTGTTCACCTACCCCGGACCGAATCCGTTCACTCGCGAGCAGGCTATCCTGATGATGGCTGATACGGTGGAGGCGGCATCCCGCTCCCTGCAAGAGTATACCGAACAGAACATCCGCGACCTCGTCAACCGGCTGATTGACACACAGGTCAGCGAGGGCTACTTCCGCGAATGTCCTATCACCTTCCGTGACATCCAGTATGCCAAGACGGTACTCATCGAGAAACTGAAGACCATCTACCATACCCGCATCAGTTATCCCTCTGAGAAATAACCAGAACGCATTGCGCATTTTGTGTCGTTTTGTGCATCGCATTTGTGCACAAAATGCACACTTTGTGCAAGAAATGTGCAATATTTAGTTAATAAACCTTAATCTGTGTGCGTTTACAGCGCAAGAAATAAACATTTATTATACCTTTGCAGCCGATTTAAGAAAATTTAAACTAAACATAATAGAGAAGAAAATGAGAAAAGGTTTAATAGCATTAGCTGTTTTCATGATGACTGCAGGAGAAGCCTGGGCAGGCGGTATCCTGACCAACACCAACCAAAGTGTATTATTCCTGAAGAATCCCGCACGTGATGCCGCCATCGGACTGGACGGTGTCTACAGCAACCCCGCCGGTGTCGCCTTTATGCCCGAGGGTTTCCATATCGCTTTCAACTGGCAGTATGCACATCAGACCCGTACTGTCACCTCTGAGAGTCCTTTATATCAATTAGGTAAGAAGAATAACGGCAATCCCAAGAAGATCTTCGAGGGTGTCGCCGATGCTCCCATGATTCCGTCCCTGCAGTTTGCATGGAACAAAGGGAACTGGAGTATTCAGGCAAACCTCTCCATCCCCGGCGGTGGCGGTTCCTGCGAGTTTTCTGACGGACTGGGTTCTTTCGAGCGTGTCGTTGGCGGTATCGCCACCATGCTGGCTCCTCTCGGTGCACAGGGTTACAACATGGACGGCTACATGAAGGGGCGCCAGTACTATTTCGGTGTACAGGTGGGCGCTGCCTATAAGATATACCCCAACCTATCTGTATACGGTGGTCTGCGACTGCTCTACGGTGATGCCACCTACAAGGCGAAGATCAGCAACATCCAGGTGAAGACAGAGGGTGGCTATGTGGATTTCGCCGATTTCATGACTTATTCCTCCACAACAGTCAACAACGGACTCGACCAGGTGAACGCAGGTATCGCACAGTACCAGGCAATGGGTGTCGAGGTACCCGCTGATCTGCTGATGAAGCAGGCACAACTGGAGGGCACCAGGGAGAGCCTCGTGATGTTGCAGAAATACGCAGATGGTGTCAACCTGCTCTGCAACCAGGACGGTATGGGCATTGCCCCCGTCATCGGTGTCGACTGGAAATACAAGAACTTCAACTTCGCCGCCAAGTATGAGTTCAAGACACAGCTCCGCATGAAGAACGAGTCGACGGTCAACGAGGCAAGTGCCATCGATGCCGTCAACAAATACAGAGATGGTGAGAAAGTCAACGAGGACATGCCTGCCCTGCTGACCATCGGTGCACAATGGAAACCCATCGATGTCGTCAGCCTCAACCTGGGTTGGCACCACTATTTCGACAAGGACGCCAACTGGTATAACAACTCACAGGACCTGCTGAAGCGTAACACCAACGAGTTCCTTGCCGGTGTGGAGTGGGATGTTACCGACAAGCTGAATGTCTCTTGCGGTGGACAGCTGACCCGCTACGGACTCACCGACGAGTACATGAACGACATTTCGTTCGTTGTCAACAGTTACAGCATTGGTCTGGGTGCCAGCTACAAGGTAACAGACAAGGTTACCCTTTCAGCTGCCTACTTCCAGACCAACTACAGTAACTACGAGAAGACGGTCACAGAGGACCTTCCCTATAAGGACACCTATACCCGCACCAACCGTGTGCTGGGCTTAGGAGTACAGGTAGACTTCTAAGGGACGCTTACTTACCGGTGATGACGGTATGTGACTTTGTCGACTGTCCCATGGTGTCCAGCGTCATGTCGACAGTGACAGCCTTCACCCAGCCGTCATCCTGTATATCGTAAGTGGCTGTCTCCTTCATATCCATCTTCAGCATCCCGCTCTGCATCAGCGTGTCGATGTTCTGCTTGACCATCTCAGCCTGATCGGGTGCTGCTTTCTCCACTTGAGCAATGATGAGCGCTTTCAGTTCGTCATTGCTCATATTCATTGATGAGTTCGTCACGACATTCTTGCCATTGACGAAATACATACGCTTCATCTTCATCCCCTGCTCGTTGACATAATCCTCCTGGGCACCCGTCATCACGGTCTTGCCGTTCAGCGCCATCACACTGCTGGCACCCTGCATGCTCCTGAGCAACTGCTCCTCTGACATGTTCTCCATCAGTTGCTTCTTCAAGGCATCTTTCGGCAGCATCTGCGATATCTGGGGTATCAGCTGAGACAACTTCTCGATGATCTGGTCACCCATTCTGTCCATCTTCGGCTTCAGCTCTTCGTAGTTGACAATCTTCTCTGGCTTACCGTCCTTATTGGTGGCTACACGCACATTAATACCCTTCATCAGCTCAGCGGCACTGCTGACCAGCTGACCGGCGATATTGTCGGGAGTCACATCGGAACTGAAAGTAGTCGTCTCCACATCCACCACAAAACCGTCGGCAGTAGCCTCTGTCACCGTAAACTGCTGGTCGGTAGTGATCTTCACCTCCTTCTGACCAGGAATTGCCGTAGTGGAAACGGCGTTATACACTCTCTTCATCCCCTTCTCCATCTTGGGGGCGATTTTCATCTGTGCACTTGCAGCCATCGCCGCAGTCAGCATCACACTAAGGAAAAATAATTTCTTCATTGTCTTATATTAATTAATAATGTAAAAAGTCGAGGTTTTCAATTCTCGTGGCAAAGATACGATAAATTACAAAACCATGCAAGAAAAACGGTTCTCTTTTGTGCGCACCACCACTTTGAGAACTATTGAGAACACCCTGACAACAAAAGACTGTCGCAAACCCTCGCGGGCTTGCGACAGATACGTTGCCTTCCCTACGGAGGCGTTTTCTTTCAAAAAACTCCCAACCCTCACGGGCAGGAAGTTTTGCTTTTAACATTTTAGTTTAACAATTAAACATCTTCTTGTTTCCAAGAAAAAGTCGCCGTCAAAGCGAGGATTCGGACCTCATCACTGCTCACCGACTGAGCTACTTTGCGTTCACCAACAAAGACATATGGATACAAAAAAAGACGCAGAGTGTTACAAGCACTCTCCACGTCTGTTCGTCAGCAAAAAAAATCCCCTTTCCCCCAACGGTGAGGGAAAAGCAACTAAAGCCCTGCCCACGCCCTGACTCTCCACACCCGCTCCACGACATACCGATTCCTCGTGTCATATACGCAAAGAAGGTATCACCATCACTGGCATACACACTATCACATATAAAGAAACCGTATTCGCAGGTGATGCGAAAAATCTACCCACGCAGACGTCTCTGTTGCATCACCGCTGTACTTGGATTCAAAGTTGCTAAGTTTGACGATACAGACAGGTAACGTTTCGAAAACGTCCTTCCGAGACTGGCCATACAACTGACCAGCATCCCGCTCCACTGATATTTATTAAATCCGCCCACGCATAGGCGGCTTGATGTTGCAAAGTTAAGAATAAATTCTGAATCTTCCAAACATTTACCCTACTTTTTCTAAAAACAACCATTTTTTAGAGTAATTCTATGTTTACCAAAGTATTGCATGCGGGTTGCGAAGCCTTAGGCTCCATGGGGCGAAGCTCTGGGCTTCAAGGGTCGAAGGTGCCGCCTTCAGGGGTCGAAGCCCTAAGCTCCGAGAGGCGAAGGTATGGGCTTCAAGGCTCTTGGGGATAATCTCTAAGCCCCTTGGGGATATCTCCTTTACCCCCTAAAGGATGCCTTGCATGACCCTTGGGAGATATCGGAGTACCCCCATAACTGATATCGGAACGTGGATCAGGCAGAGTCCCCCGCTTGCATTTTTTCAACCAATTCCAAAGCCTTAATATCATGCATCAGGGTGAAGGCAAACCATTTCTTACCTAAGTCCTTGATTGACGCACCAACATGGTATACCTCATCATCTATCAGCAGGAAACGGTCATGTGCCTTGTTGAACTGCCTCACCTCAATGGCTGCATATTGCTCATTATGCCGTTTGATGTCTAATCGCAGTTGCTCATTGACTGACTTGGTATAGACGATTGCCTTCACCCCTTCACGTCTCTTGTCCAACAAGGAGAGCACGGTATCATCAATATAATTGTCAATCAACACCACCGATGTTTTCGCCTTCCTTATCAAGTCCGACACGAAACGGTATGCGTCGAATATTTGTCCGTCATAGAAAATACCCTCTACAGGTGGTAAGGACGTGCGGACAAAGAAATCGATCTTGTTTTTCATTGCCATTATCTCTACGTCCTGTTTTGCGGCATGTTGTTCCAACGCAACTATTCGAGAATTAACTACATGCCCCTGCAGTAAATACTCTTTCAATATCTTATTTGCCCACTGACGGAACTTTGTACCACGTTTACTTTTGACCCGATAACCGACAGAAATAATCACATCAAGATTGTAGTTGGTAACTTCATATCTCTGCATTCCTTCATGACCCATATATGCAAATTTTGCATAAGTGCCCTCTTCACTTAATTCACCTTCGTTATATATGTTTTTTATGTGACGAGCTATAACAGACTGGTCACGCTGGAACAACTCTGCCATCTGTGCCTGTGTCAGCCACACCGTCTCCCCCTCCATACGCACTTCCAACCTGATAGTCTCATCTGGCTGGTACATCACAATCTCACCTGTTTGCTCTATATTCTGTTCCATATATTTGATAGTATGATTATAAGTTTTTATTTATGGGTGCAAAGTTACAGGAAGTATGGAGAAAAAACAAATAAATTTGTTACATAAACATACCCCATTTGTTTCCACACTAAAGAAATTCGAACATTTCTGAGGTAATTTACAAAATCCATAGAATACAGGGAGTGGATCAGGCAGTCATTGACAAAAGTCGTTAAGTGGATCATTCAGTCCCCGAGTTTCTGATTCTAAAGTGGTCAAATTCGACCACTTTAAAATTTGGGTTGTGAATCATCTCACAAGTACCGAGAAACTCAATAGTATATCTTGTGCGGATCCAGTTCTTGATGATGTCAGCAGCACGGCTTTCACTTTGTTTTCCATTAGCCATATCAGTTAGAGATATGTTTATATTTCCTGCAAACCTGCACCTGGGTTGACTATCAACAAGTTACACGTCTAAAAGGCGATATTTCCTGCACCTGAAGTTGCACCTTACTCCCTATTACCGATTAAAAAGAAGCAGTACCAAGATTTGTGCGAGTTCTTGGTACTGGTTGTCCGCATACCTCGGACACCTTGTCCCGGTATACCGTACACCCTGTACGTGGTGCTCGCACACCCTGTACCTCATACTTGTATATGGAGTACCACATATACGAACACGGTATCCCTCATATCGGCACGTGCCATTCAAAGGTGTCGCATGAGGTGCAACTTCAGGTGCAGGTAATTAATTCACAAGTCATTGATTTCCAGTTATATTGCTGGAAATGCAGGAAAATCCACAGTTTTGGTTATGTGTTCATTACCGTCCCCAGCTTTCCTTTCAGGCATCTTTGTCATGATGTTTTTCTTCTTCTATTCTTTCAGGTAAATTCAATTCCCATCTAACAATGCGAAATTTGGGGACTCAAGGAATCATTCAGTCCCACTCCACTTCCTACAGATACATTTTCATTCCATTCTTTTGCTATCTCAAAATAAAACTGTATCTTTGCAAACAAGAATAGACTATCAACTATTCGACTATCATTATATGGAACAGGAAAAAAATTTAACTGGTGAGATTGTATTGTACCAGCCGGATGACACCATCAGGCTGGAAGTACGTAATCGATGAAATCGCTTCGCTAGTCGAAGAATGGGCGATGAGACCGTGTGGCTGAATACCAATCAAATGGCGACATTGTTCGGAAGAGAAGAGTCGAACATCAGACGACATGTCATCAATGTGTTTAAGGAAAAAGAACTTGAGAAAGAGAATAACGTGCATTATTTACACGTTAATGGCGTAAAGAAGCCTGTCCCATTCTACACTCTTGATGTGATTATTTCTGTTGGCTATCGGGTGAGATACGTCAACAACTATGCTATCAGGACAAACGAATCTCTCAGTTAGAAGAAAAAGTAGATTTTTTCGTGCAGACCTCATTACCTCCCCGGCAAGGAGTCTTCTTCGACGGACAGATATTCGACGCATATCGTTTCGTGTCAGACCTGGTCAGAAAGGCAGACAGACGCATTGTCCTAATAGACAATTATGTGGATGATACCGTGCTTGCCTTGTTGGACAAACGGAAAGAGGGAGTGTCGGCAACGATATACACCAAATCCATTACAGATCAGTTCCTACTGGACATCACACGGCATAATGAGCAATATACAAGTATAGAGGTAAAGCAGTTCAACAAGGCACATGACCGTTTCCTGATAATAGACGACGAGGTGTACCATATCGGTGCCTCCATCAAGGATCTGGGTAAGAAATGGTTTGCATTTGCCCTAATGAATGATCTTGTTGCAGACAAATTCCTTGAAATGCTGAATCTTGTAATCGACAAAAGTCGTTAAGTGGATCATTCAGTCCCCGAGTTTCGGAATGTTATATGTATGTTATATGTTTGAGCA
>CACYPF010000036.1 GCA_902776195.1 uncultured Prevotellaceae bacterium | reverse complement strand
CTCCTTGTAGTTCACCTGAGGCTTACCCTGGTTACACTCAACCTTGAACTCACGCTTCAGACGGTCGATGATGATGTCGAGGTGGAGCTCACCCATACCGGAGATGATGGTCTGACCACTCTGCTCGTCGGTACGTACGGTGAAGGTCGGGTCTTCCTCAGCAAGCTTGGCAAGACCGTTGTCCAGTTTTGCCACGTCAGCCTGAGACTTAGGCTCTACGGCGATAGAGATCACGGTGTCGGGGAAGGTCATGGACTCCAGTACGATGGGCTTCTCCTCATCACAGAGGGTATCACCGGTACGGATATCCTTGAAACCTACACCTGCGCCGATATCACCTGCGTCGATGGACTCCATGGGGATCTCCTTGTTGGAGTTCATCTGGAACAGACGACTGATACGCTCCTTCTTGCCAGAGCGTGGGTTGTACACATAGGAACCTGCCTTCACGCTACCAGAGTAGACGCGGAAGAATACCAGACGTCCCATGTAGGGGTCGGTGGCAATCTTAAAGGCAAGAGCGGCTGTAGGCTCCTCCTCGCTGGGCTTACGACCTTCCTCTTCCTCGGTGTTGGGGTTGGTACCCATCACCATCTCCACGTCAACGGGAGCGGGGAGGAATGCGCAGACATAGTCGAGCAGGGGCTGTACACCCTTGTTCTTATAAGAAGAACCGCAAATCATAGGAGTGCATGCCATAGAGATGGTACCCTTGCGGATAGCGGCGATAATCTCCTCCTCTGTGATAGAGTTGGGATCGTCGAAGTATTTCTCCATCAGTGCCTCGTCATACTCAGCGGCAGCCTCCAGCAGCTTGTTACGCCACTCGTCGCACTCGTCCTTCAGGTCAGCGGGGATCTCCTCAACGTCATACTCAGCACCCATGGTCTCATCGTGCCACAGGATAGCCTTCATCTTGATGAGGTCAACAACACCCTTGAAGTTCTCCTCAGCACCGATGGGCACCTGGATCACAACAGGGTTAGCACCCAGGATGTCCTTCATCTGCTGTACTGTCTCGAAGAAGTCAGCACCAGAACGGTCCATCTTGTTCACATAACCGATACGGGGTACATTATACTTGTCAGCCTGACGCCAAACAGTCTCTGACTGAGGCTGTACACCGTCAGCGGCAGAGTAGGTGGCGACAGCTCCGTCGAGCACACGCAGTGAACGCTCCACCTCAGCGGTGAAGTCAACGTGTCCCGGAGTGTCAATCAGATTGATCTTGAAGTCCTTGCCGTTCCACTTCCAGTTACAGGTAGTGGCAGCACTGGTAATCGTAATACCGCGCTCCTGCTCCTGAGCCATCCAGTCCATGGTAGCAGCACCGTCGTGCACCTCACCAATCTTGTGCGTCTTACCTGTGTAGAACAGGATACGCTCCGACGTAGTGGTCTTACCGGCGTCGATGTGCGCCATAATACCGATGTTGCGGGTCAAATGTAAATCGCGATTTGCCATTTCTTTTCTTTTCCTTAGTTTATCTTTTTACCTATCTTAGAATCTGAAGTGAGCGAACGCACGGTTAGCCTCAGCCATACGGTGCATGTCCTCCTTACGCTTGAAGGCACCACCCTGGTTGTTGAAGGCGTCCATAATCTCGGCAGCCAGCTTGTCAGCCATAGACTTACCGCTGCGCTTGCGGGCAAACGCAATCATGTTCTTCATAGAGATACTCTCCTTACGGTCAGGACGGATTTCAGTAGGTACCTGAAAAGTGGCACCACCGATACGGCGGCTCTTCACCTCCACCTGTGGGGTGATATTGTCCAGAGCCTGCTTCCAGATCTCCAGAGCTGACTTCTCCTCGTTCTGCATCTTAGCCTTTACAGCCTCGAGTGCATTGTAGAAGATCTCATACGAAATAGACTTCTTACCATCGTACATCAGATGGTTCACAAACTTTGACACCTTGGTGTCGTTGAAGACTGGATCCGGCAGGATCACACGCTTCTTTGGCTTTGCTTTTCTCATTTTTGTTCTTGTTTTGTTGTCTGCATGGGGCTGTTCTTTCTCGTTCTTCAACGCTCTCACATGAGCATTTACTCAACCTGTCTATAACAATTCTCCAGCAAAACAGTTTTTAATTTCTATTCTTCTGCCCTTCAACCTCTCGATTCTCAGGACTTGTCCTCTTGGCTTACTAACCCTCTCCGGTTATTATTTCTTAGCCTTTGGACGCTTAGCACCGTACTTGGAACGACGCTGTGTGCGGCTTGCCACACCAGCGGTATCAAGCGTACCACGAACGATGTGATAACGTACACCGGGAAGGTCCTTTACACGACCGCCACGCACCAGCACGATAGAGTGCTCCTGCAGGTTGTGTCCCTCTCCGGGAATGTAACTGTTGACCTCCTTCTGGACGCTGAGGACATGCGTCCAGCGCGGGTGACTTGCTCTTGTCAACGAGCACCTTTCTGCCTTTTCTTACCAATTGTGAAATTGTAGGCATAATTGTTTGATTTTTAAATTATTATATTATATGTGTATATTCAATTTGACATAATGCGCCCTTCTCACAGGTCGCTTTTGGGCTGCAAAGGTACTAACTTTTCGGGAAATCACCTAATCTATAAAGCACGAAAAAACACTTATCTTATGAAATTTAACATAAAATAAGTGTTTTAAGAATAATTAACCGCCTGTTATGCTTCTCCCTTGCCGACTTGGAAGGGTGAGATGGTGCGTGGCTCCTGGTTTGGAATCTTGATAGGTCCGAACTCACGCTCGTAGCGCATGATATTATCCTGCAGCGCACCGAGCAGTCGCTTGGCATGCTCGGGAGCCAGGATCACACGGCTCCTGACGGGACTTTTAGGTACTCCGGGGAGGATGCGCGCGAAGTCGATGACGAAGTCACTACTTGAGTGTGAGATGATGGCGAAATTGGCATACTCGCCCTGTGCCACGTCCTGTGGCAGTTCCAGTTGCAGTTGATTCTGCTCTTGACTCTTATCGTTATTTTCCATATCGTTTTGTTATTTATCTCATAGTGAGTGCGAAGTTACAAAGAAAAAAACACTTTTTGGTTCTTTCTGGAGAAAAAAGAACATTGGACGAAGTTCAGAAAGAAATATTACATTGGTATTATCCGGAACGTAAAGGACCGGTTCTGGCACGGAACACGATAAGGCATTAACGCCTGTCCCCACTCGCTCCAGCTGTCGAGCCCACCGAGACCCGCATGCACCTGGTCGATGCTCAGGTTGGTATAGGACGACTGGGGGACCTGGGGAGAGTGACGCTGAGCCTTCTCCATGCCTGGCTCGTCAAGGTCCTCCACACTATAGTGCAGGGCGGAGGCTGAGAAGGGGGCATCCGCCTCTATGCGCAAGCCCTTGCCGGCGGCATCGCTCTGTTTCCACCACCTTATGTCCGTCTTGGTACCTGTCTCCTGTGGACGGATATAGGGATAGAACTGTTCGTCGGCAGTCTGCCGGTAGATACCGATACGCTGTGACAGATGGCGGTCGCTGTAGTTCTCTATGGGTCCTCTGCCGTAATACTCGCTCTGTTCCATCTCGTAAGGCATCTGCAACACGACACCATAGCGCAGCAGGTCGGGCTGCTTGTCACCGGGAGTGGTCTGCATCTGCTCCGTCACCGTGACGACACCGTTCTTCTCAATTTGATAAGTCATGGTGAGTGTCGACTTCACCTCCGGCATGTCATAGACGGCAGTGACGGTATAGGCACCGGTCTTCTTGTCTTTCCTACCCTGTTTGAGACTCTTGAGATTCATCACCGGCTGTCGCCATACACGGTTCTTCTGGTGCAGCCGCGCACCCATGTCGTTATCGGTCACGGCACGCCAGAACTGGGGTTTGAGGGTACCGCCCTTGCCCAGCATCGACTTACCGCCAACAACATATTCCTTGATGAACCCGGTGGCTGGGTCGAAACTGACCGTTGACGACTGGTCAGTGACGGCTGGAGAAAGTGAAAAAAGGGTTGGGTGGAGCACTGGGAGCTGCATAAAAGATAAAGCCTGCCCATGATACATTAGCAGCTCCGCATTCTTTAACTTGAAATCGACGTTCAGCAGGTACTCATCGATGGATGAGAAGTCACCCAATGATAGTGTGACTTCCCTAGTACCTTGAGGCTGACAGTCGATGTCCTCCACCGTACCCCGCCTCACTGGTATTCCGTTGCACAGCAGCGTCCACTCCATGTACACATGATCCAGCGTACGGAAGAAGTATTCGTTGCGGATGCGGACACGTCCGTTCAGGATGTCCACCGGTTCTACCCAGATATTCTGATACTCATAGCCCACCTCATACATCTGCGGGTTGGGCACACGGTCCGGACTCACCAGACCATTGCAGTTGAAATTATTGTCGGAAGGGTCGTAGTTGTTATAGTCACCACCATAGGTGTAGATGGCACGCCCCTCTTTGTCCTTGCCATGCAGCGCCTGGTCGACGAAGTCCCAGATGAAACCTCCCTGGAACTTGGGGTAACGGCGCACGAGGTCCCAATACTCCTTGAAACCGCCACTGCTGTTACCCATCGCATGACTGTACTCGCACTGGATCAGCGGCTTCTGCTTGGAGTCATCCTTCGCATACCCCTCACAATGCCATTGCGACATGTACATCGGACAGAAGATGTCGGTATTGTCACCACCATGTGCCTGCTCGAACTGCACAGGACGGCTCTTGTCCTGCTGACGGATCCACTGGTAGGCAGCGGTGAAGTTCGGACCATTCACCGTCTCATTTCCCAAGCTCCAGATAATGACACTCGGATGGTTGAAGTTCATGCTGACGTTATGCTGGTTACGCTCCAGTATCTGACGGGCGAAAAGGGGTTTCTTCGTGGGTGCGTCGTCACCATAGCCGAAACCGTGGCTCTCCTGGTTAGCCTCAGCCACCAGGTAGATGCCGTACTCGTCACAGAGGTCATACCACTGCGGGTCATCGGGATAATGACAGGTGCGCACGGCGTTGATGTTAAAGCGTTTCATCAACCGCAGGTCCTGCAGCATACGCTCACGGCTGACCACATAGCCGCCGTCAGGATCCATCTCGTGACGGTTGACACCCTTTATATAAATAGGCTGCCCGTTGACCAGCAACTGTGCGTTCTTGATCTCCACCTTGCGGAAGCCCACCTTCTGGGTGACCACCTCGTCACCATAGCGCACCACGAGGGTATAGAGGTAAGGGGTCTCCGCCGTCCACTTACGGGGGTTCTTCACCTGCATCTCGGCACCTGTGGCAATCTCCTGTCCCGCTGCGTCACGGAGGGATATCTGCGTCTTCGCCTTCCCGACGGTCGTCAGCTTCACGGAGAGGGTACCGTCCTGATAGTCATTCACCAGGTCGGGGGTGATGCGGATATCCTGGATATGCGCCGCCCTGTCCTGTGCATAGAGGTAGCACGAGCGCCCCACCCCACTCAGCCGCCAGAAGTCCTGATCCTCGTCGTAGGAACCGTCACACCAGCGGAAGGTCTGGAAGGCGATGAGGTTGTCACCGCTGTGCACATACTCCGTGATGTCAAACTCTGCGGCGACTTTTGAGTCCTCGGTATATCCCACATATCTGCCGTTGACCCACAGGTACATGTTGGAGGTGACGGAACCGAAACGGGCTATCACCTGCTTGCCGTTCCAGCCTGTGGGAATCGTCACCGTACGGCGGTATGTCCCCACATGGTTGTCCCTCACCGGCACCTCGGGCGGGTTGTTCTTGAAATGTCCGCGCCAGGCGAAACCGATGTTCACATACTCCGGGTCACCATAGCCGTTCAGTTCCCAGATACCCGGTACGGGCATCGTCTTCCAACCGCTGTCGTCATAGTCCGTACCGAAGCAGTCCGTGGGACGCTGGTCGGCATGCTCCACCCAAAGGAAGCGCCACGTACCGTCGAGCGACAGATAATTCCCTGACTTCGTCTTGTCACCGGCAAGTGCCAGTGCCTCTGACTCATAAGGGAAGAAATCGGTATGCAGGGCATAGCGGTTGACCTCATTCACCTGCAGGTCATGCCATTCCGTCATCGTCGGATTCTGCTGTGCCACAGCAGCCAGTCCCACGGCCATCAGCCCTAATGTCAGGATATATCCTCGCAATCTATACATAGCAAACGCAAAGGTAGTCTTTTTTCTTCAATCCTCCAAATAATCCAAAGAAAAAATATGGTATATCCCTCGTTCCGATATCTGTTATGGGGGTACTCCGATGCCTCCTATGGGTCGTACAAGGCATTCCTATGGGGGTATAGGAGATATCCCCAAGACCCTTGGCGATGGTTTCCAAGGGTCTTGCAAGCCATCCGCACGACCCGTAGGTGCCATCGGTACGACCCTTGGGCAGGATGTGACAAGAAGAGTCAGAAAGAGTCAGGATGTTCATAGTAATCTTTTCCAATTGTTATATCTTTGCAAACGTCAAAAGGGAAGTCCCGACACCCAAAGCGTTCTTTGACATATTTGCATACAACATCCCCCATCCCCTTCACCTTTGAAGGGGCTTCACCCCTCCTTTGTATTTCCTCCCCTCAGGGAAGGAAAAAACTCGAAATCGCAGAACCGCGATTTCTCCTGTGTTTTGGTAAGGCGGGACGACACCTTAGTTTTCTTTATTTTAACAGTTTTCTATTATCATTCCCCTCCAGCACTTGCATTTGATTGATGGCTATCTGATTAAGGCGCACGAGACGATCGCCCTGCGATACTCCTTCATCAATGAGAACTGCATTGATGTTCTCCATATTGGCAAGACATATAAGTTCGTTGATGGAAGCATATCATCCTTCAACCGTTGGAACTCACGTATCAGATAAACCTTAAACTCTGGACTTATCCACATGGCAAACTCAAAGGCAATGTCTTTGTGTGCGTAGGTGCCTCCATAACGTCCTGCCTTCGAGATTATACCTATGGCATTAGTTTTTTCCGTCCATTCTTTTGCACTGAGACGGAAACGGTTCAGTCCTGCCTGAGATTTAATTATGTCGAATTCGGCACAATTAAAATTCGGATTCATCAACCGCTCCCATATTCCAAGGAACTCAATGGTATTGCGGTTGCGCAACCAATTGGAAAAAAAGAAATCACCATCTTTAGCCTTCAACATATCTGTCAGACTAATGTAATCATCCTCATTATGAGAAATGACGATTATCTCAGTATTCTGAACGTTAAGCTTTGCCATAGAATAGTCTCAATTATAAATTATTTGTGCAAAGATAGTGCAAAATCATGAGACGAAAGAATCTTTCAATAAAAATTTTTCCATATCACAAGAAACTGGGGAAATTTTCCGCAAAGTCATCGACGAAGTCGCTTGCCAGAGCAAGAGTCCCCTTCTAACATGATGTGGCTCAATTGCCTTTGTGCAAAGGGATTGAACCATGTTATATGCTTCCCGGACATATAACATTCATGTAACATCATGTGTGAGAAGTATGTTATATGTATGTTACATGTTTGCAATCATGTAACATGCCTTAAAGGCTCTGGTTATCGGGGTTTGCGTCCTGTCATGTTAGAAGGTTATATGTTTTTGCAAAATTCATTTTTATCGTGCAGATAGCACCTCCTTGCGAAGCCTTAGGCTCCGAGGGTCGGAGGTGCCTCCTCCAAGGGTCGAAGGTACGGGCTCCGTAGAAAAAGAGAAAATTAGAGCCACTTCTACTATGTATTTTCTATAAGATCAAGACCTTGATTCCGATAGAATGGGAACTTGCCATCTGCTGAAATTAATGTCAAGTGATTGGTTATAGCGTGAGAGACTATCAAGTGATCAGAAGGATCATAATGCTCCTGAGCAACATTTAACTGAAGTTTTGAATATGCCTCATAATGTTCTTTATGAAGATAAAGGACCCTGAATCCATATACATCTTCTACAGAGCGTACCAAGTCTAAAGCAGTCTTCCACCACTTTCGGATATGCTCTTTCTTGTTCCAAAGCACAACTAATTCTCTCAGTGTCTCACTACTCACATAAACCTCATTCTCATAGTCGCTGAGAATCGAAAGCACGTCCTTTGACAATTTATCCTGTTCCTTGGCGTACCAAATGAATATGTGCGTATCAAGCAGTACCCGCATGATATATCAAAGGTTAGTAACCATTCTTACAGCCTCATCAAGAGCCTGCTTATCTTCATCAGTAAGTGGTCCCCATCCTTGCTGCTGCTCATACCATTGGACTTGCTCAAGTCTGTTGCTAAACTTCATATCCTCCATAGTTCTTTCATTTATTATCACTTCATCTCGCTGCAAAGATAAGTACTATTTTTGAATTCTCCAACATTTTTACAAAAAATCACATCATTCAGTCATTCCCGAAGTGGATCATTCAGAACCGTCCCCCAACTTTCTAATTTTCAGTCCTCAACTTTCCTTTTACTTTAATAACATGTCTACTTCCTCTATAAAACGTTGCGCTTTTGGATAGAGTTCATCTACCTCCTCACGTGTGGAATAGACAAACTCGTCATAGTCACCTCGTTGGCGGCTATCAAACAAGTTAGTGAAAGCCCGACCACTTTCTTTGGATATAAGCCCTTTGGATACAAAGTGTAACCCTAACATTGTTTTAACACCTGCATGGGTGTTCGTGGAAATATGATATTTTGCCAAGAGTGCAACAGCCGCATAATAGCAAGCATAATACAGGCGGTTCGTTGCTGTATTATAATAGCCTTGCTCACGAAGGTATGGGATTTCTGCCAGCGTTTCATGTGCACGCTCTTGGCGATAGCGAGACAATGCCTCATAGTTTTCTTCTGTCAAGCCTATATTCATAGTGTGATACCTTCTTTATTAACATTATACTGAAATGGAGTAAGAAACGGACGGTTTTCCCATTCTTTCCGTGGCATGATTAATGTACTGATAATGATACCAGACTCAAGTTCTATATCATAGAAAGGGGCAATAATCTTATCTTTGTCGCTATAAGTCAACTTATCTGTATCTACTAATACTAACAAATCTATATCAGAATCAGGGCGAGCATCGCCTCGTGCTTCTGAACCATAAAGAATGGTCTGTACACGGGGACTCATTTTGTGAGCCTCTTGCCTAATTCTATCCACGACTTCTGTTCTTCTCATATCCTAATAAGAAACTAATAACGGTTGCAAATTTAGGTTTTTTTTCTCAGACTACAATACGAAATCATTAAAATAACACTAAAATCAGCATTTCTGCCACATTGTAGCAGGGATAGCAGGATTAAAGTCTTTACAACTTAAGGAAGTGAATCATTCAGAACCGAGTTTTCTATGCTAAAATCTGCAAATCCGCCATAGAATCTGCAAATGCGCAACCGGCAATTAATCAACCACTTACAAGGATTATTTGCAGATTTGCAGATTTTTCGCGATTTAAAAAATCACATGTAGTATTTTTATATTGCGAATCATTCAGAGATCCCGCCGTTTCCATTCAGAACCGATTTTCCTTCTGGAAAAACTACTCAAACAACTCTTCGATATCGCGATTTCCCGAATTACGCGAATACCCAAAAGTGCCTATTATAGTATATTCATTATAGTTCCGAATTATGCTATTTATCATTTCTGTTAATTTTTCATTACTCAAGCCCGCATATCGTCCAAACATATTCCAAGGCTGGGAAAATTTTGTTGCAATAAGTTCGCGCATATATACTGACAATTTTATAACATTCGCCGTTTTAAACTCCGAATCCTTTGAATAAGTTATGGAAAAGTCAACAAAATACGGACTATTGTTTTCTTCAAAGAAATATTTTTCACCTAAAATCATATTTGGCATTTCACCCTCTCTAAAGCCATATAAAAGTTCTTCACCTTCATATATTAGTGAGTATTTATTCTTTGCTAATGATCCACCATTTTTTACCATAGCTCTTTTGAATTTTTCTATTGGCATTCTTCCTTTAGGTGGTATTGCTATAATTCGTTGTTTTGAATACGTTTTCGATGTAGATGATGAATTACTGCTACCAACATTAATACCATTAGCCAAATTACCAGCAACACCTCCAATTCCTACAACTCCTGTAATAGCCCCTAAATTTACACCTACGTTAGAACCGCTTCTTTTATTTATTGTGGTCTGTGAAGTGTCGTAATATGATTTTGTCTCTCCATTTTTTTTCACACGAAATGTATTAGCCAAGTCTATATAAATGATATTGTCTGTTTTATTGTGTACCTGAACAAAATATCTCCAAAAAATGTTATACAATGGTTTTCCGCTCATAGTGGTTTGTCCATATTCATATGGCTCTTGCCTTATTTCGATCTCTACATCTTCTGTTGTCAGCACAGAGTTCTTTCCAACACCCAAAATACAATAACCTTCTACTGCCTGTTTTGATTTGTCTTTTATCCTTTCACCATGCTCATAAACTTGGTTATAGCGGGAAATTAGTTCTGTATTATCAACCGTTGGTTTAGCTTCTATTATCGATTTTCTAACAGACTGCTGTGCGTCTTCAAATTTGTCTTTATCACCGTTCTCATAGTTGATACGGAGGATATCAGACTTCAGAATAGTATAGGTGGGACCTTCCTGATTTGCAAACTTCTTGTATTTTACTTCATTTACCCCTACTTCTGATACTTTACTGAGGATAGTCGAACCATCGTGCAGTACAATGACATCTTGTGCTGATACTATCCCTGAAAATAAAAGAAAAAATATAAATAACTGCTTTTTCATTTGCGATATTTTTTTCATTAGTGTCCCGTTAAAATGGATTATTCAGTCCCCACAATTCTCTCTATGCCTATAATGATGCCAACAACATGATGGCGTCATAAATGGTGTAGTACTCTTTGCCTATCGGCTCAACTATCCTGTATAATTTCTCACGTATCTGCATAAGTTTTTTAATTTAACTTTTGCAAAGATACAACTTTTATATGAAAAACCATTCTCCTACTCTTTTTTTTCTGCATCTGATGCTTTCTAAGCCCCTTGGGATTCATCTATAGGACGAAGCCGGCACCTTCAAGATCGAAGCCTCTGTAGGGTAAAAGTCTCCGAGACCTCCGATTGAAGATAAAGATGCCTTGCGTAGGGGTAACAGGATAAGGGTGATGGGGTATCAGTGCCGTCCTTCGAGGGAGAAAGAAGCATCCTTTCAACCGTTCGGCTATAGGCAAACGACCGCACGGCTCCAGCCAAACAACTGAACGCCTATAGCCGTTTTCAATCCACTCAAAAAACAGTCGCTGTCTATTGGGGGTGTAGCAGGGTTGTAGCACCATTGTAGCATGATAAATCCTAATACTGCTACAAGCTCCGCCCTTTGTACACCGGCATTTCAGCCTTCCTGTAGCAGGGATAGCAGGGTTAAAGTCGCTTTGCGAAGTGGACCAGGCTGAGTCCCCGATTTTCCGTTTTTTATCTACCCAAAAAAGTATTGTACATTTGTATATACACATTATCTATAAGGAGTAATAAGGCATATCGAATATAATAATTCTCATATACATATTTACCATCAGATATAACATCCAATGACGGCAGATTCTGTTGGTATGAATGAACATTATGGGCACATCGATTTCTAAAATCATATAAGCAGTCATAAGCATCATAAAGTTTCCCCAGCAATAGAACACCGTCTTTTACAAAATAATCCTTCATAAAAATAGAGTTATAATTTTCGGAAAATTCCATGAAATGTCTACTTCTACAATAACGAAGATTAGAACTCGTAAAAAGATCCGTTATAGTTTGTTTAACGGACTGAAGTATTGCCTCTTTGTCAATATCAGACTCTGCATTATAACTCTTCCTCCTCTTTTGTATAACTTTCTCCAAATTTATAAAAACAAACTTCTTACTATCATTGGTAGACATCTCACCCAAATTACCATGCTGTATAAGATATGTTCTTCTAAAATCAAAATCCTCGGTACCCATTTCCCAACACAGACATTTTGATTTTTGCTCAAGAAATCCTGTCATCCTTAAAAACAATGATTGGAAGATATAATCACTAATGGCAACAGAACAGATACCCGAAGAAATTCCCTGAGAAGCTCCAACAGCATCTTCTAATAGTTCTTCAATACTCGTTGATATGAATTTTTGATGTATGCTCATACACTATATCTTTTATAAATATTCAAAGATGCCTTTATTCTCTCACGGACATTGGTCAAACCTGATGGGTTTTTTGTATGATTACTATCTTTCTTCATCAACTTTATTTTCTGCTGAAGATTATCTTTTAGAGACACCTTTCGAGATAAGTCAATATCTTTACCCTCAAACAAGACATAGTAAACTAATCCTAAGAAGTCAATATCGAGATTAATAATTGAATTGTAGGTTTTTTCTTGCAACTTCAAATCATGAATTCTCTCTTTCAATTTTTCTGATCGTACAGACAATTCATCAGAAGGGAACATTTGGGAGAATTTTCCAAATTTTTCAGAGTCCTCATCATTAACCATTGCTTGTATGAAGTCCTCGTAATATGATTCAAAATCTTTCTTGATTCCTGCGGCAATCTTATTATAATTACCTTGTGCCTTGTAATTTGACAAAAGTGCAAGGAATCGTGCAAAATCAATATGAGTAATTCCCCTATTGGTTTTTATATTTATCGACTCTATAAAATCCGGTTTAAAGAAGTTTGCCTTTGACGCATCTAAGAAGTATAAAGACTCACGACTCTCTTGGGCTAATAATGCTACACCCTGAGCATTGATACTCCTGAAAAGAGAAGAATAGTATCTTTGCTGTTGGGAATTTTCTGTTGCTTTGGGAATAAGATAGCAGAACCCTAAATAATTGTTCTCGAAAAACTGATCGTTCGCATGATAATCTATATGTTTATAATAGTCTTTCTTGTCTGAAAGTGATGACTTCACCTGCTCTATACTTCTATTCCCTTCTGTTATCTTACGATAGGTCCAGTCACAAATTGATTTATAGGAATCATCGTTGTCTGTAGGGTCATCGTTCTCATCCATCATTACCTTTAATGTTGAGGCAAACTTAGTCTTATCTGGGAAAATATCAAGTTTAGCAAGCAATAAACTTGTCAATCTTTGTTGCCCATCAAGGATTAAATTTTTTATCTGTCCGCCATCATTGTATTGCCCTATTATAATTGGTGGTACAAAGTATCGATGATTTAGATTCTTTACCATGCGCTGCACCATCTCCTCATTCCACACAAAAGAACGCTGATAGGGAGGCATAATTATGTCTTCTGACAACATGAGGTCTATCCAATGTTGTAGTGTATACTCACCGTAATAAACTTTATGCTTCATTTATATTAGATATTTTACTCTCAATTGGGGAAAAAACAATGCGCAGTGCGCTTGAAGCGCCTGCGCACCATTTGGTATTTAAACTACTCCCTTGCAGGGCAAGGGGAAATTTTACAGTTCATCATAATCACCAGTTCCTGGTGCCTTTTCCTCGCCCGGACTAGAAGAGAGCAAAGCTAACTGATTTTTCAACTCTACAACCTCCATCTCTGGAGCCTGATAATCAATCTTTTTCATCTTTTTTTATTAATCTGTTAATTGTTAAACTAAAATGTTGGTATAGGAAAGAGTCCGCCCACGCCCAAGGGAGTGAGCGAACTCTTCATTATTCAGTGTGCGATTTACTTAATAACGACCTTCTTGCCGTTGTTGATGTAAACACCCTTCTGAGTAGGAGCACCCTCCAGCTTCATACCGCTCAGGTTGTACCAACCCTCCTTAACAGTATTACCGCTCTCTACGCTTGCCTCAACAGCCTTGATGGCAGTTGTAGAACCGTCGAGCTCCTGGAATGTGAAGGTAATCTCACGTGAAGCGTCAGCACCTGTCAGATCAACATAAGCGTCGAACGGAACAATATCCCAAGTGTTTGTAGAAGAAGGATTGGTGATACGTGCCCACTTAGCATTGTCACCTCTCAGGAAGCTGTAGGTAGGATTCTCCTTAGTGATGGTAACAGTCTGGTAAGCACCAACGAACTTGTAACCCTTACCTGCGTCTACAGAAGGAGCTTTACCACCATCTACAATTGTAACATTATTGAGAGTAATTGTTTGATCATTAGCAATTGCCTCGGCTGTCTTCACACAGAACGGCTCGTTAGCGGGAATCTTATCCATCTCAAGCTTGAACTGTACGTTGCCCTCTGTGGTGTTGGCAGCGTCAACACGGTTAACGATAGCATAACCGAGAGCCTTAGAGAGGTCAGCAACACTTACCTCGAATGGGAGAACCATGGCGTTCCATGTCTGAGCAGCCCACTTGTGGACGGTACCTGCGGGAACCTCACGGGCATTACGAGGATTGATAGTGAGAGTTACATTTACCTTCTCACCGGCCTTTGCAGCGAATGCTGCATAGTCTGTATTAACGCTGGTTAATGTAAGAGTACCACCAGCACCATTACCGACGATCAGCTTACCAGAGATAGTGTTAGCTACAGTTACAGGATCAGTTGAAGCATCGGTGATAATCTCATATGACTTCTGAGCCTCGGTTGTCAGAGTTGCATTGTATCCAGTTGCATGTGTAGCGTCTGTGGTTGTCGCACCAGTAAGATTCAAATCATAAAGTGTCTTAGCATCGTCGCTGTTGTTAATACCCTCAACTTTAATATTGTCCTTCTTCAGGGCAGTAACAGTAGCGCCTATAGCAACATTCTGTGCCGGCATTGTGAAGGTCAGCTGAGCCTTCTTAATCGTCAAGATACCAGGTACAACAGTAAGTGATGTATACTTCGCTTCATCAGGGTTAGCGATAGTTGCGGTCAGACTATAGCCAGCAACTTTCTCACCGTCAGCTTTACCTGCCTTGTCACGAACGATAGTGAAGTCGCCGAGCTTGTCACTGCCCTGCAGACCAGTTACAGTATACTCAAACTCAGGATCTTCCTGACCATAGAACTTCTCAGCATCCTTGATGGTCACTACAATACCACCCTTGCCAATGGTCAATTGAGCCTTTGGCTCGACAATCTTGAAGGTATAGTTCTTAGTGTCATCAGTCTTATCTTTCTTAACTGTTGCTTTTGAAACATCAGGAGTGATATCGTATGCACCAATTTCCTCACCAGCTGCACGGGTGAAGGTAACATCTTTTACTTCATAACCAGCAAGAATTGCACCAGCATATTGGGTTGCATCCAAAGTAAATGTAGGATCGGCAGCACCAAGAGCCTTATTGGCTGGTTCAGCCTTAATTTTCAACTCAATAGGCTTGATGGTCAACTTACCAGGGAGGTAAGTTTTGAACTGATAGTTACCTGCTGCACTACCACCGGTGATTTCAAGAGTATACTCACCGGCGTTTTTAGCCTCGCTTGCAACTTTCACAGAGGTAGGAGCAGTGAATGTCCCCTTAATAGTAGCGGCGTTTGCAACATCCGCACCAACGATACCAGAATAATTGAATTTAAGACTTCCATTTGAGCTCTGATCCTTCTGGTCGGTATTATTATAAGTTACCTCAAGAGGATCAATGCTCACGGTAATAGGTGCTGGTGTAACAGCAAAACCTGTAGTTGCCGTGATATTTGTAGCAGGGTCATAATTACCTTTACCAGAAATTTGTGGCTTGAAATTGGCTGTAACATTTGTCACAGTTTCTACAGTATAGTCTTTTCCAGCCACCAGTGTTGTAGTACCATCCTTGACAGTGTACACACCTGTAATTGCATTACCAGTATATACGACATCACCCTGCTCTGCAGTTATCGTACAACCAACGATAGACTTTGGAGCAATTGTCAGCGTAGCAGCATAAGTAATCTCATAGTTGTCAGCAGTCCAACCACCAACAAATGTAACCTTCTTACCAGTACCAGCATTGTTGTCAGCAGTAGAATAGCCAGTAGGAGCGGAGCCCTTCTGGATATCTGTTGCTGCTCCTGCACCCCATGTCTCTCCTGCGGCAAGAGGTGTACTCCCATCTACGGTATAATTAGCAATCGCAGCGTTCAAAGCCACAGGATCATCGCCATAAGTTCTGTCAAGAGAAGCGATATAGTTGATTGTTACCGGACGCTTCTTAACAGTAAACCAAACGGCCTTCGTCTGACCAGCATAAGCACCAATACCTGTAATCTGACGGTAATACTTCGTGCCATTAGTTTTCATGGCAGAAGTTGCAACAGCCACTGTACATGCCTCATCTGAGAAGGCACCAGCAGAAATGTTGTAATGCGTATCCTTAGTAAGGATAGCACCTTCAGAATCCTTGACCACAGCATCGGTTGGCAATGCATTTCCATAGGTGTACTCACCTATACCTACCTCACCGATAGTTACGGTCTGTGCCCATCCTGCCAACGGCAAAAGGGACATCAACATCAAAATAAGAAAATTTTTTCTCATAAGATTAATAAATTAAAATTGTTAAACTATAAATTGTTAAAAACATATCCGAACTTGTCTAATATCCCACGCATGGGTAGACTTTTTCTCACATATAGAGAAAGTGCTCACGCTCAACAAAAAAAGAATGAATTCTCTGTTTTGTGCTCGCTTAATCGCACTTTTCGGGGGCAAAGATAAAGATTATTTATGAAACTTGCAAGGATTCTTTAAAAAAATTTATCATTTTGGGGTTATTTTTTTATCTATACCCGATTTCGTCGATAATATATTCTCCTCACCTACCCCATCCCTACCTTATTATACTATAGGGCGAAGAATTAATATCGAACATTTGGTGAGTTCACAAATAATGATTACCTTTGCAAATAGAAAAGCTACTCTTTCTTGAGTAGCTTTTATTCTAATGGAGTAGTGTCGGTAAAGTCTTGCTCCCACGCGGGATTCTGCCCGGATAGTCTGAACTACTTTTCAGACATTGCAAAGATAGGGATTATTTATGAAACTTGCAAGGATTCTTTAAAAAAATTTATCATTTTGCTGATTTTTTTACCCTCTATACCCGATTTCGTCGATAATATATTCTCCTCGCCTGCCCCTCCTTATTATATAATAAGGTAGAAAAACAGACCGCCGCTGACTCCATGGGGAGCAGCGGCGGTCTGAGTGTATTGATTTCTGATTATTTCTTCTCGTCAAGGACAGCCTCCTCAGCGAAATCGAGGACGTTCTTCTTGTTTGCCTGCATGCGCTCATACTCCTCCTTCGAGCCGACAATGATCTTCTCGAACTCACGGAGACCAGTACCAGCGGGAATCAGGTGACCGGCAATCACGTTCTCCTTCATACCCTCAAGGGTGTCGACCTTACCACGGATGGCTGCCTCGTTGAGCACCTTCGTCGTCTCCTGGAAGGATGCGGCAGACATGAATGACTTGGTCTGAAGGGCTGCACGGGTGATACCCTGCAGGATCTGCGTAGAAGTAGCAGGCACGGCATCACGTACCTGAACGACCTTCAGGTCACGGCGCTTCAGCATGGAGTTCTCGTCACGCAGCTTACGTGCCGTGACAATCTGACCCTTCTGCAGGTTCTCGGAGTCACCAGCATCGATGACCACCTTCTTACCCCAGATACGGTCGTTCTCCTCAGCGAAGTCGAGCTTGTCGACAATCTCCTGCTCAAGGAAGGAGGTGTCACCCGGCTCGTTGATCTGTACCTTACGCATCATCTGACGGACGATAATCTCGAAGTGCTTATCATTGATCTTCACACCCTGCAAGCGGTAAACGTCCTGTACCTCGTTGACGATATACTCCTGTACTGCCGTGGGACCCTTGATGGCAAGGATGTCGGCAGGAGTGATGACACCGTCGGAGAGCGGTGTACCGGCACGTACGGCATCGTGCTCCTGTACCAGGATCTGCTTCGACAGGGATACGAGGTACTTACGCTGCTCACCCGTCTTGGAGGTGACGATGATCTCACGGTTACCACGCTTTACCTTACCCATGGTCACCTCACCGTCGATCTCAGAGACAACAGCGGGGTTGGATGGGTTACGAGCCTCGAAGAGCTCGGTAACACGTGGCAGACCACCGGTGATATCACCACCCTTAGCGGCAGCACGAGGAATCTTCACGAGGGTCTCACCGGTCTTCACGGTCTGACCATCCTCTACGACAACGTGTCCGCCTACCGGGAAGTTATAGGTACCAATGACCTCACCATCGGCTCCGATGACATCACAGGTAGGAACCTTTGACTTATCCTTCGACTCGGTGACAATCTTCTCAGTCAAGCCAGTCGTATCATCGGTCTCAGCACGGAAGGTGATACCCTCAATAACATCGTGGAACTTCAAGGTACCGGCATATTCTGTAACGATAACGGCATTGAAAGGATCCCACTGGGCAACCTTATCACCCTTCTTCACGGAATCACCTGACTTGAAGTACAGTGATGAACCATAAGGCACATTCACCGTTGAAAGCACGATATTCGTATTAGGATCCACGAAGCGAGCCTCACCCAGACGGCTGACAACCATCTCGCACTCACGACCATCCTCATCGAAAGGAACGGTACGCACCTCCTCAAGCTCCAGTACCGAGTCGTTCTTTGCAACGATACTTGCATTGGCTGCTGCATTGGCAGCGACACCACCGGCGTGGAACGTACGGAGCGTCAGCTGTGTACCCGGCTCACCGATAGCCTGTGCGGCGATGACACCGACAGCCTCACCCTTCTGTACCATACGGCGGGTGGCAAGGTTACGACCGTAACACTTCATACATACACCATGCTTCGACTCACAGGTGAGCACGGAACGGATCTCGACGCTCTCAATAGGAGAGTCCTCGATAGCCTGTGCGATAGGCTCGGTAATCTCCTCACCTGCGGCAACGATGAGCTCACCGGTAGAGGGGTGGATAATATCATGTACAGAGACACGACCGAGGATGCGCTCATAAAGCGTAGAGATGGTCTCATCGCCATTCTTCAGGGCGGTGCATACCAATCCACGGAGCGTTCCGCAGTCCTCCTCATTGATAATCACATCATGTGACACGTCAACCAGACGACGGGTCAGGTAACCAGCGTCTGCCGTCTTCATAGCGGTATCGGCAAGACCCTTACGGGCACCGTGGGTAGAGATAAAGTACTCCAGCACGGACATACCCTCCTTGAAGTTAGACAGGATCGGGTTCTCAATAATCTGCGCACCCTCGGCACCTGCTTTCTGAGGCTTCGCCATCAGACCACGCATACCGGAGAGCTGACGGATCTGGTCCTTACTACCACGGGCACCGGAGTCGAGCATCATGAATACGGCATTGAAGCCCTGGTCTGCCTCGGTCATCTCCTTCATCAGGACATTACCCAGGTCATTATTAATATGTGTCCAGGTATCGATGACCTGATTGTAACGCTCATTATCGGTGATGAAGCCCATGTTGTAGTTCTCGGTAATCTGACGTACTTCCTCATTACCCTTCTCCACCAATGCCTTCTTAGACTCTGGGATGATGATATCGTCGAGGTTGAACGACAGACCTGCCTCGTATGCCATACGGTAACCGAGGTTCTTGATACCGTCAAGGAACTCGCAAGCCTCAGCGAAACCGACGTTCTTAATCACATCAGCAATGATGTCACGCAGAGACTTCTTAGAGATGATACGGTTGACATAGCCTACCTCCTTCGGGATGATGCCATTCACGATGACACGACCTACAGAGGTCTCCACCATGTGCTTCACAGGTTTGCCGTCAACGATATCGTCCACCAGCACCTTCACTTGGGCATGCAGGTCGCACTTACCCTCGTTATGGGCAATGATAGCCTCCTCAGGACCGTAGAACGTGAGACCCTCACCCTTGGCTCCCGGACGGATCTTAGAGATATAATAGAGTCCGAGCACCATATCCTGTGAAGGAACGGTGATAGGAGCACCATTGGCAGGATTCAGGATGTTATGGCTCTGGAGCATCAGGATCTGAGCCTCCAGGATAGCCTCGTTGCTCAAAGGAAGGTGTACAGCCATCTGGTCACCGTCGAAGTCAGCGTTGAACGCCGTACATGCCAGTGGGTGCAGCTGGATAGCCTTACCCTCGATCAGTTTGGGCTGGAATGCCTGGATACCCAGACGGTGCAGTGTCGGTGCACGGTTCAGCAATACAGGATGTCCCTTCATCACATTCTCAAGGATATCCCAGATAACCGGCTCGCGGCGGTCGACAATCTTCTTAGCCGACTTCACCGTCTTCACGATACCACGCTCGATGAGCTTGCGGATGATAAACGGCTTATAGAGCTCGGCAGCCATCAACTTAGGAAGACCGCACTCACCCATCTTCAACTCAGGACCTACCACGATAACGGAACGCGCTGAATAGTCGACACGCTTACCCAGCAAGTTCTGACGGAAACGTCCCTGCTTACCTTTCAGTGAGTCAGAGAGAGACTTCAACGGACGGTTGCTCTCACTCTTGACAGCACTGGACTTACGGCTGTTATCGAAGAGAGAGTCGACAGCCTCCTGCAACATACGCTTCTCATTGCGGAGAATCACCTCAGGAGCCTTGATCTCCATCAGTCTCTTCAGACGATTGTTACGGATGATGACACGACGGTAAAGGTCGTTCAGGTCAGAGGTGGCGAAACGTCCACCATCCAGTGGTACCAACGGGCGCAACTCTGGAGGAGTCACAGGGATAATCTTCATAATCATCCACTCTGGACGGTTGATGCCCTTCTCTACGCTGGAGCGGAAAGCCTCCACCACCTGCAGGCGCTTCAATGCCTCGTTCTTACGCTGCATGGAAGAGTCGCTGTTGGCACGGTCGCGCAACTCATAAGACAAAGAGTCCAGGTCAAGATGGATCAAGAGGTCGTAAATAGCCTCTGCACCCATTTTGGCAATGAACTTATTAGGATCGCTGTCATCGAGGTAGTCGTTCTCAGGAGATATCTTATTGTCGACAATCTCATTATACTCCTCCTCAGACAGCAGGTCATACATTTTAGAGCCTAAAGCATCATTACCCTCAGCGTCTTTCTTCCCCTCCATGGCACCTGGCTGGATGACCACGTAACGCTCGTAGTAGATAATGGCATCGAGCTTCTTGGTAGGCAGTCCGAGCAGATAACCAATCTTATTGGGCAAGCTGCGGAAATACCAGATATGAGCCACTGGCACCACCAGCTCGATGTGACCGGTACGCTCGCGGCGTACCTTCTTCTCTGTCACCTCAACACCACAGCGGTCGCAGACGATACCCTTGTAACGGATACGCTTGTACTTTCCACAGGCACACTCAAAGTCTTTGGTAGGACCGAAGATACGCTCACAGAACAAGCCGTCACGCTCAGGCTTGTAAGTACGGTAGTTGATGGTCTCAGGCTTGGTCACCTCACCGCAAGAGTTCTCGAGGATCTCCTCGGGAGAGGCAAGACCGATGGTAATCTTGGTAAAATTACTCTTTATCTTTGTATCTTTCTTGAAAGCCATATTATCAATTTTTCAATTTTTCAACTTTTCAATTATCTTTTAGTCCATCTTGATACTGAGACCAAGACCCTTCAACTCATGCAACAGTACGTTGAGCGACTCAGGAATGCCGGGTGTAGGCATTGGCTCACCCTTCACAATAGCCTCATAAGCCTTCGAACGACCTACCACATCATCAGACTTAATAGTCAGAATCTCCTGGAGTACATGGCTGGCACCGAATGCCTCGAGTGCCCATACCTCCATCTCTCCGAAACGCTGTCCACCGAACTGTGCCTTACCACCGAGTGGCTGCTGGGTAATCAAGCTGTACGGACCGATTGAACGGGCGTGCATCTTATCCTCAACCATGTGACCGAGCTTCAGGAAGTAGGTGATACCTACCGTTGCGGGCTGGTCGAACTGCTCACCGGTCTCACCATCATACAGGTGGGTAGAGCAGAGGCGTGGCAGTCCTGCCTTGTCAGTCCACTCAGCGAGGTCATCGAGTTTCGCACCGTCAAAGATAGGAGTGGCAAATTTCACACCAAGGCGCTTACCTGCGGCACCGAGGATAGCCTCGAAGATCTGACCGAGGTTCATACGAGAGGGCACACCCAACGGGTTGAGAACCAAGTCCACGGGACGACCGTCCTCGAGGAATGGCATATCCTCCTGACGTACAACCTTAGAGACGATACCCTTGTTACCGTGACGACCAGCGAGCTTATCACCCACACCGATCTTACGTTTCTTGGCAACATATACCTTCGCCATCTGCAGGATACCGGAAGGCAGCTCGTCACCGATGGTGATGGCGAACTTCTTACGCTTCATCTCGGCATCGAGCAGCTTGAATTTCTTCATATAATTGATAATCAACTGGGCAATGAGCTGGTTCTTATGCTCATCGCTGGTCCAGTTACTGATCTGGATGTCACCATACTCAAGATTCTTCAGTGCGGCAATGGTAAACTTGCTGCCCTTGGAGATAATCTCGGCACCTGTATAGTCTTTCACACCCTGTGAGGTCTTGCCCTTTGTCAAGGTGGCAAGTTTCTCGACCAGGATATCCTTCAGGTCCTCAATCTTTGCCTCGTGCTCCTCGTCAATCTTGGCAAGCAGAATCTTATCCTGCTGCTTGGTGGCACGGGTCTTGGTGGCACGTGTAAAGAGCTTCTTATCGATGATGACACCGGAGAGTGAGGGATTAGCCTTCAACGAAGAGTCCTTCACATCACCAGCCTTGTCACCGAAGATGGCACGGAGCAGTTTCTCCTCTGGTGAGGGATCGCTCTCTCCCTTCGGGGAGATCTTACCAATCAGAATGTCACCAGGCTCCACACGGGCACCAACACGGATGATACCATTCTCATCGAGGTCCTTGGTAGCCTCCTCGCTGACATTAGGAATATCAGCCGTGAACTCCTCTGCGCCACGCTTAGTCTCACGGACATCCAGTGAGTACTCATCCACATGGACGGAGGTCAGGACATCCTCACGGACGATACGCTCATTGAGCACGATGGCATCCTCATAGTTGTAACCCTTCCATGGCATGTAGGCAACGAGCAGGTTACGACCCAAGGCGAGCTCACCATCCTCTGTGGCATAGCCCTCTGTCAGGATGTCACCCTTCTTCACACGCTGTCCCTTATCACAGATAGGACGGAGGTCAATGGTCATATTCTGGTTGGTACGACGGAACTTAGGAATACGATACTCCTTGAGGGCAGGCTCGAAGCTGACAAACTCCTCATCCTCCGTACGGTCGTACAGGATACGGATGGTCGTTGCGTCAACATAGTCGATCACACCATCACCCTCAGCAGTTATCATCGTACGAGAGTCCTCACAAACCTGCTTCTCAATACCTGTTCCCACAATAGGAGCCTCATTATGAAGCAGAGGTACTGCCTGACGCATCATGTTAGATCCCATCAGCGCACGGTGAGCGTCATCATGCTCCAGGAACGGAATGAGGGAGGCAGCGATAGAGGCGATCTGCTGGGGAGAGACATCGATCAGATCGACATCTGAGGGAGGAACGACAGGGAAGTCGGCATCCTGACGACACTTAACGACAGGACGGATAAACGTGCCGTCGTCACGCAGCGGCGCATTACCCTGACCGATGACGTGGTCTTCCTCCTCCTCGGCAGTCAGGTAAACAATATCATCGTTGTTGAGGTTGGCAATACCATTCTCCACCTTACGGTAAGGAGTCTCGATGAAGCCAAGCTCATTAATCTTAGCATATACACAAAGGGACGAGATAAGACCGATATTAGGACCTTCAGGACTCTCAATCGGGCAAAGGCGTCCATAGTGCGTGTAGTGTACGTCACGCACCTCGAAACCGGCACGCTCACGAGACAGACCGCCAGGACCCAAGGCTGAGAGACGACGTTTGTGAGTCACCTCGGCAAGCGGATTGGTCTGGTCCATGAACTGTGACAACGGGTTGGTACCGAAGAACGAGTTAATCACACTGGAAATCGTCTTGGCATTGATCAGGTCCGTAGGAGTGAACACCTCGTTGTCACGTACATTCATACGCTCACGGATGGTACGGCTCATACGGGCGAGACCGATGGAGAACTGGTTGCTCAGCTGCTCACCGACCGTACGGACACGGCGGTTGGACAGGTGGTCGATATCGTCGACGGTAGCCTTGGAGTTCACCAACTGAATCAGATACTTGATAATCTCAATGATATCCTCTTTTGTCAGTACACGGACATCCATCTCCGTATTCAGTCCCAGTTTCTTATTAATACGGTAACGACCTACCTCACCCAAGTCATAACGCTTGTCCGAGAAGAACAGGTTCTGAATGACCTCACGGGCACTGGCGTCATCAGCGGGGTCAGCGTTACGCAACTGACGGTAAATATATAATACAGCTTCTTTCTCAGAGTTACTGGGATCCTTCTGTAAGGTATTGAAGATGATAGAGTAATCCTGAGCCACTGCCTCATCCTTATGAATAAGAATGGCTTGGGCGCCGCTTTCCAGGATATCATCCATGTTCTCCTCGGTAATCTCTGTCTCACGCTCCATGATCACCTCATTACGCTCGATAGATACTACCTCACCAGTATCCTCATCCACGAAGTCCTCATTCCAGCTCTTCAGGACACGTGCTGCCAACTTACGACCCAAGACCTTCTTCAATGCAGTCTTGTTGACCTTCACCTCCTCGGCAAGCTCGAAGATCTCTAAGATATCCTTGTCGTTCTCGTAACCGATAGCACGGAGCAAGGTGGTCACTGGCAACTTCTTCTTACGGTCGATGTAAGCATACATGACATTGTTGATGTCCGTGGCGAACTCAATCCAAGAACCTTTGAAAGGAATGATACGCGCGCTGTATAACAAGGTACCGTTAGCATGCACGTTCTGACCAAAGAACACGCCTGGTGAACGGTGCAACTGTGATACAACAACACGCTCTGCACCATTGATAACAAAGGTACCATTCGCAGTCATATATGGAATGGGACCCAGGAACACGTCCTGAATCACAGTACCGAAATCCTCATGGTCGGGATCTGTACAATAAAGTTTCAACTTTGCCTTCAAGGGTACACTATAGGTCAGGCCACGCTCCAGACACTCGTCAATGGTATAACGGGGCGGGTCGATATAGTAATCCAAGAACTCAAGAACGAAATTATTACGTGTATCGGTGATAGGGAAGTTCTCTGCGAACACCTTATACAAGCCGTCATTCTTGCGTTCCTCAGGGGGAGTATCCAACTGCAGGAAGTCTTTGAATGACTTTAATTGCACATCGAGGAAATCCGGAAACGGCATCGGATTCTTGACGCTGCCAAAGTTTACTCTGTTATCAATTACTTTTGAAGCCATATATTTTGGTTTATATTTACTATAGTCACTATAGCCCCTATAGAAACTATAGTTATTGAATAAAAACAAGAAAATGGTCGGGAACCCTCTACTGGAGAGCTCCCAACCATATTATTGTTGTTGTGCCTTAATTATTTCAGCTCAACTACGGCACCAGCCTCTTCGATAGCCTTCTTCAGGTTCTCAGCCTCTGCCTTTGCCATACCCTCCTTGATAGTAGCGGGAGCACCATCAACGAGATCCTTAGCTTCCTTCAGACCAAGACCGCAAGCCTCCTTAACAGCCTTTACAACCTGGAGCTTGTTAGCGCCAACCTCTTTCAGAACTACGTCGAAAGAAGACTTCTCCTCAGCAGCCTCAGCGGCACCTGCAGCAGCAGGACCAGCAGCAACTGCAACAGCTGCAGCGGCGGGCTCAATTCCATACTCGTCCTTCAGGACTGTAGCTAACTCTTGTACTTCTTTAACTGTCAAGTTTACCAACTCTTCAGCAATAGCTTTAATATCTGCCATTTTATTTGAAATTTTAATGTTTTTAATGTTAATTGTTATACTTCTCGCTTATTTGTTACGCTCAGCGACAGCGTCAAGCAGTCCATGGATCTTACCACCAGCATTCAGACCAGATACGACAGTCTTGATAGGAGACTGCAGCAAAGTCATAACGTCGGCGATAAGTTCGTTCTTGCTCTTGATAGCAACCAGTTCCTCAAGCTTGTCAGCACCCACGAAGAAACCCTCCTCAGCATAAGCAGCCTTCAGGGCAGGGATACCTTCCTTCTTGTATTCCTTGAGCAACTTAGCGGGAACATTAGCCTGATGAGCGAACATCATGGCAGTATTTCCCTTCAAGCAGCCATAAAGTGGTTCGAAGTCAATCTCAGAAGCCTCGAAAGCCTTGTGGAGAAGCTTGTTCTTCACAACGACCATCTTAATCTCATTCTTGAAGCACTTGCGACGAAGATTACTTGTCTGCTCAGCGTTCAGTCCGGTAACGTCTACCAGATAGAAATGAGGATACTCCTTCAGTTTCTCTCCGAGTTCTACAATAATAGTATCTTTTACTTCCTTTTTCATTTTACTAAACTTTTACCGAGTTATTCAACTGATTTAGGATCTACCTTAATACCTGCACTCATTGTGCTTGAGATAAAGATACTCTTAATGTATGTACCCTTGGCAGCAGCAGGCTTCAGCTTAATGATAGTCTGAATAAACTCCTTTGCATTCTCATAAATCTGATCTGCAGTGAAAGTCACCTTACCGATTGACGTGTGCACAATACCTGCCTTGTCAACCTTAAAGTCAATCTTACCCTGCTTTACCTCTTTAACTGCCTTAGCAACGTCCATAGTAACAGTACCGCTCTTGGGGTTTGGCATCAGTCCACGAGGACCGAGTACACGGCCCAAAGGACCGAGCTTACCCATGCAAGAGGGCATTGTAATGATAACATCAACATCAGTCCAACCGCCCTTGATCTTGTTGATATACTCGTCAAGACCAACATAGTCGGCACCTGCTTCCTTAGCAGCAGCTTCCTGGTCGGGAGTACAGAGAGCGAGCACGCGAGTCACTTTACCAGTACCGTTCGGCAGCGAAACGACGCCACGAACCATCTGATTAGCTTTACGCGGGTCAACGCCCAAGCGTACATCGATATCAAGGGATGCCTCGAACTTTGTAGTGGTGATTTCCTTCACCAGCTCTGCGGCTTCCTTCAAAGAGTATGCTTTCCCTGCTTCAACCTTATCAGCTACCAACTTTTGATTTTTTGTCAGTTTACTCATTTTTCTAATTGAAGTTATTTGTTATTTACCAGGGAAGTCCCCTTTTACAGTGATACCCATACTTCTTGCTGTACCGGCAACCAACTTCATAGCCGACTCCACAG
>CACYPF010000035.1 GCA_902776195.1 uncultured Prevotellaceae bacterium | reverse complement strand
CTTTTTATTCTGACGAATAAAGGTTTATTATCGCCTGAAACCCTTTATGAAAGCAAGCTTTCAACGGGTTCCCGACAATAACAAACATCATAAAAATATTCCACGGATTCATGTTCTGTGGGATGGCTGTAGATGGAACAAAAGCATGAAATGGTTTTGTGTTGGGATGGAGGCGGGACTGAGGCTAAGCTTGCTTAGACGCAGAAACGCATACAGCACAACGAAACTGCGGCAGCAGTTACAGCTACAACCATTGAATCTGTGGAATGGCTGTAGATGGAACAAAAGCATGAAATGGTTTTGTGTTGAGATGGAGGCGGGGCTGCGACTAAGCTTGCTTAGACACAGAACCACATACAGCACAACGAAACTGCGACAGCAGTTACAGCTACAGCCATTAAAATCTGTGAGATCTGTGAGATCTGTGTGACAATATATAAAAGAAATAACTCACGAAATATTTGGTGTTTTATTCGGTTTACACTAACTTTGCACAAATAAAAGAAACAAGATAATCATGAAAGTAGCATTAATCACTGGTATTACAGGACAGGACGGGTCATTCCTTGCCGAGTTCCTGATAGAGAAAGGATATGAGGTGCATGGTATTCTGCGCCGCAGCAGTTCGTTTAACACAGGACGTATAGAACACCTGTACCTGGACGAATGGGTACGTGATATGAAGAAGAAACGACTCGTCAACCTGCACTGGGGCGACATGACAGACAGTTCCTCCCTTATCCGTGTCATCTCAGAGATCAAGCCCGATGAGATATACAACCTCGCTGCCCAGAGCCATGTGAAGGTAAGTTTCGATGTTCCCGAGTTTACTGCCGATGCTGATGCCATCGGTGTGCTCCGCCTGTTAGAGGCAGTACGTATCGCCGGACTCGCCAAGACCTGTCGCATCTATCAGGCATCAACCTCAGAACTGTTCGGTATGGTACAGGAGGTGCCACAGAAGGAGACGACCCCGTTCTATCCCCGTAGTCCGTATGGCGTTGCCAAACTTTATGGTTACTGGATCATGAAGAACTACCGGGAGAGTTATGGGATGTACTGCTGCAACGGTATCCTGTTCAACCACGAGTCAGAGCGTCGTGGTGAGACTTTCGTGACCCGTAAGATCACCCTTGCTGCTGCCCGTATCGCCCAGGGCTATCAGGACAAGCTGTATCTCGGTAACCTGAACTCCCTGCGTGACTGGGGCTATGCCAAGGACTATGTGGAGTGTATGTGGCTTATCCTGCAACAGGAGAAGCCCGATGATTTCGTCATTGCCACTGGTCAGTATCACACTGTCCGTGATTTCTGTACCCTCGCCTTCAAGGAGGCTGGTATCGAGCTCCGCTGGGAGGGAGAGGGTGTCAACGAGCGTGGTATCTGTGTGAAGACTGGTAAGGTGCTCGTAGAGGTTGATCCGAAGTACTTCCGTCCTGCGGAGGTTGACCAGTTGCTGGGTGACCCGACGAAGGCGAAAACGCTATTGGGATGGAATCCTCAGAAGACGAGTTTCGAGGATCTGGTCAAAATCATGGTAGCGCATGATATGAAGAAGGTCCGGAAACTTTATCAGCAACCTGTGGATTAATTTTCTTCTCTATTAGTCACACAGATCTCACGGATCTCACAGATCTTTTATTTTTATGATAAGTCTTTCAGACTTCTTTTATTCTGACGAATAAAGGTTTATTATCGCCTGAAACCCTTTTTGAAAGCAAGCTTTCAACGGGTTTCCGACAATAACAAACATCATAAAAATATACCACGGATTCAGCCCCTCTGACTTTCCCTTTGGGAAACTAGAGGGAAGGGAGGGATACTGCTGGAAAGAACGGAGGAACAAAAAAATCTGTGGGATGGCTGTAGATGGAACAAAAGCATGAAATGGTTTTGTGTTGAGATGGAGGCGGGGCTGAGGCTAAGCTTGCTTAGACGCAGAACCGCATACAGCGCAACGAAACTGCGGCAGCAGTTCCATCTGCAGCCATTAAAATCTGTGAGATCTGTGAGATCTGTGTGACATTACATTCCCTCATTTCTCTCCGATGCGAGTATAGACGAAGCCGAGGTCTTCGAGTTCATGGCGGTCATAGATGTTACGACCATCCACGACGATATTGCCAGACATCACCTTCTGGATGACATTCCACGAAGGCATACGGAACTGACGCCACTCCGTCATCAGGGCAAGGACATCAGCACCATCACAGGCATCATACATATCCTTACAGTAAGTGACGGTATCACCGATACGACGCTTACACTCATCCATGGCGATGGGATCGAAGACACGGACGGTGGCACCTGCCTTCAGGAGCTTGTCGATGACGACAAGGGCGGGAGCCTCACGCATATCATCCGTCTCGGGCTTGAAGGCAAGACCGAGGAGTGCGATAGTCTTGCCTTTCACATCACCCACTGCCTTGACAATCTTATCATAGACGATAGACTTCTGTTTCTCGTTGACACGCTCCACTGCCTCAATAACCTCCATGTGGTAGCCGTTATCCAATCCCGTGTGAAGCAGTGCCTTCACATCTTTAGGGAAGCAAGAGCCACCATAACCACAACCGGCATAGAGGAACTTCGAGCCGATACGGGAGTCGGTACCGATACCCTTACGGACACTATCGACATTCGCCCCTACCCTCTCACAGAGGTTGGCGATATCGTTCATGAACGAGATACGGGTGGCAAGCATCGCATTCGCCGCATATTTTGTCATCTCGGCAGAAGGGATATCCATGAAGATCACCCGGAAGTTATTGATCAGGAAAGGCTTATAGAGGCGTGTCATCACCTTCGTAGCCTTCTCAGACTCCGTACCTACTACTACCCGGTCAGGACTCATGAAGTCCTTGATGGCAGCACCCTCTTTCAGGAACTCAGGGTTGCTTGCCACATCGAAAGGTATGTTCACCCCACGCTTGTCCAGTTCCTTCTGAATAGCAGCCTTCACTTTCTTCGCAGTGCCTACAGGCACGGTAGACTTCGTGACAAGGATGGTATACTTATTGATATGCTGTCCGAACTGGCGAGCCACGGCAAGGACATATTTCAGGTCGGCACTGCCGTCCTCATCGGGAGGAGTTCCCACGGCAGAGAACACCACCTCGACATCGTCGAGAACCTCGGTAAGGTCAGTGGTGAACTTCAATCGTCCCACCTCCGCATTCCGTTTGACGAGTTCCTCGAGTCCTGGCTCATAGATAGGCATGATGCCATTCTGCAGTTTCTCGATTTTCTGTGCATCGACATCAACACACGTCACATGGGCACCCATCTCCGCAAAGCAGGTGCCACTGACTAAACCGACATAACCGGTTCCAACAATCGCTATATTCATTTTATAATCCTAACAGGGGTTTTAGTTGTTTTTCCTTATGTAAGACATAGACGGTAGTGCCGAAGAAAGCGAGGAAGAGGAAGATGAGTACCATCTTCGCACGTGCAGGTCCTGCCTTCTTGATAGGCACTGTAGCACTCTGCAGCGTGGTGAAGGCAGGAGTCTCCTCCTGTACCTTTGCCTCAGCAATCTGCAACTGCTGTGCCACCCGGTTATAGTTGTTGAACTGCAACTGCATCTCGTTCTCCAGGTCCACCAGTTTCGTACGGTACGACTGCAGGATGATGTCCTGGTTGGCATCACTATAGGTGGCATAGAGCTGACGTGCCTTGTCATAGCGTTCCTTCGCCTCCTTGAAGAGCTTACGGCTATACGCCAAGTCCACTTTCGCCTTCTTGGTACGATAGTCGGTGATGAAGTCCTGAAGGCGGTACTTCACCGAGTCGGCTATCGTTGCCGCAATCAAGGGATCCTGATCGGTGACATCGATGGTGATCACCATCGTTTTCTTATCCACATCACAAACCACCTTCCTGTCAATTGCCTTGACGATGGCTGTCTGCTGCTTCGTCAGCATAAACGGATTCACCTTATGCTGGTCGATGGTATCCTTCTTATCACCACCAAACAAACTGCCCAACAGTCTGAAGGGAGCAGAAATCACCCCACTCCACCAAGGACTTTTCTGTTCCTTCGCCAGATAGTCATAATAAGACATCATACGGGTAGAGTCCTTTTTATGGATGGGGACATTGAACAGGCTCGCCTTGAAGTCGACAGAGTTCATCAAGTCAGGATAGAGGGTTGGGAACAACGCCTCATTACCCATCGCCGCACTGTTCATATTCATACCAAACTGGCTGGCGAGAGCACTCAGCGAACTGTTCGAACGACGGGTGGTGCTCAGCTCCGGGCTCAGCTTCACCTCACACCTATAGTAGTTTGGCAGACTGAGCGTATAGACACACGCCAGGACGAATACAGCGGCAAAGACCTTATAATACAGGCGCTTGTGCTTGAGCAGCGCTGAGAATATCTGACCGAAGTCAATAGATTTCTCCTCCTGCTCTATATATTGTTTTTCTTCCATATTGTTTCGGTTTACTGTTTACCGTTTATGTTAGAACTGCTTGATCAGGATGGTCACCATTGCCGCCATGCTGAAGACAGACTGTGCAATGGAAATCCACTTGGATGTCAGGGCTGGATCCGCTTTCGGCTTGGTAGGAACGACTATCTCGCATCCCGGCTCTATCTTAGCACCATGTCCCACCTGTGCCATCGTACCATTCTGGTAGATAACCCATGTCTTGCTCTTCTTGGCACGGTTGCCATAGCCACCCGCCTGATTGATATAATACTTGTAGTTCTTTCCGGGAGAATAGACCACCGTATTGGGGTACATCACATTACCCGAGATCTTCACAGTACCATTATACTCCGGTACGATGATACGGTCGCCCTCACGCAATACCACATCATACTCACTGCCAGGATTCTCCAAAGCCTTCTCCAGATGGATACCCACGGTATAAGTATCACCCAGGTCCAACTGCTCGATCTTCACCGAATCACTACCCTCCGCCTGCGAGGACAACTGCTTCAGCAGGAAGCTGCGACGAGCCCGCTCGTCGTCATTCAGGCGACGCTCGATACGAGCACCTTTGACATAAGCCTCCTCGGTAACACCACCAGCAGCCTTGATAGCCTCAGTGAGTCGCATATTCTTGTTGACCAGTGTCTGGTTACCCTCGAAGAGCACCTCTCCGCTCACGGTGATATTACGCTGAGTCATATAACCCGGGCTACGGCGGACATACACCTCATCATAAGGCTCCAGGATAAAACCAGGAGTTCCGTCGACCACAAAACCGTCACGCAAGGAGAAGGTAAAGGTCTTGGCAAGTGTCCGGGAACTGGTGGTCGACATCGGATCGACGATACGACGTGACACATCCACCTTCGCAAGACTGGCAGCATCTGTCAAGCCTCCAGCCTGCAGGATAAGATCCTCCAAGGTTGTGTTGTCGGCAAACTGATAGGTACCCGGTGACATCACCTCTCCGTGAATCGTCAAGGTACGCTGCTGCTGCAGGTCAGCCTGTGTCGGAATAAAGAGCACGTCCTCATTCTTCAAAGGAATGTCAGGAGCCGTTCCTGCCAGAATACCCTGGATATCAACAGGGATTACCTCCAACGTACGGTCAGCCTTCATACGGTGCATCACACCACGGGCAGTGAAAGCATCCTCAGTGACACCCTCGGCATGGGCTATCAACGAGCGTACCGAGTTAATCTCATTACCCAACTGATACTGACCGGGACGGAAGACGGCACCCTTGATCTCCACCATGTTATCATAGCGGTTGAGCATTCCATCGACTACCACAGCATCCCCATCATCCACCTGGAAAGAGTTCATCTCAAACTCATCCACCGTGAAGACGGAATATCTCTCACCCGCCTGACGGGTCAGACGGATCGACTTCTTATAAGCATCCCCCGTGAAGCCTCCCGCATATTTCAACAGCGTGGCGACACTCTCGTTCTTACGCATCTCATAGAACATCGGGCGTTTCACCTTTCCGGTGATACCCACCAGACAGTCATAGGGACCTACCTGGATGACATCACCCTCCTGCAAACGAACATTACCTGCAAGACGTCCATTGAGGATATACTCATAGATATCCACGATACTGATCAGGTTGCCATTACGGTACACCTTGATGTTACGCAACGTACCAAGGTCGTTGATACCACCTGCCATATACAAAGCATGGAACACGGTAGAGAAGGCACTGAGGTGGTAAGTACCCGGTGTGCGTACCTCACCCATCACGTTAATCATGATGGTGCGGGTGTTACCCACGGTCAGTTTGACATTACTGCTGCTATAGCGGGAACCCAAGGTGGAACGGATCTTCGCATTGGCACTTGCCACTGTCAGTCCACTGACCTGAATAGGACCATAGCCCGGCACTGTAATATCACCCTCGGGAGATATGGTGAGCTGGAGCGTCCGCTGTGAAGCCCCATAGACATCCACGATGACCTGATCGCCAGGGCCCAGTACATAGTTCTGGGGCGTAGCGATATTCATATTAGGCTCGAAACTCAGTGCACGCTGGTTGAAGATGTCCCGTCCGAAGACTTTCTTACCGACCCCCTCATTGGTGTTACTCGTCGCCTGGACATCACTCTCCACATCAGCGACATCATCAGAGGCATTGGTATTGATCTCCGTCGTGGTACCAGCCTTCGCGGTATTCAGCTCCTGCTTGACCGTACCATCGTTATTAGTACGCATGCGTTTCTCTGCACCTGACTCCGCTGTAGGAGCAGATGCAGTAACACCATTCTCTGTGACCTGTTTCTGCTGCTGGTTACGTACCCGACGGATCTGGTCGACTGTCACACCACGCTGTACCAGTTTGGTGACAATCTGCGACTGGCTGACACCAGCCCTCGCCTCTCGCTGGATAAACTGCGCAATCTGTGTGTCGGTCATACCCTGTGCCATCATTGTCAGGGACATTATCGACAACATCATCGAAAAAAGAAATTTCCTCATATTTATCTATTAAACATTAAACTCTCTCACTCTCCACCACCTTACAGTACCAACGGGAGATGCGTAGCATGACACTGAGACAGCCAACGGTCTTGATGAGCCAGTATTTACGCCCGTTCTTGTAAAGTTTTCCACGGACACCGGCAAACTGGCCATGCAGCACCTCCACCTCCTTACCGGGTTTTATGTCTGCCTCCTCCGCATCGAGGAACTCAACAGGTGTCTTCGAATAGTCAGGGTCACACAGCAGCCGGAAATCAGTCATCTCCTTGTCGGTCACCTCACTGACCCGGTTGTCCATCTTGTTACGGAGCAACTGGAGGGGCACCCTGCACTCGTTGAGCATCTGTTGCAGGTCATTATCCCCACAGTCTTTCTGCAGGAACACATAGTTGTGGACCACGGGGACCAGTTTTCTACGGGGTTTTGGCTCGTCGCCAACGAGTTTTTCCGTGTAGGTCATGGGTATGAAGTACGTAAGTCCTTTTTCCTTCAGGAATGACCCTACCTCCATCTCCTTTCGATTGAAGGTCCGTATCACAACCCAGCTGTTTCCCATTGTGGTATTCTTTTTTATCGCGTGCAAAGGTAATAAAAAAATAGAAATTAGAAATTAGAAATTAGGAATTTTTACTATATTCCTTATTTTTTCCTATTAAACAGGCAGGAAGGACTTGAGGAGGGAGAGGGCGGAGGCAACAGTGGGGATGTCGGAGAGGAGGAGGGAGCGCTTGCCACTACTGTCACGGAACTGACAACGGCGAGGGTTCGTAGCCACATATTGAAGGATGCTGTCGAAAGCAGCACTGCGGTAGAACGGATGCTCCGGCTCGGAGACGAAGAAAAGTGTCATCCGCCCCTGTTTCAGCATGATTTTCTCACAGCCCAGTTGTCCCGCTATACGACGTAGCGGCACCACTAACATCAACTCCTCACCCTCTGGTGGTACAGGACCGAAGCGGTCGATGAGACGGGAGCGGTATGCCGCCAACTGCTCATCCGTATGGAGGTTGTCGAGTTCCCGATAAAGCAACATCCGCTCACTGTCGGACGGTACATACTGATCAGGGAAGAAGAGCGCAAGATCCGTGTCGACTGTCGTTTCGACAGTTGAGAGTTGAGAGTTGAGAGTTGAGAGTTGAGAGTGGGTCTCTTCGCTCAGTTCTTTCATCGCCTGATTCAGGATCTTCTGGTATGTCTCATAGCCGAGGTCAGCGATGAAGCCCGACTGCTCGGCACCGAGGAGGTTGCCGGCACCCCGGATATCGAGGTCCTGCATCGCTATCTGGATACCACTGCCCAGTTCACTGAACGTCTCCAGCGCCTCTAAGCGTCTGCGACTCTCCTGCGGGAGATCTGCCAAAGGCGGTGCCAGCAAGTAACAGTACGCCTTGCGGTTGCCCCGGCCTACCCTTCCCCGCATCTGATGCAGGTCAGAGAGACCGAAATGATGTGCCCCGTTAATAATGATCGTATTCGCATTCGGGATATCAATACCATTCTCGACGATTGTCGTAGAGAGCAGTATGTCATAGTCGTAATTCACGAAATCAAAGATGATTTTCTCCAGTTCGTCGGGTTTCATCTGACCATGACCGATGGCTACCCGAGCCTCCGGGACATAAGTATGAATCATCTCCGCAATCCGTTGTAAGTCGTTGATACGCGGATTGACGAAATACACCTGTCCGTTGCGTGACAACTCGAAACCTATCGCATCAGCGATGACCTCCGGACTGAGCGTATGGATCTCCGTCTGGATGGGATAGCGGTTAGGAGGTGGAGTCTGGATGATGCTCAGGTCACGGGCACCCATCAGCGAGAACTGCAGCGTACGGGGAATCGGTGTTGCCGTGAGCGTCAGTGTATCGACATTCGTCCGCATCTGACGGAGTTTCTCTTTCACAGACACTCCGAATTTCTGTTCCTCATCAATGATCAGGAGTCCGAGGTCCTTGAACTTCACCGACTTCCCGATGAGTTTATGCGTACCTATCAGGATATCTATCTTCCCCTCCGCCAAGTCCTGCAGAATCTCCTTGGTCTGTTTCGCAGTACGAGCTCGGGTAAGGTAATCGACCCTCACCGGAAAGTCTTTCAAGCGTTTGCAGAAGGTCTGGTAGTGCTGGAAAGCAAGGACGGTGGTAGGTACCAGCACCGCCACCTGTTTGGAGTCACAAGCCGCCTTAAAGGCTGCACGTACAGCAACCTCCGTCTTACCAAAGCCTACATCCCCACATACCAGGCGGTCCATGGGACGAGCCTGTTCCATATCCCCCTTCACATCATTCGTAGCCTTCAACTGGTCTGGTGTATCCTCATAGAGGAATGAAGCCTCCAACTCATGCTGCAGGTAACTGTCGGCACTGAAGGCAAACCCCTTCTCCCGTTTACGTGCCGCATACAGTTTAATGAGGTCACGGGCAATATCCTTCAGTTTATTCTTTGTCCGCTCCTTCATCCGTTCCCACTGACCAGTACCCAGTTGTGAGAGACGAGGCGGTTCCCCGTTATCCTGCGCCTTGTATTTGCTCACCTTATAGAGGGAATGGATAGAGACATAGATGGCTCCCCCACCCTGATAGATAATCTTGATCATCTCCTGGTATTTGGGAGAAGTGGCTGGGGATGCCGGGGTAGTAGGGAGTGGCATGCGGACCAGTCCTCCGAACTTACCGATACCATGATCGACATGCACGATATAATCACCCACCTCAAACTGTTGGAGTTCCTTGAGGGTGAGTGCCACCTTACCGTTCCGTGCCTTATCCGTACGGAGACTATAGCGATGATAGCGGTCGAATATCTCATGGTCGGTGAAGACACAGAGGCGTTGGTCATGGTCGATGAAGCCCCCATGAAGGGCTGTGTTGATATAATTGAGAGGTGAGAGATGAGAGGTGAGAGGTGAGAGGATATCATTAAGGCGGTCCAACTGTTTCTGGCTGTCCGCTAATATATATATATGATAGCCCTTCGACTGATAGTCGGCAAGGGTCTCACGGAGGAGGTCGAAATTCTTATGAAGCAAAGGTTGCGGTGTGGTATGGAACGACAGGGATACCTCGGGAGCAGTGCCCTGACGATGTCCGATGCTTATTTTCCGGAAGGGAGCAGTCTCCTGTTCCCATTGGGTTCCACTGATCACAGACACCTCTTCCGGATTCGCTTCCTGCGAGGTACGGTCGATGGCATCACGGACAAAGGAGAAGTCCTTGGCGATGAGGATCGTGTCCGCAGGGAGGAAGGAGATGACGGAGGTGAGCGATGAGCGGTTAGCGGTTAAGGATTGCTGCGACTCGGTCGCAGCAGAGGAGACGAGGGTGACTTCGCTGCGCTTGTCACGGGAGAGCTGGTCGTCGACCTCGAAAGTACGGATAGAATCAATGTCATCCCCGAAGAAGTCGATACGGAAGGGATACTCACTGCTGAAGCTATAGACATCGAGGATGGAGCCACGCAGGGCAAACTGTCCAGGTTCATAGACATAGTCCACCTCATGGAAATCCAAGTCACGTAAGCTCTTCACCAGTTGGTCCACCACGATGGTCTGTCCCTGTCGGAGCACCAGTGACTGTGCCTGCAGCTGTTCTGCCGACACTACCTGTTCAGCAAGTGCCTCGGGGTACGTAATGAGGAAGAGGTGAGAGGTGAGAGGTGAGAGGTGAGAGGTGAAAGTTGAGAGGCGGGTGAGAACCTCGGTACGGAGGATTTCGTTGGCAGCATCCCTTTGTGCGTATTTGATAGCACGGCGGAAGGAAGAGGGGAAGAACAGGACATGTTCCTCGCCCAAGAGTTGCTTGAGGTCGTTGTAGAAATAGCCAGCCTCTTCCTCGTCATTGAGAATGATGACAGCATTGACCATTGAATGCCGGGCAGTGAGCGTAGAGAGGAGGAGGGGCGCGGAGGAAGCAACGAGTCCGTCGAGGAAAACCGTTTTCACCGACTTTTCCTCTATCGTTTTTCGAAGGGTTTCCACCTGTGGTGCCAGCCCATATAACTTTACTAAATCCTGAATGGTCATATTGCGGGTGCAAAGATACAAAAAAATCCAAATAAAATTTGCTTCTTTGCTCACTTATTCGTATCTTTGTCGGCAATTATGAAAGAAAGTGATAGCATCGTCATTATTCCGACGTATAACGAGAAGGAGAATATCGAGAAGATCATCCGTGCCGTATTCTCGTTGGAGAAAAGTTTCCATATCCTCATCGTCGATGACGGGTCTCCTGACGGGACTGCCGCCATTGTCAAAAGACTGATGGATACGGAATTTGCCGGTCAACTGTTTTTACTTGAACGGAGTGGGAAACAGGGACTGGGTACCGCCTATATCGCTGGGTTCAAATGGGCATTGGCACATCCTTACGACTATGTCTTTGAGATGGATGCAGACTTCAGTCACGACCCCAATGACCTGCCCCGTCTCTATGCAGCCTGTGCAGAGGAAGGGTTTGACCTTGCCATCGGCAGTCGGTATGTAAGTGGTGTGAATGTCGTCAACTGGCCGATGGGCAGAGTACTGATGAGTTATTTCGCCTCCAAATACGTACGGTTTGTCACTGGTTTCAAGGTACATGACACTACCGCAGGATTTAAATGCTACAGACGTAAGGTACTGGAGACCATCGAGCTTGACAAGATCCGCTTCAAAGGCTATGCCTTCCAGATAGAGATGAAATTCACCGCCTATAAGATAGGTTTTAAGATCAAGGAAGTCCCTGTCATCTTCGTCAACCGTAAAGAGGGTACCTCTAAGATGTCAGGAGGTATCTTCGGAGAGGCTTTCTTCGGTGTCATGCGATTACGGTGGGACGGATGGACGAGGAAATATCCGAGAGTGGAGAGATGAGAGTTGAGAGTGGAGAGTTGAGAGTGGTGAAAATATTATATAGGATTTATCAAATATTTATTGCAGTACCAGTGACTATTCTGATGACCATCTGGACTGCTTTGGTGGTAGGGATAGGCTGTACCATCGGGAACGGACATTACTGGGGCTATTATCCGGGACGCTGGTGGGCAAGAGTCATTACGAAGGCATTCCTCCTTCCCGTGAAAGTGGAAGGGGGCGAGGACCTGCCGCAAGACGAGTCGTTTGTCTTTGTCGCCAATCACCAAGGAGCCTTCGACATCTTTCTGATTTACGGTTACCTGGGCAGGAATTTCAAATGGATGATGAAATACCAACTCAAGAAGATTCCCTTTGTAGGCTATGCCTGTAAGAAGTCACACCAGATATTCGTAGACCGTCGTGGTACGGCGAAAGTCCGTGCGATGTACAAGACTGTGCGGCATACACTGGAGACTGGCAATTGCAGTGTGGTAGTATTCCCGGAGGGTTCCCGTAGCTTTACGGGACACATGGGAGTCTTCAAGAAAGGAGCCTTCACTTTGGCGGATGAGTTGCAGTTGCCAGTCGTCCCCATGACCATCAACGGGTCGTTTAACGTGATGCCCCGTTTCCGGGACTGGCATTTCGTCAACTGGCATCCATTGACGCTTACTATCCATGCCCCTATCTATCCCCAGTCACAAGGACCAGAGAATGTGCAGTCGACACTCCAACAGTCGTATGATGCCATTATGAAATCCTTGACACCAGAATATCAGGGATTTGTGGAGAACCCTGATCAATAAGAGCTGAGAGGTCACTCCTTTCTTAGGGTGATGACAACAATCTCACCGGGAAGTCCCAGACGGAAAGGAATAAGGGCACCGAGACCTATGGATACAAAGAGGGCACGAGACCCTTCGTAAGCCCATCCCCCATATACCTCATAACTGAGAGCTGCCGGAGAATAACCGAAAATATCCGCCTGTCCCCCATGTGTATGTCCACTCAATGTCAACTGTGCCTGACACTCTTTTAAGATTTTCTCACGCCATGCCGTTGGGTCATGCTGGAGCATGATAATGAAGGGGAGTTGAGAAGAGAGCCCAGTAAGTGTTTTCGCGACATCCCCTCTGCGAGGCATACGCTTGACCGTTCCCCAGTTTTCCATTCCCGCTATCACGATAGAGTCACTATCCCGACGGATGACGCGGTGCTCATTCATCAGAAGAGTCCATCCTGCCTTACGTTCCAAAGCCTGTGTCCTCCTGTTGTTCGCCTCCTTGGTCAGAGAATCGCCTGGCTGGTAGGTCGCATAGTCATGGTTACCGAGAACGGAATACACCCCGTCAGGAGCCTTCAAACGCTGGAGTTGAGGGAGATGCTCAACGAGTTCCTCTGGATACACATTCTGCAGGTCACCCGTAAACACAATCATATCCGGGTGTTGTGCCAGCATACTGTCGACATCACGTTCCAACAACCATTTTCGCATACCTGTCATCGTTCCGATGTGTGCATCAGAAAACTGGACGATACGGTAGCCGTCGAAAGCTGCCGGCAGGTCTTTGCTACGGAACTCGACATGACGGACCTCCAGTTGCTCATACCCTACGAACATGCCATAGACGGCGAAAAGGAAGACTAACAGGGAGATACAAACACCCACTTTCTTACCCCATCGACGAGGAAAGAGGAAGCGACATAAGAAGAATATCACCAATGGAACTACGACAAAGGCGACAATCACGAAAAAAGGTACTGCGTAACGGGCGATCATAAAATTGAAGAATTAATGTTATAAATGTGATGAGAGGAATTTACGAAGGAGTGAGACGGGAAGACCACGGCGACGGGCATAGTCATGGAGCTGGTCGTCACCGATTTTCCCTATAGAGAAATAACGGGCTGCAGGATGAGCTATCATCAACCCACTGACACTGGCATGCGGTTTCATGGCACCATTCTCAGTGAGACGGATACCTATCTGCTTAAACTGCAAGAGTTCGTCGAGAAGAAAGTTCAGACTGGCATCCGGCAGAGAGGGATAGCCCACTGCAGGACGGATGCCCTGAAACCTCTCGGCATGGAGTTCCTCTATCGTCAGATGCTCATTAGGCGCATAGCCCCAGATAGTGCGCCGCACCTCTTCATGAAGTTTCTCTGCTGCTGCCTCAGCCAGTCTGTCGGCAAGCAGTTGCACCTGCATCTTCTGATACGTGTCATGGTCGAAATCCGTCTCCATGCCCCAATCTACCGTTGTAGCGAAAATCCCGATGTGGTCGTGCCCGGGATGGATGAAGTCAGCGAGGCAGAGGCATTCTCCATGCTGTTGGCGGAGGAAGGAGCAGCGACAGGGTCGCTGCATACTCGACGATGAGAGGATGATGTCATCACCGTCACTGTGTGCGTTGAAGAGTTGGAAGAGGGCATAGACATGGTAGGTATCATTTAGTTGGCGGAGCAACAGTTCCGCCTCTTCCCTACTCTGTCGCTGTTGTTCCGGATCCCTCAACTGCCACGAATGATAGTAATATGCCCAGTTGATATAGGGTTGTAACTCGCTGATCGCATAGGTCTTCTTCATCTGAAGACTACCTCCTCCCCGATATAATCCGTGTCAACCTTCCCATCCACATAGACCGTATGACCGTTACAGAGTGTACGTTCTACCCGCCATAGGTAGGTATGCCCCTCCATCGGGCTCCATCCGCATTTACTCTGGATGACAGAAGGGGTAACCGTCCAGCCCGTATTCGGACGGACGATAACCAGATCGGCACGATAACCAGGACGGATAAAGCCCCGTTGGCGCACCTCAAAGAGGCGTGCCGGGTTATGGCACATCAGTTCTACGAGCCGTTCTATCGTGAGTATCCCCTGGTCAACCATTTCAAGCATAGTGACCAGCGAGAACTGGATCATTGGCATACCGCTGGCAGCCTTGGCACATCCACCCTCTTTCTGGGAGAGGAGATGCGGTGCATGGTCGGTACCTATCACGGTGATGCGCCCATCACAGAGTGCCTGCTGCAGTGCCTCCCTGTCTCTTTCCGACTTAATGGCAGGATTACATTTGATGCGAGTTCCCAAACGGTCATAGTCACGGTCGGAGAAATAAAGGTGACTGGGAGTGACCTCTACGGAGAGTTGAGAGTTGAGAGTTGAGAGTTGAGAGTTGAAAAGCTCCAGTTCCTTGGCAGTGGAGACATGGGCGAGATGAAAGCGTATGTGGTATTTGCGGGCGAGTTCCACAGCCAGCCGGGTACTCTCATAGCAAGCCTCAGTGCTTCGAATCTCCGGATGATGTATGACTTTAGGGTCGTCCCCATACTTCGCCTTAGCCGCTTCCATATTGCGGTTAATGATGTCCGTATCCTCACAATGAGCCATCAAGGGCAGAGGGGTGCTACGGAAAATGCGCTCCAGCGACTCCCTGCGGTCAACCAACATATTCCCGGTAGAAGACCCCATGAAGAGTTTGATGCCCGGAATACGGTGGATGTCCAGTTGTGCGAAGCTATCCACGTTATCATTTGTCGCCCCATAGAAGAAACTGTAGTTGACATGACTCTTCTGTCGAGCCAACCTGAATTTCTCCTCCAAAGTCTCTAAGGTAGTGGTCTGCGGTTGAGTATTGGGCATATCAAAGAAGGTAGTGACACCCCCTGCCGCTGCTGCCCTACTCTCTGTGTCCATATCCGCTTTCCCGGTAAGTCCCGGTTCCCGGAAATGCACATGGTCATCAATGATGCCGGGAAGGATAAAACAACCTCTCGCATCAATGATAGTATCGGTAGGGTTGATAGGGACTATAGTGCCAACAGGAGCTATAGTGATAATAGTGCCATCCTCGATGACAAGCGTACCATCGAAGGTACGACCCTCATTCACAATCGTTCCACCTTCGATGACCGTCCGCATAAGTTATTCCGTTTTCTCCAGTCCTGTCATCCGTTTCTCATTCTCCTGTGCCGTCTGGTAATAGTCCTTGACATAAGGATCATTCTTGAACTTATCCGTAGCCTTCGACATGATATCCTCTATCTGCGGAGTAAGAATCGGATAACGGTACTGACTGGTAATCATCATGAAGACCCCAGGACCCAGGACATTGTCGAAATTCGCCTCGATGAACTTCATTACCAAGTTATCCTCTTCCTGTGCGATTTTCGCAGCCTCATTCGCCAACTGGCGGTCAATGGTCTCCTCGTCCAGTCCTTCCAACAGCATCTGGCTCTGTTTGTGAGAGAGCTCATTCATACGGTTGGTCAACTGGTTATGCTTATCAATAAACTTATAAAGAGAGTCGTTCATCGGAGTTCCCCCCACCAATTGTCTTGCCGGGTCGATCTTCACTACTATCTCGCCTTTTTCCAAAACGACAGGCATCAGACTCTCATCGTCCATATACAAGCTTGCCATACGAACGGTGTCCAACAGACCCGTGAAATGGAACTCACCATGTACGACATCACAGGAGTCTATATTCTTAAATTCGTTATTCTTCAGCGCCTTGAGATAGAGTTTGTTGCCATCCAAAGCCGATACAGACGAGGATCCCTCCACGCTGTAAGAGCTGGCACACGATGCTAAGAGTGCAGTGATGACAGACAAAAAAAGAACTTTCTTCATAGGTATTTATTCATTTGTGATGCAAATGTACAACGATGGATTGAAAAGAAGAAAAATATTTGCGCAATTTAATACTTTTGTGCACATATTTAGTTTTTTTTGCCTACTGTGACTCTTTTTCCAATTCATTAGCGATTCGATGACTGGTATACAACTGCAAGATGGCAGCGACTAACAAGATTACAATCCAGTTATTGTGTACATATTTAATATAAAGCAGGAAATCCATACCGAAGAAGTTTGCCTGGTTGGCAAACATCATCAGTGCAGCCAACAGGAACAGCACATCACTGATGAGCATGATACGACGAAGACGACGGATGGTGATATTACGACCGTCATAGCGTTGACGCATCTGCATTGCCGCAAAGAGCAAGGCACCTGGGGCAAAGACATAAGGTGCCCACGACTGAAGGAAGATACTGGCTCCAGAGCCTGTCACCATCAGCAAACCTCCCAGCAACAGCAGGAGGGTCTCTACTTTATTCAGCTGTCTCATGGGAATTCTCCTGTTCTGCTTGGTCATCTTGGAAAACAAAGATATCCTCATCGTCCTCCTTCATGAAATAACGCTCACGGGCTATCTTCTCTATCGCCTTAGGGTTACCTTCAAGCATTTTGATTTTCTGACGATCCCGGTTATACTGGGATGTCTGTCGCTGGATCTCCTCCTGCAACTCACTAATCTGCTGCTTGTTCTTGAAATGATGCCATACACTGTTCTCATCCACAAAACCGATAAACACGACAGCCAATAAAGTAACCACGGCATATTTCAACCATGGCACACGATAAAGTTCCTCTACTATTTTCTTCAGTCTCTTCATATTTTCTGCAAAATTACGAAAAAATCAGAAATAATTTCGTAATTTTGCAAGAAATTTGGTAAAACATGGAAGAATATATTGTCTCAGCGCGAAAATATCGCCCTACGACCTTTGATACGGTAGTGGGACAACAGGCACTGACCACCACCCTGAAGAATGCGGTGAAGAGCGGGAAACTGGCTCACGCCTACCTGTTCTGCGGACCTCGTGGTGTGGGAAAAACAACCTGTGCCCGTATTTTCGCTAAAGCCATCAACTGCATGACTCCTACCGAAGAGGGAGAGGCATGCGGTCACTGTGAGAGCTGTCAGGCATTCAACGAGCAACGCTCATTCAACATCTTTGAGCTGGATGCTGCCTCCAACAACTCTGTAGAGCATATCAAGACTCTGATGGAGCAAACCCGTATCCCACCGCAGGTAGGAAAATACAAGGTGTTTATCATCGATGAGGTACACATGCTGTCTACCGCTGCCTTCAACGCTTTCCTGAAGACGTTAGAGGAGCCACCTGCCCATGTCATCTTCATCCTTGCCACTACAGAGAAGCATAAGATACTCCCCACCATCCTCAGCCGTTGTCAGATCTATGACTTTGAGCGGATGACGGTACGGAACACCATCGACCACCTGAAGTCTGTTGCCGACAAAGAGGGCATCCAATATGAGGAGCAGGCACTCGCTGTCATTGCCGAAAAGGCGGATGGCGGTATGCGTGACGCCTTGAGTATCTTCGACCAGGCTGCCTCATTCTGCCAAGGGAATATCACATACCAGAAAGTGATAGAGGACCTGAATGTTCTGGATAGTGAGTATTACTTCAAGATGATTGACCTTGCCGTAGAGAACAAGGTAAGCGAGATGATGGTATTGCTCAACCAGATCATCAACAAGGGATTTGACGGAGGACTGCTGATTGGGGGACTTGCCAAACACGTACGTAACGTGCTGATGGCAAAAGACCCACAGACTCTGCCGTTGCTGGAGGTCAGTGACCAACAACGGGAGCGTTACCAACAACAGGCAAAGAAATGCGAGACTCGCTTCCTGTATGATGCCTTGCGACTGATGAACCAGTGTGACATCAATTACCGCCAGTCATCTAACAAGCGATTGCTGGTGGAACTCACCCTGATAGAGATCGCACAACTGACTCAGCCCGACGAGGGGGCTGGCAGTGGGCGTAAGCCCAGAAGATTAAAATCCCTGTTTAAGCAATTGATTCAACAGTCTCAGCCCAAGAATGCAGCCCCACAGGTAGCTGCGGCTGAGAGTGGAGAGTCTGGAAAAACTAGTAGTCTTAGTAATCCTAGTAATACTGGTAGTCCCAGTTCCACTAGTGGTCCTAGGGAGAATGCGTCCCCTTTAAAGAAATCAGTAGGCTTCTCTTGGAATAAGCTGCGGGAGAAAAGCACGGCGAAAAGCAAGATGCAGATTATCCCCGGTTCCCTGTCGCCTAACGACCCTAATTCCGTTATCAAGACAGAGCACCTGGACTTCTCCCAGCAAGAGCTGGAGTTCCAGTGGATGATGATGTGCAACCGTATGCCCCAGAACCTGAGCGGTATCGCTACCCGTATGAAGAACATGAATCCTGTCATCAAGGACTTCCCCCAGGTGGAGGTGGTGGTGGACAATCAACTTGCCTACGACCAGATGATGGAGATAAGAGGGAGCATCCTCAGTACACTGAGAATCTACCTGCATAACTCGGACATCACTATCAACATGCGGGTTGCAGAGCACCAAGAGAAGGTACGTATCCTCAGCCGCAGTGAACAGTTTGAACTGATGGAAAAAAAATATCCCGCAGTAGCGAAACTACGGGATCTCTTAGATCTGGAATTGGCATAATTACCAATCGTCCATTATATCAACGTCATTCCTAACTCCTTGCACTCCTTACGCATATCGTCAGGCCAGATGGAAGCCTGGATCTCACCGATATGTCCTTTATGGAGGAGTACCATACAGAGACGACTCTGTCCGATACCACCGCCAATACTCAAAGGCAACTCGTCGTGGAGCAGTTTCTGGTGGAAATAGAGACTCTCACGCTCCTCCTTACCTTCCAGTTTCAATTGACGCAACAAGGACTCCTTATCGACACGGATACCCATGGAGGAGAGTTCAAAAGAACGACCCAGAACAGGATACCAGATAAGGATATCACCGTTCAGACCTGCCAAGCCATTCTCACCAATCGTTGACCAGTCGTCATAGTCAGGAGCACGACCATCGTGCTTCTCTCCATTCGACAACTTACCACCGATACCGATGATGAACACGGCACCGTATTTCTCACAAATAGCATCCTCACGCTCCTTGGGTGTCTTATCAGGATACATCTTCAACAATTCCTCAGCATGGATGAAGGTGATCTTCTCCGGCAGGAAGGGCTTTATCTGCGGATATGTCTCACAGGTCAGATATTCCGTACGACGGATGGCAGCATAAATACGCTCCACCACATTCTTCAGATAGGCAACAGTACGCTGCTCTTTGGTGATGACAGCCTCCCAGTCCCACTGGTCGACATACAAAGAGTGGAGGTTATCCAGTTCCTCATCCGCACGAATGGCATTCATATCGGTATAAATACCATAGCCTGGCTCTATCTCATACTCCGCCAGAGAGAGACGTTTCCATTTCGCCAGGGAGTGAACAACCTCTGCCTGTGCATCCCCTAAGTCCTTAATAGGGAAAGTCACAGCACGTTCCACCCCATTCAAATCATCGTTGATACCGAGTCCCTTGAGAACAAACAAAGGAGCCGTTACACGACGTAAGCGCAGCTCTGTCGAGATATTCTGTTGGAAGAATTCCTTAATCAATTTAATACCCTGTTCGGTCTGTTTTGTATCCAGCAGGGACTGATATCCGATGGGTTTAATCAGTTGACTCATAATTTGTATATGTGTTATTTTGCGACTGCAAAGGTACTACTTTTAAACTAATCTGCAAGGAAAAATCTAAATTATTTTGCAAAATGACACAAAAATAAATTATTTTCTTTCATTTTGTACAGAAAACGAAAATAAATACCATAAAATTTGGTCATCTTCTCGTTTTTGCGTAACTTTGCAAACCATTTGGTCCCGTAGCTTAGCTGAATAGAGCGTCAGATTCCGGTTCTGAAGGGTTTCTCGATATTTCGTATAAGGAAATCAGAGTTCCATTTTTGGTTCTCATTTCCAAATTTGAGCCCCGAAATCGCCGCAAAATCGCCGCAAAAATGGCTCAAAAGGCGAAAATCGCCGCAAAATCGCCGCAAAAAACAGGGTCGAAATTGACGCAAAAAAAGACCCGATGAAGGCTTATATATTGACGCGAGGATTGGTTCCAGTATTAACAATTTAAAAAAGATTATCAAAATGGCAACCATTTCCCTTGAATTCGGGAAGGAATCTTCCCAAAAGACGCGTGAGGTCTATCTGTTGGTAAGACAGGGCAAGACCAGACAAAGAGTAAAAACAGGAGTAAGACTCAATGAACAAGAATACTCTCCCAAGACGAAGAAGATCAAGTCCATTGAGAAGGCTCGTATTGTCGAGAAACTGAGGTTAGACCTCATCGACAACATGAGCAACCTGGCTGCAGGGGCTATGGCAGGAGACCCTGATGATGCTCACACCATTACAAAAAAGATCATCAAGAAGCAGGAGAAGAAGGAACTAGAGTTCTTTGCGTATGCAGAGGAGTGGGTGTCAAGAGCCAAAATCAAAGGTGCCAAGAACTATCTGACCATGCTCAACACCCTCGAAAAGTTCTTGGAATGCCGCAAACTCTTCTTCCAAGAGATTACCGTCACATTCCTCAAAGACTTCGAGGCATTCCTTGATGACCGCCCAAGAGCTCAGTCACTCTATATCGGACAGATGCGTCACATCTTCCGTGAAGCGATGTTGGAGTACAACACCGATGATGAGATTGTCATCAAGAACGACCCGTTCTTACGCTACAAGGCCCCCAAACAAGTACTCAAAAAGGGTGTCAGGGCTTTAAGCCTGGATCAACTCATGAAGGTGGTCAACTACCAGCCCAAGAAGAATACGCTGGCAGAACTAGCCCATGATTGCTTCATCCTCTCCTTCTGCCTGATGGGCATGAACTCTGTGGACATGTACCAAGTCAGTTGTCTGGAAAACGGCACCATCAAGTACAAACGGACTAAGACCAGAGATCGTCGAAGCGACGAGGCCTACATTGAGGTCAAGGTACATCCCTACATTCAGCACCTCATGGAAAAATGGAAAGGTGAAGACCGGATATTCAGATTCTACAAGAAATAC
>CACYPF010000034.1 GCA_902776195.1 uncultured Prevotellaceae bacterium | reverse complement strand
TGTGCAGATTATCGCATCCATAGCGACTGCACTGCTGACAGCACTGGGTACAACCTCCTGTATGGGTTATCACCCGACTCTGTAACCATCAGCCCCTGCGAAAGCATTACGCTTAGCAGGGGCTATGGGCGTTAAGAGACAATAATGGAAACGTTTGCGAAGGGATCACGGGGACGGTTGACCCGATTAAGGGCTTCAGTTGGTATGAAAAGAGGCTTCAGTCGAATTAGTCGGTGAGCTTCTTTTTGAGTTTCTTGAGTCCCTTCTCTATATTCTTCTCTTTCTCGCGGGCTTCCTTCTTCTTGCGTTTCTCCTCCTTTCGAGCCTCCTTCTCCCGTTTCTTCTGTTCCTTCTTCAGCTGTTTCTCCATCTTTCGAGCCTCTTTGGCGGCCTCCTTGGCAGCCTTCTTCTCGCTCTTTTTCTCTGCTTTCTCCTTGGCAGAAGCCTCTAAGGCATCACGCAGCATCTGCTTGTCGAAGGTGAAGACATGACCGAGGATACCTAATGACAGGATCTGTGTCTCACCATCCATCTTGACATGGGTGGTGTTGCAGACGAGGTAGTTGTCCACCTCCAGTTTCGAGTTCAGTGCTACCTCGATGGTCTTGGTGACGATACCCTTGCCAAGGTCAGTCAGTACGTTGTCGCCCATGCGTTCTGTAGCCTCCTCGTCGACATATTCCTTCACAGCCTCCATCATCGCTTTCTTATGCGCTTTCTTATCGGGGACGGTCTTTGCCATTGCCACCACAGCGACGATGACAATGATGCCTATCAATAGTTTTTTCATTTTCTTTCTTTTTTTAATGATTCGGGTGCAAAGTTACAATAAATCGAGAGCAGAACAAAAAGAATTCATTCTTTTTTTATGCCGAGATGAAGTAACTTATCCAAAGTTACAATAAATATTGTAAATCTGCAATGATTCCTGAAAAATCTGTTGCTTAGCGCTTGATGGAGAAATGGAAACAGAGTCCCCCCTGTGGTGCATTCTCTACAGTGATGCTGCCCCCATGCAGCAGGACGGCATTCTTGACGATTGCCAGTCCTAAGCCGGTGCCACCCATGGAACGGCTGCGCCCCTTGTCTAAGCGATAGAAGCGCTCGAAGATACGGGGCAGGTGCTCAGGAGGTACACCAATCCCGTTATCGCTGAAAGTAAAGTCCCAATACTTCCCGTTGGGTTGTGCTGATATTTCTATCACAGCCCCTGTTCCCGCATAGTTGACGGCATTGTCTGTAAGGTTGCGGAAGATACTGTAGAGCATGGTTGTATTGCCCATGACACAGATATCCTCGGGTAGGCAGTTGTGCAGTGTCATCTGTTGTTGCTCCAATGCCAACTGCGTCTCTTCGACGATATCAGAGACCAGTTCGGAGATGTTCACCCGCTCCTTGTTGAGGCGGTCGGCGGCATAGTCCATCTTGTTCAGGGTGGAGATGTCCTGCAGCAACGCCGTCAGTCGCTGCGCTTGGATGTTGGTGCGTTCGATGAATTTCTTCCGTTGCTCTTCCGACATATACGGGTTCTGCAGGATAGTGTCCGTATAACCGAGGATACTGGCAACGGGTGTCTTCAGCTCATGCGAGATGTTCTGTGTCAGTTCCCTGCGCATCGCACTCTCTTTTGCCAACTGCTCGCGGCTGATGCGCTCATCCATGCGCTTGGCATAGCGGTACAGGATATAGCCAAGCAGGCACATGACGATGATGGAGAAGATGAACAGATGCAGGTCGTTGGAGTCGTTTAATGGTGCTATCACCTTCCTCTCGTAATCATCAAAGAGGATGAAGACAACTACATTCGTGAGGAATATAGCCATCACGCTGAACCACATCTTCCTGCCTTCCGTTACCTTTTTCATACACAGAAATAATAACCATATCCCATGCGGGCAATGACACAGGAAGAGTAGGGACCTATCTTCTTACGCATGCGGGCAATGCTTACATCGACGGCACGATCCGTCACGACGACATTCTCCGGCCATACCATGTCAATGAGTTGTTGGCGGGAGAATACCTCGCCCTGATGACTCAGCAGGAGCCACAGCAGCTCGAACTCTGTTCTGGTGAGAGACACGTCCTTGCCGTCGACCGACACCGTTTTCTTGTCGGCATCAACAGACAAACCGTTGTAGGTAAGGACGTTTGCCGTCTGAGGTTGTGTACGGTTAAGTACGGCATGCACCCTTGCCAGCACCTCGCGGATGGAGAAAGGCTTGGTGATATAGTCGTCAGCACCCAGTTCAAAGCCATGCAGCGTGTCGTCCTCCGTATCCTTCGCCGTCAGGAAGATAATGGGGATGTTCGAAGTCTTGGGTTGCCTTTTGATAGTCCTCGACAGTTCAAAACCCGACATCCCTGGCATCATCACATCGAGCAGCAGGAGATGGAATGCAGACAGGTCCATTTGCAGCGCCTCCTCGGCAGAATAAGCAGTCTCCACGAGGTAGCCTGCCGACGAGAGGTTGTAGCTGAGAATCTCACACAGGTCGCTCTCGTCATCAACGATCAGTATTCTCTTTTGTTCCATAGACGCTGCAAAGATACAAATTATTTTCCAAATCTTGCCTGTACGACATTGACAACATAATCGCCCAGTTTCTCACACTCGTTGATCATGTCGATATAGATGGTGCCCATGGTATAGTCGTATTCCCGTTCGTTGATGTCACGGATATTGTCCTCCTTGAACTTCTTGCGCATCTGGTTGATCTCATTCTCGATACGGAAAGTGTCCTTGGTGTCATATTCCTCACGACGACCGCCCAGGACGAGGTTCATCTGTGTCAGGGCATCGTCAGTCATTGCCATCATTGCACGTAACCGCTGATACTGCGTTTCAGTGAAGTCCTTGGGAGCCTCCTGTCTGCGGTTCAGTGTCCTGGCGAGGTTGTAGCAGGCATCACCGATACTCTCCAGCTCACTGATCTCACGCAACATCATGCGTACCTTCTCCTTGGTCTCATCACTCAGATGGTTCATACTCACCTGGTCCAGGAAGCGTGCGATCTCCATCTCTGTCTTGTCGGTGATGTCCTCTTGGTTCTCTATCTCACTGAACAGATGGGTGAATGCCTTGTCGTCATGCTCGTCGAGGAGTTGCTTCACCTTTCCGAACATCTGCTGGACACGCTGCCCGAAGAAAACGGTCTCCTTCTGTGCCTGGTAGACAGAAATCTCAGGGGTCTGTATGAGGTTCGACTGGATATACTGCAGGCGGAACTCCTCACGCTTGGGTTGCTCACCCTCAGGCAACAGCCAGCAGACAACACGCTCTAACTGGGGAATCAGTCCGATGAGGATAGCCGTGTTGGTGATGTTGAAACAGGTATGGAACGTTGCCAGTACCACTGGGAGACGTGTCGCCTGCCCTCCGACGGCAGGGTCATAGCCCACCAGACTGCATACCAAATCCACGAAAGGATAGAAGACGCAGAGCACCCAAATCACACCAAACACATTAAATAGCAGGTGTGCCAGTGCCGCACGCCGTGCTGGGATGCCGGCTCCCAGGGCAGCAAGGTTGGCAGTAGCCGTCGTACCGATATTCTCACCCATCACCAAGGCAATACCTAAATAGATAGGCAGCACCCCTGTGGAACAGAGGAGGATGGTGATTGCCATCACTGCCGCTGATGACTGGACGATGCAGGTGATGACCGTGCCGATGGCAAGGAAGGCGAGGATGGTCCAGTAGCTGTTGGTGTCAAAAGAGGCAAAGAACTGGACGACAGAGGCGTTATGCTCTAAGTCCATCTCTTTGCCTGCCGTACTCAGCATCACTAAGGAAAGGAACATAAAAGCGATGCCAAACAAGAAATCACCGATGTACCGGTGCTTTTTCTTGTAAATAAGTACCATCCCTGCGAAGAAGGCAGGAAACACCACATTGGTCAAATCCACGTTATAGCCAAGTGACATGATCCATGCTGTCAGCGTCGTGCCGATGTTGGCACCCATGATGACGGAGATGGCTTGCGAGAGTGTCAGCAAACCGGCAGAGACAAAGGATACCGTCATCACTGTTGTCGCTGATGAGGATTGTACGGCACAGGTAACAAACGTTCCAGTCAGCATTCCTGTGAACCGGTTGGTTGTCATGGCACCGAGGATGTGTCGCAGTTGTGAGCCTGCCATCTTCTGTAGGGCATCACTCATCATACGCATGCCGAAAATCAGCAGACCTAATGAGCCTAACAATTTTAGTATAATCCAGTAATAGTCTTCTTGCATATCATTAACTTTTTCTTACTTTCTCTTTTTCCAGTGCAAAGTTAATGGTATGAATTGGGAATAAGCCTTAAAAACAATTACAATATGGTTACAGCAGCAGTTGTAACCATATTGTAATCATGAAGGGTGGGGGGATGTACCTATCGGTTATATTTCTTCAACAGTCCCTTGACAAGTTTGCCATAGACCTTGACAACATCGTCAGGCCAGGGACCTGTGGCGGTGGCACGGGGCAGGAGCATCGAGCAGCTCTCGTTCTTGTCGCTGATAGACCAGCAGATCCAACTGACACCCAAGCGCTCACAGAGCTGAATCCATTTTTCCTCGCTCTCCGGGTCGATCTTGCCATCACCGGATGCCTCAGTGGCACCACTCTCTGAGATGAATACGGGAATCCCTTTCTTTACGGCATCCTCCATGCGGTCACGCAGATAGTCACCATGGGTGGCGGCATAGAAATGGACGGTGTACATGATGTTCTGGAAACCTGTTAAAGGGCTCTCTGCCACCAGATGGATGTCCTGATCCCAGTGAGGACAGCCAACCAGTACGACATTATCGGGGTCGTACTTGCGAATCTCGCCAATCACCTCTGCGGCATATTTCTTCAAGTCTGCCCATGTGTCCTCCACGGGCTCGTTGTATATCTCGTAGATGACATGCGGGTATTTACCGTATTTCTTTGCCATCATACCGAAGAACCTCTTTGCCTCGGCAGTCTTCATCTCGTGGGAGTGCCAGTCGATGATGACATAGACATTATTCTTAATGGCTGCTTCGATGACATTGGTCATGCACTGCATGGCAAACTGTGGGTTCTCTAAGTAGTTGTCCTCAATCATGATACCCATGGCAGCACGTACCACACTGGCATTCCAGTCTTGCTTCAGTGTCTTCACCGCTTTCTTGTTATAGAAGCGGGGCCAGATGTTATGCCATCCGAAGCTGACACCACGCAGAATGACGGGTCTGCCGTTCTGGTCGCACAGTTGTGCGCCCTTCACTTGTAACTGTCCCCATTTCTTAACGGGGTCTTGAGCGTATGCGCTGACAGCGCATACCATAAGGATGATGGTTAATAGCTTTTTCATATTAGTTTAGAATAAAGATATAGTATACAGATAAACGACCGCAGCAGGGATGGCAAGCAGCGAGGAGTCGAAACGGTCAAGCATACCGCCATGACCGGGCAGGATGCTGCCACTGTCCTTGATGCCGAGGGTGCGCTTGAAGAGACTCTCCACCAAGTCACCCCATGTGCCGAAGACAACGACGACGAGTCCTAATCCAATCCACTGGGGGATGGTGAGCAACTGTCTGCATATCCATGGTTGCTGTTCAGCATCCAAAACGATCATGTTGTCCATGTAGCCGATGCCCCATGCTGCCAGCAGCACGAAGATGGCACCGCCAATACTGCCTTCCCATGACTTTCCTGGGCTGATGCGTGGGAAGAGTTTATGACGACCTAACAGGGAACCTACGCAGTAGGCACCGGTGTCGTTGACCCACAGGAAGATGAATACCGACAGGGGCAGCAGGGTATTGAAAACCACCAACCCGTCAGGTGACGCATTGAACGCCAGTACATTCAGCAATGAGAAGGGAAGGGCGATATACAGCTGTGAGAGCATGGTGTATGCCCAGTCGTTGATGGGGTCTTCCTGTTTGAGATACAACTCTGCCACCAGCAGATAGAGTATCGTCACCAGATAAGGGATGAACACCACCGATTTTGCCGCTCCGCCATAGATGTCACTGCAATAGTACGTCATGGAAAAGAAGAAATACACACCTGCCACGGTACAGATGAAACGATTGACGGTTACCCCGGGACGTGCGTTGACCAGTCCGGTAAATTCCCATACCGTCAGTCCTGTGACGATGGCAAACAACAATACCATTGCCTCAGGACGAAGGAAACTCGCTACAACGGCAACTACGAAGATAATGCCGGTAATGGCTCTGACAATAAAATTTTTCATAGGCTTATTCTTTGTTCTCGGTGCTCTCAGAGGATTCTGGATTCCCGGCATTCTCTAAGGCTTTCGCATTTGCTTCTGCCTCCAGTTCTTTCGCCCTCTCCTCAGCCATGCGCTCTGCCTCGGCACGCTGCTGTGCCTCTAACAGCTCCTCGGCACGACTGGTCCAGGGACGCTTGCCGAAGATTTCCTCGACATCGTCAGCGAAGATGACCTCACGGTCCATCAGTAACTGGGCAAGACGGGCATGACCCTCTTTGTGCTCAGTCAGAATCTTCTTGGCACGCTCATACTGTTCGTTGATCATCTTCAGCACCTCGTCATCCATTACTTTCGCTGTCGTCTCGGAGTAGGGGCGCTGGAAGGAGTACTCGTTATTGTTATAATAGCAGACGTTAGGCAACTTGTCGCTCATACCAGCATAGGCTATCATACCGTATGCCTGTTTGGTGGTACGCTCCAAGTCGTTCATAGCACCTGTGGATATCTGTCCTACGAAAAGTTCCTCGGCAGCACGACCGCCTAACAGGGAGCACATCTCGTCGAGCATTGCCTCCTTGGTCTGCAGCACACGCTCCTCTGGCAGATACCATGCAGCACCTAATGCCTGTCCACGTGGTACGATACTTACTTTGACGAGGGGGTTGGCAAACTCCGTAAACCAAGAGATGGTGGCGTGACCAGCCTCATGGATGGCGATAGAGCGCTTCTCTGCCTCTGTCATCACCTTCGTCTTCTTCTCCAAGCCACCGATGATACGGTCTACCGCATCAAGGAAGTCTTGCTTGCCGACTTTCGGGCGGTTATGACGGGCGGCTATCAGGGCTGCCTCGTTACATACGTTGGCAATGTCAGCACCCGAGAAACCGGGAGTCTGACGTGCCAGGAAGTCGATGTCAAGATTCTCGTCGAGCTTCAGAGGCTTCAGGTGTACTTGGAATACCTCCTTGCGCTCGTTGAGGTCGGGCAGGTCGACATGTATCTGGCGGTCGAAACGACCGGCACGCATCAGGGCGGAGTCAAGCATATCGGCACGGTTGGTGGCAGCAAGGGTGATGATACCACTGTTGGTCCCGAAACCGTCCATCTCTGTCAATAGGGCGTTCAGCGTGTTCTCACGCTCGTCATTACCTCCCATGGCAGGATTCTTGGAGCGGGCACGTCCGACAGCATCTATCTCATCGATGAAGATGATACAGGGTGCCTTCGACTTTGCCTGCTGGAACAAGTCACGTACACGACTGGCTCCCACACCCACGAACATCTCCACGAAGTCGGAACCACTCATGGAGAAGAAGGGTACGCCAGCCTCACCGGCAACAGCCTTGGCAAGCAGTGTCTTACCTGTTCCCGGAGGACCTACCAGCAAGGCTCCCTTGGGTATTTTACCTCCTAAGTCGGTATATTTCTGCGGGTTCTTCAGGAAGTCCACAATCTCCTGCATCTCCTGTTTGGCACCAGCCTGACCGGCAACGTCCTTGAAGGTGATACCTAAGGAACCACCCTTCTCATACATCTGTGCCTTCGACTTGCCGACGCTGAAGATACCTCCACCGCCTCCCATGCCACCGCCTCCCATGCGGCGCATGATGAACATCCATACAAAGATGATGCCTGCGAAGAAAAGCACGTTCATGATGATGGAGTTGAAGAACTCACTCTCCCGCTGGTTGTTATATACCAACTCACCGCTGAACTTTTTCAGGTCACGTGCCTGGTTGACAAACTGCTCCACCTGGTCGACAGAACCGAATTCCACAGATACCGTTGGCTCCTTGCCTGTCGCCTTCACCCCCTGATGGAACACATCACGGATGTGCTCTGGTTTCACATACATCTGTAGGGTATTTGTGTTCTTATTGACCACAATTTTCTGGGCATAGCCCTTCATGACCCATGTCTTGAAATTGCTATACGACGTGGTGGTCTGTACACTCGAGTTCTCACTGCCGTTGGTGAAATAAAGGACACCAAGGGCGATAATTGCCAACATGTATATCCAGTTCATATTGAACTTGGGCATATTCATCTTGGGCTCGTTATTAGGTTGCTTATCCATAATTCTCTATTAATCCAAGTCGGGGATATTGGTCAGATTGGCATCCTCCCACAGATGCTCCAGATCATAATAGGCGCGAACGTCGGGCAGGAAGATATGCACCATGACATCGGTATAGTCCATGGCAACCCATTGGGCATTCTCCAGACCAGCTACCGCCGTAGGCTTCTCCTGCTGTTCGTTCCTCGCAAACTCTTCTACCGACTCAGCGATAGCCTCTACCTGCGAGGGGGAGTTTCCCTGACAAATCACAAAATATTGGCAGATAGCCCCTTCGATACCTTGCATATCGACAATGACGATCTGCGATCCTTTCTTCTCTTGTATTCCTTTTTTGATAGTCTCAACCAGTTGTGTTGATGCTTCCATTTATTATTAATAATGTGTTACAGCCGACAAAGGTACGAATTATTTTCGGATTTTTCGTCATTGTATCGAAATTTTCTTATCTTTGCAAAAAGAATGTAACTGCGATGATGAGAAAAACAACTGTGACAACTATCTGGGGAGGTGTGATGCTCCTCTTACTGATTGTGACTTCTCCAATTTCCGCCCAGGAGCGTGCTGAGGTCATGTTGGAGACTACTGAGGGGAATATCCGTATAGCCCTCTATAACGAGACTCCCCAGCATAGGGATAATTTCCTGAAGGTGGTGGGGATGCAGCTCTATGACTCGCTGCTATTCCATAGGGTCATCAAGGACTTCATGGTGCAGACTGGTGACTTGAACAGTAAGCATGCGAAACCGGGCGTATTGCTGGGAACGGGTGAGCTGGACTATACCACTGAGGCGGAGTTCCGTCTTCCCCAGCTGTTCCATCGCCGTGGTGCCGTGGCTGCTGCCCGTGAGTCCGACAAGGTGAATCCTGAGCGTCGCTCTGGCGCGTGCCAGTTCTATATCGTATGGGGAAAACTGTGGGATGACAGACGGCTGGCGAAAGTACAGGAACGACTTGACACACTGACCAATGGCACTGTGAAGATTACACCTGAGATGGCAGAGGTCTATAAGACGGTTGGCGGTACCCCTCATTTGGATGGACAATATACTGTTTTTGGGGAGGTTGTTGAGGGCTTGGAGGTCATCGACCGCATCCAGCAGGTGGCTGTCGATAAGAACGACCGTCCGCAACAGGATATCCGTATCTTACGTGCTGTTATCACCAAAAATCCCTTCGCTCCAGCTCCTAAACCAACAAAAAAGAAACAAATTTCACGTCGGAAGCAAAAAAAGTAGCTATTTTTTTTGCGCATTCAGAAAAAAGCAGTACCTTTGCAACCGCATTTCAGAAATGAGGTGCTGACATTGGGGTATGGTGTAATGGTAACACTACAGATTCTGGTCCTGTCATTCTTGGTTCGAGTCCGAGTACCCCAACACAAAAAAAGGCTTCCTGACTGGAAGCCTTTTTCTATGGTGAGCATTTCGCTTATTCTTTCTCGCTGTTCTCCGCGTCAATCGCTTTGATCTTGTCACGTACGAGTTGTACCTCATCCTTCAGTTTCTGCACCTTACGGTTCATCTCGTCAATCAGGGAGTTGCCTTTTTTCGAGGAAGCGTTAAGGAAGCCGAGGTTGTTTTCGTAGGTCTGTACCTCAGACTTCAACTGCTCGTACTGGCGCATCAGTCGGGCACGCTCATTGTCAAGAGCATTGCCACCACGCTCAGCGACTTGTTTGATGTTGTCCTTGAATTTGTTGAGACGACGCTTGGCGACGCTGATATTCAACTCTTTATAGAGTTTGTCAACCACTGCGTGGTACTCCTCATAGAGCTTGTCCTTCTCCTTGAAGGGTACATGACCGATTGACTGGTACTCCTCGACGAGTTTCTGAATTTTCTCCTGTAAACCGTCACCGGCATCTTCTGCGGCAGCTTTAAGCTGTTCGATGATGCTGCGTTTCTTCTCCAGGTTCTGGTGCTCCTCACCACGTCCTCCTACACCTGCGGCATTACGTGCCTCGAAGAACTTATTGCAGGCGGTCAGGAACTCCTCCCAGAGCTGGTCACCCAGTTTCTTGGGCACCATACCGATGGTCTTCCACTCACGCTGCAGGTTGATGAGTTTGTCGCTGGTCGACTTCCAGTCGGTAGAGTCTTGCAATGCTTTTGCTTTCTCGATGAGGACACGTTTCTTCTCGGCATTCTCCTTGAAGTTCTCCTTCAGTCCTTTGAAGTACTCAGCCTTACGACCGAAGAAGTCGTCACAGGCGGCACGGAAACGCTCAAATATCTTCACATTCATCTTCTGGGGAGCAAAACCGATAGTCTTCCACTCCGCCTGAATGGCAATAATCTCTTTGGTGTGACGCTCCCAGTCCGCACTGCCTTTGTTCTCCTCAGCGGCAATGGCCTCCACTTTCTCACAGAGGGCGGTTTTACGAGCCAGGTTGTCTTCTTCTTTAGCTCGTAGTTCCTCGAAATGCTGTTGGTGGCGCTTGTTGATGACTGTGGAAGCGGTCTTGAAACGAGTCCATATCTCCTCACGCAGTTCCTTTGCGACAGGACCGATCTCACGGAACTCCTGGTGAAGTTTCTGTAATTGATGGAAGGCACTGATGACCTCCGGCTCGTCAGCAAGTTTCTCGGCAGCCTCGCAGAGCTTGGTCTTCAACTCCAGATTCTTCTTGAAGTCGTACTCACGGGCCTCACTGTTGAGTTTCAGCAGGTCATAGAACTGCTCGACATAGAGTTGGTAGTTACGCCAAAGCTCACTGGCTTTCTCAGCAGGGACATTCTTGATCTCCTTCCATTCCTCCTGCAGTGCCTTGAACTCCTTATAGGACTTGTTAGCCTCTTCAGGAGAAGTCAGCATAGCCTTGATTTTCTCGATGATGTCGAGCTTCTTCTGCAGATTCTCCTGTTTCTCCTGTTCCTGCTCCTTGAAGAGTTTCTGGCGCTTTTCTTTGATGACACCCATTTCAGCCTTGAAGGCCTCTTCATCCTCATCAGGGAGAATCTGGTAAGCCTCTGGGTCGCCTCCTCCGTCGATATATTCTTTCAGACGCGCCTCTCGCTCTGCGACATGCAGTTTGTAGAAGGCAGTCTTCAGATAGTCTACCTCCTCTTTTTGAGGCGTTTCGTCTCCTTGGGCGATTTCACGGGCACGTGCCAGAACCTCTTTCTTTGTCTGGTATTGCTTCCGCTCTGGTTCAGCTACAGGGTCAGCTTCCTTAGCAGGAGCGGTCTCTTCTACAGGAGTCACCACCTCTTCTTCTGCTGGAGCTTTTGCCTCGGTTTCTACTACGTTTTGTTCCACGTTCTGCTCTTGTTCGAGAGCTTTTTCTTGAGAGTCCATCGTCTAAATGTTTTTTAGTTCATGAAAATGGTTAGTACACACATATCAAGGTACAAACTTATTAAAAAAATCTGAAAGTACCTAATTTTTTGCCAATTATTTTCTAAAAAGGGGCTAAATCAGCCGTTTATGACGGAAGAAAAGCCATGAAACGATGGAAATTGCGAGTGATATGATGATAGCGATGATGAATCCGACAGGACTGCTTTCCATACCGTTGACGAGGTTCATACCGAAGAAACTGGAGATCAGCGTGGGCAACATGAGGATGATGGTCACAGAGGTCAGCGTACGCATGATGGTGTTCATGTTGTTGTTGATGATACTCTGGTAGGTGTCCATGGTCGACTCAAGGATGTTCGAGTAGATATTGGTGGTCTCCCGTGCCTGTGTCATCTCAATCGTCACGTCCTCAATCAGGTCTGCGTCCAGCTCGTCAATCTGCAACTTGAACTTCAGTTTCGACAACAGGGTCTCGTTGCCTCGGATGGAGGTGTTGAAATACGTCAGCGAGTCCTGCAGGCGTGACAGTCCTATCAGACTCTCGTTGTTCACTTCCTTGTCGAGGTTACGCTTTGCTTTCTCGATGAGGAGTGATATTTGCTTGAGTCGCTTCAGATACCACACGGCGCTGGAGAGAAACAGGCGGAAAATCATGTCGACATAGTCGGTGAATCCCGCACCACGCTTCTGCTGATACGACAGGAAGTCGATCATCATATTCGTCTCATAGTAACATACCGTGATGGTGACATCCCGTTTATGGATGATACCCAGAGGCACCGTCGTATAGGGAGTGCGTGAGCGTACCTCCTTGACGTAAGGGATACGCAGGATGATCAGCATCCATCCGTCGTCGTACTCATAACGTGCACGCTCGTCGGTATCGCTGATGTCGGAAAGGAAATAGTCGGGAATCTGATACTGTTCTTCCAGCATCTGGATATCCTCTTCCGTTGGACACGTCACCTGTATCCAACAATTGGGCTGCCAAGTGTCAATCTGGCTGAGCCCTCCTGTAATGTTCCAGTAAGTCTTCATAATGCTAATCCTTTTTTAAACGGTCTTAGCGGCAAGAGGATTAGCGGTCTTGCCTGCTGTCCTCATGCCTTACGAATTGTAATGATTCGCCGGGTAATCGTCCATTTTTTTGTTACTATTTTGGTTATTCTTTGTTCTTGCAAAGCGACAGTCGTCGATTTCGGTTGCAAAGATACGAATTTTTTTAAAAGTAAAAAGTAAAAAGGTAAAAAAAGTAAAGCTATTGCCCGCTTTTTCTACCTTTCTACCTTATTTTATCTTTTTACTACTTCTGTGGGATATCTTCCAGTGTTTTCTTCAGGAGTTCCCAGAAGGGAGCCACTGTCTCGATGAGGGCACGCTCACTGGTTGTGTGGGGTGACTTCATCGTAGGACCGAAGCTGACAACGTCGAGATGAGGATACTTGCCCAAGATGACGGAGCATTCGAGTCCTGCATGGTCAACCTGGATGATACCGTCCTTGCCGAACAGTTGTTTATATTCTTTCAGCAGCAAGAGCAGGATGGGAGACTCTGGGTTGGGATCCCATCCGCCATACGAGCCGGCGGTCTCCACCTTCATACCTGCCATGTTGAAACAGCTCTCCAGCATCTTCACGACATAGTCCTTCATATCCTCACGGCTGCTTCGTGCCAGTATCTTAATGGCTGCATGACCGCCTTCAATATCGATGATAGCGAGATTGCTGGAGGTCTCTACCACGTCAGGGTAGGAGGGTATCATACGCACCACGCCGTCATGACAGGCGTAGATGGCATTGATGAGGTTGTCTTGTATCTCGACAGGTACCTGCATGGCAGGAGTGGCTGTCTTCTCGGCATAGAACTTGATGTCGCTCTCGATACCTTTGTACTCATCCTTGAAGTCGTCAAGCCAGTTGTCGACCAGCTCCTGAAGGGCATCCATGTTCTCCTTTGGCAGGGTGAGAACCACCTCTGCTTTGTAGGGAATGACATTGCGTACCTTGCCGCCATGCCAAGAAGCAAGACGGGCATCCAGCTCTTCGATAGCCTCACGTACGAAGCGGACCATCAGTTTGTTGGCATTGGCGCGTCCCTCGTGAATCTCCAGACCACTATGTCCACTGCGCAAGCCCTTCAGGGTGACACATACGGCAACATCCTCCGGGTCGGTCTCCACCTCTTTGTAATCAAGGGTAGCGGTGATGTCGATACCACCGGCAGAGCCGATGACGAACTTGCCCCAGTGCTCTGAGTCGAGGTTCATGAGAATATCGCCCTGCAACTCACCGGCAGGCAGACCGTTAGCACCATACATACCCGTTTCCTCGTCACGGGTGATTAGGGCATCGATAGGACCGTGTTTCAGTGTCTTGTCCTCCATCACTGCCATGATGGCGGCAACACCCAGACCATTGTCAGCCCCCAGTGTCGTCCCCTTTGCCTTTACCCAGTCTCCGTCAATCCAGGGCTGTATGGGGTCAGTCTCAAAATTGTGCGTGGACTCGGTGTCACGCTCGGGAACCATGTCCATGTGAGCCTGCAAGATAACTCCCTTGCGGTTTTCCATCCCTGCCGATGCCGGCTTACGCATCACGATATTGCCGGCAGGGTCTTTGAATACCTCAACGCCCACTTTTTTACCGAAGTCGAGCAGGAACTGTTGGATTTTCTCCAGATGTCCACTGGGGCGTGGCACCTGTGTGAGTGCGTAGAAATTATCCCATACGCACTTAGGATTCAGATTTTGAATTTCATTCATAGCTTATAGATTTTTTAGATGTAAAGTTCAATGCTACCCATGCATAGATGCCCAGCAGGATGACCAGCATGGTCTGGACGGTATGCACGATAAGGACGAAATAGAGAGCATGCTCGTCGGCGACACCATAGAGTATCAGCATCGTCTTGACGGCGAAATGCCAGGGACCGGCACCATTGGGAGTGGGTACGATGACTGCGATGGACCCCACGATGAAGGTCACCAGCGCACAGCCCAATCCCAGGTCGGCAGTGAAATCGAAACAGAAGAAGGTGAGGTAGTAATGCAGGAAGTAGCTCACCCAGATGCCGAGTGTGAAAAACACGAACAGCGGGATGTTACGCACGTCCTTCAGGGAGATGACACCCTCCCAGATACCCTTGAAGGTCATCTTTACCTTATTATATATAGAGAGCTTGCGTAACAGGAAATGCAGCAGGATGAGAATGGCGATTGCCGAGATGGCTGCCACCAGATAGCCTGCCCATGAGAAACCGTGCAGGATGGTCTGCAGATTGGTTCCTGTCTTGCGGAAGAACATACCGAAGGTACTCATCTCCAGCAACAATACGATGGCGGCGATACCCATCACCAACAACGAGTCGATGGCACGTTCTGTCACCACCGTTCCCAGCGCCTTCGCAAACGAGATGTTGTCGTAGCGTTTCAGTACCCCGCAGCGTGTGAACTCTCCTACCCGGGGGATCACCAGCGAGGCAGCATAGCTCAGGAATATCGCATGGATGCTCACTGAGAAGCGGGGATGCTCACCAACCGGTTCCAGTGATTGTCTCCATCGCCATCCGCGGAACATCTGGGCAAGGATACCGAAGGGAAACGACAACAGCATCCACGTCCAGTCCATCTCTTCCGTCATCACATGCAGGATCTGCTGCCAGTCCTCTCCGCGGTACATCCAATACAGGATAGCGCCTCCCAGGAAGAGTGGCATCAGAATCTTCAGAATGACATTACTAATCTTCATCTTGACTGCACAGGTACGAAAAATCGAATTATGGGGAGGAGTGAGACTTACAATGACTCCACGAAAGTCTTGGTGACTTGGAAGGAGTTGTCGGCGATGGTATTCCAGAAATCGTGATACTGTGAGGCATCGGTGTCACGCAAGGGAATGTCGCTGATGACACGGAAGGAGATGAACGGTACCTTGTTGATATAACAGGTCTGGGCAATGGCACACGACTCCATGTCAACAGCCTTTGCCTCAGGGAACTTCTCGATGATGCTGCGCATCTTCTCCTTCGAGTCCACGAACCAGTCACCAGTGACGATCAGCCCTTGGTGAAGGGTAAGTTGAGCGTTGACTGAGAGTTGAGTGGCTTTCTCCAATAAATATTTGTCGGCTGGATAGCGGACAGGGAGTCCTTGAACCTGTCCATAGACCGTTGTGTCATCAATTGCCTTGCCGCAATAGACGTCGTGATAGGTGATTTCCTTACCGACAATCACGTCTTGTATGTTGATGTCGTCGCCATTACCACCAGCACAACCGCTGGAGATGATTACATCAGGGTGAAACTCATAGATCATACGTTGGGCACCAAGGGCGGCGTTGACCTTGCCGATACCGCATTTCTCCACCCTTACGTTGTCCTGATTGAAAAGCTGTTGCAGTTGGTTCAGCTCCTTGTCCATCGCTACGATAATTCCTATCTTCATATTGTCTTTTTTACTGTTTGGATTGCAAAGATACAAATAAATTAGGAATTAGGAATTAGGAATTAGGAATTATTTGTTAACTTTGGCTTCGCCGAACTTACTTTTCGTTCGGAAATGAGAAGAAAACTTGTTTTCTTTTGCATTTCTCTCACTTATTTGGTAACTTTGCACGCAGAAATTAAGAAAACAGTTATGAAGAATCTGAAACAGTGGCTGCCTGATATCGTGGCAGTAGTGTTATTTGCCGTTATCTCATTCGCCTATTTCTTCCCTGCAGACATCGAGGGGCGTATCCTCTATCGTCATGACTCTTCGGCAGGTCGTGGGGCAGGACAGGAAGCGTCGGAATACTATCAGCGGACAGGAGAGCGTACCCGTTGGACGAATGCCGTGTTCAGCGGTATGCCTACCTACCAGACGGCTCCGTCGTATAAGAGTACGGATACGCTGGCAAAGGTGGAGAAGGCATATCACCTGTGGCTGCCGGAGAACGTATGGTATGTTTTTGCCTACCTGTTGGGCTTCTATATCCTGTTGCGTGCCTTCGACTTCCGTTGGTATCTCGCCACGCTGGGTGCTGTGGTATGGGCGTTCAGCAGCTATTTCTTCATCATCATTGCCGCAGGGCATATCTGGAAGGTGATCGCCCTTGCCTATCTGCCACCGATGATAGCGGGTGTGGTACTTGCCTATCGGGGGAAATATGCCTGGGGCTTGATAGTCACCGCATTGTTCTGTGCGTTGGAGGTACTTGCCAACCATGTGCAGATGACCTACTACTACCTGTTCGTCATCCTGGCGATGGTGATTGCTTTTGTGATAGAAGGGGCAAGGAAGAAAGAGTGGCAGCATCTGCTGAAGGCGACGGGTGTCTGTCTGGCTGGTGCCGTGATAGGTATCTGTGTCAACATGTCGAACCTCTATCATACGTGGGAGTATGGTAAGGAGTCGATGCGTGGCAAGAGTGAGTTGGTGAAGGCGAATGCTGCCAATCAGACATCGAGTGGACTGGACCGTGACTATATCACCCAGTGGAGCTATGGTATCGATGAGACATGGACGCTGTTGGTACCCAATGCGAAGGGCGGTGCCTCTGAGCCTATGGTGCGCAGTAAGACGGCGATGGCGCATGCCAATAACGACTATCTGGGAATCTACGAGCAGATAGGACAGTACTGGGGTAACCAGCCGATGACGGCAGGACCTGTCTATGTGGGTGCCTTCGTCCTGATGCTCTTTGTACTGGGACTCTTCATCGTCAAAGGACCGCTGAAATGGGCATTGCTTGTTGTGACCATCCTCTCCGTCCTGTTGTCGTGGGGTCGTAACTTCATGCCTTTCACGGATTTCTTCCTCGACTACATACCGATGTACGCTAAGTTCCGTACCGTTGCCTCCATCCTCGTCATTGCCGAGTTCACCATCCCCTTGTTGGCGATGCTTGCCTTGAAGAAAGTGATTGACGAGCCTGAGATGCTGAGGACGAAAGTAAAATACGTATATATCGCCTTTGGTCTGACAGGAGGACTCGCCCTGTTGTTTGCCCTGATGCCGAAACTGTTCTTCCCCGAGTATATCAGTATCAGTGAGATGCAGGCGATGCGACAGATACCTGCAGAGCAACTGGCTCCATTGGTACAGAACCTGACGGAGATGCGTGTCGCCGTGTTTACGGCAGACTGCTGGCGTTCGTTCATGATCATTTTGACAGGTACCGTCTGCCTGTTCCTCTACAGATTCCAGAAGCTGCGTGCTGAATGGCTCGTGGGACTGCTCACCGTCCTCTGTCTGTTTGATATGTGGCAGGTCAACAAACGCTATCTGAACGACGAGATGTTTGTGTCGAAGACAGTCCGTGAGGAACCCGTCCAGAAGTCGACAGCCATCGACCATATCCTGCAGGACAAGACCCTTGACTTCCGTGTGCTGAACCTCGCCACGAATACCTTCAATGAGAACGAGACGAGCTTCTATGTGAAGAGCATCGGTGGCTATCATGCCGCTAAGCTGCGCCGCTATCAGGAACTCATCGACGCTTATATCTCGAAGGAGATGGAGCAGGGCTACGGTGCCATTGCTGAGGCTCAGGGTGACATGACACGGGTGAAGGGCGACTCCATCTATCCTGTGCTGAACATGCTCAACACGAAGTACTTCATCCTGCCGCTGCAGGGTGGTCAGACCGTTCCTGTGGAGAACCCCTATACCTATGGCAATGCGTGGTTGGTAGACAAGGTGACCTATGTCGAGAATGCCAACCAGGAACTTGATATGATTGCCAAGCTGAACCTGCGTCATGAGGCTGTTGCCGATGCCAAGTTCAAGGAGCAGTTAGGAGAGAGTACCGCACAGGACACGCTGAGTGTGGTGCGTATCAAGAGCTATGAGCCCAACCAACTCTCCTACGAGGTAGAGTCAGGAAAGGGTGGTGTCGTCGTGTTCTCGGAGATTTACTATCCGGGGTGGACAGCCACGGTGGATGGTGTGGAGCAGGAACTCGGACGTGTCAACTACGTGTTGCGTGCCCTCCCTGTCAAGCCCGGAAAGCATGAGATCGTGCTGAGTTTCTTCCCCAAGAGTATCACGACGACAGAGACCATTGCCTATGTGGCACTGGGCATCCTGTTATTGCTGCTGATAGGTATGGCGGTACAGGCATATCTGCAACGTAGAAAATCGGAAAAAGCATAAAGGGACATGGAGTTCAGAACGATTGTTGACATTCCTCAGCCGACCTTCCGGATAGAGCCCTGCGAAGAGATGCTCTTTGTGGGCTCCTGCTTTGCCGACCATATCGGCAGGCGCTTCGTGGAAGAGAAGTTCAGGGCGACAGTCAATCCCTTCGGGGTGATGTATAACCCTGCCTCCATCCTCCATACCATCCAGCGGATAGACGGTGCCCCTCGTGTCGTCTTCCTGACCTTAGGAACTAATCATGTCTACCGTCTGAAAGAGACTGGAGAGATTGTGGACAACTGTGAGAAACGACCGCAGAGTCTCTTCCAGGAAGAGAAGCTGACCGTAGATGAGTGTGCCGACTATCTGGGGAAAACCATTGACATCCTGAGGGAGCGTCGTCCAGACGTACAGGTGGTGCTGACGGTCAGCCCCATCCGTTACCGCAAATACGGCTATCATGAGAGCCAGCTCTCCAAAGCCACCCTGCTAATGGCAGTGGATAAGGTAACTAGTATTCCTAGTTCCCCTAGTTCCCCTAGTTACTTCCCCGCCTACGAGATCGTGATGGATGAGTTGCGTGACTACCGCTTCTATGCCGCAGACATGCTGCATCCCTCAGAGCAGGCGGTGGACTATATCTGGGAACGGCTGTCAGAGACCTATCTCAGTGGGGCTGCCAAGGAGTTCCTCCGGGAATGGCATCCCATCAAAAACGCACTGCATCACAAGCCTTTCCAGCCCTATTCAGAGGAGTATAAGGCATTTATGGATAAAACAATGTTAAAAGTAGAGGAATTGAAAAAGAAATATCCTACCTTTGCACTATGATTTACACAATAGAAAAGATTACAACGCTCATTGGAGCCCGTCGCATCGGACATGCCGATGCAAAGATTGGATGGCTGTTGACAGACAGCCGTTCCTTGTGTTTCCCGGAAGAGACTTTGTTTTTTGCCCTTCGCTCCCAACGGAACGACGGACATAAGTATATTGATGACCTGTACAGGCGGGGAGTCAGGAACTTCGTGGTGGAAAACGACATGTTTGCCTCTCAACTCACCGACGCCAATTTCCTCGTCGTGCCCTCTCCCTTGGAGGCGTTACAGCGACTCGCAGAGCGTCACCGTGACGAGTTTGACATCCCCATTGTGGGTATAACAGGCTCTAACGGCAAGACGATGGTGAAGGAATGGCTCTACCAGATATTGTCACCGCAGATGGTCGTCACCCGTTCCCCCCGCAGTTATAATTCCCAGATTGGTGTCCCCCTGTCGGTATGGCTGTTGAACGAACAAACTCAGGTGGGTATCTTCGAAGCAGGAATCAGTGAGCCTGGTGAGATGGCGTCGTTACATGATATCATCCAGCCTACCATCGGTGTACTGACCTCTTTAGGCACTGCCCATCAGAAGAACTTCCGCTCGATGGATGAGAAATGTATGGAGAAACTGCAGCTCTTCCATGGGGCGAAAGTCATTGCCTATGACAGTGACAACGATACCATCAGCCGTTGCATCCGTCGCTCTGGTTATCAGGGTGAGAAGATAGGGTGGAGCAGGGAGAATCCATCGGCACCACTGTATATCTCTAGTATTTCTAGTACTCCTAGTACTCCGAGTTCCACTAGAATATCCTACTGCTATAAAGGCACCCGGGGGGAGTATCGCCTTCCCTTTATTGATGAGGCTTCCATTGAGTGCTCCATTGCCTGTGCTGCCATCGCCCTCTACCTGGGTGTGACACCCGATGACCTGAATGTGCGGATGTCGCAGCTGGAACCAGTCGCCATGCGTCTGGAGGTGAAGGAGGGACAGCATGGCTGTACGCTGATCAACGACTCCTATAATTCTGATATCAACTCCTTGGATATCGCTCTCGACTTTATGAATCGTCGCCCAGAGTATCAAGGTCGTCGACGTACGCTGATACTGAGTGATATCCAGCAGACGGGTATGGATAAGTCGGAACTCTACCGGGAGGTCAGCGACCTCTGTCAGAAACGGGGTGTCGACCGCTTGATAGGTATCGGTACGGCTATCCAGTCGCAGGCTGATGTGATTACCGTAGCCGACAAGGCTTTCTTCCCGGGCGTCCAGCAGTTTGTGGACAGTCCTCTGTTCCGCAGTCTGCATGATGAGGTGATCCTCCTGAAGGGAGCACGTGTCTTCGGTTTCGACCATCTCACGGAGCTTCTGGAACAGAAAGTTCATGAGACGATATTGGAAGTCAACCTGAATGCCGTGGTCGATAACCTGAACTTCTACCGCTCGTTCCTCAAGCCAGAGACGAAGTTGGTGTGCATGGTGAAGGCGGATGCCTATGGTGCCGGTGCCGTCGAGGTGGCGAAGACACTGCAGGACCATCGTGTCGACTATCTCGCCGTGGCGGTGGCTGATGAGGGTGTGACGCTCCGTCGTCATGGCATCACTCAGAACATCATGATCATGAACCCGGAGATGACTGCTTTCAAGACCATGTTCGACTATGACCTGGAACCGGAGGTTTATTCCTTCCGACTGATGGACGCACTGATTCGTGCGGCAGAGAAAGAGGGTATCACTGGCTTACCTGTGCATATCAAACTGGATACTGGAATGCACCGCCTGGGCTTCGACCCCGAGAAAGATATTGATGAGGTCATCGCACGTCTGAAACGTCAGAATGCCATCATCCCTCGTTCGGTATTCTCCCATTTCGTGGGTTCTGACAGTGACGACTTTGACAACTTCTCCGCCATGCAGTTTGAGAAGTTCGACAAGGCGAGCAGGAAACTGCAATCTGCTTTCTCCCATAAGATACTGCGCCACATGGACAACTCCGCTGCCATCGAGCATTTCCCTGAGCGACAGATGGATATGTGCCGCTTAGGACTGGGACTCTATGGCGTGGACCCCCGTGACAACCGCATGCTGCATACCGTCTCAACACTGAAGACCACCATCCTCCAGTTACGTCATGTGCCAAAGGAGGAGACGGTAGGCTATAGCCGCAAGGGCATCCTGACCCGTGACAGTGTGATAGCCGCTATTCCTATCGGATATGCTGATGGTCTCAACCGCCACTTGGGTCGTGGCAAGTGCTACTGTCTGGTGAACGGACAGAAAGCCCCGTACGTCGGCAATATCTGTATGGATGTCGCCATGATTGACGTGACGGATATCGACTGCAAAGAGGGTGACAGCGTGGAGATATTCGGTGAGCATCTGCCCGTCACCGTCCTCTCCGATGTCCTCGACACCATCCCCTATGAGGTGATGACGAGTGTCAGCAACCGGGTGAAGAAAGTGTATTACCAGGACTAAAACCACTATCCTGATTCAGGGTGGTGGTTTTAGACCTCCTTGTCTACTGTCTTAGCCTGAAATAGTCTCAGTCTCAGAATCTCAGTAATGAAATTGAGATTCTGACCTTATGTATAATTTTATTATATATATATTATATATAATATATATATAATAATATAATATGTAAAGTATTTTCTGCAAAAATTGAAAATCGTTACTGAGATTCTGAGACTGAGACCACAGACGTGTTTTGCACACAAAATATTTGCCTATCCCCCTAAGGAATAGCCTCTAATAGGGTAAAGGAATATCTCCCGTGCCCCACGGCAGATATTAGAGTGAAGCAAAGGAGATATTAGAGTGAGGCAAAGGAGATATCGGAGTGAAAATAGCCCCTATTCGTTAACTTGTATTAACAATAATTCTTCGTTTTATTAACATATTTTTACACGATTTTTCCACCAAACTATTGACATCGCATGTTAAATGTAGTACCTTTGCACTTGACAATATTGTCAAGTGCAATCAGATGTTGCAACGACGAAAGACACACAACCAATTTTTCATTAACCTTTTAAACACACAGTAACTATGAGTCAGAAATTTATCAAGTCAAAGAACAACAACATGCGTTCAAACGCTTTCGGCAAGTACTTTGCCAAGGCTGTTTACGACAAGGCTTTCATCGGAACCAAGCAGTTGGCGGAGTTCATCCAGAAAAACCTGCTTAACAATCGCTAGCAGGTCTTTTATGCTTTAATATCTAGGCACACATCAGATTTGAGAAGAGAATGGCGGATTAACAATTATTATGTCCTAAAATTAGGCAATTTGGAATATTTTCCGTATATTTGCAACATAAATATACCTATAACGAATGAAGCTGAAAGTTTTTTTTGCTTTTAAAGACTGGCTATCGTATCGACAGAAGGTGGGTTTGCTGGTGATAGCAGGCGTCGTATGCGGTCTCGGCGGATTGTTTATGTATCTGCTTAGGGCGCATACTTATTTTATAGGTGACAACCCGTCGGCCTGCGTCAACTGCCACATCATGACACCTTACTAT
>CACYPF010000033.1 GCA_902776195.1 uncultured Prevotellaceae bacterium | reverse complement strand
TGTGGTATGACCAGCTTTGTCGCGGGTGTCGATAAACAGGAGGGGCAGGTTGGTCTTCTCCAGCACAACATCAGTGTTATAAGGCTTGTAGTTCCCTTCGTCCCAGCTGTCAGCAGGAACTTCTATGGCAACTAAGCACAGCAGTATAGTCAATAGAGTTACTTTATATTGTCTTTGCATAACGTTATTCTTGCTGGTTTTACCAATTCGGAGGCAGAACGATATTCTCCACACCATGTGCCTCTGCAAACAACGGGGAGATTTCATCATCGGTGAATCCGGCGATGCCGCAGCCGATGCGAGTGACGAGGAATGTCAGTTCGAGGTGTTGCTTGGCGAACTGGATGAACTCATCGACATACGGACGGATAGTTTCCACGCCGCCCTGCATCGTGGGGATGGCATAGCTCTGACCTTGCAGGCCAACACCCTGTCCCATGATGGCTCCAAACTTGCGGTAGGCGATATAAGCAGCACCGCCGCCGTGCATTCCCTTCAGGTTGCTGCCAAACACGAATATCTCGTTCGGCTCCAACGATGTGATAAACTCTGGTGTAGTACGTTTCTGCTCCATAATATCTGATATTGAAAAATTCATATTAATCTTCGAACGTAATGCTGCCGTACTCGCGACTGATGATACATACTGAAGATATTTTCGGCGAAGATACGAAAAAAATCTCATTCGCGCTTCTTTTTTCCTGAAAATCATCTTTTTCCTGTAAGATATGAGGAATTTTGAATAAGTACCTCCTATTGGTGATGGAGGCGGCACCTCCGACCCTTGGAGGCGGCACCTCCGGGGTGAGGAGGCGGCACCTTCGACCCTTGGAGGTGCCGCCTATGCCCCTTGGAGATAGTTCCTTTACCCCCATGGGGATGTCTTGCTTCACCCATAGGAGGTATCGGAGTACACCCATAACTGATATCGGAGTGAGGGATGCGAGGCATCTCCGTCAAATGGAGGCTTTAGTCGGTAGGAAAGTGGGCTTTAGTCGTAATGAAAACAGGCTTCAGTCGGTAACTGAATGCCCGTCAGTCGGTAACTGATTCTATGAAGAATTTTCGAAAAACATATAACCATATAACATACTTCAATCCCTTTGTACATCGGCATTTGAACCACATCATGTTATATGGTTATATGTTTTTGAAAGCAACCACTTCTATCTCCACCAACGCACCCTTCGGCAGTGTCTTGACGGCTACTGCTGAACGTGCAGGATAGGACTCAACAAAGAACTCCGCATACACTTCATTCATGGCAGCAAAGTCATTCATGTCTGCCATGAACACGGTGGTCTTGACGACATCACTCATGCTGAGACCTGCCTCACGCAGAATCGTCTTCACGTTATTCAGCGACTGGCGGGTCTGCTCCTTGATGCCGCCCTCAACGAATGAGCCTGTTGCTGGGTCGATGGGAATCTGTCCTGATGTATATACGAGATTCCCTACTTGAATGGCCTGACTGTACGGCCCGATGGCAGCAGGTGCTGCACTGGTGTTAATTACTTTTTTCATCATCTTAATTCTATTTTATAGCATCGCTCTGCTCTCGCTTACTCGATAAGTTGAACTACGGTCGACTTCTCTCACGCTCGGCATAGCCGATGCAAGCATCGCTCTGCTCTCGCTTACTCGATAAGTTCAAAATGCTGGAAGTCCTTACACGTTTTCCAGTCACCACCCCACTCAAAGCCTGCCTCGGTGAAGAGTTTGAAGCAGAGGTCGTTATGGTCTATCTTATAGGAGAATGACTTCGTGCGGTCACAGTACTCAGCAGCCGTGGCAGGCTGGATGAAGCGGGTGCCGTCAGCTCTGTCCTTATAGTAGGGATTATAGAGCGTATTGATGTCCACAGCCAGTCCACGGGCATGTTTTGAAAGTTTGGTGGAGCCAGCGACGACGCGGTAGCAGAAACACGACGTGTTGTTGTCACGCATCTGTGTCTCGTCATCAGCGCCATAGACATCGGGCAGCAGCATCCGCTGGATAGGGTATTTCGCATCGAAGAGCTGACGCAGGATGCGGACCACGCGGTCGGCAATCTCCTTGTTGCAGATCATCTCACCGACATGCATCTGGTTGTCATAATCCCAGTGCAGTGCACGGATATGACGCAGGTCATCACGCCCGATGTGCGGATTCTCCTTATAAGTCTTTCCCTGCATCCTCGCCCATACACCATCGGGGATAGGCTCCGCAGCGAAACACTTGTCAAAGCCTCCGTAGGCTGCCACGGTTTTTTTTGAAACCGTCTTTCCAGCCTGCCACTCTGTGAGCACCGACGTGTCAGCTGTCTTTTTTTTGTTATTATGGCTGCATGCAGGCAACGCGAAACCGCAAGTCAGGATGGCGGTCAGCATCCATAGTTTCATCATTTTCATTTTTGCACTATCATTTTAACTTTTTCTTACTCTTCTTCCTTCCTGCTTTTCAGTTCGTCCATGTACCCTGCCGTGATAATACCAGAAGGCAGGGCGATGATAGCAATGCCGATCATAGAGGAGATAATACTGATGACCCTGCCCACACTGGAGATGGGATACAGGTCACCATATCCTACTGTCGTCAATGTGCATGCTGCCCAATAGAACGCATCAAAGAAATTCTCGAAAAGGTACTTTCCTGTCTCAGGGTTTATATCCTCTTCTGCATTGAACATAATGAGTGCAGTTATGAATATATAAAACAAAGCCAACGACAATACCGTCATCAGAATAGTGCTTTGCTTACGGGCAACTGCCAGGATAATCTCAAGCGGCTCAAAATACCTGACGATCTTGAAAATCCGCAATATTTTAAGTAACCGCGAGACACGGACAACTTTGAAAGTAGGAGCTAGTAAATTGAATACCGGGAGGATGGAAAGCAAATCAATCATTGCCATCAGTGTGAACGGATAGATAACAAAGGCAGTCCAATTTTTCCGTTTTGAGTGTAGGTCTGCTGTCACCCACCTCAGGATATAGTCCATGATAAAACATACCCCGGAGAATAAGTCAAAATACCAAAACAGCCTTATTTGAGTTCTGAACATCAGAGGAAGGATACCCACAATGATGGCAATTAACATCATAAGGTCATAAACCTTATTATAATTATTTCCACTCCCTGGCGTAATTATCTTGTTAATCTTCTCACGTAGTTTCATCATTATCAGCTTTTTATACGGATTATTCGTGGCAAAGATACGAATAAGCGAGAAGAAATCCAAATTTCCTCACTCTTTTTCTATTTTTATTTGTATCTTTGCAACGATAATTCTAAAACAAAATATACTTTAACACTGCAATAACCAACATTTAAAACCTTTTAATCATGTATGACTATATAAAGGAAGATATACTATTCTGTATGTTTTACGGAGGAGTGGCGACGATGTCTTTGATAGCAAGCTGCTATCTGCTGTTCCGACAGGGCAATGCCTTTGCCCCTGACATCACATCGCCAGTGCGGTTGAGGCGATGGACCGCAGCGTTCTTTGCCGCCATGGCATTGAGCCATCTGTGGTATCTGCCGATCGTCTATGTTGCGACAAGTGATAATTTGAGAATAGCTTATCTAATTGGCGGACTACTCGACTGCATCACGGTTATACCCCTTTCGGTTATTGTCTTGCTTACTATGCTGCAAGACCGCAGGCGGCCACTGTGGCCCGCATTTGCGCTGACAGCACCATTAGTGGTAATCATCGTCTATTACATGATCAGTAGTCACGATATTCTCATCCCGATGGTCCGCCTGTATCTTTTACTGTTGGGAATCGGTTATTTCATATATATAGTACGCGCATCGAGACAGTACGGCCGCTGGCTGCGTGACAACTATGCGGACCTGGAGCACAAGGAGGTATGGATGAGCTTTGTCGTGGTAGCCACCATCCTTCTGATGTTAGGCTTTTACGCAACGGATCTCGGGGGCAAGGCATACGAATACATTGTTCAGGCATGCGGTATACTGCTTGTCTGCTTCCTCCTGTGGCGCATAGAGACATTAAGCGACCTCAGCATCCAACAGCCGCTTCACCTGGTCTCCGAACAGGAGACTGTCGCCACTCAGACGGCGGAAGACAAAGTCCTCCCACCGACTTCCCGAGGTGACATCAGTCTATTGCTGCAGGAGCACTGCATAGACACACAGCTTTTCCTGCTCAATGACCTGACCCTTCAACAGCTCGCCAAGGCTATCGGCATCAACCGCTACTATCTCAGCCAGTATTTCTCCAGTCAGGGCACGACATACAATGCTTATATCAACGGGTTGCGCATCAACCACTTCGTCAGCCTCTACCATGAAGCTGTCGCTGCCCATCGTCCATTCACCACCAAGCAACTGGCTCACGACAGCGGTTACCGGAGCTACAGCACTTTCAGCAACGCCTTCAAACAGCGGATGAGGCAGACCGTGACAGAATGGATGCAGGACGCTGACAGGTAAGTAGGCATCAAAGTATCATAATATCAAAAGAGCATCCGTCTGTCTCATGCGATAGGCAACAGTTAGAGGGTTGACGAGTTTCAAAATCTGCAAAATCGTTTCAAAATCTGCAAAATCTTACACAATAGCAATTATTAATTGGTTATTTGCAGGATTTTTCTTATTTTTGTAACCTTAAACTAATTGAATAACAAAAAATATCTGAATTATGAAAGAGACTATCATTCTCGGCAACATCATCACGATGGACGAAAAAAAGCCCTTTGCCAAGGCAGCTTTAGTGAAGAACGGTGTATTTACATATATCGGTAGTGCGGAGGAAGCGAAGAAACTTGCATGCAGTGACGCACAGGTACTGGACTACGGTGACAACTACATCTATCCCGGTTTCATGGAGTCACACTGTCACGGACACCTGGCCGGATACCGTGCCATCGGACAGGCAAACCTGATGCAGGCTGGTTTCACCAACTATCCCAAATACCGTGAGATCATCAAGGACTTCATTGCGAAGAATCCGCAGCGCAACTTCTATCTGGCTGCCGGATGGGTGGAGAATGAGGAATACGTCACCAAGGCGTACCTGGATGAGATTTGTTCTGATAAGCCACTGATCATGCAGACGGGTGGTGGACACTCCATGCTGCTCAATACCAAGGCAATGGAATGGGCTGGCGTTGACGCAGAGTATGCCAAGAAATGGGGCTATGACCTGGTACACGTGGACAAGAACGGTGAACCTGACGGATACATTTGCGAGGGACCTGTGTTTGAGATAACACCCAAGCTGCCTTCTTCTGTGGAGGACATTAAGGAATATCTGCTCGCATGGCAGGACATTGCCTTCAAGTCTGGCTATACTGCCGTGGGTGATGCCGGTGCGGAGATTGTTCACCGCGATGCTCCTCAGGCATATCAAGAATTGCAGAATGAGGACAAGCTGAAGCTGCGCACCTTCGCCTGGATGTACGTTACCGACAATATAGCCGACCCGAAGGCAGAGATAGCCCGCATCGCGGCTCAGCGTGCTGAGCTGGGCGGTGAATATTTCAATATTATCGGACCCAAAGCATTCCTGGACGGTGTGACAGAGGCACATACCGGATGGCAGAACCAGGACTATCTGGATCAGCCTGGCTATCACGGTGCAGAACGTTTTAACGACCACGACAAGATGGTGCAGCTGATTGTCGAGGCGAATAAGGAGGGCATGTCAGTGCACGTCCACTCTGAAGGTGGCGGTGCTACGCACTATATGCTGGGTTGCATTGAGGACGCAGAGAAGATTACTGGCAATCTTGACCAGCGCAACGTGTTAGCACACCTGCACTTCGTGACTGACGAGGATGTGAAACGTATGGCAGCAACAGGCTCCGTTCCTGCTGTAGCACCACTCTGGACACCTAAAGTACCTGGCATGTATGAGCAGGAAGTAGGATTTGTAGGACAGGAATTGGCTGATCAGGCTTACCCCATCAAGTCTTTCTATGATGCTGGTGCCAACGTGGTGTTCCACTCCGACTATCCTGTCTCACCGATGATGGATATCAAACTCAGCATTTACACGGCAGAGAAACGCAACGTTCCAAAGGAACTCTATGGTGGAGCACTATCCGCACGCAATATGGATGAAGCCATTAACCGAGAGCAGTCGCTCCGCGCCATGACCATCAACGTGGCACGGCTGTTCCACCAGGAGCACCGTATGGGCTCTATCGAGTTTGGTAAACTCGCCAACATGACGGTGTTCGACTGCGACTTCCTGCACGACGATATCGAGAAGGTTGCCAAGGCTAATATCATCGCTACCCTCGTTGACGGAGAAGAAGTTTATAAAGCATAAATAATTATTCCATCATGAATACTAAGAAGTATTTCTCGTACATCTCAGTGATGTGCATAGTCATCAGCATGGGAATGCTCGTTGGCTGCAATAGCAAGCCCACTGCCGACCTCGTGGTCTATGGCAAGATATTCACTTCCGACAGCAGCAAGATTGTGGAAGCCTTTGCTGTGAAGGACGGCAAGTATATCTATGTCGGTGACAAGGCGGGAGCCGAAGTCTTCGTGGAAGAGGGAAAGACCGAGGTGGTGGATTACACCGGAAAGGGTCTTGTGATGCCTGGCTGCGGCAATGGTCACGCACACTATTCACTGGGGTATGCCATCCAGGCTGTCGGAACTGTCATGAGCAGGGATGATGATGTGGACAAGTTCTTCAAGGAAATCGTACCCGCTGCCGTCAAGAAAGCAAAGGAAACTGGGGCAAAGTTTGTCTTTGGTAGCGGTTGGGAGATGATGAGGTTTCCTAAGGACTTATGTTACCGCAAGCAACTGGATGACATTTGCAGCGATATTCCTGTCTACTTTGCCGATGAGGAAGGTCACAAGGGACTGGCAAACACCATCCTGCTGAAAAAGGCTGGTCTCATCAAGGAGGATGGCACCGCTGGTAAAACTGAAATACGCGGAGGAGAGATTGTACTGGATGCCGATGGTATACCTACCGGCTACGTGAAGGAACAGGCAGGTACATACGTACGTTCTTTTATGGACAATGAAAACCTCTTTTCTATTGACATCGCCAAGGCAAACATGGCAAAGATTCAGGAGCAACTGCTGTCTGAGGGCTACACAATGTATCTCGACGGCTACTCCTCCTATTTCTTCAATGACAACTTCTACAAGGCTGCCCAGCAGATGGACCAGGCCGGTGATATGCACTTCGTATTAGGTGCGGCATGGGAGATGGACAGCTGGATGGATGTGGACAAGACATTGGAGAAGGCAAGTAATACGAAGAAATACGAAACCAATCACATCAAGACGAATTGGATCAAATTATTCATGGACGGCACAGTGGAAAGCGGTACAGGATTTATAGAACCGCTCTATGTGGACGGACACCAGGGCATTCCCAACTGGTCGGAAGAGGAACTGACGGAGATCACTCGAAAAGCGAACGCAAAAGGAATCACCATGCACGTTCATGTCATGGGAAACAAGGGTGTCACCCGCATTGTCAACGCCTACGTCAACGCTGGAAAGAAAGAGATGCGTAATACACTGGTACATGTATATGGTGTCAGCGAACCCGACTATCAGCGCATGGCTGACAACAATATCTACGTGACCTCAGGAATGCTTTGGCATCATGCCGACAAGGAGATACAAGAGGAACTGCTTCGCATACTTCCCGAAGGCATGAAAGACAAGGGTTATCCGATGAAGTCCTTCTTCGATCATGGCATCAACTTTTCCTCACACTCTGACTTCCCTGCACTGTGTGGCAGTCCTGACGACCCCTTCGGTATCATGGAAATTGTCGTCACTGGCATTTATCAGCCCGAGCAGTCGTCACCTTGGTGGACAGAGGAGTTGCTGACCCGTGAGCAGGCACTCAACGCACTGACCATCAATGTCGCCAAGCAGATGTTCCTTGAGAATGAGCGAGGCAGCATCAGTACAGGCAAGTATGCTGACTTCCTCCTCGTCGACAAGGATGTGCTGACCTGTCCGGTAAATGAGATTCACACGGCGAAGCCGGCAGCCACCTACTTTGAAGGAAAGAAAGTTTTCTCCATACAAAACAAAAAATAAGACATGATGAGAAAACTGAAACGATGGGTGCTTCCTGCCATCCTGATTGGTGGCATGGTGAGCATTCTGACAGCATGTAAGAACAATAAATCCGTAAACGAAATGAGCATAGATGAGATCAAAGAGAAAGTAAGAGCTTTCTATGGTGAGAATAAAGAGATAAAAGACGGTAATTACGACAAATCGTTGGCGGTCAAGTGCATCAATGGCACTTTCGTCGGCAAGAAGACGGATAATACCATTACTTTCAGAGGCATTCCGTATGTCGGCAAGCAGCCTACTGGGGAACTGCGCTGGAAAGCGCCGGTGGACGTTATGCCGAATGACGGTGTTTATGAGGCATACTATAATGCGAAAAGCGCACTCCAGCCAGAGGTAGAGGTGTCTTCTCTCTACTACCAGGGCGAGGACTGCCTGTATCTGAATGTATGGAAGACAGCCAAGGTGAGTGAGGAGAAGAAACCAGTCATCGTATGGGTACATGGCGGTGCCTATGAGTACGGCGGAACTGTTGACCCCCTGTATGATTTCCACAACTTCGTAGAGGAGAATCCGGAAGTCATCGTTGTCAGCGTCGCTTACAGACTGGGCACCTTAGGTTTCCTCCACTTGTCGCACCTGCCTGACGGCAAGGACTATCCTGATGCGCAGAACCTGGGACTCCTGGACCAACGGAAGGCATTGAAGTGGGTATATGAGAACATTACCGCCTTTGGTGGTGATCCTGATAACGTGACCATCATGGGTGAGTCTGCTGGTGGTGGAAGCGTGACACAACAGACATTGCTCAAAGATTCCTGCCAGTATTTCAAGAAGGTCATTGCCATAAGCGGCACTCCTGGCTTGTCAAGGTCTACGGAACAGGCTATCGCATGTACGAACGACTTGATGGAAGCATTAGGCTGCAAGACCGTAGCCGACCTGCAGAAAGTCGATGTCAACAAACTCGTGAGCACTGCGACAGAACTGCTGTCTTTGCGCATGGCTCCGGAAAGAGACGGGAGATTGCTGCCGCTGAATCCGTGGGAGGCTGTAGCAAACGGTGCGGTGAAAGATATCACGTTCCTGCATGGTGTTAACAAGGACGAGATGAACTTCTTCTTGGTAGGAATGGGTGGACCAGAGCCTTTCAATGAGTGGGCCGCTGACCGTAAGGCAAAGAAACTCTCCCTGATGACGGATGAGGAGAAAGCACTGGTGGAAAGCTTCTGCAAAGACGTGAAGGGAGAGAGCTACGAGCCTTACTGCCGTCTGTTCAGCCAACTGATGTTCAACGCACCGTGCCTCAGACTGTCGGAGGAACAGACCAAGGCTGGCGGTAAGTCATACACCTACTACTTTACAGTAGAATCCGCTGTGCCGATGATGAAGAGCGCACATGGAATGGCACTGTCACCATTGTTCAAGCACCCGGAGTTGGACGGTGATACGGGACGAGCCTTTGACGAGACCTTCTCGAAGACCATGCGTAAGATGTGGGTACAGTTCGCCAAGACCGGTAATCCGTCGCTCACTGCCGACATCTCGCCTGACGGCAAGGCGAAAGAATGGCCCCTCTACGACCTGAAAGACAGGGAAGTAATGGTTCTGGATGAGTTTAATATCCATCCGGAAAAAGAATCACAAAGAAAGATCGTGGATTGGGACAGATCCTATTTCCTGACTAAGTATTATAGCTTCTAACAAATTAGGTAATGAAGAAATCTTTTTTAATATATGGTATAGCATATTTTATATTGCTGATATTTACATTGGCATTGCTGTATGCGTACCCGAAACTTGAGCTTCACCTATTGTTGAATTCCTATCACACGAAAGTCCAGGATATATTCTTCACCTATTACTCCATGCTGGCAGAGTGGCCACTATATGTTCTGGCCCTTCTCCCACTCCTCTGGAAGAAAATAAAGATAACCATTTTCTTCGCCCTCTGTGAACTGTCAGGAGGTGTGGTATTACAGATCCTGAAACATCTTATCAGTATGCCACGCCCCTACAGCGCATTTGAGAATTACCCCGATATGGTCTTGCCCGTAGTGGAAGGTGTCAGCTTGCATAGCAGTAACTCCTTCCCATCCGGGCACGCCTCTACATTCTTCGTATTTTGCACATGCTGCGCTATTTTCCTGGCATACCGCTATCAGCTCAAAGCCGGGAAAAGAAGTCACAAAGCATTGATGCTGTTTGATTTCTCGCTGCTGGTGCTCTTGTCACTGGCAGCACTGGGTGCCTACTCCCGTGTCTACCTTTCACAACACTTCCTGTCGGATGTCTGTATGGGTAGTGTCATTGGTTTTGTAACCCCGTGTCTGATGTTTTATTTTGGCAAAAACAAAATCTTAAAACTGAAATCGAATACAAATACTATAGAAAACAGAGATGCGACTGCTTAAATACCTTATACTTTTCATTGGACTTAGCGCCTGCGGTCAGACGAGGGCACAAGGGGGGCTAATTTCTTTTGTAAAGAAAGTTGGCACATTCATTGACTCCATGTCAGTCAGAGGTGTTGACAGACGCTACATTGAAGCACCAAAGAGACCGTGGCAGCTTATTCTGAAAGGCAATATCAGCCAGACAGCAGTGAATATGAGGACCGATGGGGAATTGCTTGGCTTGAAATACAATGCCGACATGAAATTCAAGACCGTCCCGTCCCAGTATATCGGTGTGTGGGCAGGTTACAGAGGTTATGGAATAGGCTACACGGTGAATATCGGTGGCGACAAGGGTAGCAACTTCACCATCGGTGCCACCGGAGGGTCGTACGGCATCCATGTCCGCATCCACTCGTTTGACAACAGCCATCCGAACTTCAATCTGGAAAGCGACCTACTATCAGAGAAAGAGAGGGAGGAATTGGCAAATACGAAGCTCGCCGACCCCATCCATGTGAATACCGTCATCGCAGACGGCTACTATCTGTTCAATGGCAAGAAGTTCTCCTATGCGGCAGCCTACGACCAGTCAGTGATCCAGAAGCGCTCGGCGGGTTCGCTGATGGTGGGTGCCATGTTCAATTATACGCATATCAACTACGCCAAGGACTCTAACGCTGACATGATCTATCTCACGAAGGGACTCGGCAGGGTGAAGCTGTGGCAGGGAAGCGTAGGGGTAGGCTATGCATACAACTGGGTACCAGTCCGCGGACTGCTCATCAACGCTCTGGCAATGCCCATGCTGACCTTTGTCAACAAGCTCAAGGCGTACGGTTATAGTACCAATATCCCGGAAATGATGAAAGAACCCATATTCTGGGATAAAAAGATTTCCTACGAGGAGTGGGACAAGTGGTATTATGAGAACGCACGTATAAGCCCTGCTGGCGATAAGACGCTTAACAGCGGTGTCAGCATCGGTTTCGATGCCCGTGTGTCACTGTCATACAACTTCGGGCGTTATTTCTTCAGTGCATTCGGACAGTTCAACAATATCCGGTACCATCACGATAACACCAAGGGACATCTGAACGACTGGTTCGTCAACACCTCTATAGGCATACGGCTATGATACTATTAAGTAAATTCAATAACAGTACATTTTGAAATGATTAAATTTATTAACTAAACGAGTAATAATATGAAAACTAGATTCAAGACAAATGCCAAGATCATTGACATTCTGATTACGGCAATCGGCGGCACACTGTCAATCGGTATAATGCTTTATGCCATTTTTCATTTCGGACTGCGCGAGACATGGCCCGAACTGGTACTTAATATATTCTATATCGCCTGTCTGGTAATGATATGGATGTATTTCTTCAAGTATCGTATCACTACCCATCAGTTCAACTACTGGTGCACCCTCTCAGTGGGCATGACGGTATTGCTGCGTGATATCCTCTTCCCACCTCCCTTGGCATTTTACTCCTTACACCTGATATGCCTGACGCTGTCAGTGCTGCTGCTCTGCACACTCACCTTCTTTTATGCCCGTAAAGACTGGCAGAGCTATACGAAGACCAATCTGTGGACAATCTGCATCATAGACATGATCATTGCCGCACTCTACAACTATGACATCTTTATTGAGACCTCTGATGAGTACACCGACTATCTGATGTGGGAAATCTGGATACGTCCTACCATCACCTACGGTCTCGTGGCATGTTTCGTAGAAGAAAGGAAAAGGCAGTAACAGCTCACACGCAAGCTTTCAAATGCTGGCGCACCGTCTTACGGGCAAGACCTAACTGATTCTCTACTCGTTTATAGTCCTCGCCCAAAGACTGTGAGATCTCACTCACCTTCATACCTCCGTAGATATGAAGTCTGTAAACCTCCCTGCATTTCTCTGGGAGACGTGCCAAGGAAGATTCCATCCTTTCCATGAGCTGGCGAGCAGAAAAGACCGATTCCATCGACACTGACGTGTCGATGGAATGGTGTATATAATGCTCATACTCCTCATAGACACGACGACGGCGGAAATAGTCTGTCACCATGTTACGCGCCATGGTATAAACAAGATTAGGTAATGAATTGCTGATGAGATGCTGATGTGATAGCAGGCGCAGGAAGAGGTCCTGGACCATGTCCTGAGCCTCTTCTCTGTCCTGAATGCGAAACGTGATAAAATCGACGATTTCATCGCGATTGCACTGATAATAGTTAGTAATTATGCTTTGATTATTCATTGACGACTTTCTTAATCGTTCCATCCTCGTTATAGAACAAACGCTGCACCTTCAGACTGCGCAGATGGGTGACATCGTTAGAGGGAACACAATCGTGATAGAACAAATACCACTGTCCTTTGTATTCCACGATGCTATGATGGGTTGTCCAACCTACTACCGGGTCAAGGATAACGCCCTGATAGGTGAATGGTCCGTAAGGGTTGTCACCGATGGCATAGCAAAGGAAATGACTGTCACCTGTAGAATAAGAGAAATAATACTTCCCGTTATATTTGTGCATCCATGATGCCTCAAAGAAGCGATGCGGGTCACCAGCCTTCAATGGCTCACCGTTCTTGTCGAGGATGACAACAGAGTGAGGAGCCTCAGCGAACTGCATCACGTCGTCACTCATACGAACGACGAAGCTGGGCAGAGCGGGCACGTCAGCCGGTGCATAGAGCTGTGTCTTCTTGTCGGCGGCAGGACCCAGGTCGATACCCTCCTTCTGCAACTTCTCAGGAGCCTGGTACCACTGCAGCTGACCTCCCCAGAGTCCTCCGAAGTAACAGTATATCTCACCGTCATCGTCTTTGAACACGCAAGGGTCAATAGAGAAAGAGCCACGGATAGGCTGCTCCTGTGCTACGAAAGGACCTTCGGGCTTGTCAGCAACGGCAACACCGAGGTGGAACACTCCATTATAGTCCTTAGCAGAGAAGATCAGGTAATACTTGCCGTTTTTCTCCACGACATCATTATCCCACATCTGCTTCTCTGCCCATGCCACATCCTTGACATCAAGAATCACGCCATGGTCGGTAGCCTCATCGTTCTCCACATCATTGAAAGAGAGCACGTGGTAGTCCTTCATCTGGAAGTGACCACCGTCGTCATCGAAGGCATGACCAGCCTCGCGGTCATGGGAAGGGTAAATGTACAATTTACCGTTAAACACATTGGCTGAAGGGTCAGCCATGTAATCACTCGGGAATAAATAACGCGGTAATTTTGCCATAGTCAGTAGTTGTTTAAATATTATTTTACTAAATCGATTAATTTCTGCACAAAAGGTTTTGCCTTGTTCTGACGGTCGAAAAGAGTAGCGTAGTCAGTACGTCCGGGGATGGGGAAGTCGTTACGCCAGGAGTTGCCGTCGTTCAGACACCAGAAGTTCACCCGGAGGATATCCTGATGGTGGCGCAGCAGCATCTGATAGAAGCTGACCCAGAACTGTTCTATTTCTTTCTCTTTCTCCTTCGTCAGTCCATTCTTATATGGATCCATCTCAGGGCGGTATGCAAACTTGTCACTGACATTCGCACCAGAGAACCCGTAAGGATTAGGAAGTACGGAGAGGTCGAGTTCCGAAAAGAAGGTAGGCACACCCGCAGCGGCAATCGTCTGGATGGAGTGCTCGTATTGTTTGATGACCGTATTGTCCACATTATCCTCCAAGATGATATGTCCCTGCATGCCGATAGCAGTGACAGGGAGCCCCTGCTGTATCAGCGGGCGGAAGAAGTTAACGACACCCTCCACCTTCTGTGCTTTGTTCATCGAGAAGTCATTATAGAACAACTGTATCGAGGGGTCTGCCTCATGGGCATATTGGAAGGCAAGGGGAATATAGTCGGTTCCCAGAATCTGATAGAATAGACTCTTCCTGGGGGTACCGTCATCCTCAAAAGCCTCATTGACGACATCCCATGCGTCAACACGACCCTTGAAATGACTGACTACCGTATAGATATGTTCACGCATACGTTTCTTCAATACCTCTGCAGACACCAGGTTACCTTTCTCGTCATAGTGGAACCAGGGAGCACACTGGGAGTGCCATATCAGACAATGTCCCATCACCTTCAGACCTGCAGCCTTTGCCTTATTGACAAACTGGTCAGCCAAGGTGAAGTCGTAGACACCCTCCTTCGGATGAATCACCTCGCATTTCATGCAGTTCTCAGCAACCACCCAGTTAAAGTTCTTGGCGATGACAGCCCAGTCGGCAGCCTGCTCGCCATCCACCTCCCACTGGTTGACGCTAACACCAGTATACCAGTAGTCACGGTAAGCATTCCATAATGTGTTCTCTGTAGTGTTGAGGCAGTTTTGCCCATCCGCGCTTCTCAGCGCAGATTGAGCAAATACTACTTCAGCTGTAATCACTGAAAACAATACAACTACTAACCTAAAAATCTTCATAATAATCAAATGTTTTATGTCTGCTGATAAAAAAAATTATTTAACGCCATTGTTCCGCCGGCGGATGTTCAACTCCGCCTGCATCTTTCTATTATACGTTTTAGTAATCGGATAAAATAGCAAGGCTACCACACCGATGCCAAAGAGAAAAGCCGGAATGAGAGAGCTGACAAGACGTATACCCTGCAGGGCTACCGCTGATTGCGTCTCATTCTGACCTGACACATATCCGAAACATGTGAGGATTGTTCCAGCAAAAGCCCCTCCTAACCCCAATCCTGCTTTCAGGGCAAAAGAAATCCCTGAGAAACAGAAACCAGTAGCACGACGTTTACTGACATATTCCACATGATCCGCTACATCTCCCATCATTGCCCACAACAACGGGACTGTAGGAGCATAAGCTAATGATTTTAATATGCAAAGTCCAAAGATGAACGAGATGTCAACAGGTGATGGCAAATAGAACATAGCGGTAAAGACACCTGTCAGAAACAGGCAAACGATAAAAGTACTCTTCTTGCCGAATTTGTTGGCAAGGAATCTTGACAGGAAGATGATTCCGAATAACTGAATAACTGCTCCTACCATATTAAACAAGGAGAACCCGATGGAATATGCGTCAGAAGAATCATGTGCTACCAAGTTAAAACCATTGAGAATGGAAAACCATAGTCCACCCTTCTCCTGCCCTACGTCTGTCAGCCCCAACGTCCCCAGGAAGTCAAACATGGTTTTCTGGTCTACATGATACTGGAAATAGTAATTCATGGAAGCACCCCACATGGAGATGGTAATGAAGAGGAACAATACCAGGACAAACAGTGAACGCCAGGATATATTGGACACGGTATTCACCACATCCTTCCTCATGCTCGACTTCTGGGAAGGTGGCGGAAGGATACGCTCACGTGTCGAGAAGAAGGTGATTAATAAAAAAACAAAGGAAACAGCAGCAAATAAAGCGATGGTCGTCGTCCATCCCTGCTGCACCTCTCCTGTTTCCCCTCCGAACTTATTGACCAAGGGCAATGTCAGACCCTGCACAACGAATTGCGCTATGCTGACGGCGATGAAACGATAGGTATTTATACTTGTACGCTCCTTGATATCACTCGTCATGACACCACCCAAGGAAGAATACGGGATACTGCTTAACGCGTACATTATTATTAATAGCAGATAAGAAACAGTCGCATAGACAGCAACCAGTCCTTTCTCCTCTATCCCGGGATTATAGAATGCCAATACATAAAACACGCTGAAGGGAAGCGCTGTCCACAACAGCCAAGGACGGTATTTACCCCAACGGGTATCAGTACGGTCGCAGAGAATCCCTACAAACGGGTCAATGAAGGCACCCAAAAGACAAACAAGCAAAAGAATAGAACCAGCGACTGCCCCTTCTAAGCCAAAAACATCGGTATAAAACTTCAATTGGAAGACCATCATCACCTGGAAAACCAGATTAGCGGCTACATCTCCCAATGAGTATCCGAGTTTTTCGCCAATAGAAATTTGTTGTCGCTTGGTTACGCTCATTATTTTAGATTTAGAATATTTTTATGCTGCAAAGATACAACAAATCCTTCAAACTATTTATTCGAATTTGTTACATAAACATACCCCAATTGTTTCAGCAAGTAAGAAAAACACACTTTTTTTCCGTTTCATCGTCTATTTTTATTATTTTTGCACCAAAATAAACATTTTTTAATTCTATCATGAAGAAGTATAAACTAACTGTCCTTTGTACCTTTCTTGCGTTCCTGACTACAGAGGTCGGCGCAAAGGTGAAATTACCCCAGTTTTTCCAGTCTGGCATGGTCATCCAGCGTGGTAAGCCCGTCCCTGTATGGGGAAAGGCTGATGCAGGAGAAAAGGTCAGTGTGCGGATCAACAAGTTCAAAACAGTTATTATTGCCGATTCCAACGGTAATTTCCGTGTCGATTTACCTGCCATGAAGGCGGGTGGTCCCTACACGTTAATGGTGGGCGATGTGGTATTGACCAATGTGTTGGTTGGTGACGTATGGCTTTGCTCCGGACAGTCGAATGTGGATGTCACGATAGAGCGTGTCTATCCACAGTATACGAAAGAGATAGACCAGATGGCAAACGACCAGGTCCGTCTGTTCCGTATTCAGAACGAGACGAACACACATGGTGTACAGGACGATATCCGTCCTACCTCCATCAACTGGAAATCACTGACCAAGGAGAATGCCTGGCAGTTCTCCGCCTTGGGTTCTTTCCTTGGAAAACGGATGCAGGAGCAGCACGGCGTACCGCAGGGTATTATCGTCAATAGCTGGGGTGGTACACCGATAGAGGCATGGATCTCTGCCGACACCCTGCGGAAAGACTACCCCCTGCAGGTAGGAAAGACCCTTCTCTTCCAGAAAGACGAGTATGTCCAGGCACAGACGAAAGCGAATCAGTTGGCTGACCAGCGGTGGTATGAGGTACTGAATGAGAGCGACCCTGGTATGCAACAGCATTTCACTGCCCTTGACTATGATGACTCCTCATGGAAAACCGTCCATCAATATTCGATGGAATGGGCAAAAAAGGATGGCAGAGGGATTATCGGAAGCATCTGGCTCCGCCAGCATGTACATGTTGATAAGGAACATGCCGGCAAACCAGCCCGCCTGTTATTGGGTACCCTTTTCGACGCAGACTTTACCTATCTGAACGGGAAGGAGATCGGACGCACCTATTATCAATATCCCCCACGCCGTTATGATATCCCGGCAGGACTACTCCGTGAGGGTGACAACGTCATCACCATCCGGTTCATCAATAAGTACGGTATTGCCCATTTCATCCCCGAGAAACCCTATATGATAGCCTTTGGTGACGACCGTTACAGTCAGAACCCCATGCCCAAGGACGTGATTCCGCTGAGTGAGAACTGGTTGCACCATGCCGGTGTCTCCATGCCGTCATGTCCCAGTGGTGATGTCTCCCTTCAGAATCTGCCCAGTACCTTATATAATGCGGTGGTCTATCCCTTGGCACCCTATGCCATCCGGGGAGTGGTCTGGTATCAGGGAGAGTCAAATACAGGGAATCCTGCACCCTATGCGGACCTGCTACGTAAGATGATGAACAACTGGCGTACCCTCTGGAAGGATCCCAAACTGCCCTTCTGTATCGTTCAATTGGCGAATTATGACGGACGGCAGCAGACTGGTATGCCCCAACCGATGACGGAACAGCCGATGCCTGTCAACAGCAACTGGGCAAGACTTCGTGAGGCACAGCGACAGGTGGCAAAGGAAGACCCATACGCTGCCCTTGCCGTCGCCATAGACCTCGGTGAAACCGTCGATATTCACCCCTTGCGTAAGAAAGAGGTGGCAGAGCGTGTAGGTCTTTGTTTCGACCATCTTGCTCTCCATAAGAATGTTAAACTCTCCCCACAGCCCATCCATGCCAAGATGGTTGACGGCAAGGTCGTGGTGACCTTCGACCAACCTCTCCGCGAGGGTGAGCAGGCTACCTTCGAGATAGCTGGTGCCGACCACAAGTTCATCAACGTCAAGGCTATCGCAAAAGACAATCAGGTATCGTTGGAATCGCCCGTTTCTGATCCTGAAAAGGTACGTTACGCATGGAAAGACAATCCCGTCCATGCCCACCTGGTTTCTGAGAAGGGACTACCCTCTCCACCCTTTGAGCTATCTGTTAACCCATAAAAGAAAAGAGGTGAGCCGAAAAGACTCACCTCTTTTTTCTTACCTCTTACCTCAAGATTATTGCTTTTCCTGATGGCGTGCCTCAATCTTCCGGTTGATATCGTCAATCACCTCGTCACTCAGCTCATATTTGGAGATGATGAACATGGCGACGATCAACAGGATGGCAGGGATGATACATACGAGCCAGCGGATGCCTTCCTGAGCCAGCGGAGTCTGAAGCTCCAGATCGTTCATGAAGTAAGCACCGGCAGCATTACCTACTGACATCATGGCAAAGGCAGTGATGAAGAACAGTGCGATCACACGGAGAGGACGGTTGCGTCTGAACTCCATCCACAAGTCGCTGACTTTCACGTTCTCTGCCTCAGAGGCATCCATCACGACACGCTCCTTGGTCTGAGAGAAACAGAAGATGAGCAGGGCAAGACCTACCAGTGAATAGATCAGCATGGTATAGAACCACGCACTAGAGTCCTTAGGCAGTGTGGTAGCCTCCTCAGCAGGTACGTAGTTGGTCATGGCGAGTACCAAGCCGGGAACAACACCACCGAGTGCCATACCAGCCTTGAAGAAGATACCCGTCAGGGCGTTCACGATACCGGCGATACGGCGACCCGTCGTATACTCCGCATAAGAGATGACCTCAGGGATCAGTGCCCACATATAGCCTGTTGCCACGATCACACCAGTAGACTTGATGAACTGGGCGATATAGACGAGTGTGATATTCTCTTTCACCGTACCCATCTTGCTGATGATGTAAAGTAAAATCATACCGACGATGGCAATGCCAAGGAAGATATAGAACATATTCTTCTTACCCACCTTCTTCTTAATAGCAGGAACGAACGGCATGAAGATGAAGGAAGGGAGGGAACCCAGTCCCATGAACAGTGCCATCTCCAGGGGCAGAGTCTGCGACGAGGCGAAGATGGCAACGATGATAGGCACACCTGCCGATACGGCAAGACCTCCGACATTCGCCATCCACATACGTACGGATGTCAAAATGGTGATTTCATCGGTATCTCGTGTCAGGGAGGAGTTCAACGCACCATAGGGAACATTGATTAATGTATAGAGCATCGACATACCCACATACGTCAGATAAGCATAGATAAGGGAGGGAGCGAAACCGTCCCAGAAACAGAGGATGGCAAGGATTGTCAGGGGGATACCACCCATCACCAGATAGCTGCGATACTTACCCCATGCCGGATTATGCTTATCGACGAAGGTACCTACCAAGGGATCCCAGAGGACATCCACCAGTCGTACCACGAGGAACATCGTACCAGCCAGACCCGCTGACTTGGCAGCGTCACCGCCCAGTACATAAACATCGGTATAGAAGAACAATAGATACATGCAGATAGTCTGATAAATCAGATTCTGCGCCAAGTCACCAGCACCGAAACCGATGCGTTGCACCCATGAGAGCTTATAGAAGCCTTTCGTCTCTTGAGTATTTTCTAAAACTGTTGCCATTGTTGTTATTGGTTAATTGAACTTTTGTCTTCAGTCACAGGAATGATGCTGCAAAGATAATCATTTCTGTCCGATTATTTGCCTTTGTTTGTTACAAAAAACTACCCCAATTGTTTCATCCCTTGGCAACAGACAAAAGTTTAACTTTTGTAAACAGTCGTGTATTTACTGTTCAGATACCGATGAAATGGGCAAAGTCAGAACCAAGCGGGTGCCGTTCTCATAACTTTTGTCGATAGCAATCGCACCACCCAACTGGATGGCTATCTTACGGCTCAGGGGCAGACCGATGCCGAAACCTTGCTGGAAGGAGTCTATCTTATAGAACCGCTCAAACACTTTCTCCTGCTTATCCTGGGGGATACCCACACCGGTGTCGGTGATGATGATGCGGATGCAGCCATGGTCGGGACTCTCATGGACGAAGAGCTCCACCTGTCCCTCTTTCGTGAATTTCAAGGCATTGTTGAGGACTTGGCGGAGGATGATACTGATACCACTCTGGTTGCTCTGGATGGTAAAGTCATCAGGAACCTTCGTAGAGAACCTCAGTTTCAGGCGCCCCATGTTTTTCGTCTCTGCCTCATCCATCATCTGCCGGCAGAGGGTATTGACCACGATCGTGTCATCCTTGCGGTAGCGTTCCTTGCTCTCGTCCTGTGCCATTTCCAGTAAGTCGTTGACGACATCAGTAATAGCAGTGGTGTTCTGTCTGATGCCATTGAGCATCTTGTTACGCTCCTCCTCGTCCAAGTCATAGTCTGGATTCGTGATAACCTGGGCATAACCCGTGATGACATTCAAAGGTGTGCGTATCTCATGGCTGACATGCTCAATGAACAAGGTCTTCATGCGGTCCGACTCCTTCGCCTCGCTCAGGGCTATCTCCAGCTGTTCGTTCTGGTGGAGGATCTTTTTCTGGTAACGGCGGCGAGTGAAATAGCGCCAGAAGAGCAGTGCGATAATGGCGATCAGCAGTACGACGACAGCCGTCAGCCAGTACAGCCTTGTCCTGATGACCTGCTGTTGTGCCTTATACACCTCCATCTCGGCATTCATCTCGTTCATGTTCTCATGGATGAAATTGGCATTCAGCGAGTCGACGGCATTGATCTTGCGCTGCAGTTGTCGGATGACCATATTCTTGTCACCCCTCAGCTGATAGAGCTGGATAAGCATGTCGAAATGCCCCATGTTCTCCGAGTAGAGCGATTTGTCCTGTATCAGGCGGATTGCCTCTTCGTAGTTGCCGGTGAAGACAGCATTGATGGTCTGGAAGATACCGTCGTTCTGGTCGTCCTGCAGTTTGTTGGCTGTCTTATAGGTGTTGTATTCTTCCTGCAACCGGAAGAATGATTTCGGGTCGTTTTTGAAGAAGTAGGCGAGAGCCTTCATGGTCTGCCCGTAACTGTAATGACTGGGGAATTCCTTACAGAGCGGTTGGCAGCGGTCAACCAGTGTGATAGCCTCGTCAGGATGGACGGAAGTCTCCAGGTTAGCCTTGCCCAGCAGTGCCCCTATCATGCCGATAGTGTCTTTCGGAGCCACCAGACTGATCGCCTTGTCGCTATAGTAGCGTGACATCCTGTAGTTGCCCCTGTCCTCATAGATGGTCGCTATCGTACTGTATATCATGTCGAAGTGTCCGTCGTTATTCTCCTTCATCTCCTCCAGGATCTCCTTCGCCATCTTCAGTGCCTTACTGGTGCGGTGCATGTTGATCTCGTAGGTCACCTCATTGACACGGAACACCAGATAGCCCTGCCGCCCGTTCCTTCTCTGCATAATGTCTCTCACCTGCTGGTTGATCTCATAGAACTCCCGCTGCTGGTCGGGTTGGTTGAACAACTCGTAATAGCGTTGCATCACCTTCTGCTCCTCCTTGGTATAAGGCTCAGCCGCCTTCAGGGAAGAGGAAAGTAATAATGAGAAGAGACAGATTAGCAGTAGTTTGGGATTCATAGGCTATGTCTTTTTCCGGAACATGCAGTATAGTCCGATGATGACGAAGGGGATGGAGAGGATCTGTCCCATGTCGATGGGCAGTGATGCCTCGAATGCCTCCTGTATCTCCTTGGTGTATTCGATGAAGAAGCGGAAGGTGAAGATATAGGTGAGACAGAAGCCGAAATACCAGCCTGTCCCGATCTTCCCGGGCATCTTCTTATGCAGCCACCACATCAGGAAGAAGAGGATGCCATAGGCTATCGCCTCGTACAGTTGTCCGGGATGCCGTGGATAGTTGTCGACACGCTCGAAGATGAATGCCCAGGGCACCTCCGTCACCTTACCGATAATCTCGGAGTTCATCAGGTTGCCCAGTCGGATGAAACAAGCCATCGAGCCGGTGGCAATGGCGATATTGTCCAACACCCGCCACAGGCTAAGCTTTGTCTTCCGCACATAGAGCCACAGGGCGATGATCAGTCCGAGGGTACCGCCATGACTTGCCAGTCCCTCATAGCCGGTGAACCTGAAGCCACCGTCTGCCAGGAAGCGGATAGGCAGGAACATCTCGATGATGCCTTTCCCGGAGGTCAGGAAATAGTCGGGCTCGTAGAAGATGCAGTGTCCCAGCCGGGCACCCACCAGGATGCCGACGAAACAATAGAGGAAGAGGGGATCAAACAACTCTTCCTTGATTTTCTGCTCCCGATAAAGCTGACGCACCAGCAGGTAGGCGGCAGCGAACCCCAAGAGCCAGCACAGTCCATACCAGCGTACTGCGAATGGCCCGAGGTGGAATAACTCAAGGTTTGGATTCCAAAGTATGTAAAGCAGTGTTTCCATTTTTTCCTTAATTTTCTAGAGTGCTCTAGATAATTCTAGAATTTTCTAGAACGTTCTAGAACGTTCTAGATTTACTAGACATTAAACCGGAAGTGCATGATGTCGCCGTCCTGCACGACATAGTCCTTACCCTCGATGCCCATCTTACCTGCCTCACGGACAGCAGCCTCGGAACCGTACTGGATATAGTCGTCGTACTTGATGACCTCGGCACGGATGAAGCCCTTCTCGAAGTCGGTGTGGATGACACCGGCACACTGCGGAGCCTTCCATCCCTTGTGGTAGGTCCATGCCTTCACCTCCATCTCACCGGCGGTGATGAAGGTCTCCAGGTTCAGCAGCGAGTATGCTTTCTTGATGAGACGGTTGACACCACTCTCCTCCAATCCCAGCTCCTCCAGGAACATCTGCTTGTCCTCATAGCTGTCGAGCTCGGCAATGTCCTCCTCTGTCTTGGCGGCGATGATCATCGCCTCGGCACCTTCCTCCTTGGCAAGAGCCTCCACACGCTTGGTGAAGTCATTACCGTCCTTGGCATCAGCCTCGCTGACATTGCAGACATACAGCACCGGCTTGGCGGTCAACAGGAAGAGGTTGCGGGCACAGTCCTGCTCCTCTTTCGAGTCGAACTCGACGATACGAGCGTTCTTACCTTGGTCGAGCACCTCCTTATAGGCTTTCAGCACCGTCACCTCCACCTTTGCCTCCTTATTGCCGGCGGCTGCCGCCTTCTCGGTCTTGGCAAGGCGCGACTCGATAGTCTCCAGGTCTTTCAACTGCAACTCGGTATCAATGATCTCCTTGTCGCGGATAGGGTCGATGGTACCATCCACATGGGTGATGTTATCATCCTCGAAACAGCGCAGCACATGGATAATGGCATCCGTCTCACGGATATTCCCCAGGAACTTGTTACCCAAGCCCTCTCCCTTTGAAGCACCCTTCACGAGTCCGGCAATATCCACAATCTCACAGGTTGCTGGGACGATACGTCCCGGATGTACGATCTCTGCCAACTTGGTGAGTCGCTCGTCAGGAACGGTGATTACTCCCACGTTAGGCTCTATCGTACAGAATGGAAAATTAGCTGCCTGTGCCTTGGCACTCGACAGACAGTTGAACAAAGTAGACTTACCCACATTGGGCAGTCCCACAATACCACATTTTAATGACATCTTTCAATAAACGTTTATTTTTGTGTGCAAAGGTAGTGCAAATCGAGCGAAATCCCAAATTAATTTGAGGATTTCCGAGATGCAGCCTATCTTCGACGAAGTCAAAGGTACGATTAAGTGAGAAGAAAACCAAATTTTATTTGAGTTTTCTCTCACCTCTTTCCACTCACCTCTGAAAACTAAATCTGTCGCAGACCCCTCCCGGGCTTGCGACAGATACATTGCCTTCCCCTTTGGAGGCGTTTACTTTTTAAAAAAACTGACCCACCCTCACGGGCAGGCAGTTTGCTTTTAACATTTTAGTTTAACAATTAAACATTTTCTTGTTTCCAAGAAAAGTCGCCGCTAAAGCGAGGAGTCGAACCCCATTATCAGCTCACCGTCTGAGCCACTTAGCGTCATCTAACAAAAAACCATGAAAAAAGCCCTGCCACGCCCTGTCATTCATACACGCCACGACACACTAAACCCTATAGGGATAAATGCAAAGACAGTATCACCATTGCTGGCATACACCTTGAAATATACATAAAGAGTGGAGTCGGAGGCGGATATAAATTCTGCCCACGCAGACGTCTCTGTTGCATCACCGCTGCATGAAGTTCAAAGTTGCGAAGTTTGAAACTACAGACAAGTAACGTTCGAAAACGTCTTTCCGAGACTGGTCGTACAACTGACCTGAGGTCTCATTCTATTGATGTTGTTTTAAAGTCTGTCCACACATGGACACACTATCAGGTGCAAAGATAGGAATAATTCCCGAATCCGCCAAATAATTTCCTGTTTTTTTGACTTTCTAACGTTAACGATAACTTAATTACTCATTCCGATACCTCCTAAGGGGTACTCCGAAGCCTCCTATGGGTCATGCAAGGCATTCCTATGGGGGTAAAGGAGATATCCCCAAGACCCTTGGCGATGGTTTCCAAGGGTCTTGCAAGCCATCCGCACGACCCGTAGGTGCCATCGGAACGACCCTTGGGAAAGGCTCCCAACACCCTTGGAAGGCTTTCCCATGACAGACACACAAAATTCTCCGAGGTGAAGGCTCCAAGCCCCATACTAGGTTCTCTCTACGAGAGAGAACAGTAGTATGGAGGGGCTATTTGGAGCGACCTTCACCGA
>CACYPF010000032.1 GCA_902776195.1 uncultured Prevotellaceae bacterium | reverse complement strand
GACAAAACTATATTCAAAAATGACAAAGACCGAAGCGGTTCAAGTGAACCTAATTTATTTAATTTTTAAACTCGTCCATTTTTAGTGGACACTAGTGATTTCAATATATGAATACATCAATATGTTAATATGTGAATACCATGATAAGTTCTATATATATAATAATGTATAGGCGATATTTAATCGTTTATGTTTTTAGAATACATTGAATTATAAGTATAATAAATCTTAAATAATATTGAAATATTGGATTATTTTTCTAAATATTCATATCTTTGCATATCAAAATACAGTAATATGGAAATAAATTTATAAGTATTCAAATATTGAGGTATGACAACAAAGATTATTTCGGTAGCCAACCATAAGGGAGGCGTAGGTAAAACGACGACAGTAGCAAGTGTAGGCTCTATACTTGCAAGTAAAGGGCATTCGGTTCTTCTGGTGGACTTGGATGCACAGTCAAATCTGACAAGTAGTTTGCTGAAGGGGGAACCAGATTCTTCAATATATTCAGCATTGCTAGGCAAGAGTGAGTTGCCCATTATTCCACTGAGTGAAAATCTATTTTTGGTTCCTGCTACACTTCAATTGGCAATGGCAGATTTGGAGTTGGCATCAGCAATGGCCAGGGAACGTTTGCTAACTGAATTATTGGAGAAGTTTAAGGGGAAATTTGAATTCGTTTTGATTGACTGTCCTCCATCTCTTGGTTTACTCACGTTGAACGCTTTTACTGCTTCTACTGACATTATTATCCCACTTGTAGCTGAGGTGCTCCCTTTTAAGGGACTGGCAATGATCAACAATTTCATAGTCATGGTGAAGAAACGGCTCAATGCCAATGCACATATCTCTGGTATTCTCATTACTAGATGGGAGTCAACCAAACTTGGGAAAGGGGTAGAGAAGCAGTTGCGGGACTCATTAGGCGATGTAGTGTACCAGACTAAAATTCGTAAGAACGTAAGCCTTGCTGAAGCTCCATATGAAGCAAAGGACATAGTGACTTATTCGCCAAAGAGTAATGGAGCACAAGATTATCTGGCTTTCACAGAAGAATTGTTGGAACGAATGAAATAACCAAAGGAAGATTGAGTGATGAAAAAAGAGTTTGATATGAGTGATCTCGTCGAGAACTTGGCGAGTGATACAGGGGTTAATACTGAACAAAATCGTGTTTCAAAGACGCGGAGACAGTCCACAGGAAAGAAGAAAATGGAACACGTTTGCACGTTGGTTGATATAGAGCAAATGGCAAAGGTAAGGGCTATTGCAGAGCGTGAAGGTATTGCTTTGAAAGACATTTTCGCTGTTGGATTGAACATGGCCATAAGTAACTATGAGCTGAAAAATGGCACCATTCGTATAAAGCCTACAAAGAGGGGAAATGCAAATGATGTGTTTGGATTATAAAATCGACCAACAAAAATGAGCAGAAGAGAATTAGCCCAGGTACCGACACAGAATAAGGACATAGTAACGTCGTTTGTCTATACCTGGGCGCGACAAAAAGAAATGTCGATATTGGAGCAGAGGGTGGTGCTGCGTATCATGGAGCATGCTTCGAATCAGTTGAAGGGCATTAAGCTTAAAGACAATCTGAGGAAGGTTGACCTTGGGCTGTTCAATGTAACAATTACAATGCCTGCTTCAGATGTTCTTTTCAACACCAAAATGAAGCATGGTGACATTGAAAAGGCTTTATATGCACTGCGAAGTAGGTCATTCGAATACAAAGACAATAACCGATATTCCGTATGCGGCTTCATCAACAATGCGACGTATGTCTATCGATCGGGCATCATTACGGTGGAAGTAGACAACAGAATTTGGGATGTACTTTCGGACTTTAGTCGTGGCTTCAAGCGGTTTGAACTGAACAAAGCTCTGGCATTGCCAACCAGTTCAGCTTTGCAATTCTACATGATCATGAGTGGACAAGAGAAACCGTTAAGACTGTCTATTGAGGAGCTAAAAAGTTGGCTGGGTATAGCTCCAGACAAGTATAAAAAAGATGGGAAAGACCGAATAGACCATCTGGAGGAGAGGGTTCTACGACCTGTAAAAAAACTGTTGGACTCGACCTGTCCATATACTTTCACTTACAAGAAAATACGTGAGAATCCAGCTAACAGCAAGAGTACGGTCATCGGATTTGAATTGATGCCTATGTATCAGGATCAATACAGAGACCCAGAGTTGGAGCGGGTTAGACTGACGGCAAAAGTGTCTGTAGGAATTATTTCGCCCATGGTGGCAATGTACATGAAACAGCAAATGGGTATTCCTGCTGATAGTCTAAAACCACACAAGGATTTATTGATGAAGGCATGCAGGTTATTGCCGGATATATTGGGTACGTTGGCAGGTATTCAGGGGCGGCGACGAAAACCGGATGGTTCTGTAATGGGGGTCGGATGGGTCATTCAGGCAATTAGAGGCGAAGTTAAACAGGCTGAAAAGGCCTTAAAGACCAAGAAAGGAACAGAGTAGGAACGCTAAGGGAAAAATGATAGAAACAGCAGCTCACTGGCTAAAATAAGTCAGTGGGCTTTTTCTTATGGCTCATACCAAAGGTATGAATCCCCACAATTTAAAACTTAAAATCCCCACGTTTTAAAACTTCATCCGTGTGGAATTTGAATCCCCAAAATATATCTTTTTTTTATTCTTGGAAAGCAAAAACCTCGTCCAGAGGGTATGCCTGTTATAGCATGGACTGTTAATATGCTCTATCGGATAGGCGAAAAATACGCATTTTGGGGAAGTTTCAGAGATAAATCCCCACACTTTAAAACCGAATTCCCACACTTTAAAACCGAAAATGGAGGTTCATGTCCCACAGAATAAAACCCAATCCCCACGCTTTAAAACTTTGCATGGGGACTGGCTTTTATTTGTTTAAACTGATGCAGCATGGTTTTGAATTGTCGTGGACTTTGTTTTCTTGCCTGTTTGGGCTTCTTTCTTTAGCCCCAATACGGTATCTATCAGTTTGAAATTGTTCTCGTTGATGATAGTGAAGTCCTTTGAGATGTATACATCAGCAATTCCATAGCTGCCAACGTGGTTTAGGGCTTCGTCGACATCACTCTTACTGAACTTCATTAGATTTCTTGATAGGGTGGCAAAGGTGTGTCGAGCCTGGTAGAACTCTAATCCATCAAGTTTGACCGCCTTTCCAATCTCTTTAAGGCCAATGTTGATAGCACGGTTAAGTCCTGCTTCATCAGCATATCGATTATGAAAGTTGAACACGTTCTTGCCTTTTTTATCTCGATATTTTTCAACGATTCTTTTGATGAACGGATGAACTTGAACCTCAATGTATGCATCGTCACTCCGGCGATCTTTTGTCTTTGTTCGGTTATACTTGATTGTATCATGTTCAAAGACTGTCGCATTATAAAGATCAGCAGAATTTATTCCCATCAGGCAGAAAGATAGCAGGAAGCAGTCATGAGCAAGTTCTGCTCGTCCTCCAGGTTCGGCCTTATAGTTTACTACTTTTAGAAAATCTTCTATACCCAAAGCCCTAACGCCTTTTTTTAGCACTTGTTTAGGTGCTTTATAGCGCATGAATGGGTCATTCTTAATAACAACAGTTTCGTCTGTGTTGTACTCTAGCATGGCTTCACGGAATAAATGTCTCATTTGGCCAAGGTAGAGAGACTGAGCACGTGGACGTTCTTTGAGATATGCTTCGAAATCCTTTAGGAAAGTTACAGAAATCTCTGAAAAGAACAACTTTCTTGTTCCACAGAAACTCTCAATGGTATTCAGCATACACTTGTAATTCTTGGCACCCTTGATGGTGGTCTTCTGAAGCCACTTTTCAGCAAATGCAAAAAAATCCAAGTCGTTCTCTTGTTTCTTCCTGGTAATCTTTGCTGCAATAGTATTTGCATCTGCTTTAACAGTGGTCAGAGTCCCTTTTTTTAGGGCATCCATACTTTCCTGAAGCTCACACTTGAGCTTTTCAACAGCCATCGCTTTCTCGACGGACTTTATTTTTCCTGTTTTGGGAGAGATTTCTGTTTCTAAGAGCTTAACTCCTGTTTTTACTCTCCGTCTTGTCTTTCCTTGTCTTACCAACAAGTAGACTTCTCTTGTTTTTTTGGAAGATAACTTCCCCAATTCAATTGCAATCGTTGCCATACTTTTTGTTTTTAATTGTTAGTGTACAACGAATCCAATTCTTGCGTCATTATAACCGTTATTTCACCACATTTTGCGTCAATTTTTTGCGGCTATTTTGCGGCTATTTTTCATTTTTCGGGCAAATTTGCGGCTTTTTTGCGGCTATTTTTTGCCCAAATTTGGAACTGAGAACCAAAAATGGAAATCAAATTCCTGCCTATGAAAAACCGGAAATCCTGCTGATTTACAGGGATTTCCGGCGTTTTCGAGCTTTTCAGCTCTTGGGTGCCCGGTGGGACTCGAACCCACGACATTCAGAACCACAATCTGACGCTCTAACCAACTGAACTACGGGCACCATCGATGCGATTTTTCTAAATCGGATGCAAAGGTACGGGAATTATTCGAGATTACCAAATAATTCCCATACTTTTTTGCAGATTTTCTTTACTTTGCAGGCTGTGCGGGTGCTTTAGGAGCATCAGCAGGGGCAGCGGGAGCAGCGGCATCCTTAGCAGGAGCGGCGGCATCCTTGGTCTGGCTGGCACCGAAGCCTGGCAGATTATTAGGATTGGTGGCAGGTGCCTGATAGTTCTCCATTACGGAGTTGTCAGTTGTGGCTGTGGGAGCTACCCAAGCACATACAACACTGAAGAGTACCATGGCGAGAGCAAGTCCCCATGTGGCTTTCTCAACGAAGTCGGTTGTCTTGCGAACACCGCCAATCTGGTTGTAGTTGGCGAAACTGGATGACAGACCGCCACCTTTTGACTCTTGAATCAGCACGATACCGATCATCAGTATGGCTGCAATCACGATAAGAATTACAAATAATGTGTACATGTTACTTTTGTTTTTTATTATTGTTTATTATTAATTTCTCAAGGAATCGTATCTGGTCGGCAAAGTAAGCGTTCTTCTCTGGGAAGTTATTGCTAAGCCGCTGGATGATGTCAAGTGCTTTTTGAAAGCGTCCTTGTTTGATATAGATGCGTGCCAGTGTCTCTGTGAAGTATTCCTCCTCTGCGGGCTCTTCCTCAATAGCAGGAGCTTCTACGTTTTCTTCCTCGTCTTTCAGTTCGTTGAGCAGGATGCGTCCCTGTTCCTCTTGCAGGAAGTGATCGATGAGGTCTTGTCCTTGCATCTGAGGTGTGTTCTCGTTAAGGTCGTTGTCCTCACTCTCTAACAGATATGCCACATAGTCGACGGTAGCATCTTTTGGGGTAGGGCGTCGCTTCGCCTTTTTCTCCTCAGGTTCCTCGGCAGGGATAGAGTCGAGGAAAGTGTCGATGAGTGCCATCGTCCGGTTTTCATCTGTTGAGTTAGCTGCAGGTTGTTGGTTCTGTGCCGTATTCCTGAGCTGATAGTGTGCCGCCTCTACCAGATTGAAAAGTTTCCTGCGGTCGGTAATATAGATGGCTGCACGCCGTAACTCCTCGTCGAAGGCGGGGTCGTGTAGCAGGTAGAGGTTTTGGAGCATCAGCAGACGTACGGTCTGGAAGTAGGGATGTAGTGCCAGCTGTGAACGCAACTCATAAAGTGTGTCGCGGTCCATCTGTTCTGGGTGATTGATCAGCTCTACTAAATCCATTTCCTCTATCGATTACCAATTAGCCACTGTAGCATTAAAGATCTGCTCGCACAAATCTTTGACCATCTGTGTCACGAGTTCTTCCTGTACGGCGTTCAGTGACTGTGTGGTCTCGTATGTCGAAGTCGCCGTAAACTGGCGCTCGAAGTCTTCTTTGTGGTTGACGTTGTTGGTGAAGCGCACATTGACAGTCATAGAGAGTTCGGTCTGTGCCGAATATCCCTCAGCCGATACCGACTTGTTGCGCTGTTGATATTGCGTTATCTCACCCTCAATCTTCAGGTCGCCATTACGTCGTACCTGTTCCAGACGAGTGTGATTGGCGAACTCGTCCTTCAACTGGTTGTTGAACATGGGTCCCATGGGTCCCCATACATAACTGGAACGGATGGGGAAATCTGCAATCTGGATGGTTTTCGTCTTTGTATAGTCGATGCTTGCCCCGTTGAACTTATAGCTGACGGAGCATGCTGACAATAGTAAGGCAGCTGTCAGGCAAAACCAAATGCGACGTATGTTATTTGTCCAATCCATATTGTTTCAGTCTTCTGTACAGGGTGCGGTCACTGATTCCCAGCTCTTGTGCCGCTTTCTTACGATTACCTCCGTTACGGTCGAGGGCTTTTTCCAGAGCCTGACGGCTCCAAGCGTCGAGGTTGAGGTTCTCTGGTTCCTTGACAGGCTCCACATACTCCTCAGCCACCGCATCCTCTAATGTCGTTGTGGTGGGGATGGTAGGTATTGTTGGTATAGTAGGGATGGCAGGTGTGGAAGGTACCGTTGCAGAAGGTACGGTCTGCACATCCTCTATCTGTTTCTTCAATGTACTCATCTCACGGCGCATGTCGTTGACGTTGCTACGCAGTTCGAAGAGGATCTTGTATAATATCTCACGTTCGTTTTCAAACGAATGGTCGCCTTCATTGCGAATGGTGGCAAGTTGTGTGGTCTCCTGGTCTTGCGGAATGAAGCGAGCCAGAATTTCTGGGGTAATTTGCCGTTCTGTGGAGAGAATGGATATCTGCTCTGTGATATTCTTCAGTTGTCGAACGTTGCCGGGCCATTTGTAGCGCATGAGCATCTGTTTTGCCTCCTCCGTCAACACCACCTTGTCCATTCGGTATTTCTCCGCCATCTGCATGGCAAAAAGACGGAATAGCAAGGCGATATCCTCCCCACGGTCACGCAAAGGCGGAATCTGGATGGGGATGGAGTTCAGACGGTAATAAAGGTCCTCACGGAAACGTCCCTCGCTGATAGCCTGTCTGATGTTGACATTGGTGGCGGCGACGATGCGCACATCTGTCTTGCGCACCTCTGTAGCTCCCACGGGGATATACTCACCCGTCTCCAGGACACGAAGTAGTCGTGCCTGTGTGGCAAGAGGCAATTCACCCACCTCATCCAAGAACAAGGTTCCTTTGTTGGCAACGCCGAAATAGCCGGGAGAGTCATTGATGGCACCAGTAAAAGAGCCCTTCACGTGCCCGAACAACTCACTGTCAATCGTTCCTTCAGGGATTGATCCGCAGTTGATGGCGAAATATTTCTCGCGGCGGCGGGGTGAGTTGTCGTGAATGACACGCGGTATAATCTCTTTACCCACACCGCTCTCGCCGACGATGAGCACACTCAGATCAGTGGGTGCCACCTGTAAGGCGACATCCAGCGCATGGTTTAACGCCTCGCAGTTACCTACGATGTTGTAGCGCTGTTTGATACTCTGTAGCTCCGAACTCTTCATTTAGCCGACAAAGGTACAAAGAAAATCTGACATAATGGCATACTTTGGCATAAATTTAACTTTCGGCCTTGTCTTCCTTGTCTTCTTTGTGTTTTGTGTCTTCTTTCTTAAACTGGTCCTTTGCCTTAGGAATAGCGAATCGGACTTTCTCGCTGTCATCACGCTTCTCATGGAAGAGTTTGGGTAGTGGATTCTCCAAAGGCTCATCGTAATTCTTCCGGTTACGGAAGACATCAATTGCCGTATAGACAGCCTGACGGAAAGAGTTCTCGTCTGCTTTCCCCTGACCTGCGATGTCGTAAGCTGTCCCATGGTCTGGTGAGGTACGTATAATAGGCAGTCCTGCTGTGAAGTTGACACCACTCTCCAATGCAATCGTCTTGAAAGGAGCCAGTCCTTGATCGTGGTACATGGCAAGGACGCCATCGAAATGGTCGTAGGCATTACTGCCAAAGAATCCGTCAGCGGGGTAGGGACCAAATGCTTGAATACCAGCCTTCTCCAGTTCGTCAATGGCAGGTTTGATAACTTCCTGCTCCTCTGAGCCTAACAGACCGTTATCGCCAGCATGAGGATTCAGAGAGAGAACTGCAATACGAGGGTTGGAGATTCGGAAATCACGTCTCAGTGTCTTGTGGAAGATAGTTGCCTTCTCGATAATGGCCTCTTTGGTGATAGCCTTGGACACCTCCTTGATAGGCAGGTGTGTGGTGACCAGTGCCACCCTCAGGCTTTCGTTCATGAGAATCATCAATGCTTTGTTCCCATCACCCACACTTGTCTCAATATACTCTGTATGACCAGGGAAATGGAAGCCAGGGCTTTGGATGGTCGCCTTGTTGATAGGGGCTGTCACGAGGACATCAAACAGTCCGGCACGATAATCGGTCATGGCACGGTCGAGTGCTTTGAAAGCGGCCAGTCCAGCCTCTTCTGAAGGTTGACCGAGCTCCACTTTTACTTCCTCATCGAAGCATGCCAAGATGTTCAGTCTTCCATTACGTGCCTCTTCTGCCGAGTTGATGATACTAAAATTCGTCTCCAGATTAAGTGCCTTACGATGATAGGCGGCAATCTTGGGAGAACCATAGATGATAGGGGTACACAATTCGAACATAGCAGGATCGGCGAAAGTCTTGAGGATCACCTCATAGCCTACGCCGTTAGTATCTCCTTGCGTGATGGCCACGCGAATCATTTTTTCTTCCATAACAATTATTTCATTTTTCGATATTCCGACACTTTTATTGTGACTGCTTCGCGGTGCTCAGCAGACCGCAGGCCGCGAGGATGTCCTGTCCTCGGCTGGCGCGGATGGTAGTGGTAATTCCGTGATGTGTCAAGTAGTCACGTAACGCCTCCATACGTTTCTCGTCAGAAGAGGGCAGTTTGACATCAGGAATCTCGTGAAAACGGATGAGGTTAACACGGCACTCCAGACCACTGAGTAGTCTCACAATCTCCCTTCCATAAAGCGGTGAGTCGTTGAGCCCTCCAAAGCAAATGTATTCAAAGGAGCAACGGCGTTGGTGGGTGAAGTCGTATTGGCGTAATAATTCAATGGTCTCTGCAATGGGCATCGCTTTCTCTGCAGGCATCAGTTGCTGACGTTGCTCATGCAATGGTGAGTGCATAGAGATAGCCACATGACAGTCGCTTTCGTCAAGATAGCGTTTAAGCTTGCCTCGGATACCCACAGAACTGACAGTGATGCGTTTGGGGCTCCACTGGTATCCCCAAGGTGCGGTCATAATCTCACAGACTTGCAGCACCGCCTCAAGGTTATCCATGGGCTCTCCTTGTCCCATGAATACGATATTCGTCAAAGAATCAGCTTCAGGCATGGCGTAAATCTGGTTGAGTATATCCGCAGCAGTGAGATTGCCTTGCCATCCTTGCTTACCTGTCTGACAGAACAGGCAGTTCATCTTGCAGCCCACCTGACATGACACACAGACTGTGGCACGATCTCCGTCAGGAATATAGACAGTCTCGACAAAGCGGTCTGTCCCGTTTGTAGAGATACCATCGCAACGAACAGGGAAAAGGTATTTGATGGTTCCGTCTGCTGAACGCTGGCAGTCTATGGGCTCTGATACTCCCACCTCATAATCCTCTGCGAGACGTTGGCGGTTCTGCTTTGAGAGATTGGTCATCTCGTCAATGCTTCGCACCTTTTTCTCGTAAAGCCACTGGGCAATCTGTTTTGCCGTAAAGGCAGGCATTCCAAGCTCACTGACAACGCTCTTCAGCTCCGTCGGAGTCATGGCCAGTAATCTTTTCTTTGTATTCATGCCTGCAAAGGTACAAAAATATTTGAGCATAAATGTGGATTTCCCAGAAAAAGTTGTACCTTTGTGCCTAAAATTATAGTGAAAGAATACCTCATGAGACAAAAAATAGATTGCTTTCTTGCCTGTCAATCGGTGGATTCATTGACGGAAACTATTGCGCAGTTGCGCCAAAGTCCCACTGTCCGACACATCTTTCTGATGACCAACCAAAAAATTGCAGACTCCGCTGTGCCCCGGGATTGTACGTTGTTGGTCGTAGAACAGTTGCAGAGTAGTAGCTTTGTGATGAAGATTGCCGAACATGCCGTAGCGCCTTATGCTTTATTAGTGACGAAACCGACACCTGTTTCTTTAGGTGCCACCGCTTTGGAGCGTATGCTGTTAGTGGCAGAGGACACAACCGCCGCATTGTTGTATTGTGACCGCTGGCAGGTGGAGAATGGTGAGCGAAAAGCGCATCCGGTCATCGATTACCAAGAAGGATCCTTGCGTAATGATTTCGATTTTGGAAGTTTGGTCATGATCCGTACATCCTTTATTCATAAGTATGCTACGACAGACCGGGAACGGGACTATCAGTGGGCTGGTCTCTATGACCTGCGCTTGTTCTTAAGCAGGGAAGGGACCTTGTTCCATCTGAATGAGTATCTTTATACAGAGGAGGAAACCGACCTCCGGGCCTCTGGTGTGAAGCAGTTTGACTATGTTAACCCCGCCAATAGGGAAGTGCAGATAGAGATGGAGCAGGCGTGTACCGCTCATCTTCGCGAGATAAAAGCTTTGGTAGATACGAGTCAGTATCAGGAGGTGGATTTCGATGAACAAGATTTTGAAGTGGAGGCATCTGTTGTCATTCCTGTTTTCAATCGTGAGAAAACCATCAAGGATGCTGTCGAGAGTGCACTTTCTCAGAAAGCAAACTTTAAGTATAATGTCATTGTGGTGGATAACCACTCGTCGGATAAGACAGGAGATATCCTGTCAGGTTTGTTGTCATGCCATGCCGACAAACTTCATGTCATCGTACCGGAGCGTTGTGACTTAGGAATTGGCGGATGTTGGAATGAGGCGATTAATAGTCCTTATTGTGGTCGTTTTGCCGTGCAGTTAGACTCCGACGATCTCTATTCGTCCCCTAAGACGTTACAGACGATTGTGGACGCATTCCATAAACAGCATGCGGCAATGATAGTAGGCTCCTATCGGATGTGCGACTTTGACTTGAACACACTCCCCCCAGGACTTATCGACCATCAGGAGTGGACAGATGAGAACGGACCGAATAACGCTTTGCGTATCAATGGTTTGGGCGCACCACGCGCATTCTTCACCCCTTTACTTCGGCAGGTGCAATTCCCCAACACCTCCTATGGTGAGGACTATGCTTTAGGTCTGTTGTTCTCACGCCGATACCGTATCGGTCGAATCTATACAGAACTCTATCTCTGTCGCAGATGGGGTGGTAATTCCGATGCCGCTCTCTCAGTAGAGAAAATCAATGCCAACAATCTTTATAAGGATCGTCTGCGTACGATGGAGGTCCTGGCGCGCCAGCAGGCGAACAAAGGGGCTGCAACAGTCATGAGCCAGTCGCCCGTGATGCGTTTTCTCCATCGCCAGTTGAAAACCTGGGAAGAGGTGCGTCAGCGTTACCGTGACTTACAGCAAGTGGAGACCCGTGAGCTGGATGGTGAGGGAATGCCTGTGGAAGTTCAGTGGAACCCTGCCCGTATGCGTTCCACAGGAGCAAAGATTGATGCGAAGTCGCTTGCGGAGCGTCCTTGCTTCTTATGTGCGGAGAACCGTCCTAAAGAACAGATTCATCGTCTGATAGACGGTAAGTATGAGTTATTGGTTAATCCATTCCCCATTTTGCCCATTCATTTCACGCTGCCCACAAAGAGACATCAGCCCCAGGCGATTCTCCCGATGTACAGTGAGATATGTCAACTGCTGTCGGCTAATCCTGAGCTTACCATATTATATAATGGTCCTAAATGTGGCGCCTCAGCCCCAGACCATGCCCATCTGCAAGCAGTAAGCACTGGAGTGCTGCCCTTGCAGAAGTTCTGGCAGAGGTTGAGTCGTAACCTTGTGGAAGTCGTGAGGGAAGACGAGGAAGAGGGAATCTGGCATATTGCCGATTATCCTGCTGCCGCATTCCTGATCCGTAGCAACTCTCTGGAAGGCAGTGAACAATTCTTCAAACGGCTATATGCCTGCTTGCCTCAGCGGAAAGATGAGACAGAGCCCATGATGAATATCATCGCGTGGCGACAAAGTGACACGTTGTTGAGTGTAGTACTCCCACGTCGTCAGCATCGTCCTTCCTGCTATACTGCAGAGGGAGCAGGACAGTATATCATCAGTCCTGGTGCTGTGGACATGGGTGGACTGTTAATCACCCCCCGTGAGGAGGATTTCCGCAAAATCACTCCAGAGGTGGCTTCTGCTATCTATGAGGAAGTATCGCTTACCCCAGAGCAGGTGCGGGAAGTGATGGGAAAACTCAAGAATTATTCCTTGAGTGCCCATTCGGCACCTGTGGCATCCAAGCAACCAGATGTCACAGTAGGTATTGTGAGTGGACAAAAGATTGATTTTGCCCTGAACGCCCCCTATATGGCGAAGGGAGAACTGATAGAGGGAGAACAGACCGTGGAGTTCTCGGAAGGTGGCATTCTCTGGCGAGGTATGCAGTATCGTGAGTTGACATTCACTCCGCAGTCGCCAACCGCTTCCTTCTCCTTGCATGATGTGACCATTGGGGTGAATTTCCATTGGGAGCGTAAGGAGACACAAGTGTTCCTTGGCACATTACGTTTGGTGGTGGAGGCTGACAAGATTACCGCCATCAACCAATTGCCTGTTGAGCAGTACCTTGCCAGTGTGATTTCCAGTGAGATGAAGGCGACGGCAGGTCTGGAGCTTTTGAAGGCGCATGCCGTCATCAGTCGTTCTTGGCTGCTTGCCCAGATGAAGCGTAGGGAAGAGAATAGTGAGAGAAAGGATGGCTTCTTCTCCTTCATCAAGAAGGACGATGAGATCATCCGATGGTACGACCGTGAGGACCATACCATCTTCGACGTGTGCGCTGATGACCATTGCCAGCGTTATCAAGGTATCACCAAACAAACCAGTGAGGCTGTAGAGCAAGCCTTGAAGGCGACGCGTGGCAGGATACTCTGCTATGGTGATGAGATATGTGACGCTCGTTTCTCCAAGTGTTGTGGTGGTGTGACGGAGGAGTTCCAGTATTGTTGGGAAGATTCTCCCAAGCCCTATCTGGTTTCAGTAGAAGATCCGTACTGTAATACCAGCGACAAGGAGGTGCTCTCACAGGTGCTTAACGACTATGACTTGGAGACCAACGACTTCTATCGTTGGACGGTGGAGTATACCACAGAGGAGTTATCGAAACTCGTCAACGAGAAATTGAAAGATGACTTTGGCACGGTTACCGACCTTATCCCATTGGAAAGAGGCAAGAGCGGTCGTATCTGGAAACTGAAGATTGTAGGTACCAAGAAGACCCTGACCATTGGTAAGGAGCTGGAGATACGGCGTGCCCTTAGTGAGAGTCATCTCTATAGCTCCGCCTTTGACGTGGAGAAGACGGCAAGCGGTTTCCGCCTGCATGGAAAAGGATGGGGGCACGGAGTGGGGCTCTGCCAGATCGGTGCCGCTGTGATGGGACAGAAAGGATATAAATACGATGAGATATTATTGCACTACTATCGTGGTGCAGAAATTAAGAAAATATATTAAGCACAAATGAATAAAAGAACACCGTGGGCATGGGTGCCCACACTTTACTTTGCCGAGGGAGTTCCCTATGTCGCAGTGATGACCATCTCGCTCATCATGTATAAGCGACTTGGTTTGTCGAACACAGATATTACGTTGTATACCTCATGGCTTTATCTGCCTTGGGTTATCAAACCGTTGTGGAGTCCCTTCGTGGATATGTTGCGCTCAAAGCGTTGGTGGATTGTCACGATGCAGGTACTCATTGCTGCCGCATTAGGAGGAGTCGCTTTTACCATACCAGGACCATGGTGGCTGCAAGGCTCTCTTTGTTTTTTCTGGTTGATGGCATTCAGCAGTGCTACACACGACATTGCTGCAGACGGTTTCTATATGTTAGGACTCGACCAACACGAGCAAGCGTATTTCGTGGGTATCCGTTCCACGTTCTATCGTATAGCAACCATTTTCTCATCCGGACTGTTGGTAGGGCTTGCAGGAGCCTTGCAGGTACTCACCCGTAATATCCGTTACTCATGGAGTCTGGTGTTCTATCTGATGGCAGGACTCTTCATAGGTCTATGGCTTTATCACCATTGGATATTACCCAAACCTACAGAGGATGGCGAGAAGTCGAAGAAGACGGCAGGGGAGATTATAACGGAGTTTAAGCAGACCGTCGTGACGTTCTTCCAGAAACCGCAGGTATGGGCGGGTATCTGTTTCATGCTGTTCTACCGTATGCCGGAGGGATTGCTTGCCAAGGTATCAGCACTTTTCTTGGTAGATGCTCCCCATAATGGCGGATTAGGACTCTCCGATGGAGAATACGGACTCGTTCAGGGAACGGTAGGTGTCATTGGTCTGACCTTGGGAGGTATCCTTGGTGGTATTGCTGCCAGTCGTGACGGATTGAAGAAATGGTTGTGGCCTATGGTGATGGCGATAACGTTGCCGGACGTAGTGTATGTCTACCTGTCGTATGTCATGCCCTCCAACCTGCTGACGATTAATGTCTGTGTGTTTATTGAGCAGTTTGGTTATGGCTTTGGTTTCTCAGCGTATATGCTATACCTTATATATTATAGTCAGGGTGACCATAAGACCAGTCACTATGCGTTATGTACTGCTTTTATGGCACTGTCGATGATGATACCTGGCATGTTTGCGGGTGCTTTGCAGGAGGCTGTAGGTTATCAGGCATTCTTCCTGATAGTGATAGCTGCATGTTCACTGACCTATATCGTGACTGCATTCTTGAAGATAGACCCGGAGTTCGGAAAGAAAACAGTGGAAAAGGAACAATAATACATAATAAGCAAGAGCGGCAGAGTTTCACAACCATGCCGCTCTTTATCCTAATGATAGTATTAATAATGGAAAAGAAATTTATGTATCTTACTTATTAGTATCTATATATAGTCAGTAGTTGTTTTCGTTTTCGTGTTGTAAAATTACGGTATATTTTTGAATCCGCCATATTTTTTCTTGACAAAATGCACGGTTTATGTTATTAAACATCTATTTGGGGGATAAATAGGAAAATCCCTACGCACTATTAGGTATTTCATCTTGCAGGAGTGGGATATTTTCCTTACCTTTGCAACAGAAACATTAAAAATGCAGAGATATGAAGAAAATTTATACTTATATGACGATGGCGCTCATGATGGCGCTGGTTATGACAACATTCACAAGTTGTATGACAAGGGATGAGGCTATTGCCTACGACCTCTCTGGTGAGTGGGAAGGCTATATGGGCGAGGATTACTACAGCTACTGGGGCTATGAGGGTACTGGTCGTGAGTATGATACCATCATCCGCTTCTCCCGTGCAGGGCACAGCTACAGCCGTGGGGCTACGTCGGGATATGGCGAGCAGGTGGATTATGACCCTTACAATCGTGACTCAAGGTATCGTGAGTTCTTGTGGAGTGTAGCTGGTGGGCGCATCAGGTTGACCTATGATACAGGGCAGGTCATCTACATCTATGAATATGAGATCAACAGTAACCGTTTCTATGGCTATATGGATTGTGGCAATTACAAGGAGATTCGCTTCGATTTGGTCAAGACATCGACAGACCGTTGGAATACCTATTACGAATGGTCCAAACAACCCAAAGCGTTGAGCAACGACAGTATTAAAGTCACTAAGGAATAAAAACAGAAGAAAGAGAGCCGAGTGGCTCTCTTTCTTTTATGGTCAGATACCCAGTCCTCCGTCAAAGGAGCCTTCCACAGCCTTCGACTGTTGGATGCGGGAGTAGGGCGGTACGTCATGGGTCACCCAGATGTTACCACCTATCACACTGTCGTGCCCGATGGTGATACGCCCCAGGATAGATGCATTGGAATAGACCGTCACGTTATCCTCGATAATCGGGTGACGGGGTATGTTCAGCATGTTTCCGTTCTCATCATATTTGAAACTCTTGGCACCTAAGGTCACACCTTGGTAGAGTGTCACATGATTTCCGATGATACTGGTCTCACCAATGACCACACCCGTGCCGTGGTCGATGGCGAAATACTCTCCGATGGTAGCACCGGGATGGATGTCAATACCCGTCTTGGAGTGTGCCTGCTCGGTGATGATACGTGGAATGACGGGGACACGCATCAGATGCAGCTTATGGGCAATGCGGTAGTGTATCATGGTGTTCACCACAGGATAGCAGAATATCACCTCACCATAGTTCGTGGCAGCAGGGTCGTTGTCGAACATCGCCTGCACGTCGGTATAGAGCAGCCGTTTGATTTCCGGCAACTCGTCGATAAACTCAGTGGCGAGTTTTGCAGCCTCCTGGTATACCTTCTCCTTGGTGGTAATCTCCTCGCAGTCCTCGCAGAACTGCAGTCCGTGGGCTATCTGTTTCACCAGCAGACCGTACAACTCCTCCATGTGCCCACCAATATAATAGGAGCGGATGGTCTCGTCGGGTTGTCGCTTATTGAAATAGTCAGGGAAGATGATGCTCTTCACCAGTGCCACAATCTGTTTCACCTGTACCACGGAGGGCAGCGGTGCCTCAATGGCAGGCATCATATTCACCTCCTGCTCCGTCAGCTTCGACAGCAGTGCCACGTTCTTCTGCAGTATCTCGTTTGTCTTATTGTTCATACTTATGCCGTTTAGTCGGGTGCAAAGATACGATTATGTCAGCAAAACACCAAATTTTCTTCACTTATTTCTTACATGAATCCGTTGTTCAAACGTGTCATAGTCTTCGTTGTGTATACCCATCGAATACCACGGCACTTACAACTGCGTAGGATGGCTCATCCCTCCCTGAACTCCGCGGGAGTCATGTTGGTGAGACGTTTGAAGTATTTGGAGAAGAAGGAGGGATTGGGGAAGTTCATCTCCTCGGCAATCTGGGTGACAGACTTGTCGGTGTGCCTCAGCTCCACCTTGATACGGGTGATGAGGGCAAGGTCAATCCACTCTTTTGCCGTCGTACCACTTGCCTGACGGATGACGGTGCCGAGGTAACGCTCCGTCAGACACATCTTGTCGGCATAGAAACCAATCTGGTGCTCCTTGACGGCATGTTGGTTGACAAGATAGATGAAGCGGTCGAAGATGCTCTGTTCCCGTGACTGCGTGTTTTGCTGTTGGTCGGTATGCTGGCGGTAGAGTCCGTCATAATGATACATCAGCGCACCGACGAGACTGCTCATCGTCTGCCGGTTATAGTCTGGCTGGTGTGCCAGATGCCAGATGGTGTCGACCATCAGTTTTGCTGTCATGATATCCTCTTCCTTTACACGGAGCTGGAAGTCACGCACTTGTCCGTTGAAGGCAGGGGGCATCTGTCCTGCGGCAAACGGCATGGGGAAGTCGGGAGAGAGTCCGATACCGTATATCTGCAAGTCCTCGGAGAATCGGACAGGATTGATGATAGTGCCGGGACCGATAAAGACGAGCATGCCTTTAGAGAACACTTTCTCCACCAAGTTGACGTTGACACGTATCTCTCCCTGTAGGATAATGCCTAACCGGTGGTCGTTGATGGCAAAGGGCGGCTGTTGTCGTAACACCAGGCGGAAGGCTCGTGGGTCACCATGGATGATGGCGAGTTCCTGACTCAAATAGATATTCTCATGAATCTGTGACAGATGCGGCTCAAGGATGTCCTTCATCCTTGAGAGACTCATCAGTTTGGGTTGCTTGCTCATGGTGCTATATCGTTTTGTTTCCGATGCAAAGATAATAAAAAAGCGGTGAAATATACTCCTTTTGTATAGAAATCGAACAAAAAGAACATTTTCTGATGCGTATGGATAGTGATTAATCCAATAAATCAGTGTACTTTTGCAGTTGGAATACAAATAGTACAATATGAGAAGAATAATTTTGGGATTGGTCATCATACCGCTGTCATTACAGGCACAGACGTTGGAGGAGTGTCAGCGTGCCGCTGAGCGCAACTATCCGTTGATACGCCAATACGACCTGATAGCGAAGACCACCGACCTGACGGTGAGGAATATCGGGAAGAGTTGGCTGCCACAGGTGTCGGCATCGGCGCAAGTCACCTATCAGAGTGATGTCGCCGCATGGCCCGAGCAGATGGGTAGTATGCTGAAGTCGATGGGTGTCGACCTGAAAGGACTGAGGAAAGACCAGTACAGGGTAGGTGTTGATGTGCAACAGACCATCTATGACGGTGGTACCATCAGCAGTCGGAAAGAGATAGCCCGTCAGCAGGGACTGGTGGAGGCGGCACAGAATGAAGTCAGTATGTACCAGATCCGCCAGCGTGTCAATGAGCTGTATTTCGGACTGTTGCTGATGGACGACCAGTTGCAGCTCAATATGGATTTGCAGGAAGTGCTCAGCGGTAGTGAGAAGAAACTCGCATCAATGTATCAGCATGGTACCGCGGCAGAGAGCGACTATCTTTCCGTGAAGGCAGAACGCTTGAATGTCATCCAGCAACAGACCAGTTTGCAGGCACAGCGTCAAGCCTTGGCGAGGATGCTCTCCACCTTTTGCGGCATGGACATCCGTCACGTGCAGAAGCCTGTCCCACCTGCCGCTGTGCCACAGCAACAAAACATGCGCCCCGAGTTGAAAGCCATCGAGGCACAGCTCCGCCTTGCCGATGCCAGGGAGAAAGCCTTGAATGCGGCTCTCATGCCTAAGTTAGGAGTCTTTGCCCAAGGTTTCTATGGCTATCCGGGCTATAATATGTTTGAGGACATGATGCGCCACCGATGGTCGCTGAACGGGATGATAGGTGCTAAGTTGTCATGGAATATCGGAGCACTCTATACCCATAAGAACGACAAGGCGAAGGTTCAGTTGCAGCGGGAGCGTGCTGAGGTCAGCCGTGACGTGTTCCTTTTCAATAACCAGTTGGAGCAGGTTCAGCAGCAGGAGGACTTGGAACGCTACCGGAAGCTGATGACCGAGGATGAAGAGATCATCCAGCTTCGCAGTGCTGTCCGTAAGGCTGCCGAGTCGAAGCTGGCGCATGGCATTATCGATGTCAACGACCTCGTACGGGAGATTAACAACGAGAATGCGGCAAAGGTGCAACAGTCCATCTATGAGATAGAGATGTTGAAAGAGATATATGATTTGAAGATTACCTTGAATAATTAATAGCGATATGAGAAAGATAGATGTGCTGGCAGGTATTGCCATGTTATTGACAGCTTGCGGAACCCAAGAGAAGGAGTATGATGCCACGGGAACGTTCGAGGCAACAGAGACTGTGGTATCGGCAGAGCAGAGTGGGGTACTGTTGAGGTTGACTGTCAACGAGGGTGATTCGCTTTCCGAAGGACAGGAGGTTGGTCTGGTGGACACCACCCAGCTGTGGCTGAAGGTACAGCAGTTAGGGGCTACGAAGAAGGTCTACCAGAGTCAGAAGCCGGATCTGGAGAAACAGGTGGCGGCAGTCCGTCAGCAACTTGCCAAGGCGAGGACGGAACAACTGCGCTATCAGGAGCTGGTGAAGGACGGTGCCGCGCCGAGGAAGATGCTCGATGACGCCACCAGTCAGGTCACCGTCCTACAGAAGCAGTTGGACGCCCAGGTGTCGGCACTTGGTACGCAGGTGTCCACCTTAAACTCACAAGTGTCCACTGTCGACGTGCAGGTGGCGCAACTGACAGACCAGTTGAGGAAGTGTCATGTCATCGTTCCTACAGGTGGTACTGTCTTGGAGAAATATGTGGAGACTGGAGAGTTTGTCGCCACGGGCAAGCCCCTCTTCAAGATTGCTGATATCGACAAGATGTTCATCCGTGCATACGTCACCACCGCCCAGTTGCAGCACATCAAACTGGGACAGAAAGTAAAAGTGTTTGCCGACTATGGTGACCAGCAGAAGAAAGCATACGATGGTACGGTATCATGGATATCCAGTCGTTTGGAGTTCACCCCCAAGACCATCCTCACCGATGACGAGCGTGCCGACCTGGTCTATGCCGTCAAGATCGCTGTCAAGAACGATGGCTATATTAAAATAGGTATGTATGGGGAGGTGAAGTTTTAGTTCATAGTTATGCAAGCCATAGAGGTCAGTCATATTTCAAAATCCTACGGTAAGGTAAGGGCACTCGATGATGTGTCGTTCTCCGTTGGTCAGGGGGAGGTGTTCGGACTGATAGGTCCTGACGGGGCAGGTAAGACCACCTTGTTCCGCATCCTCTGCACCTTATTGCTTGCCGACCAGGGAACGGCATCGGTCGATGGTTATGATGTCGTCGGTCAGATGCGGCAGATACGCAGTCGGGTAGGGTATATGCCGGGTCGCTTCTCACTCTATCAGGACTTGACGGTCCGTGAGAACCTGGAGTTTTTCGCCACCCTCTTCGGTACTACCGTAGAGGAAGGCTATGACAGTATTCGTGCCATCTATTCACAGATAGAGCGTTTTGCTGACCGTAAGGCAGGTGCCCTCTCAGGGGGAATGAAGCAGAAACTCGCCCTGTCGTGTGCCTTGGTGCATCAGCCCACAATCCTTTTCCTTGATGAGCCGACCACGGGAGTCGATCCTGTCAGTCGTAAGGAGTTCTGGGAGATGCTGGGAACATTGAAAGAGCGTGGTATCACCATTGTCGCCTCCACCCCCTATCTCGACGAGGTCCGTTGCTGCGAGCGTGTCGCTTTCCTGCATGAGGGGAAGGTGCAGGGTATTGATAAACCGGAACTCATCCTCGACCGCTTCTCTGCCATCTTCAATCCCCCGGGTATTGATAAGTCTGTTGCTGTGACACAGCAACAGACAAGACAGGAGAATGTCATCGAGGTGAGTCACCTGGTGAAGGCTTTCGGTAGCTTCCATGCTGTTGATGATATCTCGTTCAGTGTACGGCGTGGGGAGATCTTCGGTTTCCTGGGTGCCAATGGAGCAGGCAAGACCACTGCGATGCACATGCTCACGGGACTGAACCAACCCACCTCCGGGACAGGTACCGTAGCTGGTTTCGATATCTGTACGCAGCATGAGCAGATCAAGAAACATATCGGGTATATGAGTCAGCGCTTCTCTCTTTATGAAGACCTGACCGTCCGTGAGAATATCCGTCTCTTTGCCGGCATCTATGGTATGAGAGACGAGGAGATAGCCCGTAAGACCGACCAGTTGCTGGAGCAACTCCAGTTTACGGAACATAAGAACGACCTCGTGGGCTCCCTGCCTCTGGGGTGGAAACAGAAACTCGCCTTCTCCGTCTCTATCTTCCATGACCCCGACATCGTCTTTCTCGACGAACCGACAGGTGGGGTGGATCCCGCCACACGCCGTCAGTTCTGGGAACTCATCTACGAGGCGGCAGGACGTGGCATCACCGTTTTCGTCACCACCCATTATATGGATGAGGCTGAGTATTGTGACCGTATCTCTATCATGGTGGATGGCAAGATCAGTGCGATGGGGACCCCAGAGGAACTGAAACAGCTGTTCCACCAGCCTGATATCGACCATGTGTTTACCTATCTCGCCCGTCAGGCGACCAGAAGCAGTGATTAGCCTATGAGACAGTTTGTTAGTTTTGTCATCAAAGAAACCAAACACATCCAGCGCGACCGTCGTACGATGCTGATACTCTTCGGTTTGCCTGTCGTCCTGATGCTGCTCTTCGGCTTTGCCATCACGAACGATGTGAAGGATGTGCGTACCGTCATCGTCACCTCGCAGATGGACCATCAGACCCGTCAAGCCGTCGACCGTCTTGCCGCCTCAGAGTATTTCATCATCACGGCAACGGTCAGCAGTCCGGGGGAGGCGGAGCTGTTGCTGCGTCATCAGCGTGCCGACCTTGCCGTTGTGTTCGGTAAGGACTTCGCTTCCAAGAAGAGCGGGGTGCAACTGATGGTCGACACCTCCGATCCTAATATGGCTCAGCAGTGGACTGCCTATGCGATGAGTATTCTGAGTACTCCGCACATTCAGAATACCCCGAACATCAAGCTCCTCTACAACCCCCGCATGAAGTCAGCCTATAACTTCGTGCCAGCCATCATGGGTATGCTCCTGTTGCTGATATGTGCCATGATGACCTCCGTGTCTATTGTCCGGGAGAAAGAGCGTGGCACGATGGAGGTACTGCTCGTGTCACCCGTCCGTCCGCTGATGATCATCATCGCCAAGGCGGTCCCCTATCTCTTGCAGGCATTCCTGATCCTCGTCATCATTCTGGTGATGTCGGCAACGGTCTTAGAAGTGCCATTGGCGGGTTCTGTAGGATGGATTATTGTCGTGTCACTCATCTATATCCTTCTTGCCCTCTCGTTGGGCTTGCTCATCTCCAGTGTCGCACAGACGCAGTTTGTCGCCTTGCTGGTCTCGGCGATGGTGCTGTTGCTGCCCACGGTGATGCTCTCCGGCATGCTCTTCCCTATCGAGTCGATGCCGCAGGTCCTGCAATGGATATCAGCGGTGATGCCTCCGCGATACTATATTCAGGTGATGCGCAAACTCATGATTATGGGTGTGGGGATCCGTGAGGTGCTGCCGGAGGTCTGCATCCTCTGTGGCATGACCCTGTTGCTCTTGATGGTTGCACTAAAGAAATTCAATAAACGACTTGACTCATGACTATCCGATATCTCATCCAAAAGGAGTTCCTGCAGATACGCCGTAACTCATTCATGCCGAAGATCATCTTCATTTTCCCCATCGTCATCATGTGTGTGATGCCATGGGTGATGAATCAGGAGGTGAAGAATATCGTGGTCGACGTGGTGGACAACGACCGTAGCGTGTATTCCCAGCGACTGGTCCACCGTATCGAGGCGAGTCCGTATTTCATCTTCGGTGGTCAGCAACCGACGTATGCCGCTGCCTTGAAAGAGATAGAGCAGAGTAGGGCAGACATCGTCCTGGTCATCCCGCAGGACTACAGCCGTGACCTTGTCCTGGGACGGCATCCTCAGGTGCTGATAGCCGCCAATGCCGTCAATGGCACGAAAGGCTCTATCGGTTCGTCGTACCTCTCACAGATCGTCTCCGCATCCCCTCAGTCTGGCGACAGCAGGGGCGTGAGTCAGGGAGCGGGTGTTCTGAACCTCTATAATAAGAGTCAGAGCTATAAGGTGTTTATGATCCCAGCCCTGATGGGTATTCTGATGATGATGCTCTGTGGTTTCCTTCCAGCCCTGAATATCGTGGGGGAGAAGGAGACGGGAACGATAGAGCAGATCAACGTGACACCCGTCTCCAAATGGGCGTTTATCCTGGCAAAGCTCATCCCTTACTGGATCATAGGGATGCTGGTGCTGACGGTATGTCTCGTGCTCTCATGGGCAGTCTATGGCATCACCTGCCAGGGACCGTTGGGACTCGTCTATCTCTTGGCGATATTGCTGGCACTGTTCTTCTCCTCGTTAGGACTGATCATCTCCAATTACAGTGACACCATGCAGCAGGCAATGCTGGTGATGTGGTTCTTTGTGGTTTGCCTGATGCTGCTCAGTGGTTTGTTCACACCAACACGCTCCATGCCGTCATGGGCGTATGCCACCACCTATATTAATCCGATGCACTATTTCATTGATGCCATCCGTACCGTCTTTGTGCGTGGGGGTGGTTTCGGAACCATCGCCCATCAGGTGTTTGCCCTCATGGGAATATCCTCTGTCATGGCGGTATGGGCAGTGCTGAGCTATCGGAAGAACCATTAGTGTCCGTCAGCGGTTCTTCACCTTCTTCTTGAGCTTGCCGATGGCATGTTCCAGACTCTCCGTCGGCTCGATGATGTTATAGTCTGCCCAGAAGTCGGGGTCGTCGAAATACTCCACCTTGTCATAGAAACGCTCACGGATGCCGAATGAGTTACGCCCTCTGGGGCGCTTCACCTCGTCACCCTGCTGCTGGCGGTCCGTCACCACCATCTCGCTGACCGTGGTGAAGGGGGAGGCAAACAGCCGCCGCTTCCAGTCGCAGTTAAAGCGCATCTCGTTGCGGACATAACTCATACGGGTAACACCTTGCGAGTCTGTCTCATAGACCACCGTCATGTTCAGTTCCTTGGGACGGAAACGGAGTCCGAGGGGTTTGTGTACTAACATATAGTCAGAGGCGGTACGCCAGTCTCTCACGTCGAGTTGCAGTTCTGCACGGGTGAACGCCAGTGTCTCCTGGTCGATGAAGAGTTTGCCGTACATCAGTGGATAGAGCGTCGCACCCTTCGGTTCCATGCTCACCACATACTGCAGCCGGTCGTCAATCAGCGCAGGCATCTCCATGTGGAAGTCATATTTGTAGAACTCCTCCTCTTTCAGCAGATAGTCGGGGTTCTTTGCCACATCCACCATCAGCGGCAGTACGGGACCACCCTGTATCTTCACGCCCAGGGTGTCTTTCGCCTTCATGCTCATCAGCCGCCGTCCTTTCAGGATGGCGACGGCATCACGCTCAGGACCACGGTCGTAGCCGCTCTTGTACATGTCCGTCACCGCCTCAGCGATAGAGATGAAGCGGGAGCCGCGCCGTGCCGTCTCCCGATAGAAGCAGCGCACCAGTTCCGGTTGGTTGGGATAATTCTTCTCGATACGCTGCATGGCGGCTTTCACGATCTCCATAGGGTCGTTGCGGGTAATCACCACCTCATGGAGTCCCACCACATTGGCGGTCATCATGATCCGCACATCCCGCGTTCCCTCCTTCAGTTGGTAGCGGCGTGTCTTATAACCGATATGACTCAGTTGCAGGTATTGGGGCTTTTTAGGGGTCTTCAGCATGAAGCGTCCGTCGTCATTGGTGACGGTATGTGCCTTTCCTCCCTCCGCCGTCACACTCACATGTCCTAAGGCACGTCCCGTCTGGCGGTCTGTTACCACACCGCTGACCACCGACTGTGCCCATGCTGTCAGCATCACCGTCAGCATCATTGCTGTCATGAATAGTCTTCTCTTAGCCATAGTCTTGCGTTGTTATTGATGCTACAAAGATAATAATAAGTTAGAAGAAATCCAAATATTTTTCGCTTTTTTGCATCCTGCCTGTTGTAAGGTAGAATGCCGTATTAACATTTATTTCGTTTTTTTTTTTTTTGTTCACGAACTTCGTTGTATCTTTGTAGCCGTATTGTTTGATAGTACTGATAATATAATCAATAATGATACAGCTATGTTTAGAAGAAAACTACTCCTATTGTTAGGGCTGATGGCTACCCTCACGAGTGCCTACGCCGATGACAATGGCACCTTGGCGATAGCCAACGTGCAGAATGCCGCATCGTGCTGAGCGGCTCGCCGAGAACCTATCGTGACTTCCAGTTTGACATCACCCTTCCCGCAGGACTGACCTACACGGTTCATAGCGCAGGGGCGTTGCTGAACGGACACACCATCCTGACTTCCGGAAGCGGCACCATCCGCTTCACGGGCTACAGCACAGGTACGCTGACCGCCGCTAACGGTACCCTGCTGACCATCAGTTTCACCGTGGCAGAGAGTGCTACCGCAGGTGCCAATACCGTGACGCTTGCCAATGCGGTGTTCAGCGATGATGCCGCCAAGCATTATATCCTGGCGGCAGGTGACAATACCGTCACCGTTACTGGTGCCCTCACGCTATCCGAAACTGACACGGCAGCGCCCACTCCCGCCAGTGGTGTCAATGTCACGCTGTCGCGCTCATTTGCTGTGAATAAGTGGTATACCATCTGCCTGCCGTTCGCCTTGACTGCCGAGAAGTTGAAGACCGCTTTCGGAGAGAACGTGAAGATAGGTGACTTCAACGGATATACCATCAACGGCTCCAGCATCGGTGTGAACTTCACCACCGTCACGGCAATGGTGAACAACAAGGGCACGGATGCCGCCGAGAACATCAAGGCGATGATCGGTGTCTATACGGAAACGACACTTGAGAATAACTGGCTGTATATCAAGGATAGCAAGTTCAAGTACTCTACCGGCACCTCGAAAGTGAGGCCCTACCGTGCCTACTTCCGTTTCCGTGACTTCACGGATGCCATGCACTCCCGCTCCATCATTATCGTTGAGGACGGGGCAACGGGTATCCGCCTCATCGACGGCGCACAGGCAGACGGCGGTGACTGGTACGACCTGAGCGGCCGCAAGCTCTCCGGCAAGCCGGCATCGAAGGGAGTCTATATCCAGAACGGTAAGAAGGTAGTCATTAAGTAAATGAGGGAGGACGACAAGATGAGAAAGACATATCATACAATCAATCAGGGGAAGCGCCCTTATAAGGCTCCCCGTACAGAGGTGATGACCCTTGACAGCCGTACCCCCCTGCTGGGCGTGTCCGGCTCCGGTGACTATAGCGATATCGACTGGGGCGGAGGAGGCAGCGACAGCGAGTATGGCGACTAAATTTGAAGAATCATGAGAAAGATCATTCACAGATATACAGTCCTGCTCCTGACGGTGCTACTCGTCGGGACAGGCATCGCCCTCGCCGACACGGATGTCGTCGTGCTGGGCGACGTGAACAGTGACGGTAGTGTCAACACAGACGATGTGACCGCCCTTGTCAACTACCTGCACGGTAGCGGTACAGTCAATTTGACTGCTGCGGACGCGAACAAGGACGGTGCTGTTGACATCGCCGACGTGACGGCAATCAACAATATCATCACCAGTGGCACTTCCGATAAAGGCACAACCTCCAAACTATTCTTCCCCGCCACCACGGTGGAGAAGACCTATGGCGATGCCACCTTCAAGAACCAGCTGGTGCGCTCGGGCAGTACAGGTGCCATCACCTATGAGTCCTCAGCCGAAGGTGTCGCCACCGTCAATACGACGACTGGTGAGGTGACCATCCAGGGTGCCGGCACCGCCACCATCACCGCCACTCTTGCCGGCAATGGCGGTATCAGCGGTACCACCGCCAGCTATACGCTGAATGTCGCTCAGGCTACGAACTCGCTGACCACGACTCCTGTATTGGCGAGCACCTCTCAGGACTTCACGGGTTCACCTGTTACGCTGGTGACCACAGAGGGAGCAGCCCTGTTTGGCAGCGTGGAGTATTCAACCACCTCTGCTACTGAAGGATTCTCCACAACTGTGCCGACAGCAACGAATGCAGGCGACTATACTGTCTGGTATCGTGTGCCGGGTACTGCCTCCTATACGGCAATAGATGCCGTAGAGCTGGGGACGGTGACCATTTCCGCAGCCACAATTAGCAGTGTGACGATTGCTGACCTGACGGCTCCCGTAAAGGGAGAGACCCTGGATACCGAGGCATCATGCTCAACGGCGGGTATTGCGAGTGTCAGTGCCGTGACGTGGATGATTGGTGGGGAGGCAGCCAGCGGAACTGCCGTCGCCAACAAGGTGTATACTGCCTCTGTCACGCTGACCGCCAATAGTAACTATGCTTTTGCTGAAACCCCGACCGCTAATGAGGTCTCTGGTAAGACAGCCGTGGTGACCCGTACTGACGACACTCATATTACGGTCAACTACACTTTCGATGCGACAGCAAAGAGTGACCTCGCGCTGACTCTCAGTCTTGAGGGCTGGACGTATGGCGCTGCCGCCAATACCACCCCGACACTCACGGGTAACGACGGCGGTGGCTCGGTTACTTATCAGTATAAATTGGCATCGGCAGGTGACGGTGACTATACCACCTTCGATGCAGATCACTATCCCGCCAGTGCGGGTGACTATACCCTCAAAGCATCGGTTGCCGCCAATGGTGACTATAATGGCGGTGAGACAACTGCTGCCTTCACCATCAGCAAGAAACCGCTGACTGTGACGGCAGAGGCAAAGAGCCGAGACTATGGCACAGAGAATCCTGCGCTGACCTATACACATGGTGACCTCGCTACAGGTGATAATGAGTCTGTCTTCTCTGGTGCTCTCGCCTGTGTCGCAACAACAGAGTCGTCAGTTGGTACCTATGACATCACGCAGGGAACACTCTCTGCTGGCGACAACTACCAGATTGCCTTTACTGGTGCTGTGCTGACCGTCAACAAGGCTACGCCCACGCTGACGACGCTTCCCGCTGCCGTTGACGGCGACCTGACCTATAACGGAGAAACTAAACAGGTATTCACTACAGGAACTATTCCTGACGGTACAGGTACTTTGAAATACAAGGTGACGACTGACGACACACGTCCAACCTCGACAGAGGAATTCACCACGACGATTCCATCACAGACCAATGCCGGTACCTATTATCTTTGGTACTATATCGATAATAGCGGCGTAGTTGACTATTATAACGCCACAGAGATCAACACCACACCAATCAGCAAGGCGATAACCCAGGCTACGAACTCGTTCACCGCTCAGCCGACGATAACGGGCTGGACCTATGGTGCCGATGCCAACGCTCCTACTGGTGCTGTTGTGCAGTTTGGTACTCCTACCTATAAGTACAGTGCTTCGGCAGATGGTGAGTACGGCACCTATGATGCTGTCGTCAACGGCAATGCCGGTACTTGGTATGTGAAGGGCTTCGTGGAGGGAACTACGAACTATACCGCAGCCACGAGTGATGCCGTCAGTTTCACTATCTCGAAGGCAGACATCACTCCTTCTGTCACTATGTCAGGCTGGACGTATGGCGAAGAAGCGTCAAGTCCCAGTGTGTGGTGCGGATGACGGAACCTATAGCGGAACGGCGCCCACTACTCCCGGTACGTATACCGTCAAGGCAACCGTAGCTGAAACGACGAACTACAACGGCAATAGTGCGACAGTTGACTTCACCATCGCCAGCGGGACACTTACCGTTACTGCCAACGACTACAGTGGCACATACGATGGTGTAGCCCACGGCATCACAGTGACATGCGAGGGTGCGACAATCAAGTATCGCACAACGGCAGAGGGTGAATATAGTGAGACGAATCCTACTTACACCAATGTATGTGATGCGCAAACCGTCTACTATCAGGTGACGAAGGAAAATTACACTACGGTAGAAGGAAGTAAGACCGTGACCATCACTCAGAAGGCTCTGACCATCACCGCTAATGCTCAGACCATATCCTATGGTAGCTCTATTGCCTTTGGTACAGAACAGGTGACAGCCGATGGTCTTGTTGATGGTGATGCGCTGACTGCCGTAACATTGACACCTTCGACAGACCAAGTGACTACCAGTGGCACCATCACTCCGAGTGCCGCCACGACTACCAAGGGCATCGGTAACTATAGTGTTACCTATACTGCAGGCAATCTGACCGTCAACAAGGTTGCTGCTACTGTCACTACTGCTCCTGCCGCCGTCACAGGTGACTTGACTTATACTGGTGGAGCCTTGACGCTGTTCAATGCTGGCTCTGTGACAGGCGGTACTCTGAAGTACAAGGTGACGACCAGCAGCACTAAGCCTGGCAATACCGATGGCTTCACGACCACCATTGGTCAGCAGACGGATGCCGGCACCTATTACCTGTGGTACTATGTGGAGGGTGATGCCAACCACAACAGTACCAGTGTGAATGGCACAGGTATAAGTAAGTCTATTAATAAGGCTAATGGTGCCGCCACGCTGAGTTCGTCGAGTGTAGAGTTCGGAACTACTACCAGCAACAAGATTGTCACCGTCAGCGACAATACCGGTACGGTGTCAGCCTCTGTCCCCAGCGGCAGCGGTTGTGAGGTCAGCGTGAGTGAAAACACCATCACCATCACTCGGACAAGCTCTTCTCCCATCACTGCCACTATCACCGTGACGATTGCAGAGTCAACGAATAATAACAGTACTACGAAGACTATCAATGTGAGTGGTTCTGAAGTTGTCTTCGCCAACATGTCCACAGCCACCACAGACGACATCGGCAAGGTTATCTGCTCGAACGGTCATATCCACAGTAATGTTTCTGATGTCATTTGTGGCGGTTCCGCTTCTGCCATGATCGCCTATGTAGGAAATCAGAACAACTACAAAGGTAACGGTGCGTATAGTGATACTTACAATCATGGACTCGCCATTGCCCTCGCTGATGTCATCAATACCTCTGGTGATCTTCAGACAGCAGCCTCTCATTATAAAGAGTTGACATGGAGGGATGCCTTTACCGCTTGTGGCAAATTTAAAGGCAGTAAGCCCTCTGGTGTCACCTGGATGCTGCCTTCAGCCTATCAGTGGATGCGTATGTTTAAAGGCTGCGGTAGTACAGCATCGTATGTAGATTATAATAGTCAGTCGTTTGATAAATTCAGTTACGGCAACTTCCGGACAAAGTTGACCAACTGTGGAAATAATTCTCAGGGGGTATATGACGTTCAGTCCGACTACTACTGGTCGGGTGAGGAGGTCACTAATAGCGCCAACGGCGCTTGGTTCTACGGCTTCCGCTACTCGTACTTCACCTCCGGCGGTAATTTTTACTCCTACTATGTTCGGGCTTGCTACGCTTTTTAACCCTTCACCTCTTTACCTCTTCACCTCTTTAAAACGGAGGTGAGGAGGTATTCATATAAATATTCCTCAACAGACTAAAACCATCAACTGAATTATTATGCAACT
>CACYPF010000031.1 GCA_902776195.1 uncultured Prevotellaceae bacterium | reverse complement strand
TAGAAGGTATCGGAACGAGTTGCCCAGAATTGTTTCAAAGAACACTTAGCGATTTTTAGTGGACAGCAATGATAGGAGCCAAGGACTCTGTGGATCATTGATCCTTTGACAAAAGTCGTTAAGTGGATCATTCAGAACCGTCCCCGAGTTTACCCAGATTACCTATGTTATAAAAGAATCCATCAGGGATGCGGGGCATCGCCCTGCGCCCCTGATGGGTTTTCTATTTACAAACCCAGGGATAGCCCCCGGGAACATCCAAACTTTACCAGTCTGGGTTCGGATCTCTTTCTTCTGGATCGTCACCATCCTTTGAGCCAGGAATAACTGATCCTGTGAGGATGCTGTACTTCAAGTCAATCATTACCTCCTCGCATTCGGGAGAAAAATAATTCTTCTTCATTTTTTTCTATTCTTTCTTATTAGATGGTATGCAGGAGTGTCCCCCTGCATACCAGTTAAACATGTTAAGTATATTGGTTCTCTTACTTCTGGATATACTTCTTACCATTCTTGATAACCAGACCCTTATAGTCGGCACCAACCTTCTGACCAGCAATGTTGTAGATAGCGTCGCTGTTAATGCTGCCAGCAGCCTTAGGAGCAATCTCTACATTTTCGATAGCGGTAACGCTACCCTCGTCGTCGAGCCATACAACCTGACGAGAACCAGCAGCTACAGGATCAGCCAACAGGAAGAAGCCCTTGCTCTCAATACCCTTTGTGGGTTCAGCGGTAGGATCGAAGTCACCATATTTAACACTCTTGGTAGTCTTAGGATCAGATACACGGACAATAACCTTGTTATAAGGTGCTGCAATGACCTCACTGTATTTCTTAGTGGTATTATCAACCAGTGTGAAGCTAGGATCCTCCATGATGATCTTCGCACCAGGAAGTGCTGCACCGGCATTGTAGAGAAGTCCGTCAAACTTATCGGTAAGAGCATAAGCTGCGTTCTGGATTGACTGTTGAGTAATACCGTCATCGTAAGTGATTGTTACGTCCTCGTTTGATTTGCTCTTTACAATCAGACCAGCATTGATAGCACTTGCACCATTGATATAATACTTGTCATCAATTACACGCAGAGGATTGTTGTAGATCTTCGACCCGTCAAGGTATACAGAGTACATGGTGAAACCATTAGTCTTGTCAATCCTTGCTTTCTTAGCCTGTGGGATATATACGGTAGCGTAATAATATCCGTCCTCGGCTACCTCACCCTCAAACTTGATAACAGTGGTCTCCACCTCTGCCTCAGGAGCAGTAGCTACGAATGTAACACCATAGAGAGTAGCATCTGTGGTTCCATCCCATGCATAGAATGATGCATTATAAGCAACCTTGGTAGTAGTGGTGAAGGTCACATCCATGGAGTGTGTTGCATCAAAGAAAGCTGTCTGGGCGAAAGCCTTTGTAGCCTTGTCGTCAGCTGGTTTCCAAGTAACGGCATTGATACCTGTATAGCTCTGCAGTGAAGCATCACCAAACACACCTGCAGTAATCTCAATAGCACCTAAGTTAAGGGTCTTAAGAGTTGTGTTAGGAGTCGTTCCTGTAATAGCTGCGGTGATCTTATCCTGGAAGGTAAGAGTGGCTGCATCAGAGAACATGTCAAGATCAAGAGCGTTAGCAACAGCACCTGTTACGGTAGCACTCTTCACACCAGTAGAAACGATAGCTCCAGCACCACCGCAGTTAGTATTAATCTTACCAACTTTCAATGTAACATAATTGTCAGCATCCTGTGTGAAACCAGTGATAGCATTTGTGGCGATAACCTTGCTAATCTGACCGAAGGTTACCTCAACCTCACCCTTGTCACCAGCAAGGGCAATACCTGCAGTTTCAATAGTACCGTTGAACTCATTGAACGTTACCTTCTCTACCTTTGTGAAGGCATTAGCTTCAATCGTTCCGCTGAACTTACCAGCGAACTCAATCTCCTTTACGTTACCTGCACCGTTGAAGGTACCCTTGAACTCATCTTTTACTGTCACCTTATCCAGGTCAGCACCAAAAGCGCCAATAGTCTGAGAAGCATCGGTCTGATAAGAATTAATGGTCAGTTTCTTAACAGCAGAGTTTTGCAGAGCATTTACATTGATAGTCTTGACAGTAGCAGGAAGAGTCAGCTCCGTGATCTTCGCATTATTTGCCAGGAAATTCGCAGCAACGGTAGCAGTCTTTGTATCAGCAATATTCAAAGTAGCGAGGTTAGGCAGATAAGCCAAAGCTGTGCTGGGAGTAGTGATGCTTGTGGGAAGCACAACAGTTGTAACATAAGTGTTACCAGCACCAGCACGGGCAGAAGCCGTTGTCAGCAGATTGGCAGGAAGCGTTGTCAGCTTTGTAGCTTTCGACAGGTCGAAAGTAGCGCTGATCCATGAATTGAACGCCTCATTACCGATAGTAACCAACTCACTATTCTCGGCAATAGTCAGTGTAGTCAATGCATAGTCACCAGAGAAGGCGTTGGCACCGATCTCAGTAACACTCTCAGGAATGCTCACAGTTGTCAGGTTAGACAAGCCTTCAAAACCGTTCGCCTCAATCTGAACGACAGTGAATGTCATTGTACCAGTGAATTCTGTTCCCTCAACGGTCTCACTGAAAGTCTTGGGAATAGTCAGAGAGGTCTCTGCCTCGGCATCGTTCTTCGCAACAGACACAGTACCTGTTTTCGCAGTAGCGTTAACTGTCTTAATAGTGTACTTGAACGGAGCCTTGAAGATGGTCTTACCAACCAGCGTCTCAGCTGCTGAAGCATTCATGCTGAGCATTGCAACAAGTGCAACCAGCATCAATTTCAAACTTGTAAGTTTTCTCATACGTTTAACATTTAAATTAATAAAAAAGTGAATTAATAAATAAACACGTCCCAGTAGACCGACTGCTCCCCTGCCGGTATTTATTTACTAACTAAACGTATGGATACAAAAAAAGACGTGGGAGTATTGTCTCTCTCCGCGCCTATCCCTATCGTCAGGCCTTAGCATTGCCCCCAAGTAAGGATAAGCAACTTCAAGCCTGCCCACGTCGTATTATATCATATTCACACCACGACACAACAAACCCTATGCTTATATACACCAAGATAGTAAACCCATTGACGGAGTTTACACATTAATTAATATATACAAAGGGAAAGACAGCCGCGGGCGGATATAGATTTCTACCCACGCGGACGCCTCTGTTGCATCACCGCTGTACTTGGATTCAAAGTTGCTAAGTTTGACGATACAGACAGGTAACGTTTCGAAAACGTCCTTCCGAGACTGGTCGTACAAGTGACCAGAGGTCTCGATCCATCGATGTTATTTATTGTGCCTGCCCTCTCATGAGCAGACTTTTCGGGGACAAAGATAAATATTATTTTTGATACTTCAAAGGTTTTTTAAGAAAAAATGATGATATTTACTGAAAAAATTATCACAAGCCCCATGATAGCATGGTGTTGAAGGCTGATTCACGGACTTTATAGGGGGTCGACATCGTAATAGATCTGGAGGGAGCTGTAACGTTTGTCGGCAAGCATCTGCTGCTGCGCCATGAGCAGGTACTCACGGACTCTGCGCATGTCGATGCCGTTCTCCAGTTTCAGTACGAGTTTACGGATATTCTGCGACTTCACCTTTGCCACGGCAGGTTTGTCGGGACCAAGGACACGCCCCGGGAACCACTGGCGGAGACGGGAGCCCAGCTCGATGCCCGCCGTATTCACCACGTCGTCATAGCGGTGTTTGAGATAGACATACACCAGATGGTAATAAGGAGGATAGTGGAATGCCTGCCGCTCAGCGATCAGGTCTTTATAGAGAGCCACGTAGTCGTTATGCACCACCTGCTGGATGACGGGCACGTCCTTGCTCTTGGTCTGCAGGATGACGAGTCCCCGCTTCCCCTTCCGTCCGGCACGACCGCTGACCTGTGCCATCATCATGAACGCATGCTCATAGGCACGGAAGTCAGGATAATTCAGCATCGAGTCGGCATTGAGAATGCCCACCACACTGACCTTGTCGAAGTCGAGTCCCTTGGAGATCATCTGCGTACCGATGAGGATATTGGTACGACCAGCCCCGAAGTCGGTGATGATACGCTCATAGGCATTACGGGTACGGGTGGTGTCGAGGTCCATGCGTGCCACCCGTGCCTCCGGGAACACCTCACGCACCTGCTCCTCTATCTTCTCCGTACCGAAGCCACGTGTCTTCAACTCCGTAGAGCCGCAACAGGGACACTCCGTGGGTATCCGGTAGGTATATCCACAATAATGACACGTCAGCTGGTTCATCTGCCGGTGGTAGGTCAGCGACACGTCACAATGCTGACAATGCGGCACCCACCCGCACTGCCTGCACTCTATCATAGGAGCGAAGCCACGGCGGTTCTGGAAGAGGATAGCCTGTTCGCCACGCTCCAGTGCCTCGCGTACCTTATTTAATAATAAAGGAGAGAAAGGACCTGCCATCATCTTCCGGTGCTGCAGGTCAGCGATATCCACCACCTGTATCTCCGGCAGCTCAATACCCTGGTAGCGCTCTTTCAGCTCCACCAGTCCATACTTCCCCGTCTTCGCATTATGGTAGCTCTCCATCGAGGGTGTTGCCGTACCCAACAAGGTACGTGCCTTGTACATCTGTGCCAGTATGATGGCTGCACTGCGGGCATGATAACGGGGAGCCGGGTCCTGCTGCTTGTAACTCGTCTCATGCTCCTCGTCGATGATGACGAGTCCTAAGCGCTGGAAAGGCAGGAAGACGGCGGAGCGGGCACCCAGGATGACATCGTACGGATTCTGAGAGAGTTGTTTCTGCCATATCTCCACCCGTTCCGCATCAGAATACTTGGAATGGTAGATGCCCAGCCTGTTGCCGAACACCCGTTGCAGCCGCTGCATCATCTGTACCGTCAGGGCAATCTCCGGCAAGAGGTAGAGCACCTGCTCCTTACGCTCCAGTGCCTGCTGGATGAGATGGATGTATATCTCCGTCTTACCGCTGCTCGTCACGCCATGCAAGAGGGTGACGGGTTTCTTCATCATCGACAGCAGGATATGGTTATACGCCTCCTGCTGGGCAGTATTCAACTGCTTGATGAGTTCGGGACGATACTCGCCCCCATGGTTGAGCCGTCCCACCTCCACCTCATAGGTCTCCAGCATCCCCCGCTTCTCCAACTGCTGTAACGTGGTGGCGGAGGCATGACTGGCATTGAGCAGTTCCTCACGCGTAATCTCCGAAATACCGCCAACCTGCTGTCCATTCCTCATTTCCCCGACCTGGTCCCAACCAGAGAGTTCCAGGTAAGAAATGAAAGCCTCCAACTGTTTAGGGGCGCGTCCCAGGATGTTCAGTGCGACATGCAGTGCTGACTCATTCTGATAAGCGGGTGTGAGCCGGATATACGTCTCCGTCTTAGGACGGTAGCCGTCCTCCGCCTTCAGTCCTGCGGGCAACGCTGCCTTATAGACATCACCGATGGGCGACAGGTAATAGTCGGAAATCCACTGCCATAGCCTCAGCTGTCCTGGGGTAACGACAGGTTCCGCATCCATCAACTGTGTCACGCTCTTCACCTCATACCCCTGTGGCTGCTCGTCATGCAGTCGTGCCACGATACCTAAATAAGTCTTGTTACGCCCAAAGGGTACCAAGACGCGCATTCCCACCTGTACTGTCGCCTGCATGGCTGGTGGCAGCGCATAGGTGAATGTTCCCTGCAAGGGCAAGGGTAATATGAGGTCGGCGTAATTCATCAAATGCAAAGGTACGAAATAGTATTGAATTAGACAAGAAAAAAAGGTGCCCTTTGCCTCAGCAAGAGCACCTTTTATATCTTGATTAAGTAGTTCTGCTTCCGATTAGAAATAGTAACCGAGTCCCAGCTGCCAGGTGTTGAACTTCATCTTGCCGGTCGCCTCGTCACCATTCTCATTGATGTACTTCACCTCACCGGACTTGCTCAACTGGAAGTTATAGTTAGCGGTAATCTGCAACTTGCTGAATACGGTGGCACCGATACCCACGTTACCACTGATGTTGCTGCTCTTCAGCGACCACTCACCCATCTGGTCGAGCAACTTGCTCTTGTCACCGATATTGAAACCGAACTGCGGACCGGCGAAGGCAAACACATTCACGACACTGCTCAGACCGATGCCATAACGCACGTTGATAGGTATCTGGATAGACTGCGACTTGATGGTATTGTCAGTACCCTTGATCTTGGCGTTACGCTGATCATAGAGGGCTGCGCCGTCAATACTCAGTCCGACAACAGGAAGCGTGAACTTCACCGTAGGACCTATATAGAAGCCGGACTTATTGGAAATAGCATTACTTACATTATCTACGGATATCGATGTCAGGTTCAATCCACCCTTCAAACCGAACTTCACCTGAGCCTGTGTAGGCATTGCAAAGGCAATGCAGGCAATAGCAAGAATTGTCAATATCTTTTTCATAATACTCCTGTTTTATTATCCTGCTGCAAAGATAAACATTTTCAGCGACATCTCCAAACGTTTTAACACTTTTCTTAGTGACGCTGGCGACGCACCGTGATACGGGGTGAAGAAGAGGAACCGCCGTCATTTCCGCCCTTTCTCTTCCTGCTCTTCACAGTGCGGGTACGGCTGCGACGACCACTCTTGCTCTTCTTGGCGACTTTCTCGTCCTCAGGCTGTATCTTGGCAATAGAGTCGAGGGAGTCACGCTGTGGGGTATGTCCGAACATGCTACGCTCGAAGAGCTGGAGCTCCTTCTCAATCTTCAGCTGCTCTTTCTTCGCTGTAGAGTCAGCCGACGCGGGATTGAAGTCACCGAACTGCGGCTTGGACACACTCTGTCCCATGCGATTACCAGCCTTGTAGATCTTACCCTTGTAGCTGTTCATCGTGAAATAGTCCTCCAGTGTCATCGTGGCGGCATTATTGAGATTCGACGCCTGTACGCTCTGACGGCTCAGGAAGGGTTCCAAGTCAGTATATTTTACCCAGAACAAAGGATATTTCGCTGCCTCACCACCAAAGTCATCCTCACGCATCATGACAGGGCAGATTGCCATCACCTTACGACGGAACTGTGCGTTCGACTGGTCGTAATAGGCTGACTCCTTCAGATAGTACATCTTCACCTCGGCAGAGGGGATGTCACTGTTCTCCACCCGCAACTTATTATCCTTCGTCTCGTAGAAGATATGATAGTTGTCAAGCAGTGTCTTCATAGCCACCTTTGACGAGTCGCTGAACGACTCATTACCATCGAGGCGGTACTCATAGACGGGAATGTAGTTGTTGAGTGCCAGCTTAAAGATGTAAGTAAAGAGGTTCATCTGCTTGTCGATAGGCTCCACAGGATAGTACAACCCTGAGTTAGCCTCATCGTTGAGGTTGATCTCACGATACAGGTCACGACGCCACACCACATTCTCCGGCATGTCCAACGAGGTGGGGTACATCAGACGGGCACGCTGACTGAGTCCCTGATTCTGGGTGGTCGCCTGCTGTTGCTTAGCCTGCTGCTTCTGCTGCTGGCGACGAGCCTTTGGCTGAGCCATGACGGTACCAGCCATCAGCGTTATCATCAAAAAGAACAATACTCTCTTCATATCTTCTCTAATCTCTAAACTTTAAACTCTAAACTATTTCACAATGACCTCCATAGACGCGCTCAACTTACGTGCCGTACCGTCAGGACCTGTTGCCGTGACTCTGGAAATATAGAAGCGGCGGTTGCGCTGCAGCTTACGGAAGGTCTCTTTCTGACGGGCGGAGAAACGGGCGCCATCACTGACCATCGGCACGGCATTACCCATATTGTCGAAGAAGACGGTCTCAAAACTCTGCACACGGAACGGCACATCCAGGATACCGTCGTCAATGGCGGCGCCAATACCGTCTGCCGCTGCCAGCTGTGCCTTTGACAAGCCACCTCCCTTGAAGCGGTCAGCACCACCATCAGCACTCACGGCAATATATGGGGTAGGATCTGGCAGACGGCGTACACGGAAGGTGTATGTTCCCATCTGCTGCGGACGACCTGTATTCGTAGAGGTCACCGTAATCGTCACATTCTGTCCCGGGGTAGAGGGGCGGGCGATATACTTGCCCGGTCCGACGGGCTGTAATGTCCCACCGCTCATCGATGCCTGTATCTTCGTGACGGGAACACCCGGAACACTGATACTCAACGGGTTATTATAACCTGCATAGAGAACGTTCATCAGGTCGGCACTCACGGTGGCAGAGGGATCTACCACACTGTACTTCTGAGTGAAGTCACGCTTGATCAGCTCTCCATTACCATTCTCAACCTGTATATATCCCTGTAAGGTGAAGTCACCAGTGCGCCCGGCGATGGTCTCATAAACACCGTCAGGGAGGTTCATCTCCCTACCGCCGATGAAGATCTGCGGCACCTGGGTGGTATCCACTGCCGCCATCACGATACGGGCAGAGAACTTATCACCCCTTACTACTGTCTGCGCATTGGGAATGACATAAGCGTTAAGCGCATTGACACGGATATCCTTCACGTCGATATTGGACACCAGCGTATGAAGGACGGCTCCCTCGGCATAACGCACGTCGCTCTGCAACTTACTCAGCATTGTCACTGCGGCAGCCACCGGCATGTCCTCAAACAAATACTCCTGCCAGTTCTTACCCATTGCCTTGGCAGTGCGTGAGGGCTCTGTGGAGAGACTCGTTGCTATCGATTTCCGCTGTGCCTCATCTGTCACCATTGTCAAGATGCGCTCCCGGAAGCTATTGATGGCACGATAAAGTTCCTTACCCCTGCCGCGTCCCGGAGCCAGCATCACCTGTGTGGCTGCCTCCAGGTCTTCCTTGTTACGGATATTGGTGACATCACCATCACTGCCATCCGCCTCCTTTACGATGGCAAGTTTCAGGTCTGCCGCCAGCTGGAAGAGCGAGTCGCTCATCTGCCGCACCTGCTGAGCACGGTCGAACCACTGCTTGACTTTCTGAGGATTCTTCTTCACCTGCTCGGCGAAATCCTCATATATAGCCAGATTCCCTTGCATCGCATTTACCGTCGTACGATTGAGGCTCTCCTCCACGACAGAGAAGCCATTAAGCACCTCTGTCGAGACATTCAATGCGAGCATCGCCATCAAGACCACATACATCAGGTTGATCATCTTCTGGCGAGGAGATACTGGACGTTTCTTGATTGCCATGCTTATTGTCTGTTAATATTCTGTACCGACATCGCCTCTATCATCCGGGCATAGATGGCGTTCAACTCAGCTATCTGTTTTGCCATGTGGCGTGTCTGTTCATTAATCTCGTCGATGGTACCCATCTGTGAGCTGGCACTCTTCAGCTGCATCTCATAGACACGGCTGATACCTGTCAGCGTGCGGTTCAGGTTCTCCATCTCCTCAGAGTCGGCAGTGAGACGCTTGCTCTGCTCGCTTACTTTCTTGAGTACCTCTGTCAACTCATTCAATTCATCGATGTAGCTGCCGGTAGCCTCGGCAATAACGGTGGCTCCAAGAGGATTAGCAGGAATGCTGGATTCGCTAGATGGACTAGAGGAACTAGATACTCTAGATTCACTAGATATACTAGAATTACTAGAACCACTAGATTCACTAGAACCACTGACAACACGGCCTGCGGTGCCACCACCATTGATAATGACTGTGCCACCGCCACCACCGACGGGACCGCCAGCAACTGCTCCACGGATGACTGGCTCACCATTCACAATAGTATCACTCTCACCCTCCATTACTGGATGGATATCCAAGTCCATACCATCCGTCGTCTTGTCGAAAGGACGGTCGAAAGCGGAGAGGAAGAACACGATAACCTCCGTACCCATACCCAGGAACAGGAAGAAGTTAGCTCCGGGCAAGTGGGTCAGTTTAAACAAGGTACCTAAGATCACAATAGAGGCACCCCAGCTATAGGCATAGTTCAGGAATGTCTGGCCAGGAACACTGTCCATCCATTTCTGCAACTTATAGACGACATTCAGTTTACTATACTTTGTCATTACTTGCTACGTTTTGATTTCTTACTCTTCACCTTATCACTGGTAGTATTCGCCATGCTGCGCACACAGCGGAATCCGATATAGCTGCGCGGCTGGTTCTGGTACTCATAGGAACGCCATGCGGAACGGATGAACGACTCAGGGTCTTTCCATGAACCACCTCGCACACTTTTCTTCTTCAAGCGATAGGGGTCCTCCAAGGCAGCATTATATTTCAACTGCGGGTTGATATCATTCATGGACTCCACTCCCGCCTCGGTATAGATGGTACTGGTCCATTCAGCGACATTACCCGCCATATCATACAGACCATTGGTATTCGAGGAGTAGATACCTACCCTGCTGGTGATCAGGTTACCGTCCTTGGTATAGTTTCCCTTGTCAGGTTTGAAGTTGGCATAGAAGCATCCATTACCGGAGGCGACATCCTTGTTCTCCCACGGGAACTCATTCTGATCCTTACCACGGGCGGCATACTCCCACTCCGCCTCAGTCGGCAGACGGTAGCGCTGTACATAACGTGCCGCAGCACCCAGACCTTTCAGCAGATACTCTGTACGCCATGCACAGAAAGCGTTCGCCTGCTCCCATGTCACGCCTACCACAGGGTAGTCGTTATAGGAGGCACTGGAGAAATAGTAGCGCATGTAGCCCTCATTCTCGGCATTGGGGAAATCATTCACCCAACAGGTCGTGTCCGGATAGACATTTACTATATAGGTATTCAGGAAGTCCCAAGGACCAGTATACTGGCGGTTGATGGTCTGTCGGACAATACGTCCCTCATCATCGATATAGGCGGTATCTTTGGATATCCATATCTGCTCATTGGCACGGGCACGGAGATCGGTGTTGAGGATACGCTCCTGAGGATCCACACGATACTTACGCTTTGCAGCCTCCGTATAATCATACACCTCATAGCGGTAGTTCAGCTGGCGCCAGTCAATCATCTTCTCGCCAGTCACGGGATTATAGGTGTACAAGCTCTCGATGGCACGCTGCTCGTCCTCGTTGGGCTTGCGTGGCAATGCCTTCTTCCAGTTCAGATGGGGAGTAACGGGCTCACCGTTCTTATCCTCCTCAATCTTATAGGTCTCGTCACCACCATAGTTGGGATCGGCAAGACGCTCACGGAGGATGGAGTCACGGACATAGTTCACGAACTGACGGTACATGGAGTTCGTCACCTCATGCTCGTCCATCCAGAAACTCTCCACAGAGATGTCACGGACAGGCACTGGTTTACCCCAAAGACTGTCCTGCTGCTCGATACCCATCTTCAGATGACCACGCTTGATCATCGTCATGCCATAAGGGGTCGGCTCTCTGAACGCACGACCACTGGCACCTGTCACCTCACCACCTTTCATAGAGGCGAGTTTCGAACCGAAACAGCCCGAAAGCATGATAGCAGCGCAGACGCAACCTAATATACTAATGAACTTCTTCATATATTTTTATTTTTCAATTCTTCACTTTTCACTTTACAGGATTCTCACACTCTGATGACGGTTACGACCCTTCTTGTACAGGTTCAACTCCGTCTGATATCCCACAAACAGCTCATGACAGCCATTACCGAGACCCGTTCCTGACGTGAACATCTCATAAGCATAACCGATACAGATACCGTGGAAGTTACCTCCGACCATCGCCGTGACAGAATTGGTCGGGCTGTAGCCCACCCCTAAATAAAGCATCTTACGGTCATTCGTATACTTCACTCTCACCGTCACATCAGCACGATAGGCAGAGCCGTCATAACGTCCCAGCACTGAGGGATGTATTGTAAAAAACGGATTTCTTAGTCGAATATTGTATCCACCCGTCAAATAAAACACACTACTCATCTCATAAATAGACTTTTCACCGATCTCTATCTCAGGGGCAGTGGCATGCAGGACGGAAAAACCAGCATACCAATTCTTACGCTGATAATAGAGCCCGGCACTGAGGTCAAAGGCGGTGCCGTTGACATCCGTCGTGGAAAAGACCGGGTCATCAGGACGCTCTAAGTCTATCTCCGAGCCTTTAAATTGCTCACTTATCATACCACCCTGCACTCCGATACTCAATGTACCACCGAACAGCCTCTGCTTAAAGGCATATTGCAGCAGTACCCGTTTATGGGAGAACAAGCCTATATCGTCATTCATCAGCTGGAGACCAACGCCATGCATGGCACCCAATAAGCGTATGGGCATGTCCGCAGCAAGATACATCGTACGGGGATTATGCTCATAACCGGCAAAACTCATATTGTAAGCACCCACGGCATTGATCTTCGGCTCCTTACCTGCAGCAGCAGGATTGAAAGATGTCTCCATTGCCCAATAATGGGCAAAAGAGGCTTCCTGCTGACCCATCGCCATGACGGTCTGCAAACATAAGAATCCTATCAGCAAACGCTTTTTCACGATATTATAACGTAAAATACCACACCTTTATTTTATCCACCTACTTTTTCTATCGTACTTAAAAAGCATTAAACGCTTATGAGCTTGCAAATCATGGAGGAAGTCAGAGAAGGGACAAAAGAATTGAGCAAATATTTTATAACCAAATAAAACACCAGCGAGACAAACAAATCATTCTTGTTTGTCTCGCTGGTATCAAGTAGTTTAAACTTAGATGCAGGCTTTAATACTCATCCTCGTTGAAAAGGAAGTCCTCTTTCGTCGGATAGTCGGGCCAGATGTCCTCGATACTCTCGTAGACATCACCCTCGTCCTCTATTTCCTGCAAGTTCTCCAACACCTCCAAAGGTGCACCCGAACGGATGGCATAATCTATAAGTTCGTCCTTGGTTGCTGGCCAGGGAGCGTCTTCAAGCTTTGAAGCTAATTCTAGTGTCCAATACATAGTCGTAAAAATTATCAGTTATAGAATTCGAGCGCAAAAGTAATATTTTTTTTCTTATTTGCAAGCATTCTGCCATAATTTTTCACTATGTCCTGCAATAAAATTCAACTTCTTGGCTAAAACGAAAAGATAATCGCTTAAACGGTTCACATATTGAAGCACTTCCGGGGAGACGGTAGCTGTTGCCGCCAGCTCCACAATCCGTCGTTCCGCACGCCGACAAACCGTCCGGCAGACATGTGCCTGAGCTGCCTCAGGAATACCCCCTGGCAATATGAAACCTTGCTTCTCAGGAAGTAAATCCATGATAGCATCCACTTCCTGTTCCAACTGCTCTATTGCGCCCTGCGGCAGATAGGCGGAAGGATACAAGGGTGTCTGGTCCTGATCGGTTGCAAGATTGGTACAGACATTAAACAGGTTATTCTGTACGTTCTCTATCACCTCCTTGTCATGTCCTTCCGGCAGCATGGAAGCCAACAGACCCAGATGGGAGCTGAGCTCGTCAACGGTGCCATACGACTCCAGTCGGACACTCGCCTTACTGACTCGTTGTCCCCCGACTAATGAGGTCTGTCCCTCATCTCCCCGACGGGTATATACTTTGGTAATTTTTTTCATTATCGGTACTTGATTAGAAATTCACTTTATAATTCATCTTATGCCGCTTCTTATCGAAGAAAACGATGCCGCAATAATACAGGTCGAAGGTGACTCCTGTCCTGACATCCCGTTCCACCTCGTGCCAGAAGTCCCAGTCACGGCAGATACCCTCTATCACCAAAACGGACCGACTGTCCACCTTATTATATATATTAGGCATCAATTCACGATAATTGCCGGAGAGTGGCAGTCTTGCCAACTCAATATGCCCTGTCTCATCCACCAACTTTGTCTTCCTGCATCCTGCCGACCAATATTCCTCATACTCGTCACGCTGCATAACAGAAGGTTGGCGCCAGTTGGCAAGTCTGAAATACAAGCGTCCAAGCTTCCGTCTCAGCCAGTTATCACCTTGCTTGTCCAGCTGCTGATAGGCATAATACTGCCAGTGCTCGTTAATCACGTAACGAACAAAGGCATAATCCGTAGGTGACTGAATGCCAAAACCCAACGAATGGTGCAGACGGCTGAGATAAACCCCTATACGTGTCAGCTGGTTCATATCCTTCCGGTTTTATACCTGCAAAGATAACAAAAAGGAATGACAAACAAACTATTCTGTACAAAAAAGCCTGCTCAAAATTTGAGCATTCTCATTTTTTCCGTATCTTTGCACATAATGCATCATAAAATTCTCCTTTTAATCTGTTTTCTGCTCTTATCCAGTCCGGTAGCCGCAGAAGATAGTTTGCCTATCATAGAGGTGAAGGCAGACAGGAAGATGATTTATCCTCAGCGAATGGAGCTGATGGGGGAAGAAACGCTGATGGACGTCCTGCAGATGTTGCCCAGTCTGATGATTGCTGGGTATGAGGATGTCATCACCAACTATAACCTCCGCATAGACAACTGTCCGATAAATGGCGATACAAGACTGATAATCAGTCAGATGAAGGCAAAGGATATTGCCAAGATACAGGTGTGTGACAATACGGGAGTGGCGAAGGGAACCATTGGTATGAATAAGGTACTGGACATTTACATGAAGATGCCTGATGCGTGGCAATGTTTCGTGGAAGGACAAGGAGCCGCGGGGAAGAAATTTGAAGGTATTGCCTCCGCCAATGCGTTATACGGCAGTAAGCACACTGACCTCTATGCCAATATCTCCTATCGTCACCAAGATGTAAACGAGGAGTATCTGTCGCTTCACATGACGAACCGGTTTGATGACAGGACCAGACTGTTGACCTTTTTCACCCAACAATACCTTGACCGACCTTCTGGTACGTCACGCAAGGTCTTGGGAAGAGCGAGATTTTTCCATAACTTCAATGACCGGGGCACAGAGCTGCTCTTAGCGAGCGGCTATCAGTATGCCAGTGACCTGGTGTTTTCCAACAAACAGCCCATGTTTATCGTTGAGCTGAACACGCCTCTGCTGTCCGACCGGCTCTCCATGATGGTAGGTGTCGAGGGAGGTTACCTCATGACCAGCCTAAAGGATACGGACTGGAAATGGAATGTCTTTAACCATGATATTTATCTGCAATTCACCTATTCCTTACCGAAGTGGAAGTTTACTGCTGGTAATCGCGTGATGTTCTATAACTACAAACTGACGGATTCCGGCAATAGACAGAAGCATAATGACACCCGTGTCAATGCGAATGGCAACATCATTTATACCCCTAACAACCGTCATCAGATACTCATGGGCTATTACCTCAAATACTATAATCCCGTCTATGAAGCCATCGCAATGGAATCCAACATGCTTTCTGATGAGCAATGGGCAATTACCAGGGGACAACTGGAGGAACGGACGATTCACCAGACTAAGCTGTCGCATGTCTATAGCAGACAGAAGCTGACAGTACAGACGGAGGCGAGTTATTACATGATTGAAGATGGGGAGAATTTCATAGAGCTGGGGGCATCGGTTTACTGGAAAACCAACTGGATGAGTCTGACAGGTGGCTCAAACCTGTATACCGCAAGGAGCGAAACCTATGCCTCATTCCGATTAGCCCCCACCGTCTTCCTTCCCCACCAATGGCAGATAGGTGCTCAGGTGGTATATTATACCAAAAACTCACCAAGACGTGAGATGACTGGCGTACCCGTATATGGATGTCTGTCAGTGAACAAGCAATTTGGCAGGAAATGGAATTTGAATGTTGACTGGCATGATATGTTTGATGCAACCTGCAACGACGCATTAGTCAACCGACATGCTGTCAATATGAAACTGCAGTATAGATTCTAACAAATCCTACGATTTTTCCACGTCAACATGCAACGCACGGTAGCCAGTAGGAGTGACACCATAGTATTTCTTGAAGTTCCGACGGAACGTGCTGTCCTCATAGAAACCGGAACACACACCTATTTCTTTCGTGGACAGCGACAGGTCTGACAAGAGCAGATGGGCAGCAAACTCCACCCGTTTCTGGTTCAGATAGTCCAGACGGGTATTGGTGCTGGCGAACTGCTGGATAAGTCTCGTCGATGTCCGCCGGTTATATCCTGCCTGCTCCATCACCATGTCAATATTCGCTTTCGGATTCAGAAATACTTTCTGTTCATCGATGACACGCTCCATCTTCAGGAATGCCTGAAGATCACCGTTCTCAGCATTCTGAGACTGCAAGGAGGCGACTGGCTTTATCCCTTCCACGATTTTCTGTTTCTGCTCCAATGAACTGATGACATTTTGCAGGTCGCGGTTCTTGCTACGGATACGATGAATCAAAAGGGAAAGGATGACAAGAACGACAAGGATGAACACTACCACGACACATAGAGTGATGACACGGCCCTGCTGTAACTGTATCTCATGGTCTTTCTCCTGCGACTCAAACTGTTCAGCATATTCCATCGCCTTCTGTCGCATGTCATGGGCATGCAGCGAGTCGGTGACGATCGCTGCCCTGCGACTGATGTGATAGGCTTGTTGGTAGCGGCCTAAAGCCACATTGTAATCCTCTGCTTCATGCAGCAGACTGACATACTGCCGGTTAATGGTGTCTGCCTGTTGCCGGCAATGGGTCAGATAGTCTTCCGTCACCTGCAGTCCCTCTTCATATTTCCCACTGAACTTGAAGTAGGTCTTCAGACGTTGTCCTTTGTTCTGCTTCCCGTATGGTGTCTGCCAATAGAGGTTGGCATAATGGTCGGCACTGTCCCTTAACGTCTGTTTAGCGAAAACTCCCGCCATCATCGCATAGGTCTGACCACGCAGCATGTCGGCATTTCCACTATGGAGAGTGTCAAGTACTGCGAGGGCTGTGCGGCAAGACAAAAATGCCCCCCTCATATCCTGGTCGTTCACATGCGCCGTGGCAACCGTCAGTGCCATCGTGGCAAGTTTCGTGCGGTCTGACTCTTTTAGCGGTTTACTCCCTAAGGACTCCACTTTCTCCATACCCTCGTTCATTTTCTCCCAGGCATGTGGTTTGTCCCCCATGTCATAATAACTCATGCCTATGAGCATCATGAAGTCGGCCTCCATGATGGGGTCATTCAGTTTCCTCGACAATTGAATACCCTCGATGGCATGACTGATGCACGTCTCATGGTCACCGACAGGCAGCATGATTCTTGTCATCCATTGCAGCACCTGGGCACGCACCGTATCATGCTGTTGCACGTAAGGTGTCTCGTAGGCTCGCCGCACTTGGTCGATGGCAAGCAGGCGGTCGACGGTTCCCTGATAGATACGTGCTCGTGTATAATAATAGGTATGAGCAGCCATCTCTCCCCTCTCATAGAGTGAGTCCAACATACGGAAAGCCTTTGTGGTATCCGCCTGAGCAATTTTCTCAATCTCCAGCGTCGTGCTGTCGCTAAGTGCTCCGTCCGTTTTCTGCGGTCCTATATTGGTGTTTCCACAGGCAGCAACCAATAGGGCTATGATGATCAAGCATAGGAGTTTTTGAAGGTTTATTTTCATGATCTTCCAATTTTGATAGCAAAGATAACAAAAAAGAATAGAAAATGAACATATTTGCGCAAAAATGCCTACTCGGTGTGCAAAAATGCCTGCAGGATGATTGGGGACGGTTTTGTTTTATTTCGTATCTTTGCCCAAATAATATCAAAAACCTAAAACAATGAAAAGATTACTACTACAAACACTGTCAACCCTCTGCTTGTTGCTTTTCAGTGGCATGACGGCATTGGCTGACGATTTCACCGTGGAACGGGCTGTCAACCTGAGCCAGCTCGACTCATGGGCAGACATGAGCCGCTTCCAGTGGCAAGAGATTGACCACGGCATCCAGGACAACAGAGAAGAGATGGATGCGCTGATCAGCCTGTTTAAAAATCCGGCACCCAAAGACACCCTTGGGTTCTACAACCAAATTTATAACGCTCGCGATAACCAGTATATCGTGTTGCGTCTGGACAAGGCCCAGGGCAACCGTCCATTCCACATCCGCGTGACGGCGATTATCGACGCCAACAATCCATCGAAGAACAGGTCGCAAGTATTCTCTGCCGAGAACTATGTCTACATCATGCCGCCCATCGGTGAACATCAGATGGAAGTGAAGATATGGCCACAGGGCGAAGGCGAAGAGACAGCAAAGACCTACACCTTCCACAGCCACAGCTACGGCACGGAATCCCTGCGCAGCGTGATGCTCGACAAGAGCCGCATCATTCCCGGCGACTATGACCTGCAGCTCATCCGTTATAACGAGAAGACCGAGAAGAGCGATACATCCTACATCGAGCATCTGCAGACCGACAAACTCTATACCTTCTATGATTACTATAAGGGACACATCGTTGAGGCCTATCTGCGTACTAACGGTTTCAAGCGCATCAAGTTGAAGCCCGACGAGTGGGCCATCGATGCCGTGACCCATCTCAACGACAATTCAGTGCTGGTGCTGTCGGGACCTCAGATGCCTTTCCGTAAACACAAGCGACTGGATTCGCCCAACCCCACCTATCTGGACTCGCGCCTCTTCTCCCACCACGACACACTGTGGGTGAACCTCTATCTCGACAACATTCCTTCCAACGAAGCCAAAGGGCTCACCATGCACGCTGTATTGGCAGACTTCGAGAACAATCCCGTTGGCGACAAGTTGCTGACATGGGGTAAAGACCCCGTGTCGGGCCGACTCTATGTGCTCACTGACGGCGAGCCCTGCACCATTGAGTGCTATCGCGACGGTTATCTGCCAAAGCTCTGCCTCTATCCTGGCTCGTATCACCACGTGACAGGTATCATCAGTAAGGAGTCTGAAGAGGCCGACATCTACCTGGAGTCTATTTCTGCTCCCGTCACGTCACCTCGCGTCACCTCGTCGATAATGTCCACGATGGTCTCCACAACCGACCGCCGTGGCAGTTTCTATGTCAGTGACATCCAGCAGAAAGACATATTACCCGTACTGCTCACCGATACCGTCTACTACGACGAGTTTGCCTCGCATAAAGACACACTCAAGTTTTTGTCCGACGGTCGTATGATGTACAGCTACGGCAAGATGGAGGTGGCCATTGTGTCGCCCCATACAGCTCAAAGCACCAGTGACATTACCCTGAAAAGAGTCGATGGCGTGGAGGAGAATGCCATACTCAAGGAGACCCTGGGCGGTGATACGAGAGTCATCTACAGCAGTCTCTACGACTACAGTTACTGGACCACCACCTTCGACCTTCGCGAATACCTTGACATCAACACTGCCGGTCGCCCGTCTGTGGCCTTCGACGGCACCGTTGTCAGGCAACTACCCATCCTCTATAATCTCTATATTGATACTTACCAACTACAGGCGGATTTGAAGGAGTCTGCCGAAGAGCTAACCGATCCCAAGGAAGGTGGAGATACTGCCAAGGACTGGGTGACTACTATCGAGCCCTCTGCAACGCCAAACTTAAACTTTAATTTCAAGACATCACCCTATTACCTTCGTTTTGGATTCGATATAGATTTCTTCAATGCTAAAAAAATCAGTGTATTTATTGCTATCGGCGTTGGTTATACCAAAGACTTTTTAAAAGACGATGATAATAAAGGTGATGGAGACGCAGCAAATCCTGCTCCTGCGCCTCCAAAGAAAAAAACACTTGACTTTAAGATGACTTCAGGCACTATTGACGACTACGGAATCAACACGACCGATGCCACGCCTATAGCGAAACTGTTAGGTGCTTCTATTGAAAATTACAAAGAAAATGATGAGAAAGGTTCCTTCAATTTTACTGCTAACGTCTTTGCAGAAATTTATAATAAATTCAGTCTTCCTCTTTCCACCAATAACAAACGTTGGAAACAAACATTTAATGGTGGTGCTTTATGGGATGAATGTAGCTTCCGCGCTGAGGCAAACATAGGATTAGCTATAGACGCAGATGTGATTAACTGCGCTTCTAAACTATTTGTCTCCTGTGGTAAGATGGATTGGTTAAATAAAATGTCCAGTTGGCTCGATAACAACAAATTTACCAGAGCAGTAAGAGATTTCTTCGGACTGAAGGCGAGCCTCAACGTCGGAGCGCGACTTAATGCAACTGTGGGAATGTTCGCTTTTAATAACGATGTAAGTCCTGGTTCGTTCAATAAAAACCATATTGGAGCGGTGAGGCTCTTGGGACAGGCCTATTTCCATTTAAATCTAAAGGCTAAAATCGACATTATCCTTGCAGGATTAGAAGTGGGAACAGGTTTTGATACTGGCATCAATATCAAATATTCTGCAGGTGGACGACTCGACGGCAAGCATAATTTCTCTGGAAGTGCTTATAGTTGGTATGCAGCGCTTGCACTTTACTACAAAATCAAATTCTTAGGTTGGAAAAAGTCTGATGCATTAGATTGGCCCTTGTGGAAAGCGGAGCAAATTCTCATCAAACCGAAGAATTACAAGAATCCCTTCCATAAGGACTTCATCGCCTATCTCAGCTCTCAGCCCGACCCCAACGCATCATCCAGACAAAGGTCTCACCGCGCTATTGTCGAACTGCCAGGCAGCTTCGTCACCGACGGTGTTGATATAGACCAACCTGTGAAATTCATTTCGGGAGGCGATAGCATCATCTATCAGGGAGCCTACGAGAGCCCTAACGATTATGCAGTAGAGTGTTCCTCCATCGGCACCCCATCCATCCTGTCCGACTGGCGCATAGGCGGATGCACTGACTATGATGCCGCCTCTGTTCCAGGCACCGACATGGTTGTCATGGAGCAGGCTACAGACATCATTTCCGAAGAAGACCTCAAAGACACCCTGCACCTTGATGAGACGGTGAAGCGCGCCAGTCGCGTCTATAGCGTCTATTACACGAAGAAGCATGCCGGCACCAAGTGGTATACTCCCAAACCTGTATATAGTTCAACAGAGACCACATCCTACCACCCACGTGTTGCCTTGGCTGACAATGGTACGGCTGTTGCCATCTGGCAGGAAGGAATGATGGAAAAAGGCAGTTGGGTGCAGGAAGGCGAAAAGGCCGATATCGGCGATCTGGTGCTAAACGGTCACTTGATGATGTCACGCTATGACGGCGATAATACTTGGTCGGAACCCATCAAGCTGATGGCTGTCGATGAGAAAAGCAAATTGAATGACTATCGCGTCACCTACGATGGTTCAACGGCATTCATCATCGCGCGTAAACAGACCTACCGTATCATCAACGAGAATATCTGTCTGACCGTCGATGCCGCTAACAACATCACTAACCACAAAGTGGAACAGACTGAAGACCTGATGCGGCTACAGCGCGTAGGCAACCACAATGTCCTGGCGTGGGTGGCAAAGGCCGATACGACCAGAATTACCAATAGCTTCCGTGTGAAGAGTTACGGCATGGACGGTAATGCCAGCAAGGGCATCAACACCTCACTCATACTGAACGAAACAGCGGTGAAGGACTTCCGCATCGTTCCCGATCTACAAGCCCAATCCCTGAGAAATGTGGCATTGCTGTGGCGCGAGACGCCAACAAGCAACGACAGTGTTCAGGCAAGGCTAAGAGCTGCCCGTCTGGTGCCCGCCAAGGACGGTAGTTTTGACATCGGAACACCCATCACCGCTGTCAGCCTGACAGGTGCTAACTCGATGTATAACTTCGATGGTTACATGACCAACGAGAAGATACAAGTGGCTTATGTGGCTGTTGACAGTACGGGGTATTCGCAACTGAACAAGAAAGCAGCCTACTTCGGCGATGCCTTCGGCTACACCATTGCTTTCGACGATAATAACAACCAGGGATTCCAATGCGACAAAGACGAGATTACGCTGCTTGTGACCGTCAACAACTATGGCACATCGACCATCACCGAGTGTATCTTGACGGCAGGTGACAAGGATTATCCGCTCGACATGACTATACCAGCCGGAGGCTCTGCCAAAGAGCGCGTCACCATACCTTATAAAATAGGTACGGGCGTGAATACCACCATGCGTGTGAAGTACGATGACGTACTGGGCATCCACCAGCAGGCATACGCCCGTTATATGGCACGCCGCGCCCGTCGTGGCGTCAAGGGTGGCAGTCGCCGTTCGGCAGAAGAATTGAAGGAAGATGCCATGTATGAACAAAGCACACAGACGTTCTATCCTTACCGTCCGAGGTTTGAGTGCTTCGTGGCGGCTCAGCGAGTCGACGAAAATGGCGACAACCACATCACCATCTGCGTGCGCAACTATACACGGCGCAGAATACCGGGCAAAGCCGCCATCGCTGTGGGACTGAAGGAGACTCCGTCTGATCCGATCCTCTTCAATAATCACGAAGAGAACAAGTACGAAATAGGCAATCTGTTCGTCAATCCAGAATACAAGACCGATGCTGTAGGTTGCATGAACGACTACGGAAGCTACCGTGCCGGCTACGTCACGCTGACGGTTCCTGCCGTCACCGAGAAGAAGAAACTGTATGTCGGTGCCGTAATGGCAATTTATGATTCCTTCTTGGACACCTTCTTTCCTTTGAATAAGACTGCATCGCTGTTCAATAATGGAGAATGCGGTACGGTGACACTCTATCCGTCGGCTGAGGTTGTATCTGTAGAGAAGGTTTACAACAACGGTGATAAGGAGGCTCGCATGCATGTAAGCCAGCAGGGTGGCAGCCTCGTTGTAACAGGTGTGAAGCCCCACCAGCAGGTGCGCCTCTATCATGCCAGCGGTGCTATCGTTGCCCGCCAAGAGGCTGATACCAGTGGTAAAGCAATTTTCCGCACTCCTTATGGCAGTGGTGTTTGTCTTGTCTCATCAGACAAGGAAACCGTAAAGTTTGTTTACTAAAAAAATGATGACTATGAAGAAGATTATATTGACAATACTGCTCGCGACTATAACAGCTACCGTGGCACTGGCTGATGACAAGCCATCGGTATGGGACGGCGAAGCGGAAGATACAAACATCTATCTTGATAAAGAGACCAAGACATTCTATGTATATACCGCTGCCCAGTTTGCAGGCTTGCATAAGAAGATGAATGACTATATGAATGGACATCACGGATACGATGGCTACACCATCCTGCTGATGAACGACATCGACCTGAACAACAAGAATTTCACCCATAGAACCATCGGGTGGGATAGCGACCACCGTTTTGGCGGGAAACTCGACGGACAGGGACATACCATTTACAATCTGTATATTTACCAAAAACACGATAACCGCGGAATCGTCGGTTGGATGTGTGGTGGTGATATCGTCAACCTCAAGGTGGAGAATGTGTCCGTAGAAGCGGGAGACGACGATAGTGGAGCATACGTCGGTGCGCTTTGCGGACGAATGCAGAACCACAGCGTCATCTCACATTGTGCCGTCATCAATGGTAAAGTGGATGTATGGAACTGGAATGACGACGATAAAGTAGGCGCTATCTGCGGATCTGCAAATGAAGAAAATGATTATCCAAATACGATAGAATACTGCTATGCGAACAATGTTGAGGTGAGGGGACACAAGCAGGTGGGCGGCATCGTAGGGCGTGTAGATAAGGACAGTTATACAACGATCAGGAACTGCTACTTTAGCGGGAAGATTACCCACGGCGGTAATGAATACTTTGCTGCCATTGCCGGCGAACGCTATAATAACAAACTGGAAAACAATTTCTACCTCAACCGCAACGACGGTGTGAAAGGTACGGGCAACCAAAGCAAATATGGTGGTAGCAGTGACGATCCGAATGCCGCCCCTAAAACAGACGCAGAGTTGAAGGCTCCGCTCCTCTTCGGTGCCGATGACACGGAATGGATCTATCCGCTCGACGGATACCCCGAACTGAAAGTGTTCCTGCGCTATAAACAAGGTGACTCCTTCTATACGAAAGACGTAGGAAAGATGGGTGGAAGCACTGTTCCTGGCTATCTGAAGGTAGCGAAAAATGAAAAGGATTTAGTTAATGTTTCACTCGAGAAAACAATGCCAGGATCGGCAGCAGCCGAATTCACACTCAACGAGTCTTTTAAACCCTATTTCAGCGACCAGCAGTTGACCATGACAGGCCTTGGGGGCAAAGCATTGGAAAGCTTGGGAAAAGTTGACAGAGTCAACCTGCCAGGAACACTCGACTCCATCGCTGCGCCACAACGCCATCAGGTGCAAAAAGCTTTCGTGCTCAGCAATGACCGGGCAGGATGTGCAGTAAAAGAGAACGGACTGTATGACGTGAACCGCAAGCGTTTCATCACAGCTCCGAAAACTCTCACCACACTCACCGTCCACCAAGAGTTCGCCGACAATATCGCTGACTATGCCTTCGAGAACATGGGCAGTCTGAAAACACTTTATGTTGATACATACGTACCGGCAGGAACTTTGGTAGATGACCGAGATAACAAGGCACCCGTCATCAAGCTGGAAGGTACCAACAATTTCATAGGATGCCCGTCAGATTTAGATATCTTCATCAAAGACGGTACAGCCAACAAACTCTTCCTCGGTTTCCAGGCGAAAAAAGGTTACGGCTACAGCAATGCCGACGGATGGAAGAATTTCTACTCCGAATATGAAGACAAAGAAAGCCACATGTTCACTTACTTCCCAGTCAATCGCCATGCTGGAGGCATGTCCACACTCATCTTAGCCTATCCCGTAAAATTACCGGAGGGAGTGACAGCATGGTGGGCAAGTTCTTTTAACGATGGAAATGTCATTATGAAGAAGTTAGGAACACAGATAGTACCTGCCCTGACACCTGTTTTGCTTACTTACGAAGGAACAGCACCGCTCTACCTTTCACGCTATGAGGGTGACGATGCTGGGGCAGCTACAAACTATGAGAATAATCTCTTCAAGGGCAGCGTGGATCCCGGTGGTCATAAGATGACCTCATCCGAAATGATGAGTAACTTCTTCACATTAGGCCGCCCTGCGGGGGATAACAGTTACGATCATCTTGGTTTCTATCAGTACCATCCGAAAAACAATGTACTGCCAGCCAATGTCGCATGGATAGCCCATAGCGATATTCCAACCGGAGCTCGGTTCATCATAGATTTCAGCGACGAAACCACGATGATGAAGGATATAACCCTCCAACCTTCACTCTTTACCGAGAAGAATGTATTCACCCTGCAAGGCATACGCATCAACCCATCCGCTATGCAGAAAGGTAAAATATATATTGTAAATGGTAAAAAATACATGATGAAATAAGCTATGCAAAAGAAAACATATTCTAATCCAGTCAGTACGGTCGTCACCATTTCTCCAATGGTGTTACTCGATTCATCACCCACAACGTCCATACCTTACGATCCTGATGGTATCACGGAAGAAGCCCTTGCTCCCATGATGAATATGGATGGTCATTTATTTGAATAACTCTTAGGTATATAAGAAAAAAGAAGCCCTGACTCAAAAACTGAATCAGGGCTTCATCATTGAAAAGTGGCGGCCTCCTACTCTCCCGCATTGCATTGCAGTACCATCGGCGCAGGCGGGCTTAACTTCTCTGTTC
>CACYPF010000030.1 GCA_902776195.1 uncultured Prevotellaceae bacterium | reverse complement strand
AGGATTCCAATATGCGAATGACAGCTGGTGGGGTGGTCATCCCATGAAACACTTGGTGTTAAAGTAAAAATGTCCGTGCCGTTCTTTCGTGACACGGACGTTTCTTTTTTTTGATCCTTTATTCTAAAGGTCTGTTTGTGTTCATGCAACGCAATTTATCCAAAAGTAGGGGCAAAAAAACTTATTTTCTTCCGAAAGTATGGGCAAAATCTGCAAATATAAGTGGTTGATAATCAGTGCTAATGCCTTTTTTAGGGTAACTAAAGTGACTCCGAGGGACGGAGGAGGGACGTAAAATAGGCAAAAATCTGCAAATATGACTGCCGTCAAAAAAAAATGCAAACATCTGCAAAATCGATTTTCCAGTTCTTTGCACGTTTACACTTTTTAACGCAGATTTTTGCACATTCTTGCATAATTGGCTTCTCTTTCTTTTGGACGGCAATCATATCTCATATTTAGAGTTATATGCGTGTATTTTGCTTCCAAATTCGATAAAAATGCGAATTTGGAGATAAAATTCTATAAAATAGTGTGATTTTAGGCAAAAACAGTTCAAAGCTAATATTTTTTTTATTATATTTGCACCAAAATTACTCAGTATGACGTTGCAAAAGTGGATTGAAGATAGAGCTATTCATGGTTTTCCTACGTTTTCTGTTGAGGATGTAAGGGCTGCTGACTTGTGTTCTTCTGAACAGATTCTTCAGAACGAACTTTCCAGACTATGTTCAAATAAGACCATAGCTAGTGTTTATAGGGGCTATTACGTTATTATTCCCGTTCAATATATGTTGCGTGGATCTGTGCCAGCAACCTATTATATTGATCAGTTAATGTCGTACCTGCAAAAGCCTTACTATGTATGTATGCTTAGCGCAGCCGAGATGCTTGGTGCAGCTCATCAGCGTCCCCAGCAATTCTCTGTAATGACAACTTTTCCTAAGCGTAGGACAGTCACGGGAACTATCCGTATATCAAATCCTCTTCTAACCGCCGCTGACTTAGTGCAATATCAGCAACATGTAGGCGGATTGTCGCGAGTCGCCACCATACTTGAAGAACTTTCAGAGCAGATTGACATTAATAATCAGTTTGCGCCACTTGCAACTTATGTGAAAAAGGTTGTATGGCAACGACTTGGCTATATACTTGAAAATGTTGTCGGGGAAAAGAAGTTAGCAGATAAATTGTATGAACAGCTTCGTAGATCATCGGGTTATTTCAAATATCAACCTTTGAGTACATCGGCAGAAGATAATCCATCAAATAGAGATAGCCGATGGAAGATAAATATTAATGTGGAAATCGAAACAGATGATTTATGATTAATAGAACAGCGATACAACAATGGAGTGAACATGCTCCGTGGATAGATAATGCACAGATTGAACAAGATCTTATTATATGTCGTGCCTTGGTTGCCATCTTTAGTGATGAGTTCTTGGCGTCGCAGTTAGCTTTCCGTGGTGGAACAGCCTTACATAAATTGTATCTCTCACCTCAGCCACGCTATAGTGAAGATATCGATTTGGTTCAGATTACCCCTGGACCTATCAAGCCAATCATGTATCGATTAGGCGAAGTTCTTGACTGGCTACCAGACAGAGTAACTAAGCAGAAGCGATACAATAATACGATGTTGTTTCGTGTGGAGTCTGAAATACCACCTACGGTACAGATACGTCTGAAAGTTGAAATCAATTGCTTCGAACATTTCAACGTTCTTGGGTTGACAAAGATTCCGTTCAAAGTGGAGAATTCATGGTTCACTGGCGAAGCCGAACTGATGACCTATCATTTCGAGGAATTGCTGGGTACCAAACTTCGTGCCCTTTACCAACGAAAGAAGGGGCGCGACCTCTTTGACCTTTATATCGCTTTACAGCGCAAGGAAGTGGATGTTGATAAAGTCCTTCAATGCTATAAGAAATATATGGAGTTTGTCGTAGACAAGGCTCCATCTTACAAGCAGTTCGTCAATAACATGCAGGAGAAGATGGAGGATGCCGAGTTTACTAACGACATGCAATCCCTCTTGCGTCCTGGCATCTCGTTCACTGCGAGTGATGCTTATCCTCTCATTTATGAGACGTTTATTGATAAGATGGAGGGGAAAAGAGAGTAACAAGAAATAGCTAATATAAAAGAGAGAAAAGTAAACAAAGATTGTGCAAGTTTTGGGACAGGATGTAGTTCCACGTCAGGCTCCTATAGATAATATGTCATCTTTTGAGGATTCGATAAATAATGATAAAGGTGACAATTCAGAATTCACAAAGATTCCAATTATCACAGATTCTACTGAAGGATGGGAGTGGATTTACAAGGAGGAAAGTGAGGAAGTATTTGAAGCATACCCGTTACGGATGGATTATAAGAAATATTCTTCTCATCCTCAGTATAGAGTTGTGGATAAATATTATGATTTGAAAGAGCCCAATTTAATTAATGTAGTATATAATAGCGACGGGAAACTGGTTAGAGTCATTAATATACTTGATTCTAATCAACGATCTATATCCCCAAAAGTAATAGTCGAGCTTTTGCGACTAACATATATTAATGATTATAAGACTAATAAGTACAATTTTAAAAAGGAAAATCAAAATGCGCAGAATTACGTTAAGCAAAAGTTGAAACTCATAACGTCATCCCGTTTTTATTGGAGTAAGGAGGGAGTAGGGTATCTTCAACAACTGAATTTGGATCATATTCATGATTTTGATATTCTCTTAAAAATCGAACGATTGAATGACACTTCCTTCAAATTGATATTTGGAGATGTTAAGGGTAATTCAGTAAGCACATGGAAAGTTGCCTATTTACCTAATGGACAATTTAAAGCAAAAATGATAGTTACTCGTTTGCCGTTAGAGAAAATAAAGGTTCCTATAAGGGTCTGTGAGATCAAGAATGGAAAGTTGACAATACACGAAGATTGACAATTAGCTTCTCCGTCAAATTGAAATGACAGAGATTGCAAAAAAGGGTGGCGCTTTACATTGTTTAAGTTGGAATGTATATCTACCCAAATCACGAGTAAAAATGTTAATCACCCAATTAATGTCTAAGTCATTTTTCAATTTTATAATCTCGTAAGGCATGAAGATGTCCAGCCATTGAATCGTAAAGTGTATGAAAAACATTATCGCCCGTGCAATGGCTGGTGTAGAATGATGTCTCTGGATATTGCCGCATCAATCGGACTGCAAGTTTCTTTAATTCATCCTCCGTCTCATGATGGTCGAGCAGATGAAAACCGCCAACGACTGTCTTAACGGCGAAAGGACAGGCTGAGAGAATGTTTTCAAGTCCGCTATGAGCACAACCTGTAAACAGAAAACCTTCCGTAGATAGAGCCAGCTCATGACGGAAATCGTCTTGGATGTATTCTCCGTCAGGTGTTTCAACAAAGAGGTGTTGATTGCCTTTGGGCATAGGATGTTTATGGGGTATGTTCGCTATCACATAGAGTCCATCGGCTATTTCTCCACTTTCGTTCACGACTAAAAGACGCTCACGGGGAATCTCCGGCCACTCTGTCGTAATGCTATGCAGGGACAGGCGCTTGGAGAAGAACTTTCCGTTTATCGCATGGGGCGACACGATGACCTTCGCATGGTCGTTGATGACCATGAAATGCTTCAAGCCTCCGGCATGGTCATTATGACCATGGGAGATAAACACATAGTCAACGGTGCTGAGGTCGATTCCCAACCGCTCTGCGTTACGTATAAACATGTCACAGGCTCCCGTATCGAGCAAGATACGGCGATGTCCTGTTTCCAAGAGTATCGACAACCCATGCTCCGTCTGCAGAACCGGGTTATTCGTGCGATTATCCACCAGTACCGTCCACCTCATACCGTCTCTTGTTGAAGTTGTTCTAATGTTCATGGCATCTTTCTCACTGATATTATTCCTTCTCATTCTGTTGTTTCATGCATAGTTGTTCGTAGGCACAGAGCAAGAGGGTTGCTGAAGCGAAAAAGCCACCGACGATACAGACACCCAGCCATCCTTTCATGCTCCAGCCAAGACCTGAGAAGAAGGTGCCGAGACTGCCACCGATGAACAAGGTGGTCATGAAGATGGTGTTCACACGGTTGGTGGCCTGAGGCAACTGCTGCAGGGATCCGCTCTGATTGCTGACTTGCAGGCACTGTGCCCCGATGTCTGCAAGGATGATGGCAACGATGAGCCCTGTGTATGTGTCACCGAAGAGCCATGCTGAACTCCATGCCATCAGTTGGAGACTGCCGCCGATGATGGACATACGGAATATCCCCACTCGCGAAACGTACTTGCCAGCACCACTTGCAGCTATGGCACCTGCAACACCACAGAGTGCCAACATGCCAACTGCATCGCTGCCGGCATGGAATGGCGATCCTGCCAAGTGGAAAGCCATGCACGACCAGATGCTCATCATACTGGCAAAACTCATGGCGGGACGAAGCGAATAGAGGCGAATACGTGGATGCGACATAAAGATGCTGCCAACGGTATGCATCAGCTGGCGATAGTTTCCTTTGAACGTGAGCGTCACCTGCGGCATCATTCTCAGCGAGACTAGCAGTCCGACCAGCATCAAAAATGCAACGATGAAGAACATCCATCGCCAACCCAACCAGTCGCCTACATAGCCACTGACGGCACGGGCAGAGACAATGCCTGTTATGAGGCCGGAAGCCACGTAGCCCATGTTCCGAGACTTGTTCTCTGGCAGTGAATAGAGTGCTGCCATTGGGATGAATAGTTGCGGCATGATAGACGAGACGCCCAGCGTCAGCGATGCTCCCCATAGCACCCATACGTTTCCTGCTAAGCCTATGGTCACGGCTGATACAGCAGCCGCCGTCATTCCCACTACTACAATACGGCGTACAGAAACCATGTCGGCCAACGGAACGACAAACAGCAGTCCCAGGGCATAGCCTATCTGCGTAACGACGGTAATGAGGTTGGCTTCTACCTGCGTGATGCCCGTCTCACGGCAAATCAGGTCCAGCAATGGCTGGTTATAATATAGATTTGCCACTGTGAAACCAGCCATTACTGCCATCATCAGCAGTACTTGGCGGGGAATGCCGTTATGAGGGGTGAGACGTATCATGGGGTCTTAAAGTTCTTTCGTTTCGCTTGTCACACGAGTTCCACGAGCCCTCATGGCATCTTGTCTTTCCATTTGCATAATCGTATATTATATAGGTTATAAATTCTTGCCCACGCAGAAACTCTATTTTCCCACGCAGAAGTGCTGGAAGATGTTGTTGAGGACTTCGTTGGGGGTGATTTGTCCCTCTCCGGTTATTTCTGCTAGTTCTGAGAGGACTTGGCGGAGATCTTCGGAGATGAGGTCACCACTGAGTTGCTGATGGAGTCCGTTGATGACACGGCTGAGGCTCTCGTTAGCCTTTATGAGTGCCTGGTAATGGCGGGCATTGGAGATGATGACTTCTGAATCTGCTGTTTGTGGAACGGCATCGAGAAGTTGTTGGCGTAATGTGTCGAGACCGATGCCGTATTTTGCCTGAAAAGCCTCTGTCTTATTTTCGATATGGATGAGGGTCTGGTTCTCTCTGACAGGAATGTCAGGGTAGGGGACTCCCGGTTCCGTCATCATCAATATAACTTTCGCCTTTTGTGCCGCCTCCATCGAGCGGTCAATACCCATTTGCTCGATGGTGTCGGAAGTGTGGCGAATACCAGCGGTGTCTATGAAGCGGAAGGTGATGCCCTCAATCTGTATCGTGTCCTCAATGGTGTCGCGAGTAGTACCTTGGATATCAGATACGATGGCACGCTCCTCGTTGAGCAGGGCATTAAGCAGTGTGCTCTTTCCGACATTAGGAGCACCTACTATAGCGACAGGAATACCATCCTTCAGAGCCAGTCCAGTCTCAAAAGTCTTGGCAAGATGTGTGATATGAGCATCTATGTGTTGAGCCAACGAAAGAAGTTCCGAACGGTCGGCAAACTCCAGGTCCTCATGGTCAGAGAAATCGAGTTCCAGTTCGAGGAGGGAAGTAAGTTTGAGCAATTGCTCACGCAGTCTCGACAGTTCTGAAGAGACCCCACCTTTGAGTTGGCTCATAGCAAGGTGGTGGGAAGCCTTGCTGGTAGATGCTATCAAGTCTGCCACAGCCTCCGCCTGCGAGAGGTCCATCTTGCCGTTGAGGTATGCCCGCATCGTAAACTCCCCTGGTCCTGCCATACGACATCCATGTTGCACCAACAACTCTAATACCTTATTTAATATATAGCGGCTGCCATGACAACTAATCTCCACAGAGTCCTCACCAGTGTAAGAGTGGGGAGCCCGGAAAATGCTTACCATACATTCATCGAGAATCTCAGAGCCATTCTTGATGTGCCCATAATGAATAGTATTAGGTTGGGCATTGCTAATGTCCTTACTAAACACGCGAGAAAGAATCTCAAACGACTGAGCCCCTGAGATCCTGATAATCCCAAGAGCCCCACCAGGAGCCGTTGCGAGTGCACAGATAGTGTCGTTCATTTATATTCTGTCAAGTACCTTTTGGATGAGTGTATCAATGGAGTTCTTATACTCCGTATTCATTTCTGTGGTGTAGCGGTTGGCAATCACCATGCAGCAGGTCATGGCACGATGACCCAAAATGGCGGCGAGACCAGCGAGGGCACTGGACTCCATTTCGTAGTTGCATATTTTCATGCCGTCATATTCGAATGACTCCACTTTATTGTTCTGGTCGGGATCGACTACATCAGCTCGGAGTATGCGACCCTGGGGACCATAAAAACCACCGCAGGCTACGGTATAGCCACGAATCATGTCGTCTTTGGCAATCTGGTCGATAAGGTTCTTGTCAGCTATGGCAACGTAGGGATTACCCAGAATGGGATTCCATATCATGTGCTGCCTGAACGCTGTTTCCATCTGGAGGTCGCAAACTTTATTGCGATCAGCATAGTAGTTCAACAGTCCATCGATGCCGATGCTCTTGACACTTGCAATGAATGAGCCAGTATGAGTAAATGGCTGCAAGCCACCGCAGGTACCAATGCGAACGATGGTCAGTGTGCGGTGCTCGTCCTTTTCGGTACGGGTAGGGTAATCGACATTTGCCAGTGTGTCCAACTCATTCATGACGATATCAATATTGTCACAACCAATGCCTGTTGACTGTACCGTGATGCGCTTGCCTTGATATGTTCCAGTGATGGTATGGAACTCACGGCTGCTGACCTCACATTCACGACTGTCGAAATGAGCGGCAACCGTCTCCACACGTCCCGGGTCACCCACAAGAATGACACGGTCGGCAAGTTGTTCGGGACGCAGATGCAGATGGAAGCATGATCCATCGTTATTGATAATCAGTTCAGATTCTGGAAACACTCTCTTACTCATAATACTTATTTGTTTTTAGTTAAATATTCATTCTCTGCTTTGCGTATCATCTTCTCTTGCTGGCGGATGGCAAGATACAGCTGGTGTTGAGACTGCTCATGACCACGAATTTCCTGTGCGAGTGCCTTACGCTCCTCTCCCTTAGTCTTCGAATAGTATCTGCGTGCCTTCTCCAGTGCCATGATGACCGTATCGTAACGCTGACGCATTTTCACGAGTTCCTGATACCGTCCTTGGTTACCAGCCGCCTTGAAGTTTTTCAGATGGTGATAAGTCAGCCGGTCGTTGATGACAAAATCAAAAGCTGCCATAGCGGAAGCACTATGCTTCTTAGCCTGTTTCAGTCTTTTGACCGCCTTTTGCAGAGCCAGCTTGTCATCCCATGTCATACTGATGCTGTCAATACGGGCATAGGAGGCTATCTGTTCCGGAGTATATTGCGACTCATCATACGTCAGGTATTTCTTTGCAGGTATAAAAGTATAGACACATACCAGGCTGTCCGGTTGGTTACGGTCAGAGGCGAAGAACCCCAGTTGGTTATATTCATCAATGGCAAACAGGTAGTCGTTTGCCGTAGAGTTAAACGGCATACCGATATTCTCAGGTTTCAGGAAACGCCCTTCCGCAGCGTCATAGGTAGTCATGAAGATGTCATAGCCCCCGATACTCTCCGTACCCTTTGCAGCCAGATAAAGCGTCATGCCATCAGGCATCATAAAGGGATAGTTGACCTGTTGCAACAGTCTGTCGCTATTAATCCCAGGAAGTGAGTCGGCATTCGTCCATTGGTGTTGCAGTCTCTCCTGTGTATAGACAGTACTGTCATTGTCAGTATAGAAACAACGATTGCCCAGTGCATTCATAAAAGTGAAAGTCTGGGAGTCCTGTTTAGGGAAGAAAGTAGAGTAGGTCGCTATCCGTCCAGTCTCGGCAGACAGATGGTAGGCTTTCAGGAAATCCTTTTTCTCCACGACAACACTGTCAATAAACATGATACGCTGTGTCGCCATGGTCATCTGTTTCATACGTTCCGTTTGTTCTGTGGGAGGTTCCACCTTCTTTTGAGTCTTCTTGCGACGTTGTGCAGAGACAGGGATAGCCAGTGCCAGCAGCAGAAGGATAAGGGCTGATGTTTTGAAGACCGACTCCAAGGCATTCCATATAGAGTGGCGTGCCTCCGGATTCAGTTGTTGCATCTGCTCCAACAAACCTTGCACGGACGTACGGTTGGTATCGTGCTCATAAGGACATTGTTTCAATTGCTTCTGATATCCCTGTTGGGCAGCATACTCCATGATATCCGCCTCCTCACAGAGACATAGCGGACGGATGATGGTCAACGGCATCTTCTCCATCTTCAGCGAAGGTGGCATAGAAGAGAAATGTCCTTGGAACGTGAGGTTCATCAATGCCGTATGAATCATATCATCCTGATGATGTCCGAGTGCAATCTTATTACACCCAAGTTCCTGTGCGAGGTTAAACAGCTGTTTGCGGCGTTGCCACGAACAGAGGAAGCAGGCGGGTTTAGATTTTACCCCTTCTTTCTCTGCTTCAAAACGGGTCGTAATGATATGAAGGGGCACATCCAGTTCGTCACAGAAATGCTGCAGATAGGTGGTGTCCGTCTCATATTGGATATTCTCCATACGTACATGCAGCGCCTCGACAGAGAATCTGGGAAAGAAAATCTTAGACTGTCGTGCCAGTAATTCCAAGAGGCAGAGAGAGTCTTTTCCCCCAGACAACCCTATCAGAATCTTGTCACCATCATCAATCAAACGATAATCCCGCAGGGCTTTTCGAAATCTTTCCTGAAGTCGTTGCCCTACGTTCATTTCATGAATACGAGATAGACGGCACAGATGATCAGGAAGAAAGCAAGGATATGGTTCCAATGCAAGTTCTGTCCTTGGAACATGATATTAGCGATGACCGCGAAGACCCCCAGCGAGATACATTCCTGAATCACTTTCAGTTGAACTAAATTAAAGGGACCGCCATTACCCTCGAAACCCAAGCGGTTGGCAGGTACCTGGCAGCAATACTCAAAGAAGGCAATCATCCACGAGAAAGCGATGACACCAATCAGCGGCCAGTTGCTGCTGACCCCCGTCTCAGATAATTTTAAATGCCCATACCAAGCAAGTGTCATAAACACATTACTTAGTATGAGCAGAATAATCGTATAAAGTCCGTTCATGATTACTTAGCTTGCAAGTATTCATCCATATTGGCAGCGGCACGACGACCGTCACCCATGGCAAGAATCACGGTAGCACCACCACGTACGATGTCACCACCAGCGAATATCTCTGAACGTGCCGACTGCATACCCTCGTTGACTACGATGGTGTTCTTGCGACCCAGTTCCAGTCCCTCGATAGACTTCGGAACGAGTGGGTTAGGAGACACACCGACCGCCACGATGACCTGGTCGACATCCAGTGTCACCGTCTTGCCCTCTACGGGAACAGGACTGCGACGACCAGAAGCGTCAGGCTCACCCAGTTCCATCACCTGCAGGACGGCAGCCTTGACAGCACCGTTCTCATCAGCGAGATACTCGATGGGATTATGCAAAGTCAGGAAGTTGATACCCTCCTCCTTGGCATGCTTCACCTCTTCCAGACGTGCCGGCATCTCCTGTTCGGAGCGACGGTATACGAGGGTGACGTTACCCCCCAGACGCTTTGCCGTACGACAAGAGTCCATGGCAGTATTACCACCACCGACAACCAGTACGTTCTTTCCCAGGTTGATAGGAGTGTCCGTCGTCGGGTTGGCAGCATCCATCAGATTGACACGAGTCAGGTACTCGTTCGATGACATGATGTTAATAGCATTCTCACCAGGAATATTCATGAAGTTAGGCAGACCTGCGCCAGAACCGACGAAGATACCTTTGAAGCCCTGCTGCTCCAACTGCTCCACGCTGATGGTCTTTCCCACGATGACATCCGTCTGGAAGTGAACACCCATCTTGGCAAGGTTCTCAATCTCCACGTCCACAATCTTGTTGGGAAGACGGAACTCAGGAATACCATATTTCAACACACCACCAATCTCATGCAGTGCCTCGAAGACATAGACATCATAGCCCTTCTTCACCATATCACCGGCAAAGGAAAGACCTGCAGGACCAGAGCCTACGACAGCAATCTTAATACCGTTGGCAGGAGCAATCTCCGGCAGACTGATATTACCGCTCTCACGCTCGTAGTCAGCAGCGAAGCGCTCCAGATAACCGATAGCCACGGCAGGCTCGTTCATCTTCAGGTGGATACACTTGCTCTCACACTGTTTCTCCTGCGGACAAACACGTCCACAGACAGCAGGCAGTGCAGAGGTCGTCTTCAGCACCTTGGCAGCGGCGAGGAACTGTCCACGCTCGATATTCTTGATGAAAGAAGGAATATTGATATTTACAGGACATCCCTCCACACAAGTCGGTTTCGCACAGTCAAGGCAACGTTTTGCCTCTTTCATCGCCATCTCCTTGGTCAGTCCGATGTTCACCTCCTCCGTACGAGTCGTGGCACGATAGACCGGATCCAGTTCTGGCATGACGACACGCTCGATGGCAGTACGCTCTTTCGGTTTCATGCTCTTGCGGAGTTCCTCACGCCAGGGAGCATTACGGTCAGTGAGCACCTCGATGGGATCATCAGTGGCTTCTGTAGTTTCTATAGTGCCTGTAGTTCCTATAGTGCCTATAGTATCTATAGTATCAGAACTCAGATGCTCCTCATAATGTTCCAGTTCCTCTTGCTCAGCACGCTTGAAGGTTCCCATACGTTTGAACATCTCGTCCCAGTCAACCAAGGCACCGTCGAACTCAGGACCGTCGATGCAGACGAACTTCGTCTTGCCACCGATGGTCAGACGACAGGCACCACACATACCCGTGCCATCCACCATGATGGTATTCAGAGAAACCTCACAAGGGATGTTGTATTTCTGAGCGGTCAGGTTCGAGAACTTCATCATGATAGGAGGACCGATGGCAAATACCTTGTCGACATGCGGCTCCTGCTGGATGAATTTCTCAATACCCACAGTCACCACACCCTTCTCGCCATAACTGCCGTCATCCGTCATGATGATGACCTCGTCAGACGACTCACGTACTTTATCCTCTAAGATAATCAGGTCTTTCGAGCGACCAGCCATTACAGAGAGCACACGGTTGCCCGCAGCCTTCAGTGCCTGAATGATAGGCAGCATGGGAGCGACTCCCAGTCCACCACCGGCACATACCACGGTACCATACTTCTCAATATGGGTGGGATTACCGAGAGGTCCGACGATGTCGGCAACATACTCCCCCTCATTCAGTGCACATAGTTTCTTGGAACTCAGTCCCACCATCTGCACAACCAGTGTGATAGTTCCTTTGTCGATATCAGCACCGGCAATCGTCAAAGGCATGCGCTCACCTTTTTTGTCAACACGAACGATGACAAAGTTACCAGCCTTACGGCTCTTGGCAATCAGTGGCGCTTCCATCTCGAAGAGGAAAACCTTCTCGGAGAATTGCTCTTTTCTAACAATTTTATTCATAGTTCAGTATTTGTTTGTTCGTGTTTGTTTAGTCAATCATCTCAAAACCTGTATAAGGCACGAGGGCTGCTGGAATCTTGATACCGTTCTCTGTCTGGTTGTTCTCCAAGATAGCGGCAACAATGCGTGGCAGTGCCAATGCCGAGCCATTCAGCGTATGACACAACTCAATCTTCTTGTTGTCGGCACGACGGTAACGGCACTTCAGGCGGTTAGCCTGATAGGTGTCGAAATTAGAGACGGACGAAACCTCCAGCCAACGCTTCTGTGCCTCTGAGAATACCTCAAAGTCATAACAGATAGAAGAAGTGAAAGACTGGTCACCACCGCAAAGTAACAGAATGCGGTAGGGGAGTTCCAGCTTCTTCAGTAGTCCCTCCACATGCTCCAGCATCTCCTTATGGCTCTCCTTGGAGTGCTCCGGTTTGTCGATACGTACGATCTCAATCTTCGAGAACTCATGCAGGCGGTTCAGTCCACGAACGTCCTTACCGTATGAGCCAGCCTCACGACGGAAGCACTCGGTATAGGCGCAGTTCTTGATAGGCAACTGAGCCTCGTCGAGAATCACGTCACGATAGATGTTGGTCACGGGAACCTCTGCGGTAGGGATGAGATAGAAGTCGTCCACCTCACAGTGATACATCTGTCCCTCCTTGTCAGGCAACTGTCCTGTGCCATAGCCAGAGGCAGCATTGACAACCGTTGGCGGCATGATCTCTGTATACCCACTCTTGCGGGCCTCGTCGAGGAAGAAATTAATAAGGGCGCGCTGCAGACGGGCACCTTTTCCGATATATACAGGGAATCCTGCACCCGTAATCTTCACACCCAGGTCGAAGTCGATGAGATTGTATTTCTTGGCGAGTTCCCAGTGTGGCAGCTTTGCCGTGGGAACCTCAGGATTGGCAGTCCAGTTGCCAACGGTATCCGTACCGTCACATTCCTTTTGGTTACTCTTTACCACATGGTTATCCTCTGCAGTAGCACCCTCGGGCACCTCATCGTATGGGATGTTGGGTATCTGGCAGAGCAGACGGGTCATCTCCTCCTGTGCCTCATTCATGGTCTCTTCCAACTGCTTGTTGGCTTCCTTCATCTTAGACACACTCTCCTTGATGGCGTCAGCCTCGTCGCGTTTTCCTTCTTTCATCAGACCGCCAATCTGAGCGGCGAGCTTCTTTGCCTCGCTCAAGTTCGCGTCTAATTTCTGCTGCGCCTCACGACGGCGCTTGTCAACGGCAAGAACCTCGTCAATAGCCTCTTTGGCACCCTTAAAGTGTTTCTTCTCCAGTCCGCGGATGACGCGGTCAGTTTCCTCAGTAATGAGTTTTAATGTAAGCATAATGTTTATTTACTATTTAAATTTTCTTCTTTACAGAATGCAAAGGTACGAAATAATTATGATTTCGGAAAATAATTTTATTATTTTATTCTCTGCGGAGTGTGATACATGCCCAGTGGTTGTCTTCCCGTTGACTTTCCAAGGTAAGTCCCAGTTCTTGTCCTTTGGCTTCCAACAAGGGAATGTCCTCTGTGTAGAAACCACTCAGAATCAGTTTGGAATCCTTCGCCATGACTTGCAGGAAACGCTCCATATCCTGTAGGAGGATATTACGGTTGATGTTCGCTACGACATAGTCAAAATGTTCGTCAATAGCGTCGAGTAGGGTAGCATCTCCGCAGAGTATTGTCATGCGGTTGTCCACTTGGTTGATGACTGCATTATGTCGGGTGTTGTCAGAACTCCATTCGTCTATATCATAAGCTGTTACAGATTCTGCTCCAAGTTTTAGTGCGGCTATTCCCAAGATACCAGTTCCGCATCCAGCGTCGAGTAATTTCTTACCTTTGAGTTCCTCTTTCAACAGTGTCGCACAGATCATCCGAGTCGTCTCATGGGTACCTGTTCCGAAGGCGAGATGAGCGTCGATTTCTATGGAAAGGTGCGAGGTAAGAGGTGTGAGTTGAGGGAGATGGCGCCCATCATGGATGACCATCTTTCCGTCATCGATGATGATAGGGTCAAAACCCTCCTGTTCCCATTGTTCATTCCAGTCTTTGTCCTCTGCCTCAGTCACTGTATATAAAATATGTGTTTCCGCCATGGGGAAAAACTCAAGGGTCTGCTCCAGTGCCTCTTGGTTGAAAAGTGCTTGCTGAACATAACCGACCAGTCCGTTGTCAGATTCCTCGAACGTCTCGAACCCCACTTCTCCAGTCATTGCCGCTAAGATGTCACGGGCATCCTGAGAGCAGGGTTGAATGGTAAAATCTACTTTGTAATATTTCATGCCGATGTTAAATATTTAGTGCAAAATTACAAAAAATAGGGAAAAACCTACCTTGGTTTAGGGTTTTTCCTTAACTTTGCAGTGAAAATCGTTGTAATTTTGCAACGTGAAACTATAAAATGATGGAAATGAACATGAAAAAGTTAGTTCTACTCTCAGTCCTCTTTGGAGCCATGCCGTTCACCATGATGGCACAGGACGACGATCTCTACTTCGTTCCTACGAAGGAGAACGTGGCTAAGGAAGCCGAGAAGTATGGCATGCCTACCGATACTTATTATGCAGGCAGTACACGTAGCGCTGACGAATACAACCGCCGTGCGTGGAGCCGTGTTGCCCCGATAGACTCAGCGGGCAACGATATCATTGACTTCTCGGCAGAGCGTGGGGTATATCCCGACTCAGCTTTCAACGAGGTTCAGGACTATAAGTACACCCGCCGTATGAGTCGTTTCGACGACTATAGTCCAAGTGTAGCTTATTGGGAAGGCTATCGTGACGGCCGTTGGTCTTCTCCTTGGTATTACAGCAGTTATTACAGCTGGTATGATCCCTGGTATTACGACCCCTGGTACTATGATACCTATTGGGGATGGCGTTCACCTTATTACTATTCCACATGGTATTCTCCCTGGCGTTATCATTATGGTTGGTATGGTCCGCGTTATTACGGCTGGTATGGTCCTCGTTACTACAGTTACAGAGGCGGCAGTGGTGCCCGTTGGAGCCGTGCAGGTTATTCTCATCACCGCTATTCTGGTGCTAACCATCGTTATTCCAATGGTTCACGCAGTTACGGTACCCGCACCTATTCCAACCACAACTATGGCTCGAACCGTTCTTTCGGTACCTCTCATAGCGGTGGTGCTTCCTTTGGAGGCGGCAGCCGTGGAGGTGGCTTCGGTGGAGGACGCTCTAGCGGTGGCGGACACTCTTATGGAGGAAGGAGATAGTTTAGAGTTTTGAGTTTAGAGTTTAGAGATAATGATTATGAAGAAGATATATTTATTCGCTGCTGCAGCTATGACGGCAATGCAGCTGCAGGCACAGCCGGCAACCCAAGACACTTATGTGGGAGCTGCTCTTGCCACAGAGGATTTGAATGGTACGGCTCGTTATGTCGGAATGGGTGGTGCGATGGATGCACTGGGTGCTGAGATCTCTACGATGGGCAGCAACCCTGCTGGTATCGGTCTCTTCCGTAAGGGACAGGTTTCCGCGACCATGAGTGTGAATGTGCAGGAGGACGGCAAGTCGTTCCAGGACGGTAGTAAGACGCATGTGTCTTTCGACCAGATCGGTATCGTGTTTGCGGGTCGCACTAGTAAGACGAGTTACCTGAACTTTGGTTTCAACTTCCGTAAGAACCGTAACTTCAACCATGTGCTTGCCATGGAGAATATGGCACTGAATGGTTCTTCACAGAACCGCCAGACTGTCGTTAAGGACATTGCAGGGCTTTTCGACACCCGTGCTTGGTCTCAACTTGACGATATGTATTTCGGTAATATGCTTTGGGATGAGGCAAACAAACAGATGTACAGCTACGATGGAGAGAGTTATAACTTCAGTCGTGCGAATACCGGTTATATCGGTGAGTTCGACTTCAATATCAGTGGTAACATCAAGAACCGCCTGTACTTAGGTTTGACCGTGGGCGTACATTCCGTACATTATAAGAACTACAGTGAATATAATGAATTCCTTAGCGGTCAGTATTATGATGAGGTACTTGTATGCGACAACCATAAGATTACGGGTTCTGGCTTCAACATCAAGGCTGGTCTGATCTTCCGTCCTATCGAGGAGTCTCCGTTCCGTATCGGTGTATCTGTTGCCACGCCAACCTTCTATCGCCTGACAACAGAGAACTACACTGATTTCCTTTGCGCTGAGGGTTCAACGGCTAAGCGTGACCGTTCCTCTGCCAAGGAGGACTTCCGTTTCAACACCCCTTGGAAGTTCGGTTTGAGTCTGGGTCATACCGTAGGTGACTACCTCGCACTCGGTGCTGTCTATGAGTATTCCGACTATGGAGCTTGTGATATGCGGACCGTTGATGGTCGTTATTACGATTACTGGAGTGACAGCTATTATACGGAGAGCTCTACTGACAATGTGATGAAGCGTCATACCGAGAACACACTGAGAGGTGTTTCCACCCTCAAGCTCGGTGCTGAGTATAAGATTGACAAGAACGTTGCCGTTCGTCTGGGTTATAACTACGTATCTCCGATGTATAAGGAAAGTGGTGTCCGTGACCAGACGCTGGAGTCACCGGGTGTCTACTATGCGTCTACTACGCACTATGTCAACTGGAAGGACACGCATCGCATCACGGCAGGTGTCGGTTTCTCTTTCGACAAGTTCCGTCTTGACCTCGCTTATCAGTACAGCATGCGCAAGGGTGATTTCTATCCCTTCATGAAAGACCTCAGTGCTACTGTCGATCTCTATGATGAAAATGGTGTTAAGACAGGTACCTTTACCGAGAGCAACAGCTGCTCATCAGTCAATGTCAAGGACAATCGTCATCAGATTCAGGCTACACTGACCTACACCTTCTGATTGAAAAGATAAAAAAGAAAAGTACGTTCTGTCAAATCTCTTTTGACAGAACGTACTTTTTTTGTGGTTATTTCTTGCTTCTTGTTCCATTTTCCATATTTATTTAGTATCTTTGCCAACAGTATAAACTTAAAACAGATAAGCAAATGGACAAAATTTTACGTTATCTTTTTATTGCTTTCATGAGTGTGTTTGCACTGCACATGAGTGCCCAGAAAGTGGTGACCTTCGATGCGTCAGTTGATAAGGGTACTTGTACCACAGAGAATCCGGGTGAAGACGAGGTTAGCAAAGAGGGTGTTACTATCGCTGTCAGTAACGGTTGTATGAACCTGGCAGAACATTACCGTTGTTATGCAGGTGCGGATTTCACCATCACTTCTACAGAATCGAACATCCTGAAGGTGGAGATTACATGTACTGCGAAAGGGCAGTCGAAGAATGGACCTGGGGGCTTTGCGGATCCAACAGCAGGAACTTATGAGTACGAGGCGAATGGTCAGGGAGGAACTTGGATCGGTAACGATGCCTCATTCTCTATGAGCGCCTCTAAACAGGTGCGTATCACTAAGGTAGTAGTGACACTGGGCGATGCTCCCAAAGCTCCTGTTTTCAGTATACCAGAGGGTGTGTACTTTGAGCCGCAGTCTGTGGCGCTGACTGCTGAGGAGGGTACATTCATTATTTACACGCTGAATGGGGAAGACCCTGACTATACGGATGACTCAAATTATACTGGAATAAAGTATGACGGCACTCCGCTGATCATTTCGGAGACCACGACAATCGCTGCTATCGCAGTGGATGCCAAGGGTACCGCCAGCAATATAGTCTCTGCAACTTATACCGTTGTCACCATACAGGGAGGGGTCACCTTCGATGCATCGGCGGATAAGGGTACGCATACTTCCAGTGATCCTGGTGAGGACCAGGTTGCCAAGGAGGGTGTTTCTGTTACTGTCAGCAACGGTTGTATGAATCTGACGAACCAATACCGATGCTATGCTGGGGCTGACTTCACCGTTTCATCTACTGGAACTAAGATTGTAAAGGTGGAGATCACCTGTACTGCGAATGGTGATGAACAGTATGGTCCCGGTTGTTTAAGTGACCCGACAACAGGAACCTATACGTTTGAGACAGATGGAAAGACAGGTACCTGGATAGGTAATGCCGACTCTTTCTCTCTGAGTGCTACCCGACAGGTACGTATCACCAAGGTTGTCGTCTCGCTTAGTGACACACCTGTTGAGCCTTCTTTCAGTATGGAACAGGGTATGTATTTCGGATTACAGAAGGTGACGATGTCTAGTGGAACGGGCAACTTCATTATCTATACGGTTAATGGGGATACACCTACATACACCGATGACTCAAACTTCACAGGGATAAAATATGACGGGACAGAGCTGGCCATCACGGAGACTACCACCATCAAAGCCATCGCTGTCAACAGCAAAGGTAAGTCAAGTAGTGTGGCGACAGCAACTTATTCTATTGTCAATACGGAGGGACACGGAACCGTCGAGAGTCCGTTTACTGTTGCTGATGCGCTCGTAGTGTTGAATGCACTAAGCGATGTTGGTGTCAGTACTAATTACTACACCAAGGGGTATGTGATTGGCGACATAACCGTTTCAGAAGACGGCAGAGCGTCATTCCAGATCAGTGATAAGGCAGATGATCCGACAGGTATGATGAATGTCTATTTGGCAAAAGGTCTTGAGGAAGGTGTTTATACCGAAGGTGACATGAAGGCTGGTGATGAGGTGGTCATCTGTTCCATGATGATGTACTTTGGTACGTCACCAGAGCTTTATCCTGGATATATTTATTCTATCAACGGAAAGACAAGTAAAACTACCGGTATACAGACCATCACCGCTGAGAAGCTGAAGAACATGGCAGTCTACAATTTGCAGGGCATACGTGTTGACAATCCTCAGAAAGGCTTGTATATCATCAATGGCAAGAAAGTCGTTGTCAAGTGATCGTATTCGTAACCCTTTGAAGCCTCCTTTTGATCCAAATGGAGGCTTTATTTAATTCAAATGGAGGCTTTATTTAATTCAAATGGAGGCTTTATTTACCTCATTTAAAGCCTTTATTTACAGTATGTTAAGCGAAAAAGGTGATTTTAGTGATTCTTTATACGCAAACTCTCTATATATAGCAATAAAATAAAAAATGTTAAATTTATTTTTTGTATATATATAGGGTTTGTGAAAACTACAATCACTAAATCACCTTTTTGCTCTAAGTCGCTCATTATCAGCGAGAAAGCGAATGAGAGAAAATGGTGCGAAATATTTGTGTAAAATCGTAACTGTTCAGAATTTGAAATCTCGTTTAGCTTTTGATGAGTAACCCCATTCTATTGTCGTTAAACGAACTTTTATACCTTAAGCATAATAAAATTAATTATTTTGTTTTTGTTTTCTTGATTTTTTTGTACCTTTGCCTTTGCATTGCCAATAAGCTTTGGCGAAAGCGGTGGTGCAAAATTTTTTGGTAATAAACATAGCGATTGTGCTATTCGGTGATGTCCCTGAACCTAGGAAATTCAATCGACACTCACACGACGAAGAAGTACCATCTCTACGCTGATAGCGTGGACTGGACTTATTTCGTGTGAATGGGTTATCCTAGGACCTTGGGACATCGATAAGGGCGGTTTCACGCTTTTTTCGTGTCCTGAGGTTCTTGAGTTATGAACCCATTAATATATCCGACAAGTCCTTTCGCTCCTAAAACTATAGCGTAGATATGGAAGACATACCTATTTCGAACCGTTTCTTTACTAACAGAGACGGTAATACTTTGATGAATGAGTTTGAGGGTATCCTCGACAATAACCCTCAAGTGAAGAATTTGGATGCTGTGGTGGGTTTCCTCCGTGCGTCAGGTTACTTCACCCTTCGTCCTTTTCTCGACAATATCAATAAAGTGCGCATCCTGATAGGCATTGATGTGGATAAGTATATAGCTCGTGCCCATCAGAAGGGTGAACTCTTCTTTGGTGCTGAGGATGAGGTGAAAGAAGACTGCCTCCGTCAGTTGAAAGAAGATATAGAGCATTCGCAGTACTCCAAACGTGTGGAGGATGGCATGCTGCAGATGGTGCAGGACATGATAGACGGCAAGTTAGAACTACGAGCCCATCCCTCCAAGAAAATCCATGCCAAGTTCTATATTCTCTATCCTGATAATTTCAATCAGCACGCCTTTGGGGCAGCCATCACAGGCAGCAGTAATCTCAGTGGCAATGGATTGGGGATTGGCGATGACAAGCAGTATGAGTTTAATGTAAAAATGACCCAGTATGAAGATGTTGCTTTCGCCAAGCATGAGTTTGAGCTTCTTTGGGAAGAAGCGAAAGGAGTATCCATCAGTGCCGAAGACTATCAGGAAACACTTGACAAAACCTATCTGAAAGGCGATGTTACTCCCTATGAGCTTTACATTAAAATGCTAATGGAGTATTTTAGTGACCGTGTATTAGCCATCGATCAAGACGCCCCCTTCGACATGCCAGAGGGTTATACCAAATACGACTATCAGGCAGATGCCGTCGTTGAGGGCTATCAGAAACTCATCCGTTATGATGGCTTCTTTCTTGCAGATGTTGTAGGTCTTGGTAAAACGGTGATTGCCACCATGATAGCAAAGAAATTCTTGATAGAGAACGGACCGGAGCACACTAAGATTCTGGTGGTCTATCCGCCTGCTGTGGAACAGAACTGGAAGACTACTTTTAAAGATTTTGGTATTGATAAATACTCACGCTTCGTGAGCAATGGAAGTTTGGGCAAGGTACTTGATGATGAAAACTATGACTATTGGAATGCTGAGGAATACGACTTGGTGCTGGTGGACGAGGCCCATAAGTTCCGCAATCATACTACAGGTGCTTTCCAACAATTGCAGGAAATTTGCAAGATGCCCCGTTTGGAGACGGGTTATATACCTGGCTATAAGAAAAAGGTGATGTTGATCTCTGCCACGCCAATGAACAACACCCCTGCTGACATCTATTATCAGATACTGATGTTTCAAGACCCGCGTCATTGCACTATTGATGGTGTGCCCAATCTGACAGCGTTCTTCTCGCCTTTGGTGGTGGAGTTCCGCAAGATGCGCAAGCAAGAGCAGTTTGACATCAAGCAGTTCAAAAAATTGGCTGAGCGAGTGCGTGACAGAGTTATAAAACCACTGACCGTTCGTAGAACGAGAACCGATATAGAAGGTGTTCCTCGTTATCATCAGGATGTAAACGGATTTCCTAAAGTGGCAAAACCCATCAAGAAAGAATATGAGTTGAATGACCACTTGGCTAAGCTCTTCAAGGAAGCCATGCAGATATTAGACAAGCATCTGACCTATGCCCGCTATCAAGCCATTGCCTATCTGAAACCAGAAGCGTCCAATGGACTTTATGACAATGCGGAACTTATCAGTCGCAGCTTGGCAGGCATTCGCAAGAACGGACTAGTGAAGCGTCTGGAGAGTAGTTTCTATGCTTTCCGCAAGTCTTTGGAAAACTTCCGCCAGGCGAACGAGAACATGTTGACCATGTGGGAGAACGACAAGATATTTATTGCTCCAGACATGGATATCAACCAACTCTATGCATTAGGCTATACGGACGATGAGATAGAGGAAAAGCTGAACGAGAAGGCTGAGGTGAATCCCAAAAATGCCGTATTCAAGCGTGATGACTTCCGTCCTGAGTATATTGATATGTTGCACAAAGACCAGCAGTTGCTCGACGAAATGTGGTTGGAGTGGGAATATATCTCAGACGATGACGATTCGAAGTTTGCCAAGTTTGACGACCTGCTGAAACATGAACTTTTCAAAAAAGATCATAACCCTGAAGGAAAGATAGTGGTGTTCTCAGAGTCGGTTGACACCGTTGACTATCTGGCTCGTCGCATAGGGCGCAAGGATGTGCTGGTGATTTCTTCGCAGAATCGCAGTCAGCTGTTCAAGACTATCCGTGAGAATTTTGATGCCAACTGGAAACAGAAGAAGAACGACTATAACATCATCCTCACTACCGATGTGCTGGCAGAGGGTGTGAACCTGCATCGTTCGAATATCATCATCAATTACGACACCCCTTGGAACAGCACTCGACTGATGCAGCGCATAGGTCGTGTAAATCGTATCGGTTCTACGGCAGGTATCATCTATAACTATGTGTTCTATCCCTCAGAGCAGGGCAACAAGGAAATCAAACTCAATCAGATAGCCTTGAGTAAGATTCAGACCTTCCACACTACGTTTGGTGAAGACAATCAAATTTACTCGACAGACGAAATCATTGATCGTGACCTTGATAAACTCTTCCAGGAGGGAATCAAAAAAGAGCAGGAAGACCGCAACTTAGAATTGCCTTTCTATGAAGAGCTGCGTTCGCTCTATCAGCAGAACCGCAAGGAGTATCAGCGTATTGAGCGTATATCGCTTCGCAGCAGAACTGGAAGAGAACCGTATGAGGTAGAGGGTATTACATTGTCAGGGGGCACGATGGTATTCCTCAAGACAAACTTCCGCAAGGTGTTCTATTTGGTTAATGACGAAAAGGCACGTGAACTCTCTGTACTCGATGCTCTGAAATATTTCAAGGCTGAAAGAGAGGAAAAGGCTGTACCTCGATTGCCACAACACTATGAGCATGTGGAGAAAGCACTGAAAGCATTCCGCACTGCCAAGGAGGAGGAACTGCATGACGAGGAGTCAAACCAGAGCCAGCGCAACAATCTGGGTGCACAGGTGACCACAGCCGTCAGCCTCATCAATAGCATGTTGCCCCACATAGAGGATGGTGACTCTCGTTTGAAACTTGTTCAGCTGAAAGAACTGACAGAGCGAGGAACCATCACCTATATCGCCAAACGCCTGCAGCGCATACAGAAAGACCTGATGCGACAGGGAGGCAGTCGAGCCAAGATGACTTTTGACGAAGCCCTGAAGCAAGTGCTCCAGATGGCAGACAAATATGCTGCCTATTATCGTGAAACACAACGGGCAGAAGAGGAATCGGATGCCACCATCATATTATCAGAAAGTTTTCAATAATCCCAAAGAACTATGGACTACAGACCTATTATCGAATCAAAATACAACCGTGAGAATTGGCAACGCTTGTTGCACGACATCTTTAATGGCAAGGAAAAGTTTTGGAACACTCCTTCCGTTGTTCCCACTAACAGCCAGTTTGCTAAACAAGCCCTATGGCTGGGTACCATTACGCTGAGTGACGGTCAGACCATCAGTATTTATGAAGTAGAATTAGCAGACAGTGTAGATATAGAGCGTAATCGCAGGGGTATTCGAGACATGCTACTCACAGCCTGGCGCAGCAACGGCAATGCTGGAGCTTTTATGTTCTGCTATCGCAAACACGAAAGTGTGCTTCGTTTTTCGTATGTCAGCGAGGCATGGACATTTGCAGAAGACGGAACCTATCAGAAAGAATCGACAGATACCAAACGCTTTACCTATCTCTTAGGCGAAGGTCATAGAAGCCGTACAGCCATTCAGCAATTTGAGAAACTTCGTGACAGCAGTCTCTCGTTGAAAGACCTAACCAAAGCCTTCTCTGTAGATGCCGTCAGCGATATGTTCTTCAAAGGCTATAAGCAACAATATGAAGACATCATTTTCTATGTCACGGGTAAACGCATGGTGAAAGTGGCGAACAAATGGGAAGAGCGACAAGAGGGCACACCCAATGCGTTCATCATGCAGCAGTTTGCTCACTTCCCCAATCCAGAGAAAGCCATTCGTGACTATGTCAAGAAGTTGATGGGGCGTTTGGTTTTCCTCCAGTTCCTTCAGAAGAAGGGCTGGCTTGGCGTACCTGTTAATAAAGAGTGGGGAAGTGGTGACTCTGAATTTATCCAAACCCTGTTTGCTGAGTGTAAAGACAAAGATCACTTTATCGACCATGAATTGGAGTCGCTATTTAATGACCTGAATAATGAAGAACGAAAGGAACTCACAAAATATCGTACGCCTTATTTGAATGGAGGCTTGTTCGAGCGTGATGCCTCTGACGAAACGGAGTTCCCGTTACCCGCAAAATACATGCAGTCGCTGCTCGACTTCTTTGCCTCCTATAACTTCACCATCGACGAGAACGATCCAGACGATGCAGAAGTAGGTGTTGACCCAGAGATGCTTGGTCGTATCTTCGAGAACCTGCTGGAAGACAACAAGGACAAAGGAGCGTTCTACACCCCCAAGGAGATTGTCAGCTATATGTGTCGTGAGAGTCTGATAGCCTATCTCCAGACGGACATCGAGGACGAAGCCACCAAGGAATCTATCCGCCAGTTCGTCACCACTCACGATGCTTCAACGCTTGGCACAAATGAGAAGTTCCGTCAGCAAGTAGATGAGGCTCTTCGTAATGTCAAGATCTGCGACCCAGCCATTGGCTCAGGAGCCTTCCCGATGGGCTTGCTGAAAGAACTCTTCCAATGTCGCACAGCCCTTGAAGGAATAGACCAAAGCAAAGCCGCAGAAATCAAGAAGCACATCATCCAGCAAAATATCTATGGCGTAGATATTGAGCGTGGTGCCGTTGACATCGCCCGTCTCCGTTTCTGGCTCTCCTTAATTGTGGACGAAGAAACGCCTCAGGCTCTCCCAAACCTTGACTTCAAAATTATGCAGGGCAACTCGCTGTTGGAGCAGTACAAGGGTGTTGATCTTTCAACGATAACGGAATTAAAGATGGAAAAACATGGAACATACCAAACAACTATGTTTGACGACATGATAGATGTATTACGTCTCGACTTGCGAAAGAAACTTGACGAATACTACAACTGTACAGACCACAAGCGCAAAGCAATCCTAAAGCAAGACATTATAAATAATGTAAAGCAGCAACTTGCAGAACAAAGCATCAATGTTGACTTTGGTGACCTCGACCTTTCAGGTAATAACCAATTCATGCTTTGGCATACTTGGTTCTATGATGTATTCTCACAAGGTGGATTTGATATTGTTATTGGCAATCCGCCGTATGTATTCACAAGAGATGTTGAATTTTCTGATGACTTTAAGGCAAACATTGAATCAAAGTATTTCTCATTGTTAGAGAAAAGTAAGAAAAAGACTAAAGCAAATCAATCGGGCAAGATAAATTTGTTTGCAACTTTCGTGATTTGCGGGCTAATTCTTAACAAATCAAATGGTTTCTTAAGTTACATACTTCCAAATAATATTTTACGAACCACGACTTATGATAGGATACGAAAATATCTATTAGATAACACAACAATCCATCAAATAGTAGATCTTGGTGCTGGTGTATTTGATAATGTTACAGCGTCCACTATTATTCTATTGCTTCAGAAGCAAAGAGATAAAGAAAGCTATGTAAAGGTTATATCAGATATCGAAGATTTTGAAAAGAAACTATATACTATAAAAGAAATAAAACAGAACGGCTTTAATCGAAATGTAAGTTATGCTTTTAATATATTCGGGGATGATTCAGTATCAAATATATGCAATAAATTATGCGAGTCAAACACATCATTAGGTTACTATTGCAGAGATATCATAGAAGGTATTGTTGCCAAAAAGTCAATTATAAGTGAAACTATGGATATTGGCTGTGTCCCTCTTCTTGGAGGAAAGAATATCCGAAAGTTTGGACTTAAAGGTAGCCATAAATATCTTCTATGGGATAAATCTCAAATACATCGTCCCAGACCAGATTATTTGTGGGAATTAGATAAAAAAATTATCATACAGCGAATAAGTGGCGGCGATTTTCCGATTGTGGCGACACTAGACAGTCAAAAATACAAAACGTTTGCGTCAATAAATAATATTGTATTAAAAGATGAATTTAGCAATCTATATAGATTAATTGTTGCTTTGTTGAACTCAAGAATAATAAATTGGTATTATGCGAATAATTTCTCAAACAAATCGAAGTTGACTGTAAATATTTCCAAAACATATTTAGAGATGATTCCCATTCCTAACGTTAATCATCCTAATTGTTCTGTAATAATGGATATAGTTGATAAAATTCAGAAAATAGATCCTATTTCCCCCGAATATGATATATATATCAAGAAAATAGATTCGCTCGTTTATCAGCTTTATGGTTTATCAGAAGAAGAAATACAAACAATAGAAGAACAATAATCATGGAACAAGAGTCAAAAAGAAAGAAATCACCAGCAAAAAACCTCAAAGTGATTATCAAAGGCAAGGCGGTTGAGGGAAATAAAGCTACGGATGTTTTTGTAAATGCCATCAAGATAATAGGCCCAGCAAAAATCGCTGAATTGAACAAATATACCGTTGATGGACTACCGCTTATCGTTTCCAAAAGAGATAATCGAAAACAAATGAACTCTCTTGGAAAGCAGGGGTATGTATGCACGCATTTGTCAACATCAGGGAAAAAGAGCCTACTAGAAAGGATTGCTCAATCTCTGAATATTAATATAAAGGTAGTTATTATGGAACATTAGAGTAAAATGATTTATGACGAAACTTGAAAAGCTATACAGCATCATCGAAAACTCCCGCGATGTGGGAGTGAAACTGCCAAAGGGTGTACTGCAACAGGTTGAAGAACTGGAGGAAGGCATTATCAAAGAAGAGATACTGCCTGCTTTGAGTGGCGATATTGCGCCAAGACTGGAACCCATCAAGCGCGACTTGGTGCTGGTGGTGGAGTATCATCCTGGTGAGCCCATCAGCGTTGCACTGAGCCGTAAGGCAAAGATCAGTGAGATTATGGGAGCCAAGACACTGACACCCAAGAGCAGCACTCCTGTGAAAAGTAATGAGGAGCCAGAGGTGGTTGAACCACATGAGCCAAAGAAACACGTTGAGAATACAACGAAAGGGATGCGAGTAACGTTCCCTGATGGTACTGTCATCTGGCACCGACAGGCCATTGATACCTTCGTTGAGACTTTACGCAAGATTGGCTTGGAGCGCATACCAGAAGTAGGTATTGAGCACGGCAATGGCTACAATCTCGTTAGCAGAGAAAAGCGCCCACCGGTCCCTGGCCGTATCTGGCAACACGAATGTGACGGCTGGTATATTTACTCGAATATCAGTAATGGCACCAAGAAAGAAGACCTGCAACGCATTTCTGACTACTACCATCTGAGGCTGAAGATAGAAGAAGGCAAGCCTGAATAGAATCCGAAATTGACAGTCTCGTCTATCAGCTCTATGGCCTGACGGACGAGGAAATCAGAATCGTGGAGGGGAAAAACTAAGAAATTGGCTGAATATGCTTAATCTCTGCATCAACCACAAAGATGTCGCCATCCTCGTCAACCAACACGTTGCGAGGGACAAGGTCCCATACCTCATAGGCTTCATTAGAGAAACGCCCCTCTTGGGTAGTCTTCTCGAAACCAAGAGCTGCCATATAGGTGTCTATCATAATCTGAGTGGCAGGATGGGCATCAGCAATGCGCGGCTGGGTGATGACTGGCTGAACCGTGCGGCTGTCAAAGCCAGCAAAACCATAGAAGGAATAGGCAGTGTCAGGGAAAAGAAGGTTGTGCAGCAAAATCTTTTTGAGCAGCGCTGCTATACTGCCGCTGTTCAAAAGGTTGTTCACTTTATATATAATGTTGTCAGCAACATAAGTGTCATTCTCATTCCCACTCGGACCAGGTACACCCAAGTCGAAAATGTCCATCATGGGAATCCAATAGCCGCCAGCTTTAGCCATTTGCTCAGCAGCACGCTGCTCTACCTCAAAATGACTTACATCTGCTTGGCTATCTCGAAGTTGCGCTTCATGTATAGCGCAAAGTCGCTCGAGCTCATCGGCGATTGCTGCGATGCGGCTATTTTCCGCATCTTGCGCTCCGTTGCCTCCTTGTGGAACTGGTTGAGATATGTCATGACTCATCTTTGCTTAGAATTTCACAGGGGCAAAGATACGACAATTTAGCGAAACAAACAAATAAAACAATAAAAATCTACCAACTAGAACCGACCCCGTGATTCCCTGTCGCTGGAATCAGTCGGTAACTGAGCACCCTTCAGTCGGTAACTGAGCGTCCTTCAGTCGGTAACTGACTTCCTTCCGTTGACAATGCAAAGGTACAACATTTAACATGCGATGTCAATAGTTTGGAGGAAAAATCGTGTAAAAATATGTTAATAACATGAAGAATTATTGTTAATACAAGTTAACGAATAGGGGCTATTTTCACTCTAATATCTCCTTTGCTTCACTCTAATATCTCCCATGCCTCACTCTAATATCTGCCGTGGGGCACGGGAGATATTCCTTTAGCCTATAGGAGACGTTTCTTACGGGGTGCTGCAATATTTGTGTCTTAGCCTGAAATACGTTGACTCCTGCCAAGCCTCTTAAGAGTTAAAAAGAGTTATGAGAAAAGGTCAACGTTTTGCACGCGCTTTCAAGCGTGCC
>CACYPF010000029.1 GCA_902776195.1 uncultured Prevotellaceae bacterium | reverse complement strand
TCTTTTCAAGACGCACTACACGCGAATGTACCGTCTGGCGGCTTCCATCCTCTACGACGAGGACGAGAGCAAGGACGTGGTGAGCGAGGTCTTTGCGCGTCTGATGGCCAGTGACGTTACGCTGCGCCCTGACACTGCCGAAGCCTATCTTCTGATGGGTGTACGCAACCAGTGCCGCAATGTGATGGAGCGGAAACAGGTGCGTGAGCGGTTTCTGCGACTACTGTCTGAAGAGGCTACGGAACCGACGATTGCTGGCGGCGAACAGCTGCGCATGACAGAACTTATAGGATATGTAGAAACGCATCTGCCACCACTGAGTCAACAGATATTCCGGCTGCGCTACCTGCGGGAAATGACCTGTCAGAAAGTGGCCGACGCACTGGGCATCAGCCGCATGACCGTCCACAGCCACCTGCGGGAATCAGTAGAGCAAATCAGAGTATATTTCAAATCAATACAGTAAGCAATATGAAGACAAAGCGACAGTTGACAGAGCGGTTCCTGGAGTTGCAGGAACATCCAGAGCAAATGACCGACGAGCAGCTACAGCAGGCACTCGACGACCCGAAGATGCACGAACTGGTGGAGCAGATGGCCTTTGCCAAGCGAGCCTTTAAGAACGAAGAACTGAAGACCGCAGAGCCTGACGTGGAAGGGGAATGGGAGAGATTCGCAACCAAGAACTTCGATGAGGGGAACGAAACACAGCATGGTTATCCATTCAAGAAGATTGCTGCTTCGTTCATCGGCGTACTCCTTGTGTCGGGTATGGCGTTTGCGGCTATCCACATCGTGCGAATGGTCAACAATAAAAAGGCAGAGACTGTTAAGGTCGAACAGCCCGCGTCAAATAAGCCATCCACGGCATTACCTACCGACACCGTTAAGACAGACACGACAGCCACCATGCAGCCCGTCGTATTCGACAACGTGCCGTTGGAAAAGATGCTGCCGGAAATAGCATCATACTACGACACGGAAGTCTCGTTCCGTAGCGAAGAAGCCCGACAGTTGCGCTTTCATTTCGTTTGGAAACGCGAGGATGGTCTCGGCCACGCCATTGAGAAGTTGAACCGCTTTGAGAGCCTGAACGTAAGGCTCGAAGAAGGCAAAATCATCGTTGAGTAGGCCATGAAACGAATCATCTTCATCATTATCTTTAGTCTTGCCTTCGTCCAGAGTCAGGCGCAAAAGATTACGCGCGAATATAATAATGTGTCGCTCAGTGAGGCCCTGCGCCAGCTGAATGCTGAGAGCAGCGATTATGAAATCAACTTTCTTTACAACGAGTTGGAGGACTTCCGCATCACGACCTCCGTACATCGGAAGAGTGTTCCCGATGCCATCCGCCAGATGATAGGCTTCTATCCCATCCGCATGGGCATCGACGGGACAGAAATCACCGTGGAGTGTCCACAAAAGACTGCCCCACGCTACAAGGGCACCATCATCGACGAGCAAGGCCAGCCCATTGCATACGCCAACGTGGCCATCCTCAATCCAACCGACTCCACGCTGCTTTGTGGCGGTGTCAGCAACGAGAGCGGCTATTTCGCTATCCCCTACGAACAACACACGGTATTAGCCCGTATATCATACGTCGGTTACAAGACCATCTACAAGATTTGCGAACAGCCTGAAGTGGGAACAATCCGCTTGCAGCCAGAGACCATCAGGCTGAACGGCGTGCAGGTGAAAGGTCATCGACCGCTCTATACTTCAACAGACAGAGGCTTGCTGGTTTCCGTTCAAGGTACACCGCTTGAACAATTCGGCTCTGTTTCAGAGATGCTTTCCCATTTGCCTCTCATGATGAGCAACGGCGAGGTAGCAGGTCACGGCAAGCCGGAAATCTATATCAACAACAAGAAGGTGCGCAATGAGGATGAATTGAATCGTCTGCGTGCTGACGAAATACTCTCTGCAGAGATTATCACCAACCCTGGCGTAGAATACGGCGCAGAAGTCACCTCCGTTATCCGCCTCAAGACCATCCGCAAGACGGGCGAGGGCTGGAGCGGCAACTTCTCCGCTGTCTACAGCCAAGGCAAGGAATACTATGCCAATGGCAATGCAGCCCTAAACTATCGCACCCGCAATGGCATGGACTTCTTTGCCCGAGGGTTTCTGACGAGCAACAACCTGGTGGTTAACGCCACTGCCAACGACCAACTACAGGCTTCCAGCACGTGGGACTTCCAAAAAGAAACCACCTTTCTCAACCGCTACAACTACTATTTTGCCGACCTCGGCTGGAACTGGGAGATATCCGAGAAACATTCTCTCGGGCTGACCTACACCGCCAACAACTATATCACCGATGCGACACGTAGTATAGAAACTGACGAGGAGGTGTGGCGTGATAGTCAATTCAAGGAAGCGGAGACCAACAAGACGGTCACCTCGCTAAAGCCTCGGATGGAACATGCCGTGAATGCCTACTATGTCGGCGAAATCGGCAAGTGGAAACTGGACTTCAGTGCCGACTACTACGGCGGACAATCAGAGAGTGAGATGGACGGGGGCACCGTTGGCGAGAAGGGAGTCAGCAGCAACACGCTGACCAAGAACAACCTGCTGGCAGAGAAACTCGTCGTCACAGCCCCCATTCCTAAAGGCACTTTGACCTTCGGCGAGGAAGTATCGGGAGTGGACCGCAAAAGCGATTTCACCCAGAGCGGCTTCTCTGCCGACAACAGCGTACACCAACGGACCCTGACCTGGTCACTGTTCGCCAACTATGCCCTGCAAGTGAGGAAGTTCAATCTCAATGCCGGATTGCGATGGCAGAACGAGCACAACGACTACGAAACCAATGGTCGTAAAGATGCCGAACAGAGCCCAGACTATCATGTGCTCATCCCGCGCCTCTCGCTAAGTTACCGCACAGATCGATGGACGCACACCTTCAGTTATCAATGCTTCCGGCGCAATCCCGCTTATTCCACGCTCAGCACTGCCATCAACTATCGCAGCAAATACGAGTACCAAACGGGTAACCCTTACCTCCGTCCTACAACAACCCACTATGTCTCATGGACGACTAACTACCGATGGGTTCACGCCGAGTTGTATTACCAATACATCAAGAACCTCAACTATTCTTTTCAGGTCGCCTATGATGATACTAACCACCCAGGCGTTATTCTCGATGACCGCCGCAACGTACCCCAGTGCCAGAATTACGGACTGGAAATAAACGTCACGCCAAAGATAGGTATCTGGCAGATGAACTACTCTGCAGATTTCTATTTCAACAACCGAGACTTAGAAGCCATCGGCATCAAGCATAAGTGGAACGGACTTGGCACTTACTTCAACCTTGACAATACATTATCACTGCCACACGACTGGTTGCTAAACATCAGAATGGAACTGGAGCCCTACAATGAGCAGGGCTGCTCGCAGACGAAGGCCACAGGTGGAATAGACCTCCGGCTGAGTCGTCAGTTCCTCAAAGACAAGAGTCTCAGCGTAGCCATCTTTGCCAACGACATCCTCCATACCCGCTACATCGAGATGACGGCTTACGGAGGTATCAATGTCCGTACCCAGTTCAAGGAGTATCGCGATGCCCGTCGCATCGGCATCAACCTCTCGTGGAAATTCAACGCCACCAAGAGCCGCTACAAAGGCAGCCATGCCGGACAGAGCGAGCGTAACCGACTATAAAATCTCTCTCGTTAGGGCAGATGTCAGTATCAATCTGGCACTGCCCTTATATCAGATTGCCCCGATGGAATCCGACGGAATGATGTGAATTTTTCAGTCGTACACCCCGAAATGTTACAAAACCCCTGAATATTTGTTCAGACTTTCACCTCGGCAGACACTTTTTCGGTCTTGTCGGGGGCTTTTTCGTGGGACTTTCTGTAACTTTGTGGCTCGGAATAACTCTCGGAGGCGGTTACAGCATGACATGAATGCCCCGAACGGGATATTTCCGCGAAAACGTAGTATATAATAAAAAGGTATAACAAATAAAACGAAATGAACATGAACAAGAAAACCATCATCATGTCACACAGGTTGTTTCTATGATGTGTCCTTCCCGCTCACCCGGTCGCGACGGGTCTTATTGAATCCAATGGAAATAGACATAGAAGGCAATCTCCAATACAATCGTTATGATTGACAGGAGGGAAAGGGAGCCGACAATGTAGAATACCGCTTGTACTTGAGCTTACGGTTACGACAATAAATGATGAGAGCAATGCCGGCAGCCAAGGGAACGAGGGCAAGAACGGCGAAGAAGAAGAAAAAGGCTCCGCCGATGTTAAAACCGATAGCACCACGCGGCTGGTATTCCGGCTCGGCATAGAGGGCAAGACTGTCAGTCAGTTCCGCTACCAAGGCGGAATCCCCTGCCTCTTCCGCTCTCTCAATCTGTGACTGGATTCGTTGATATTCCGCCTGTAGGTGGACAGAGTCAGCATTATACGCTTCCAAAGCCGCCTCATACTCCTTCTCTGCCGCAGCATACTCCTCTCTCTTTTCATCCAGGCTGTCCTCAAGTCCGAATATCATGAGTATGCAACCCAGGATGAATAACACACTACAGACCGTCAGTAGCCATCCGAGAAAATTCAGACAGCCACTTGGTTTCTTGACAGGTCGGGTAATCTCCTCCATTATTTCTTGTCCTTAATATGATATCTCTCCAATACAGGAATCTCTTTGATAAGAGCGTCAGACAAGAGTCCTGCCACGACATGGGCACCATATATATTATAATGTGTATTGTCCTGACGACCTTGCGGCAAGGCAGGGTGCTCACCCGGCTTATACCACATGTGGAGTTTCTTAGAGCCCTCCACTCCTAATGACTGCTCCAGGTCATGAGTAATCCTGTTGGCATCCACGAAATGCGCATTCATACGCAATGCCACATCACGGGGAGCGACAGCATAAAGTTTATGGGTATCTATCAGGGAATCACCCTCCGCAACTTTGGCACCATCGGCAAAGGTCGTGTTACGCAGAGCCTCATCATCATCGTTCTTCACTGTCTTTGTAGCGAAGTTACGACGGACGACAGGGTTCATAATAACCGGGATACCCCCTTTCTCACGTGTCTCTCGCACGAACCTGGCAAGATTATAGTCGAAGGTGGAGCCTGGGTCTGTATGACGTTCTATTTGAGGCTTCTCGTCATTATGACCAAACTGGATGATGACGTAGTCACCCGGTTTGATGAGCGAGAGCACCTTGTCCCAACGACCCTCATCAATGAAACTCTTGGAGGAGCGGCCGTTGACAGCATGATTATCGACACGGATATACGTAGAGTCAAAATAGCTCTGCAAAGCCATCGCCCACCCTCTTTCAGGAGAACCTGTAGAGAGGTCTTTCTTGGCAGCGGTCGAATCACCAATCACGAAAATGGTGGTCAGTCGATTTGGCTTCAGGGAAGTCATAGTCACCAAGACCAGCAACGCCATCAATATCCTTCTCATAACTTGCCTATCAGTTCTTCCGGGGTTACCATTTGCTGTTCACCAGTCTCCATATTCTTCAAGGTAATCTTCCCCTCTTTCATCTCATTCTCACCTGCGAGGGCGACAAAAGGAATCTGCTTGGCATTGGCATAGCTCATCTGCTTCTTCATCTTTGCGGTATCAGGATAGATTTCAGCCCGGATGCCTTGTGCACGTACCTTATTTATAATAGAGAGGCAATAAGCAGTCTCCTTCTCACCGAAATTGATGAAGAGGATCTGAGTAGCCGTCATCGAGTCTTTCGGATAGAGGTCTAAAGTGTTGAGGACATCATAGATACGGTCTGCACCAAAGGAGATGCCTACCCCACTCAACCCTGGCATGCCAAAGATGCCCGTCAGATTGTCATAACGTCCACCACCTGTTATACTGCCCATCTCTACGTCAAGAGCCTTCACCTCAAAGATGGCACCCGTATAATAATTCAAGCCACGAGCCAGAGTCAGGTCTAACTGAATCTCGTTCTTCAACCCCACAGACTTGAGGACATCCAGGATATACTGCGTCTCCTCGACACCTTTTTGTCCTGTCTCACTACTACTTAGCACCTCTGCGATGGTCTGCAGTTTCTCGTCATTCGTTCCCGACAAGGAAATAATCGGCTGGAGTTTCGTGATCTGTTCCTCTGTCAGTCCATCCTCACGCAACTCCGCATTCACATTGTCAATACCTATCTTGTCAAGTTTGTCAATGGCAACAGTGATATCCACAATCTTATCAGCAGCGCCAATGACTTCTGCGATACCAGACAATATCTTGCGATTATTAATCTTTATCTGCACACGGATGCCAAAACGGGTAAAGACAGTATCAACTATCTGCATCAACTCCACCTCGTTAAGCAGGGAGTCAGAGCCTACCACATCGGCATCACACTGATAAAACTCACGGTAACGACCCTTCTGGGGACGGTCAGCACGCCATACAGGTTGAATCTGATAACGTTTGAAAGGCAGTTGCAGCTCTTCGCGGTGCATCACCACATAACGGGCAAAAGGCACTGTCAGATCATATCGCAACCCTTTCTCACAAATCTTGGCTGCAAGGTGCAGGGCATTACGCTCTTGGAGCTCCTGCTCCGTCACCTTACCCATGAAGTCACCACTGTTCAGTACTTTAAAGAGCAGTTTGTCACCCTCCTCACCGTATTTTCCCATCAGCGTCTGTAGGGTCTCCATGGCAGGAGTCTCTATCTGCTGAAAACCATATAGCGCATAAACTTCACGAATCGTATTGAAGATATAGTTGCGCTTCGCCATCTCGACAGGTCCGAAATCGCGCGTTCCCTTTGGTATACTTGGTTTCTGTGCCATTTACTTTCTTACAATAGTTTGCGCACGGTCAGGACCGATAGAGATAATCTTAATAGGAGTCTCCAGGAATTCCTCCAGGAACTTGATATAGTCTTTGAATGCCTGTGGGAACTGCTCCTCGCTGGTAAATGAGGTCATATCCGTTTTCCATCCCGGGAGTTCCTTATAGACAGGCTCGATGCCTTCCTCAATATTATAGGGGAAATAATCAATCTCGGTACCATTCTGCTTGTAAGCAACACACGCTTTGATGGTATCGAAGTCGTCCAGCACGTCACTCTTCATCATAATAAGCTGGGTGACACCATTCACCATGATGGAGTATTTCAGTGCTATCAGGTCAATCCATCCACAACGACGCTCACGACCGGTTACAGCACCATACTCATGACCTAAGTCACGGATACGCTTACCTGTCTCATCAAACAGCTCGGTGGGGAAAGGACCTGCACCGACACGAGTGCAATATGCCTTCATGATACCATAGACATCACCTATCTTGTTAGGACCGATTCCCAAGCCCGTACAAGCACCGGCACAGATCGTATTGGAAGAGGTCACGAAGGGATAAGAGCCGAAGTCAATATCCAGCATCGTACCCTGTGCTCCCTCACAAAGAACACTCTTACCACTCTTCAGCAAATTATTAATCTCATGCTCTGAGTCAACGATGGGGAACTGACGGAGATACTCAATACCCTCCAGCCATTTCTTCTCTACCTCCGTGATGTCATAGTCATAATTCAGAGACTTGAGGATGGCATCATGACGAGCCTTTGCCTTGGCATATTTTTCCTCGAAGTTCTCAAGGATATCACCTACACGCAGACCGTTGCGGCTTACCTTATCAGTATAGGTAGGACCAATTCCCTTACCTGTCGTGCCTACTTTATTCTTTCCTTTCTGTGCCTCATAGGCAGCATCCAGGACACGGTGTGTGGGCATGATGAGATGAGCCTTCTTAGAGATATGCAGTCTGCCCTTCAACTCATGACCACTTGCCTCCAATGCCTTTGCCTCTTCCATAAACAGGTCTGGAGCCAAGACCACGCCATTGCCTATGATGTTGACCTTTCCGCCCTGGAAGATACCAGACGGGATACTCCTAAGCACATATTTCTGTCCTTCGAACTCCAATGTGTGTCCGGCATTTGGACCACCCTGGAAGCGAGCGACCACATCATACTGTGGTGTCAACACATCAACAACCTTTCCTTTTCCCTCATCGCCCCACTGCAGTCCGAGCAGGACATCCACTTTTCCTTGATTCATTTTTTCTTATTTTGAGTTTTTTGCTTTTTCTGATGACTTTTCGTCCTCGTAATCTTTGCCTGGCACGTGCTGCATATCCCATAAATATAAAGGGAATACCCATCCTTCCGGAAACGTTTCAAATGCATATTGCCAATAGTCTCTGATATCTGAGGAGACTTGATTTCTGTAACTTTCCCACACACAGTACATATTTGATGACTGTGGCTATTGTTGTCATAACATGCCTCGTATTTGGTCTGCCCTTGGAAACGATGGCGAATCACCAACCGCAACTCCATAAAGAGCTTCAATGTATTATAGAGTGTTGCCCGACTGACTGGAAACTTATTATCTTTTGCGAGATTGTCACTTAGTTCCTCTAGAGTAAAATGCCCGTTTATACCATAAACAGCATCTAATATAGCATAGCGCTCAGGCGTTTTCCGGTGATTATTCATCTCCAGATAATTCGTCAGAATCTGCCTGACCGTCGTCCTCACGCTTTCCTTCATAGAAACATTAATACCTAAAACCGCACAAAATTACAACATTTTATTCAGAATAAGGCATTAATTATTTAAAAAAGTTCTAAATTAAGACTTTTAAGCGCACTTTTTGCCATTCGTTCATAGACCAGTCCTAATTCTGCAAAGCGAACGATGCTCTGCATGGCGGCTTTCCGCACACTCAAGGAAGGACTTTGCAAAGCCACCAATGCCTGGTCTATAAACTCATTGATACCTCTTTCGTTGGGTTCTTGTTTGTTCATAAACAAACGTGTGAGAATATGAAAGCCACACAACTGGTATAACTCCTTATCGGATGCCACCCATTGGTAAGCCTTCTCTGCGGCGAAAGGCAGATACTGATAAAGATTAAACGCCGCCTGCTCCGCAATCTCCTGTGAGGCTGTCTGCTCCATCCAGATGTCGACAATCTCCGGCAGCATTTGGTCTGCCGGCATCATCATCGTCGCAAGAATCTTACATTCTCTGACATCAGCTTTCCAGAGTTCTATCGCCAAGTCGTAGTCTTTCCCTATCTCTCTTGCTTTCTCTTGAAGCATTGGTATCGCAGCTCCCCAATTTAGCCGATACTCAACACCCTTGTCACGCATCGACTGAGCCGTATTACCGTCCATCAGCAACCGGAAAGACTGTTTGATCTCCTTAACCCGTTCTTGTATCTCTTTCCTCATACCATCGTACCATATTCTGAGCTATAACGCAACATTTGCTCCGCATAGCCCTCTGTATAATCTGCCAGGATATCTGTAATCTCCCCTTTGGCATCCCTCTTGACAATCAGTCTGGGATTGATGAATCCCTTATAAGGAGCCAAATGAAGACGTTCATAACGCTCCAGTATCTCTTGATGGACAACTGGGTCAACATTTACCGCATACCGCTCTACCAATTGGCGAGCAGCCTCATAATCACCCTCACTCTTGATCCTTTGTATCTCAGCAAGAAGTGTTGCGAATAACCGACGTAGCTCTTGGTAGTCATTGATTTGCACATAGGTCTTCCCATTCTTTTTGATGATGTCAACAGCCTTGCCATTCTCATAACACCAGTGGGCTATCAATGCACGATTCCTCATGTGGTCTTCCTCAATCTGATTCCCCGGCTGAATACGGATCAACTGAGTCAGCAGTCCGTTCATGATATAAGAATAGTATTGCGACTTATATGCCTCTTCATTAGGAGTTAATCCGAGTTCCACCAATTTCGCATCGGCGATATAATATAGACCAAACAAGTCTGCACGGGCCTCCTCTATCGTGTTACCATAGGCTTTCAGGGCATCAGGATCTGTATCAGGCAACAGTTGTCCACTACCATGACCGAGACACTCATGAAGGTCGGTATGGAGTTCATCACAAATGTCCCCATATTGCTCTATCATTCTCAGCGTGTCCTCGTCGATGACAAACTCCTCTTTGAATCCATTTCCATGAGAAGCCTTATTATATGCATCGGTAATATTACTGATGGTGATGCTCTTGCTACCGTACTCCGCTCTTATCCAGTCGGCGTTAGGAAGATTGATGCCAATGGCGGTGGAAGGATACTCATCACCTCCCAGCATAGCTGCGCAAATGGCATTGGCAGTAACCCCCTTCACTTGCTTTTTACGAAAGCGTGGGTCAACAGGTGAGTGGTCCTCAAACCATTGGGCATTGGTACTGATCGTCTGTGTCCGTCTCGTCGCCTCAAGGTCTTTGTATTCCACAATACCTTCCCACGATCCTTTAAATCCCAAGGGATCACCATACACCTCTATGAATCCGTTCACGAAATCCACCCTGCCTTCATGCTCGCTCACCCACTCTTTACAATATTCATTGAAACACTGGAGATCCCCAGTCTGATAATAGCTGACCAATAAACCGATAATTCTTCTCTGGTGATCATTCTCTGCAAACTCTTTAGCCTGCTCCAACCAATAGACAATATTCTCTATAGCTGCAGAATATCTTCCTCCGACACGCCATACATCCTCGTAAATACGGCCATCCTGCTTGATCAGCGTGGAATTAAGTCCGAAGGAAGGGGGTTCCTCTCCCTGATATGATTCCTTTTGTTGCTGATAAAAAGCCTCCGCCTCTTGCTGACTGACATTTTGATAGAAGTTACAAGAAGATGTTACTACCAAATCCTCTCCATCTGCCTTGTTTACCCTCTTGGGGGCAACGGCAGGATTGAAAATGACTGGAAAAATATCATCACAAAAGGCATCTAAAGACTCCCCAGGTCTCAAAGGGACAGCCTGTACTGGCACTTGTCGTATCACCTCTCTCAAATAGTTTTCCGAGAATCCCGGCAGGAATTTCTCACACCCATAATGGTGATAGATGCCATTAGAGAACCAGACTCTCTTCAAATATACTTCCAGAGCCTGAAAATCTGCTGTTTCATGATCAACATTCTCTGCCGTATAAATTGCCTCTAATGTCTTACGGATACGGAGGTTATATTTACCAAATTGGTCGAAAGTGATATCACGACCGTAAAGTGTTGCTTGCGATAAAGCATAAATATATCGTTTCTGGGACAAAGTTAACTGCTCAAAACCAGGTAATTGGTATCTGAGCAGTTGCAGGTCGGCGAAACGTTCGTCTGAATAATTAAGCATCTTGTTTCTTAATTCTTGTTTTTGTACGTCTAACCTTCTGAGAGGGATGATTTTCATAATGTCTCAAACGATACTCACGGGGAGTCATGTTCATGAATTTAAAGAAAGAGGCATAAAAAGACTGACGATTGGAAAACCCCACCATGTCACTCACCTCTTCCATCGTCAGATCCTGATAGCGTTTGTCGACCATGATGGTCATCGCCTCTTCAATGCGGAACTTATTCACAAACGACGTGTAGTTCATATGAAACTGAACACTCACCACTGCAGAGATATAACGGGTATTGGTACCCAGTTCCTCTGCCAACTTCTTTGCAGAATAATCCTTGTCTTTGTACTTCTTCTGCATGACAATGACATCAAGGATACGTCCTTTCAGACCATCCATCAACTGAGGATTCACCAGCGTACGATACGCTGCTTCCTTCACTTTCTTCTCAGTGATATTATACTTTGCCATACCAAAAATAAATGTAAAGGATAATTATTTTGTTTATTACTTTGCAAAAATAATAAAAAAAAACAATAATACATCATTTTTCTACAGTTTTTTTTGAAAAAAATATTATTTTTGTTCCCAAATTGACAAAATGGATACAAAATCGATACTTAAAAGTTATTTTGGCTACGATACTTTTCGAGCTAACCAGGAAGAAATTATCAATGCGGTTCTTCGTCATCAAGACTGTTTAGTACTCATGCCCACTGGTGGGGGAAAGAGTCTTTGCTATCAGATTCCCGCCATAGCCATGCAAGGCACTGCAGTCATCATCTCCCCATTGATCAGTCTGATGAAAGACCAGGTGGAGAGTTTAAATGCTAATGGCATAGATGCCGCAGCCCTCAATAGTGGCAATGACTTTAACACAGACACTATTGTGAGACGCAAATGCTTAGATGGCACTTTAAAATTATTATACATCTCACCAGAAAAACTATTGGCAGAAATTCCATTTTTGTTAAAACAAATGACAATTTCCTTGTTTGCTATTGACGAGGCTCATTGTATTAGTCAATGGGGACACGACTTCCGACCAGAGTACACCCAATTAAACATCTTACACCAGGAGTTTCCCGAGATACCGGTCATGGCATTAACAGCCACAGCAGACAAGGTTACCCGTCAGGATATCATAAAACAACTGCGCCTGAAGAATCCTCAAGTTTTCATCTCCAGTTTTGACCGTCCTAACTTGAGCCTTACCGTAAAACGTGGGTATGCCACAAAAGAGAAAGACAATTACATCTTAAATTTCATCAAAGCCCGTCCATTGGAAAGCGGCATCATTTATTGCCTCAGCAGAAAAACTACAGAAAAGGTAGCTAAATATTTGGCGGAAAACAATATACGATGTTCCATATACCATGCCGGCATTCCTCAGCGTGACAGAGACAAGGCACAACAGGATTTCCAAAAGGATGACGTACAAGTAATCTGTGCCACCATTGCCTTTGGCATGGGAATAGACAAGAGTAACGTCCGATGGGTTATCCATTACAACATGCCGAAGAGTATAGAGAGTTTCTATCAGGAGATAGGAAGAGCTGGTCGTGACGGAGCCCCTGCAGACACTGTCCTTTTCTATTCCCTTTCCGATGTAGTACAGCTCTCCCAGTTTGTCAAGGAAAGTGGACAACGGGAAATCAACCAAGACAAATTGAGACAGATGCAAAACTATGCGGAGTCAAGCGTTTGCAGGAGACGTATTTTGTTAAATTATTTCGGAGAACAAAGAGATCACGATTGTTGCAATTGCGATATATGCGAGCACCCGCCCCGCCGTTTCGATGGGACAGAGTATATCCAAATGGCTCTCAGTGCCGTTAAACGCACGGAAGAGAGCATCCGTACATCAACCATCGTAGAAATATTGAAAGGAATATCCTCCCCCACCGTCAAACGGAAAGGATATGACACGCTCAAAACATTCGGAGTCGGAAAAGCATTATCCACCAATGACTGGCAGGACTACCTGCTACAAATGCTGCAAATGGGGTTCATAGAGATTGCTTATGACCAAGGTAATATCATAAAGATCACAGACAGTGGCAATGATATTTTATATGGCAGGAAGCGTGCTGAACTCTGCGTTATAGACCATACTGTAAAAGAGTCTGCTAAACCCAAACGCCGTTTGCATTTACAGATACCCACCATTACAATACCCGGACTTCCTGACACAACGGGGACAGAGGACAACAAACTCTTTGAAGCACTCAGAGACCTTCGCCGCCAATGTGCTGACGAAGAAGGCTTCCCTGCTTATATCGTATTCAGTGACAAAGTGCTACACTCCCTCGCCACTATCAAACCAACTACTTTGGACGCGTTTGGGTTTATCCAAGGGATTGGGGAGCACAAGAAACAGAAATACGGGAAACGATTTGTCGCCCTCATTCAAAAATACGTCTAATGACGAAGGTCTTGTAATTTGATGTCACTGATAGAATGGAGATAACCGGCGTGCAGTTCCTTTGCCTTTGCCCATTTGTCAGAGAACTGACCAGAGATATCAACATCCAGTTTCCATTGTCCGTATGACTCCAACCGGTCCAACATCACTCCCAATGTCAGATTCTTAATGTCCTCAGCGGGTAGGAAACGAGAAGTCTCTCCTTTCTCGTCATTCGTCAGTTCCACTATCAGCTCTGCATTCAAGAGGTCTTTCAAGAGATCATTGACAATACGGATAGGGATACCCGTCTCATCACGCAGACTGGAGGCAGAATAAGGTTTCCCTCCCTCTGCAAAACGACGGCAGACACAACTCATCAGCAAGGCACACATCATCGTTCGGTTACGATGGCTGACCTCCATGGTATTGGCATCGTAGTCATAATAATCCAAATACTGATTAGCATAACAAAGCTCTGCACCAAAAAGACAAATAGTCCATGATATCTGTACCCAAAGCATAAACAATGGCAATGCGGCAAAAGAGCCATAGATAGCATTATAACCTGAAAGAAATATTTGTGAATGGATATAGAATATCTGCAGGCCCTGCATCGCGACACCTGCCAAAATACTTGGCACTATCACATGTTTAGTTTCCACATAAGTATTAGGCATGAAGGTATACAGGGCAATGAACATGAATATCATCAAAAGATATGGGATCATATCAATCAGAAACCGGATAGCAGGTCCCAACATCAGATAGTCAGGCATAGAATCAGCTATCGTTGCCATAAAGATTGAAAAACCCGAAGTCACGATAATGATGATGGGAAAACAAAAAAACATAGCAAGATAGTCTGTAAAGGTACGGAAGATACTACGAGGTTTGGTCACTTGCCATATCTCGTTGAACGCATCTTCCACATTACTCACCAGCATCAGCACCGTATAGAGCATGAACAACAATCCGACACCAAGGAAGACACCACTCTTCGTATGCACCAAATAACTGTTCACAAAACCGATGATAACCTCCGCGATTTGTGGCTGCGACTCAAAAGCGTCACGGAACCATATCTCAATATACTTATTGAAGCCAAAGCCGCGGGCTATGGCAAAAACGACTGCAAGAATAGGAACGATGGCGAGCAATGTGCTATAAGTCAATGCAGAGGCTTTGGTCATCACTCGCTTGGAAATAAAGAAACGGATGGCTATCACCAGTTTTTTCAATATCTCCACCAGCAGAAACTTAACTGGAGGAAGATCATCTTTCGAAATCCTCCAGATGTCGGTCTCAAAAAACCGAATTATCTTCTGTATCATATTTCCCATCGTTGTACTCTTTCAAAAAAGAAAGCACTGTCCCTATAAGCCGGGTTCTGTATCTTCCAAAAGGAAAGATGCCTGTCATTTATCTACTCCGCAAGTCACCCTACGGCTCTAGCATTCCACCCTCCATCGTATTACTCGGACGGGCAGCCCTCAGACGATGGTTTACATGAACTTGCAGCCCCCAGATGGAACAGCCCACTGATCACCCAGTGGCTGGTGGTCTCTTACACCACCTTCTCACCCTTACCCCATTACATGAGGCGGTTATTTTCTTCTTCCGACACCAGCTGTCACCAACTGCTTCCACTTTCAGAAGTGGGGTGCCCTATGCTGCCCGGACTTTCCTCCCGTGCCCTGCCCTCTCATCAAAAGACAGAGGTGGTTGGCACCAGCGACAAGCCGAGACACTGCTTTCTGACTGCAAAGGTAATACTTTTTTTCTAATTCAGTCATAAAGATTTTCCGAAAAAGACAATAAAATTACCATTACCTTTGGTAATGTGAGTTTTTCTTTGTAATTTTGCACGTCAAAAATATAATAAAGACTAAATACAGACAATGAAGAAACCAACAGCAATCTTACTTCTGCACTGTCCTGACCAACAGGGTATCATCTCAGAAGTAACTCGCTTTATCACTGACAATCAGGGTAATATCGTCTACCTCGATCAGTATGTAGACAAACAAGACGGCATGTTTTTTATGCGTATCGAATGGGAACTGGAGAGTTTCCTCATTCCTCGTGAGAAAATCCAGGAGTATATCAACACGCTCTATGCCCAGCGCTACCAGATGTCATGCAGGTTGTATTTCAGCGACAAACGTCCTCGCATGGCAATTTTCGTTTCAAAGATGAGCCACTGCCTCTATGATCTGCTGGCTCGCTGGAAAGCAGGAGAATGGGAAATCGACATTCCCTGTATCGTCAGTAACCATGAGGATCTCAGATATGTTGCGGAGCAGTTTAACATTCCCTATTATGTCTATAGCATTAAGAAAGACCACTCCAACAAAGCGGAAGTAGAAGCCGCCGAGATGGAATTGTTAAAGAAAAACCAAGTGACCTTCATCGTCCTTGCCCGCTATATGCAGATCATCAGCGACGAGATGATTGCCGCTTATCCGAATCATATCATCAACATCCACCACTCCTTCCTTCCTGCCTTCGTAGGAGCCAAGCCTTATCATCAGGCATGGGAGCGTGGTGTGAAGATTATCGGTGCCACCAGCCATTATGTCACTGCGGAACTAGATGCCGGTCCCATCATCGAACAGGATGTGACCCGTATCACCCATAAGGACACACCAGAGAGTTTGGTACTGAAAGGTAAGGATTTGGAGAAGATCGTGCTGTCGCATGCCGTCTCAAAGCACATCCAGCGCAAGATCCTCACGTATAAGAACAAAACGATTATCTTCAGCTAATGAATGTAGCCATCGTTAAATATAATGCAGGAAACATCTACTCGGTGGTGAACGCACTGAGGCGACTGGGTATTGAGCCGCTATTGACGGATGATGCCGAACAGCTTCAGAAGGCTGACCGTGTCCTCTTCCCGGGACAGGGTGAGGCTCGTGGCGCTATGGAATATCTGAAAGCCCGCCGACTGGATGAAGTCATCCGTGACCTGCGACAACCCGTCTTCGGCATCTGCGTAGGACAACAGCTGCTATGCAGACACTCTGAGGAGGGAGATGTGGACTGTATCGGAATCTTCGATGCTGAGGTCAAACGCTTCCAGCCTCAACGCCATGAGGACAAGGTGCCCTGCATGGGATGGAATGAGCTGGATGTAAGGGGTAAGAGTAATGACGTGAGTTGTCCACTCTTCTCCGGACTCGGTGAGCATCCTTATGTTTATTTCGTACACTCCTACTATGTACCTCTCTGTGACAATACGGCAGCGGTTGCCGACTATATCCAGCCTTATTCCGCCGCGATGCACAAAGACAATTTCTATGCCTGTCAGTTCCATCCAGAGAAAAGCGGAGCGGTTGGCGAGAGAATCATCAAAAACTTCTTAGCGTTATGATAGAACTGATTCCTGCCATAGATATCATCAACGGACAATGTGTCCGACTGACCAAGGGTGACTACGACCAGAAGACGGTCTACCGTGACTCCCCTGCCGAGGTAGCCTGTGAGTTTGAGAAGATTGGTTTCCAGCGTCTCCATGTAGTAGATCTCGACGGAGCGAAGTCCAAGCATATCGTCAACAGTGCCGTACTCCGCCATATCACGACAGAAACCAACCTGAAGGTAGACTTCGGTGGAGGCATTAAAACGGATACAGACATCGAGACAGCCTTTGCCAATGGTGCCCAAATGGTGACTGTTGGCTCTATTGCCGTCACTAATCCCGACCTGTTTATCTCATGGATGGAGAAATATGGTGCTGAGCGGATGATTCTGGGTGCTGACGTGCGAAACGGCAAAATCAGCATCAACGGATGGAAGGAGGACTCTCAAGAGGACCTGCTGCCTTTCCTCCGCAAATATATAGAGGCTGGTGTCAGGACGGTACTCTGTACTGAGATTTCCAAAGACGGAACCCTACAGGGTCCTGCCATCGAACTCTACACTCAGGTGATGGAGGCATATCCCGAACTGCATCTGATAGCCAGTGGCGGTGTGTCGAGCTTTGCTGATATCCAGGCACTCGACAAGGCAGGTATCCCTGCCGTCGTCTTTGGCAAAGCGATTTATGAAGGTAAAATAAACTTAAAGGAACTATGGGACTGGCAAAACGCATAATACCTTGTCTGGACGTAAAAGACGGTGAGACGGTCAAAGGCACGAACTTTGTCAATCTCCGTTCTGCCGGTGACCCAATAGAGTTAGGAAAGGCTTATAGCGAGCAAGGTGCCGATGAACTGGTCTTCCTCGACATCACCGCCTCTTTTGAAGGACGCAAGACGTTCACGGAGATGGTGACGAAAGTGGCAGAGACTTTGAATATCCCCTTTACCGTGGGTGGTGGTATTAATGAACTTGCTGATGTGGAACGGCTGTTGTATGCTGGTGCCGACAAGGTGAGTGTCAACAGTGCGGCAATCCGTCATCCCGAGCTTATCGACCAGATAACAAAACGGTTTGGCAGTCAGGTATGTGTCTGTGCCATCGATGCCCGTCTTGACGAGGATGGATGGCACTGTTATCTGAAAGGAGGCAGGGAGCGTACGGAACGAGGACTCTTTGAGTGGGCCCATGAGGTACAGGAACGGGGTGCTGGCGAGATACTCTTCACCTCCATGAATCATGACGGAACCAAGAACGGGTATGCCAACGAGGCGTTGCGTGAACTCGCCGACAACCTCTCCATCCCTATCATTGCCAGTGGCGGCGCGGGAAAGAAAGAACATTTCCGTGATGTCTTTGTAGAGGGACATGCCGATGCAGCCTTGGCGGCAAGTGTCTTCCATTTCGGGGAGATTCCTGTGCCGGAACTCAAACAATATTTAGCAAAAGAAGGAATTAACGTAAGACTATGAAGATAGATTTCGAGAAGATGGGCGGTTTGGTACCCGCCATCATCCAAGATGCGACGACCAAGAACGTGTTGATGTTAGGGTTCATGAACGAGGAAGCCTACCAGAAGACGCTTGACACCAAGCATGTGACATTCTGGAGCCGTACCCGCCAGACATTATGGACCAAGGGAGAGACGAGTGGTCATTTCCTCCATCTGGTAAGTATGCAGATTGACTGTGACAACGACACGCTGTTGGTCAAGGTTAATCCTGTCGGTCCTACCTGTCATACAGGAACAGACACCTGCTGGGGTGAGGACAATGAGATGAATCCCCTACTCTTCCTCACAGAACTTCAGGATTTTATTAACAAGCGAAAGGAGGAGATGCCTGAGGGGTCTTATACCACCAAGCTCTTCAAGGATGGTGTCAACAAGATAGCTCAGAAGGTGGGTGAAGAGGCACTTGAGACCGTCATTGAGGCAACCAATGGTACTACCGACCACCTGGTGTATGAGGCAAGCGACCTGCTCTATCATCTTCTCGTACTCCTCACTGAGAAAGGATTGCGCATCGAGGATGTGGCAGCAGAACTACAGAAGCGTCATGATCCCGACTGGGATAAGAAACGCCGTGTGGCAAAGGCAAGCGGAGAAATGAAATAAGATATAATACGCAAGAAATTATGCTTATAGATTATCAAAAAGCTAATATCTACCAGAAAGATGGTATCCTCGTATTGCAGGATGTGGACTTCCATGTCAACGAGGGAGAGTTTATCTATATAATAGGTCGTGTGGGTGCAGGAAAGAGCACACTGCTGAAGACCCTCTATTTCGAGCTGGATGTTGATGAGGCAGAGAATGCCTTTGTCCTCAATCATGACTTGCGGGGACTGAAGCGTAAATACATCCCTGCCCTGCGCCGGCAGATGGGTATTATCTTCCAGGACTTCCAGTTGCTGAGTGACCGCACCGTTCACGATAATCTTGCTTTTGTGCTGAAGGCAACGGGATGGAAGGACAAGGAAGAGATAGAGGAGCGCATCAATGATGTGCTGGAAGATGTGGAGATGCAGGATTTTGCCGACCGCTTCCCTCATGAGTTGTCGGGCGGTGAGCAACAACGCATCGCTATTGCCCGTGCCATCCTTAACAAGCCGAAAATCATCATCGCTGATGAGCCGACGGGAAACTTAGACCCGGAAACAGCGGCTAACATCATCAGTCTGTTACGTCAGGTTACCCAGATGGGTACTGCCGTCGTGATGACAACGCATAACATCCCCTTGCTGAAAGATTATCCCGGTATTGTCTATCGCTGTATCGACGGACATGTAGAGGAGATCACCAACGACTATAATAAGATTGCCGCCTACGAGCAGGAGAACGAGCCTGAAGAGATCCGTAAGGTGGACTATTCTTCACGTGAGGACATTTAAAGGAAAAAAACAAAAATAACATAAGCACTATGAAAGTAATGAAGTTTGGCGGAACATCGGTAGGATCACCGGACCGCATGAAGGAAGTAACAAAACTGGTCACCAAGTCTGGTGAGCCCGTTTTCGTGGTATTGTCAGCGATGTCAGGTACCACCAATTCCCTGGTGGAAATCTCTGACTATCTCTACAAAAAGAACCCGGAAGGTGCCAATGAGGTCATTAACACCTTGGAGCGTAAGTACATGAAACATATCGAGGAACTGTATTCCACGGAGGAGATGAAGACAGTGACCCGTGACTTCATCGTGTCTGAAATGAACTATCTGCGCTCGTTTACCAAAGAACTCTTCACCTCTTTTGAAGAGAAGAGCATCGTGGCACAGGGTGAGATGATGTCCACCAATATGGTTGTGAACTACATGAAGGAACAGGGCATCAAGGCGGTATTGCTCAACGCCCTTGATTTCATGCGTACGGATAAGAACTCAGAGCCCGACCCTGCTTATATCCGGGAAAAGCTTTCCACTATCATGGAGAATAACGAGGGACAGCAGGTGTATGTCACACAAGGGTTTATCTGCCGTAACGCCTACGGTGAGATTGACAACCTACAACGTGGAGGTTCCGACTATACCGCATCACTGATTGGTGCTGCCTTGAATGCTGAGGAGATTCAGATATGGACTGACATCGACGGTATGCACAACAATGATCCCCGTGTGGTGGACAAGACCGCACCGGTTCATCAGTTGCATTTCGAGGAGGCTGCCGAACTTGCCTACTTCGGAGCCAAGATCCTCCACCCCACCTGCGTACAGCCTGCCAAATATGCAGGCATCCCTGTCCGTCTGCTGAACACCATGGATCCTGATGCAGAGGGAACGACCATCAGCAACCACACGGAATATGGCAAGATCAAGGCGGTGGCTGCCAAGGACAACATCATCGCTATCAAGATCAAGTCAAGCCGCATGCTTCTTGCCACGGGTTTCTTGCGTAAGGTATTTGAGATTTTCGAGAGTTACCAGACTCCTATCGACATGGTATGTACCTCTGAGGTGGGTGTCTCTATGTCTATCGACAACTCCTCACATTTAGGAGAGATTGTCGATGAGTTGAAGAAATACGGAACAGTGACAGTGGACACCGGCATGTGTATCATCTGTGTGGTGGGTGACCTCGACTGGTCGAACATCGGTTTTGAAACGCTGACGCTCGATGCCATGAAGAACATCCCCATCCGTATGGTCAGCTATGGCGGTTCCAACTATAATATCTCCTTCCTGATCCGTGAGGAAGACAAGAAGCGTGCCCTCCAGAGTCTGAGTGACACCTTATTTAATAAATAACAAAGCAGCAACACAACACAATGACAAAAGGACAATTCCCAACAGGAAAATTCCAACAGCTCCGCACGCCGTTCTACTATTACGACGCGGAGCTGTTGCGAAAGACTTTGCAGACCATTAACGACGAGGCTGGCAAGCACGAGGGCTTCGTGGTGCATTATGCCGTCAAGGCAAATGCCAACCCTCAACTGCTGCGTATCATCCGGCAGGCGGGTCTTGGTGCCGACTGTGTGAGCGGGGGTGAGATAGAGGCTTCCATCAAGGCGGGGTTCCCTGCCTCGAAGATCGTCTTCGCCGGTGTCGGAAAGAGCGACTGGGAGATCAACCTCGGTCTTGACAACGACATTTTCTGCTTCAACGTGGAAAGTATTCCCGAACTGGAGGTCATCAACGAGCTTGCCACCCAGAAAGGGAAGGTGGCACGTGTCGCCTTCCGTCTGAACCCTAATGTGGGAGCACATACCCATGCCAATATCACGACAGGACTGGCAGAGAACAAGTTCGGCATCGCCATGCGTGACATGATGAGTGTCATTGAGGAAGCATCCCATATGGAGCATATCAAGGTGGTGGGTCTTCATTTCCATATCGGCAGTCAGATACTGGACATGGGCGATTTCGAGGCTCTCTGCAACCGTGTCAACGAACTGCAAAACGAGTTGGAGCGTCATCGCATCATTGTGGAGCATATCAATGTGGGAGGCGGTCTTGGTATTGACTACCAGCACCCTAACCGTGTTCCCATCCCCGACTTCAAAGCTTATTTCGATACGTATGCCAAGAAACTGAAGTTACGCCCGGGGCAGACCCTGCATTTTGAGCTCGGTCGTGCTGTGGTGGCTCAATGTGGTAGTCTTATCACACGTACCTTATATATTAAGAAAGGAGCCGTCAAACAGTTCTGCATCGTGGATGCCGGTTTTACTGACCTCATCCGTCCCGCCCTCTATCAGGCTTACCATAAGATAGAGAACATCACCAGTGAGGAACCCGCACAGACGTATGATGTGGTAGGTCCCATCTGTGAGTCAACGGATGTCTTTGCCAAGCAAGTCGACCTGAACGGTTGTCGTCGTGGCGACCTATTGGCGATACGCTCGGCAGGTGCCTATGGTGAGATCATGGCATCTCAATACAATTGTCGCAGTCTGCCAAAGGGCTATACCAGTGATGAAATCTAATAAACCAAGATGTTAAACGATACTACGAAGAATACAAACATACAACTGTCGGTCGTGATAGTCGTTCACAACGAGGATACGGTGCTGGCGGAGAATCTCCCTGCCTTCCTGAACATGTCGTGCGATACCCCTTACGAGGTCATCGTGGTGGATGACACCTCCAACGACAACACCTCGGATATACTGAAACAACTGAAAGAGGAATATCCGACACTCCATACCACCTTCCTTCCTAAGTCGGTGGCAAATCCCAGCCGTCTGCAACTCGCCTTGTACATCGGGGCGAAAGCGGCAAAGAGCAACTGGATCGTCATTGCCGATATCCACCGTCCTCCCAGGTCATCAGAATGGATAGACGGTCTGGCAAGAGAGACGGCTTCTGGTATCTCCGAGGTCGTGATGATATATACCAACCGTAAAAACCCGGAGTTCGTGGACTACCAGTCTTTCTCCCAGTTGGAGGATGCCATCCCCTTATTACAGAAGACGGAACGACGCTCCGGAAAGGGACATCAGGGACAGCTTCTGAAGATGAAAAGGGGCATCTATGATGCCGTGGCTATACACAGGAACTGCATCTATGAGGCGATACGGCAATACGACCAACACATCAAAGGCAGCAAACTGATGGGCTTGCGCATGTTGGTTTTTTGGAAAAGCTGAGCACCATGAGGATACTTCATTACATACCCAAGAGCGACAGCATGATCACCAGTTACGTGGACATGCTGGTAAACAGTATGGGTCTGGAGGCAGAGAACACCATCGTGAGCGAAGAGGCTGCCGCCAAGGAAAAACTGCAAAGTATCCATTTTGACATTCTGCATATCCATGGGTGCTGGCGCTATTCCGCCTATCGTATCCTTAAACTTGCCCTCAAGAAAGGAGCCCGCATGGTATTGTCTCCTTACGGACAGTTGGAGCCATGGATCCTGGAGGAGCACTACTGGAAAGAGAAGCTGCCTAAGAAGATGCTCTTCCAGAAAGAAATCGTGGAACGTGCCTATGCCCTCATCATACAAGGCAAGATGGAGGAAGAGTGTATCAGGAAACTCGGATGGAACGACCGCACGGAGATTATCCGCAACCCTGTCATCACCCACTCCACCACACCTGCGGAGATGGCACAAAAGACTTACCTCGTCTATCGGAAAGTACTCGACAGTCATACGATAGAGCTGATGCGTGAGCAGACACTCCATCTGCTGCGCTGCTTTATCAAGGCTGGTATCACGGGAGACAGCCGCTGGGTGACCGACGACTTGTACGACATCAACGACCCCGAGCAATGGCGCTATATCCTGATATATGCCTATTACGAGAATATCAGCAGTATCGTGCTCCGCGGTGCCCATCTGCTGAACTACCAAGTTCCGCAAACGGATATTCATAAAATCTCCTGCTACCTGCCCAAGAACTATGAGATGCCCAAGTCGATACAAGATGCCATCGGGATGCAGTACCCTTCGGAGAACGATCGGTTGATGGCTACCTTCCGACAGGTACGCAAACTCATTCTGCACCATCAGTTCACCATCAGTCATCTGTGCGAGATAGACCAGGAGCTACGGGAGCATGATGCGGAGGAAGACCATCTTGCAGAGACGCTGAAAGACGCGAAACTATACAAGACGGCATGCAGGGTCATGCAACTGCTGGCTGACAATACCGGCTTTGACGAGGGCTTCATGCCCTTCCCTCCCCTTGACGACCGTATAACGACGAAAATAGACAAACAAATATATAATCACCTGAAGATATGAGTCAGACTACTAACCTGAACCGTGACATGCACTATCTGCAGTTGCTCTCCAACTCGTTTCCCACGATAGCGGCTGCCTCGACAGAGATTATCAACCTGGAGGCTATCCTTAATCTACCGAAGGGTACGGAGCATTTCCTTGCCGACCTTCATGGGGAGAGCGAGGCTTTCCTCCATGTACTGAAGAATGCCTCTGGTAATATCAAGCGTAAGGTGACGGAGCTTTTTGCGGGCGATATCCGAGACAAGGAGCGGAAGGAACTGTGTACCTTGATATACTATCCCGAACAGAAGATAGAGCTCATCAAGGCTGCCGAGCCGGATATAGAGGACTGGTATCATATCACCATCCACCGCCTCGTTGCCGTATGCCGTGATGTCAGCAGCAAATACTCCCGTTCCAAGGTGCGTAAGTCGCTGCCTGAGGATTTCGGCTATATCATCGAGGAACTGTTGCATGAGCGGACGGACGACAGCAACAAGGCGGCGTATGTCAATGTGATTGTAGACACCATCATCTCTACAGGACGTGCCGACGACTTCATCATTGCCTTGTGTAATGTCATCCAGCGCCTCGCCATCGACCAGTTGCATATCCTCGGGGATATCTACGACCGTGGTCCCGGTGCCCATATCATCCTCGACACCATGAGGCAGTATCACTCCTGGGATATCCAGTGGGGAAACCATGACATCCTGTGGATGGGAGCCTGTGCGGGTAATGATGCCTGCATCTGTAACGTGCTTCGTCTCTCCCTGCGCTATGCTAATCTTGCCACGCTGGAGGAGGGCTACGGCATCAACCTGGTACCCCTTGCCACCTTCGCTATGGAGACCTATGGCGACGACCCTTGTGAGGAGTTCGTCCCTCGCCTGCTGAAAGACAACACCCTCGACGAGAAGATGATGCGGTTGACGGCTCAGATGCACAAGGCGATTACCGTCCTGCAATTCAAGACGGAGGCTCAGATCTTCAAGCGTCGTCCTGAGTGGATGATGGAAGACCGGTGCCTGTTGGATGCCATCGACTATGAGAAGGGCACCTGTCACTTGGACGGCAAGGACTATGAGATGCTGTCTTGTCAGTTCCCGACAGTAGACCCCAGCGCCCCATGTCGGATGACTCCCGAGGAGGAGCTGCTGATGCAGAAGTTGCATCATAGCTTCCGTGTCTGCGAGAAGCTCCGCAAACATATCAAGATGCTGCTCTCGCACGGTTGTATGTATAATGTCAGCAACCACAACCTGCTGTTCCACGCCTCTTGTCCGCTGAATGCGGACGGCAGTCTGAAGGAGGTGGAGCTCTACCAAGGAAAGAGATACTGTGGTATGGACCTCATGCACAACATCGGCATGATTATCCGTGCCGCCTTCAATACTGACTCCGATGCGGAGCTGCGCCAGTTTGCCAAGGACTATTTCCTGTACCTTTGGTGTGGCAAGGACTCTCCCTTGTTCGACAAGTCGAAGATGGCGACCTTTGAGCGGTACTTCCTCAAAGACAAGGAGACCTATAAGGAGGAGAAAGGCTACTATTTCCAGTTGCGCGACTCGGAGGAGATCTGTGACCGCATCCTTGATGCCTTTGGCGTGAAAGGTCCTAACCGACATATCATCAACGGACATGTTCCCGTACATGCCTCGAAGGGTGAGAATCCCATCAAGGCGAATGGTAAGTTGATGGTGATTGACGGTGGTTTCTCGGAGGCTTACCATAAAGAGACGGGTATCGCCGGATACACGCTGGTTTACCATAGCCGTGGTTTCCAATTAGTTCAGCATGAGCCATTTACGAGTGCCCGTGAAGCCATCGAGAAAGGTACTGACATCAAGTCTACCACCCAACTCGTGGAACTATCCACCCACCGCATGCTGGTGGCTGACACGGACAAGGGTGACGACCTCCGCTCACAGATTGACGACCTCCGTCAGTTGCTCTACGCCTACCGTCATGGCATTCTGAAAGAGAGGAAATGAAGCATCGTGTCATCATCGCCTTAGGCTCTGCCTACCTGCAGGCTGTCCATATCCAATGGGCTGCCGAACGGCTGCGTATCCTCTTGGACGACTGTACGTTCTCCAAGCGGTTATGGACTCCTGACATCAAAGGGACGGGCAAGTGGTACATGAACCAATTGGCGTATGCCACCACGACCTTATCAGTAGATGAGCTTCAGACAGCATTGAAAGAGATTGAGACCTCAACAGGTCGAACGAAAGCACATATCACCATCGACCTCGACCTGATGCAGTATGACCAGCAGCGCTATCATGAGAAAGACTGGCAGCGCGACTATATTATCCGTTGCCAGTCATCACTTCCTTACTAAATAAAATTAAACAAACATAAATCGAGAGAGATTCATCCCGCCATAGATAAATCTTGTGAAACCCTTTGCTGTTTCATGGAAATATTGTATATTTGCACGCAAGAAACGTATAAATCAAGGAAAGATATGGCAACAATCGTATTACAAGTACCAGAGGAAAACCTCGTTGCAAAAGTGAAGCAGGCCTGCAAGATGCTGGTTGGCGTGACTTCGGTGAAGGTGCAGAAAGCACCGACGAAAGTCGAGGACATCACCAAGACCGCTCACTACAAGGCAGCGATGGATGATGTCAAGAACGGACGGGTTTATCATGCTCGTAGCGTTGATGATATGTTTAATCAGATTTTGGACTGATGTACAGCATTGATTATACTCACCAGTTTAAGAAAGACTTGAGGAAGTGCGCCAAGAGGGGGCTTGATATTGACGAAATCAAGACAGCCATCAACATCCTTTCAGAGACTGGCAAACTGCCAGATCAATACCGTCCCCATCCGCTGAAGGGCGACCACAAGGGGCAATGGGAATGTCACATCCAGCCAAACTGGCTGATGACGTGGGAGCAGCACGATTGTGAGTTGACGCTATTATTCCTTGAGACAGGAACCCATGCCGACCTGTTTGGCTGGTAGGAACATGGGAGACGGACTTCAGGTTCTTACGAACATTGATCTGGAATTGCGGATTGTTTACTGCCATAATGTTTGTGTTTAAGGGTTTGTTAATTGGGTTAATTGGTTGTGCGCACTGTCGCTGGAATCAGTCGGTAACTGAGCACCCTTCAGTCGGTAACCGACTTCCTTCCGTTGACAATGCGAAGGTACAACATTTAACATGCGATGTCAAGAGTTCCTGCCCCAAACGTGTACGAAAACGTGCACAATAAAAACGGTGACGGTGACGGTTATAATATATATATTATATATATAGTAAAAGTTATAGTCAACCTTTTCAGTACGATTTCACTAAACTGTAACCGTCACCGTCACCACTTTACGTGCTTTGAAAACTGTAATATTTGCTTACCCCCTAAGGAATAGTCTCTAATAGGGAAAAGGAATATCTCCCGTACACCACGGGAGATATTGGAATGAGCTATGGGAGATATTAGAGTGAGGCATAGGAGATATTGGAGTGAAAAAGGAGACGGATTTTGTTGACTTGCATGTAAAACACCCTTTTACATGAGATTTTCAGAGGGAAATTTAGTAACTTTGCAGCCAAACAAACACTGACGATGGAACAGAAATTCAACAATAATCGATTGGACTTGCAGATACTGCGGGAGTTCTGCGAACGGGAGGGTGAGGAAATCGCTTACCGCAAGGGCGACCAGCTGGAGCGTGAGGGCGACCCCGCACGATGGTTCGGCTTCGTCACCGAAGGGTGCTTCAAGTATGTAACGTATGGCATCAGCGACGACAAGGAGCACATCACATGGTTCTCGTTCGAGGGTGAGTTTGCGGGCGACTATCCCGCCTGCCTCGACGGTGGCCCAGCGCAGACTACTATCGAGGCGATGGTGCCCACCCGCATCATCCGTGTGAGCGGCGAGCAGCTGGTGGACTTTTTCCGTCAAGACGCTGAAAAGATGGAGTTGCGCAGTATCTGTGCCGAGCATGTGCTAAGGCAGCGCAATCAGTGCTACATCGACCTCCACC
>CACYPF010000028.1 GCA_902776195.1 uncultured Prevotellaceae bacterium | reverse complement strand
GGTTAGGATTACTCTGACTGAACCTCCCGTTGGTAAGCGTAAACAGTATGATAAACAGGGTGAAGAAATGAAATATGGCAGAATGAAATGACCAGGATTTTTTCATATCCTCTTTTCATATCCGCAAAGAATAGGTGTGAAATAATAAAAATCAGCAAAATGTATTTCAGTTTGCTGATTTTTTATTACCTTTGCCATCAAAATGGCGAAGATAACTCGGTCTCGGCATAAAAAATAAATGAATTTATTTTGTTCTGCTCTCGACTTTTCGTATCTTTGCAAGCAAATAGGCTAAAACAAACAAAGAATATCGATATTTTAGAAACAATGGAACAAGTCTTTAGTTACATTATCAGTCTTGGTGCCAGTGTGATGATGCCGATACTGTTTACCATTATCGGACTGTGCATTGGGATGAAGTTCGGCAAGTCGCTGAAGTCAGGTCTTTACGTGGGTGTCGGTTTTGTGGGTCTCGGTATCGTGACCGCCCTGCTGACCACTAATTTCGGTTCACCGCTGAGTGAGATTTCCAAACTCTATGATTTACAACTTGGAGTCTTTGACATGGGATGGCCCGCTGCGGCAGCCGTTGCCTATAATACGGCAGTAGGGGCGTTGATCATCCCCATCTGTCTGGGTGTGAACTTCCTGTTGCTTATCACAGGGTGTACCCGCACGGTGAATATTGACCTGTGGAACTACTGGCATTTCGCCTTCATCGGTGCCGTCGCTTATTTCGTGATGGGTGAGAGTCTCGCATGGGGCTACTTCGCCGCCATTATCTGCTATATCATCACGCTGGTGATGGCAGACCTGACCGCTGATAAGTTCCAGGGTTATTATGAGGACATGGACGGTATTTCCATCCCACAGCCCTTCTGTCAGAGTTTTACGCTTTTTGCCATCGGCATCAACTGGTTGCTGGACAAGATTCCCGGTTTCTCGAAACTCGATATTGATGCGGAGGGACTGAAGAAGAAGTTTGGAGTACTCGGTGAGCCTATCGTACTGGGTGTTATCGTCGGTGCGCTGATCGGTGCCGTGGCACAGCTGGACATCAAGAAAGTACTGTTCCTCGGTGTGACGATGGGTGCTGTGATGGAGCTGATACCCCGTATCACGAAACTCTTCATCGACGGACTGAAACCCATCGCAGAGAAGACACAGGAGGTGGTGCAGAAGAAATGGGCTGGTAAGAAAGTGTATATCGGTATGTCACCGGCACTGGTCATCGGACACCCCACCACGCTTGTCGCCTCCCTGATACTGATACCGCTGGCACTGCTGATGGCTGTCGCCCTGCCCGGTAATGAGTTCCTGCCATTGGCGTCGCTTGCCGGTATGTTCTATGTGTTCGTGATGGTACTGCCCTACACGAAAGGTAATGTGGTGAAGACCCTGATTGTCGGCATCATCGCCGTGGGTATCGGTCTCTGGTTTGTCACAGACATGGCACCTGCCTTCACACAGGCAGCCCAGACCGTCTATGCCCAGACACAGGACCCTGCTGCCAAGATTCCTGAGGGATTCCAGGCTGGTGCCCTCGACTTCGCCTCCAGTCTTTTCGGCTGGGTGATCTATAAATGTGTGAACAACCTGCAGTGGATAGGTGCCGGCATCCTGACCATCATCACACTGGGTATGGTAATCTGGAACCGCCAGCGGATAGCTAAGGAAGAAAAGGTAAATAAGTAAAAAATATATAACAATGAAAAAGACAATTTTGACATTCATGCTTATGGGAACTTTAACGACTGGCGCTGCCCAGCAGACCATGCATTTCCAGACAGCCTGTCATCCCGCTGACGTGAAACACTATGACACGCAGACGCTGCGTGACCGTTTCGTGATGGAGAAGGTGATGGCTGCTGACGAGATTAACTTGACTTACTCGATGTACGACCGTTTTATCTATGGTGGTGCCATGCCTGTTACCAAGGACTTGAAACTGGAGACCCACCCACAGTTGCGTGCCGACTATTTCATGCGCAACCGTGAGCTCGGTATCATCAATACCGGTGGTGACGGTGTGGTTATCGTAGACGGACAGGAATACCCGCTTGGCTACAGCGAGGCGTTGTACGTGGGTCGTGGCTGGTTAGGAAAGGATAAGAACGGTAAGGATATCGACTCCAACAAGGAGGTTATCTTCCGCTCCAAGAATCCCCAGAAGCCCGCTAAGTTCTATCTGAACTCCGCTACCGCACACAAGCACTACAAGACCCAGTGGGTGACCCTCGACGGACGTAAGAACGGAAAGGTGCAGTCGCTGAAGGCTACCATCATCGGTACTAAGGACAAACCCCTGGGCACCCTTGCAGAGAGTAACCAGCGTACCATCAACCAGTTGATTGTGAATACCTCACTGGAAGAGGGACCCTGTCAGTTGCAGATGGGTCTGACACAGTTGCAGGAGGGTAGTGTATGGAACACGATGCCCCCTCATACCCATGGTCGTCGTATCGAGGCTTACTACTATTTCAATGTTCCCGAGGGACAGCAGGTGAGCCACATCATGGGTGAGCCCCAGGAGACCCGTGTGGTATGGTTGAAGAACGAGCAGGCTATCATGTCACCGGAGTGGAGCATCCACTGTGCCTCCGCCACCTATTATTATACCTTTATATGGGGTATGGCAGGTGAGAACCTGAACTACAATGACAAGGACAACATCCCTGTGGGTGACCTGCGATAGTCGAAATATCGAAAATCGAAATAACGAAAAACTGAAAAAATATTATGGCTCCTGTACAAACTACTAAAATGTCCAATTTCCGTTGGGTCATTTGTGCGCTGCTCTTTTTAGCAACCACTATCAATTACATGGACCGTCAGGTCTTATCATTAACATGGAAGGACTTCATTGCCCCCGAGTTCCACTGGACAGACGGTGACTACGGTACGATTACCGGTCTGTTCTCCCTGTTCTATGCTATTGCTAACCTCTTCGCCGGTAAGTTTATCGACTGGATGGGCACCAAGAAAGGTTACCTCATCGCTATCTTCGTATGGTCGTTAGGTGCTGTGCTGCATGCTGGTTGCGGTTGGGTGGCTATGACTGTTGAGGGTTACGACTCTATCGAGGCACTGCGTATGGTACAGGCTGGCAGTGATGCCGCCGTCGCCATCGCCACCATCTCCGTATGGCTGTTCCTCTCCTGTCGTCTGATTCTCGCAGTGGGTGAGGCAGGTAACTTCCCTGCAGCCATCAAGGCTACCGCTGAGTATTTCCCCAAGAAAGACCGTGCGTTCTCTACCTCTATCTTCAATAGTGGCGCATCCGTTGGTGCCCTTGCTGCTCCCGCTACGATTCCCCTGCTGGCACGTGCCTGGGGTTGGGAAATGGCATTTATCATCATCGGTGCCCTTGGTTTCATCTGGATGGGACTGTGGATGTGGCTCTATGAGAAACCTGCTCAGAACAAGCGTGTCAACCAGGCAGAGTTGAACTATATCGAGCAGGATAATGATATCGCAGAGGCTCAGAATCGCGATGCGGTGAAAGAAGAGAAGACTATCCCGTTCCTGAAGTGTTTCACCTACAAGCAGACATGGTCGTTCCTCGTAGGTAAGTTTATGACGGATGGTGTATGGTGGTTCTTCCTGTTCTGGGCTCCAGCCTACTTCTCAGACCAGTATGGTTACACCTCAGACTCCGCTATGGGTATCGCCCTGATCTTCACCCTCTATGCCATTGTGACCATTCTCTCCATTGGTGGCGGTTATCTGCCGACCTATTTCGTAGATAAGAAAGGTATGAATCCGTATCTGGGTCGTATGCGTGCTATGTTAATCTTCGCTTGCTTCCCCGTGCTTGGACTTTTCGCACAGCCTCTGGGTGCTTACAGCGCATGGTGGCCCGCTATCCTGATCGGTCTGCTCGGTGCTGGTCATCAGGCTTGGTCAGCAAACCTCTTCTCCACCATCGGTGACATGTTCCCCAAGTCTACTATCGGTACCATCGTCGGTTTAGGAACGATGGCAGGTGGTCTTGGTTCTATGAGTATCAACCTCGGTAGTGGTAAGTTCTTCGACTGGGCAGCTGATCAGGGAGCAGCTTTCACGTTCTTCGGTTTCGAGGGAAAGCCTGCTGCTTACATGGTCGTATTCTGCATCTGTGCCGTTGCCTACCTGATTGGCTGGTGTATCATGAAGGCGCTTGTTCCAAAGTACAAGCCCATTATCGTGGAGTAATAATAAGAAAATAGCCTTCTCCGAAAAAGGGAAGGCTATTTTTTATAACTAATATCCTCTGACCGTCCAAGGCAGGAAGCCCTGTCGTTTGAGGGTGTCTATCAGTCCCTCGCTCATAGCTTCATTATCCTTCCGTGTGTAACGGATGTCCGTGAAGATCTGAGCGAGGGTCTCTTTTTGGTTGATACGTACGAACTCCATGTTCTCCGGCAGGTGCTCCTTGGTCTCATAGTATTTGTCAATGTCCATCGCCAGATAGTCGGTGTAGGTCTCTTCGTGGACGAAACTCTCCAAAGGCAGACGGTCACTCAGGGCAGGCTCCTCGGCGGGCCATCCTACTGTCAGTGTCGCCACGGGCATGGTCAGTCGGGGCAGTTCGAGGATATCGATGATCTGTTGCGGTTGATAGACCGTCGTCCCCAGATAGCAATAGCCCAGTCCCTCCTCGTCCATGAGGTTACAGAGCGTCTGTGTGTAGAGCAGGGCATCCGTCGCCGCATTGATGAAACTCAGGAAGTTGTCATAGCCAGGTTCTGCATTCCTGCAGCGGGCCCATGTCGATGTGCGGTTGAAATCCGCACATATCGTCAGGACGACAGGAGCCTGTGTCACCATCGGCTGGTTGAAATGGGCAGGTGCCAGCTTTTGTTTCATTTCATCAGAGCGGGTGACCACCACGCTGTAGAGCTGGAGGTTGCCCATGGTCTGTGTGCGACTTGCCTCAGCGAGGAGGCGGTTAAGGAGCTCTTGGCTCACTTCTTGGTTGCTATATTGGCGAATTGTTCGCCGGGTTGACAGATTCTTCATGCTGCAAAGATACGATTAAGCGAGAAGAAAACCAAATAAAATTTGAGTTTTCTCAAGCGAGAGTATGTTCGACGATAGTCAAAGATACGATTAAGCGAGAAGAAAACCAAATAAAATTTGAGTTTTCTCAAGCGAGAGTATGTTCGACGATAGTCAAAGATACGATTAAACGAGAAGAAAACCAAAATAATTTTGAGTTTTCTCGAGTGTGAGTATCTTCGACAATGGTCAAAGATATATAATCTTTCCCGAAAAGGAAAACTTTCGATCGGTTTTCTCTGAAAAAGTTGTCCGAAAAGAAAACTTTATGTATCTTTGCACCATCAATCATCAAGATATGGAGGCAAATAACAAGAAAGAGACTGTACAGGACCAGCGTCCCGAGGTGGTGGAGGTGCGTCCACAGGTTTTAGAGTGTGATGTAGTACGTTTCCAGAACAACAAGGAGAAATGGGTGGCGTTTGTCGGTTTGCTCGACGGCTATCCCTATGAGATATTCACGGGTCTGCAGGATGACGAGGAGGGTATAGTGTTGCCTAAGACTGTTACCCACGGCAAGATCATCAAACAAGTGAACCCGGACGGTACGAAACGTTATGACTTCCAGTTTGAGAACAAGCGTGGTTATAAGACGACGGTGGAGGGACTCTCCGAGAAGTTCAACCCAGAATATTGGAACTATGCCAAGCTGATCAGTGGTGTGCTGCGCTATCGCATGCCGCTGGAGCATGTCATCCGTCTGGTAGCCTCTTTGTCTTTGAAAGATGAAAGTATCAATACCTGGAAGGTGGGTGTGGAACGCGCCCTGAAGAAATACCTGCCCGGCAGTAGCGAGGAGTTGGAGGAGCCACAGGAATAGGCAATGATGCAGGTAGAGTCGGCATATATCTTGTTAGAGGAGCTCCATTTCCATGCTTTCCATGGGGTGATGCCCCAGGAGGGCAAGGTGGGGGGAGACTTCCTGCTGTCCCTCCGTCTGGGTTATGATGTCACCAAGGCGATGCAGACCGACCGGGTGGAGGATACCCTCAACTATGCTGAAGTCTATGCTGTTGTCAAAGAGGAGATGGAGAAACCTTCCGCCCTCTTGGAGCATGTCGCAGGGCGTATCGCAGATGCCCTTGCCGCACGTTTCCCGCAAGTGACCACCATCGACCTTGCCCTTGTCAAGAAGAATCCCCCGATGGGAGCAGACTGCAAGGGAGCTGGCGTGGAATTACATTTAATAAATGATAAAACTAAACAGTAAGTAACGGGTTTTACGTGGAAAATACGTAATTTTGTACCCTTGATGAATAGGTATATGAAGAAAAGGATACTGATGCTCCTGGGAATGACCTTCCTGCTCACAGTGGTCGCTGTCGCTGCCAATAAGAAGTTCACCTTGGTCATTGACGCAGGTCATGGAGGGCATGACGTAGGTGCTTTGGGAGCATTTTCAAAAGAAAAGAATATCAATCTGAATGTGGCACTTGCCTTCGGACGCTATGTGGAGAGCAATTGCCCGGACGTGAAAGTCATCTATACCCGCAAGACGGATGTGTTCATCCCCTTGCATACCCGTGCTGACATCGCCAACAGGAACAAGGCAGACCTGTTTATCTCCGTACATACCAATGCGGTGCCAAGGGGAAAACAAGTCAGGGGACTGGAGACGTATACGTTGGGAATGCACCGTGCGGGCACCAATCTGGAAGTAGCGAAGCGAGAGAACTCCGTCATCCTGATAGAGAAAGACTATAAACAGCGTTATGAGGGCTTTGACCCCAACTCCAGTGAGAGCTATATCATGTTTGAGTTCATGCAGGACAAGAACATGGCGCAGAGCGTGGAACTTGCCAAATTCGTGCAGAAGCATGCCTGTGCCTCTGCCAATCGTCAGGATAAAGGAGTGAAGCAGGCAGGATTCCTGGTGCTCCGAGAGACCTCTATGCCCAGTTGTCTGATAGAGCTGGGTTTCATCACTACTCCCGACGAAGAGCGTTACCTGAACAGTAAGGATGGTATCGACCGTCTGGGGTATGGTATCTATAAGGCATTCCTCGACTATAAACGCAAGTACGACGGTCGCATCACCGTACCCTATCAGGCGGAGCAGGCACCATCTGCCAATATCCCTTCTGTGGTACCACCCAGTGAGAAGAATGAGGAACAGCCCAAGACCGTTGTCCCTGTTAAGGTGCAGAAAGAGCCTGCCGTTAAACCGGCGAAAATAGAGGTCGTCAAGGATGAGGAAGTGCAGAGGAAAGACTCCACCCTGGTCTTCAAGGTGCAGATCATGGCGAGTCCCTCCCGTGAGAGAATCAGCAAGAAGAAGTTGAACGGTCAGCCGCCGGCAGAGTGCTTCGAGGAAGGCGGGTTCTATAAATATACGGTGGGCAATTCCGAGGATTATGACGAGATTGTCAGAATCCGTGAGAGTCTGGTAGGCAATTTCCCGGAGGCGTTTATCATCGCTTTCAAGGGAGGTGAGAAGGTGGACACACGTGCTGCCATCCGTGAGTTCAGAGCGAAAAAGAAAACAAAAGAGTAACATGATATGAAATTGACGAAAGAAATACAGATAGCCCTTGTTGCCATCATCGCACTGGTCGTGCTATACCTGGGTTTGAATTTCCTGAAAGGGCTGAGTCTCTTCTCTTCGAACAGTACCTATTACCTCGCCTTCGAGGATGTCAGCGGTATGTCTCCTTCCTCTCCCGTCTATGCCAATGGTTATAAGGTGGGTGTGGTGGAAGGTATCGTCTATGACTACAGCCGTCCCAATCATATCGTGGCGAAGATCGGTGTCGATAAGAACATGCGTATCCCTGTCGGCTCCCATGCGGAGCTGGCGAGTGACCTCTTGGGTAATATCAAGGTCAATCTGGTGCTGTCGGACAATCCTCTGAAGTTCATTGGACTGAAGGATACCATCCCCGGCATTGTGGAGGTGGGTATGATGGCGAAGGCTGCCGAGATGATCCCTGCCATCGAGAAGATGATGCCCAAGCTCGACTCTATTCTGGTTAGTCTGAATACCTTGTTGGGAGACCCAGCCCTTCGCAATACCTTGCATAATGTGGATGGCATGACGGCAAACCTGAATCAGACGAGTGCCGACCTGCGCAGACTTTCTGCCAGCCTGGGGCATAACGTGCCTATGATGATGGTCAAGGCAGACAGTGTACTGGGTAATACTCAGAAGCTGACAGCCAATCTCTCTACTGTCGACGTGGCAGAGATGACAGCAAAGGTCAACCAGACCCTCGCCAACGTAGAGGAGATGACCCGTAAGCTCAATAGCAACGAGGGGACGCTGGGCTTGCTCATGCGGGATGCCACCCTCTATAACAACCTGAGTGCCACGGCTGCTGATGCGGACTCACTGCTTCGTGACCTGAAAGCCCATCCGAAACGCTACGTACACTTCTCGGTTTTCGGAAAAAAAGATAAGTAGTTAATGCGTTAATTTTATTTTGTCTAAATAAGGAGATATGTTATAAAAAATTCAACCAACCTTTCGGAACTGCTTGATATTAGCAACGTTTGAGGGGGTTGAATAGAAATAAAACCGCACACGGTATGCCCAGTGTGCGGTTTTTGGTAAGTCACTGATAAGCAGAAACTTGTAATTTGGCAATAGGGAAAAATCTTTAATTATTTCAAATAACGCCTAAACTCCCATAAATAAATAAGTTACGTGTTGTAGGATGATTTGCGAGAATAAATGCGGATTTGCATATATCAAAAAAAAATACGAACTTTGCAATTGAAAACAGAAACTATATTCTTTAACAAGATTGGTTTTTTAATTAAATAAGTATAACGCACATGGAAAAAACTCCTAAGGCGCTTTGGGACGACTGCCTTCATCTGATTAGGGAAAACGTCACAGAGCAGCAATATAAGACCTGGTTCGCGCCCATCGTATTCGAGAAATACGATGCGGAGAAGCAGACTCTTCTCATACAAGTACCGAGCCGGTATGTGTATGAGTACTTGGAGCAGTACTATGTGACATTATTAAGTAAGGTGTTATGCCGCTGCTTTGGGAAGAGTATCCAGCTCAACTACCGCATCGTGGTGGACAAGGCACACAAGCTGATGGTCGAGGAAGAGGGTAGTGAACCTGTCAGTATCGAGCGTCCGCAGCCTACCACACGAGCCAACCAGTCGCCTACGACACTGGACTCTGCTGTTCCGCAGGACCTCAATCCCCAGTTGGATGTCCATAAGACCTTCCAGACTTTTATCGAGGGCGATAGCAATAAGTTGCCTCGCACGGTAGGTCTCTCTATCGCGGAGCACCCGGGTAAGTCGACGTTCAACCCCTTCTTCGTGTTCGGACCCTCCGGTTGTGGTAAGACACACCTTATCAATGCGATTGGTGTGAGGTGTAAGGAGATGTATCCCCAGAAGCGTGTGCTGTATGTGTCGGCACGTCTCTTCCAGGTGCAGTACTCAGATGCCACCCGCAAGAATACCGTTAATGACTTCATCCATTTCTATCAGACCATTGACGTGCTGATAGTCGATGATATCCAGGAGTGGGCTACAGCCCCCAAGACCCTGGACACCTTCTTCCATATCTTCAACCACCTGTTCCGCAACGGCAAGCAGATTATCCTTGCCAGCGACCGTCCCCCTGTGGATCTGCAGGGTATGAAAGACCGTCTGCTGACCCGTTTCGCCTGTGGACTGATTGCCGAGTTGGAGAAGCCCAATGTACAGCTCTGTGTGGACATCCTGCATGCCAAGTGTAAGCGTGACGGTCTGCAGATCCCAGAGGATGTCATCCAGTTCATCGCAGAGACCGCCAACGGCTCCGTCCGTGACCTGGAGGGTGTGGTCAACTCATTGATGGCTTACTCGATTGTCTATAACAGCAATGTCGATATGCGTCTTGCCGAGCGTGTCATCAAGCGTGCCGTGAAGGTGGACAACAAGCCCCTCACCGTTGATGACATTCTGGAGAAGGTATGCAGCCACTATAATGTGTCGCAGCAGAACGTGTTCAGCAAGTCCCGCAAGCGTGACTACGTCATCGTACGGCAGGTATCGATGTACCTGGCACAGAAGTACACCAAGATGCCAGCCTCACGTATCGGACAGCTGATAGGTGGTCGCGACCACTCGACCGTGATACACAGTTGCTCCACCGTTGAGCATCGTCTGAAGGTCGACAAGTCGTTCTCCGCAGAGTTGAGCAGTATAGAGAATTCTTTTAAGTTAAAACAATAGTGGATAATGAAAAGAAAAAGGACAGCGTGATGCTGTCCTTTTCTTGTTTATTTCAGGATGAATCCCCCATTGGGTTGCATCTCTATTTTAATACGTCCCTTCTTGTCGTACTTCACTTTCTGAACCTGCGCATAGAGCCCGGGTCCGTCCGTATAGTAATTGACGGTCTGTCCCTGCAGCATCGGCAGGTCGAGAGACAGACGCTTAACCTCGTTCTCCGCGTTCAGGCCGGCGATATACCATTGGTTGCCGTGACGGCGTGCGAGGACGACATACTTACCTGGGTAGCCGTCGATGAACCGTGTCTCATCCCATGTGGTAGGCAGCGACTTCAGCAGATCCAGCTCTACCTGTGGCAGTTCCTGCAGGTTGTTAGGTTGTACTGCCATGCACTGTACCGATGTCTGGACGATGATGGCACTGGCAATCTCAAACATATCCGTGGTCTGACGGGAATGCCGGCTCTTGTTGTCCTTGCTCATATAACGGTTCATGATGGTGCCGCCCCAGTCCATCGAGCCCACCGCGTTACGGCAGAAAGGATGCAGGGTGAGGTCGAACGCCTCACGTTTCGCAGCATTGGGGTCGAAGAACACGTTCTCGGAAGCAAGTACCGCCTCGCTTGCCACATAGTTAGGGAACAGACGCTCCCATCCGCGGGGCAGTGTGCAACCATGGAAGATGCACTGCAGACCGTATCTGTTGGCATCGCTGAGGATATCCTCATAGAGCTGCAGGGTGTGCTGCTTGTCACCTCCGAAGAAGTCCACCTTGATACCCTTGATACCGATACGTTGCATCCATGCCATCTCACGGTTACGTGCCAGACTTGTGTTCATGCAGTTAAAAGGACCCTGTGGTGCGTCATTCGCATAGCCGTTGGAGTTATACCACAGCAGCAGGCTCACCCCTTTCGACTGCGCATACTTCGACAGCTCGGCAATCTTCTCACGTCCAATGTTCGTGTCCCACCAAGCGTCCACCAGACAATACTCATATCCCATCTTCGCCGCCAGGTCGATGAATGTCACCTGATCGTCGTAGTTGCAACTCTGATCCTGCCAGATGAGCCAGCTCCACGTATAGCGTCCCGGCTGGTACGTCTGGGAAGCCTCGTAGAGGGGATCCAAGGGGTCGAAGGGAATGGTCGTCTCGACAATGGGCTTGAGGTCCTTGCCGATGGTGATGGTACGCCATGGGGTACTGCCGGGCAGTGCGATACCCGCATGTTCTGACCCTAAGCCATTACTCTCACCCTCCATCGGATAAGCGATCTCATAGCCGTCCTCCTTGTCGTAGTCACTCAGGTGGGCACCCACATAATTCGAGGCAACACCCGTCTCGCTGACCAGTACCCAGCCCTTGTTGCCCACATGGAAGAGGGCAGGGAAGGTATAGCCGTGTCCGTACATCGACTTCTTTGTCATGGGAGCGTCGTTCGAGAACACCTCCTCATAGCTGGGTTTCGTGCGGGCGAAACCGATCATCGGGTGACTCTGTGGAGAGATGAACGTCGTCGTACCCTCAGGGAGCCGGAAAGCCGTGTCCTCCTCCTTGACGACGATGCTCTGCGGGTCGTTCTTCTCATTCCTCAAGATGGTGTATCTGAAGGCGATATCGTTGTTTGCCACGAGGAAAGTGACCACCATCTGCTGCCGTCTCTCGTTCTGCAACGTGATATCGATGGCGTTCGCCTTGAAGTCGACATGAGAGGTCTTGGTGCGTGAGATGTCATAGTGCTTCTCCACCACACGCTCCTCGCTCTTGACGAACGACAGGTGGTCGGAGTAGTCGCCGATACTCGTCTCAAGACCGAGTCTCGAGGGTCGTATCATCTCCACGCCCTCATAATGGGCATCATACTTGGCGATGCCGTTCTCCACCTTCACCTCGACGACCAGTTTGCCGTCTGGTGAATACACTTTCCTGCTCTCCGCCATCGTCATCAATGGACAGAGCATCATGATCCATAGTAATCTGTTTCTCATATCTTATCCTTTTCTGATAGTTCCACCACGTCGTGAACGCTGTATCTTACCCGTCTCCTGGTCGATGAAGGGGTCTTGCTCCAACTGGCACCCATTGGTGAAGGCACGTACGATGCGCCTGTCTCCCCTCTTCGAGCGGTGTCCCTCAGGAGTGTATTTGCATACAATCTCCTTGACGTGCGTGTCGACACGGAAGTCCTTGGGGTCGTCCACACACAGACTCTTGATACTCAAAACGAATTTTCCCAACTCCCCGAGGTTCACCGTCTGTCCGTTCTTCAGTCCTTCCTCCACCACCTCGGTGAGTGCGGCGATGGCGGCACGGACATCGGCGGATGTCAGCGAACAGCGTTCTTGAATCTGTCTCTCAATCTCTTTCAAGGTCAGTTCACCTTGTTTAACGGTATGTGCATACCATTTCCCGTAAGCTTTGTTGCTTTTGATGTTGTTTTGCAACAGTCGATAATGTATAGCCATAAAATGATTAATTAATTGTTTTTGGTTGACAAAGATACGCATAATTCCTGTAACCACCAAGCCTTTTGGATGAAAAGTAGCATTTCCCTCATTGTAAATCAATTTGATTTACTCGGTAATTCAATTTGATTTACTCAGCAAATCAATTTGATTTACTTTGCAAATCAATTTGATTTACAATTGCTCCGATAGTAAAAAACAACTGGGCAAGCCTTTTTCATCAGACTTGCCCAGTATTATTGTCAAGTGTGGACTTACAGTAAGTTGTCCTTTTCGATATCCTTGAAGTACTTGTAGGTGGCAACCTTCAGCTCGTCCGTGGCAGGCTCGTCGGCGACGATGATGCCATGCTGGTGCATCTGCAGTGCCGAGATGGTCCACTCATGGGTGACGGCACCCTCGATGGCTGCCTTCAGGGCACGTGCCTTATGGTGTCCGTTGACGAGGATCATCACCTCACGGGCATCCATCACGGTACCCACGCCGACGGTCAGTGCGAGCTTGGGCACCTTATTGACATCGTTGTCGAAGAAACGGCTGTTGGCGATGATGGTGTCTGTGGTCAGTGTCTTCACACGGGTACGACTGGTCAGACTGGAGTACGGCTCGTTGAAAGCGATATGACCGTCAGGACCGATACCGCCGATGAAGAGGTCGATACCACCAGCCTCCTTGATCATCTCCTCATAGTGTGCACACTCAGCAGCCAGGTCCTTGGCATTGCCGTTGAGGATATGGATGTTCTCCTTGGGACAGTCGATATGGTCGAACAAGTTACGTGCCATGAAAGAGTGGTAGCTCTCTGGATGGTCTTCTGGCAGGTTGACATACTCGTCCATGTTGAACGTCAGCACGTTCTTGAACGAAACACGTCCCTCCTTGTTTGCCTTCACCAGACAGGCATACATACCCTCTGGGGATGAACCAGTAGGAAGACCCAGTACAAACGGTTTCTCTTTGGTGGGCTGGAAGGCGTTGATACGCTCAATCACATGTTCTGCAGCCCATTGCGACATCTTCTGATAGTCGGATTCGATGATTACTCTCATAAGTTCAAAAAGTTAAGTTGTGTCTGTTTTGGTTGCAAAGTTAGTAAAATTCTGACAAAATAAGTATGATATATGCAATTTTTTTGTAACTTTGCACCTAATATATAATAAGGTATGAAAGAATTCGTAATATCCGAGGTCAAGGCAGAGACGGCAGTGCTGGTGGGACTGATTACCCAGGAGCAGGACGAGGCGAAGACCAAGGAGTATCTCGACGAGTTGGAATTCCTTGCTGATACCGCTGGTGCCGTGACCGTGAAGCGGTTTACGCAGAAGGTGCAGGGACCCAGTCAGGTGACCTATGTCGGCAAGGGAAAGCTCGAAGAGATCAAGCAATATATCAAGCAGCAGGAGGATGCTGCTGACGACGACCCCACTGGTGAGACACAACCCGTGGGTATGGTGATCTTTGACGATGAGCTGTCGGCAAAGCAGATACGTAATATCGAGGCAGAGCTGAAGGTGAAGATCCTCGACCGCACCTCCCTGATTCTCGATATCTTCGCCATGCGGGCACAGACTGCCGAGGCGAAGACACAGGTGGAACTGGCACAGTACCGCTATATGCTGCCCCGTCTGCAACGCCTGTGGACCCACCTGGAACGACAAGGTGGCGGTTCCGGCTCTGGTGGCGGAAAGGGTAGTGTGGGACTTCGCGGACCTGGTGAGACACAGTTGGAGATGGACCGCCGTATCATCCTGCATCGTATCACCCTGCTGAAAGAGCGACTCGTGGAGATCGACAAGCAGAAGACGACGCAAAGGAAGAACCGTGGGCGGCTGATCCGTGTGGCACTCGTAGGATATACCAATGTGGGGAAGTCGACGATGATGAACCTCCTTGCCAAGAGTGATGTCTTCGCGGAGAACAAGCTCTTCGCCACCCTTGACACCACCGTCCGCAAGATGGTGATTGACAACCTGCCGTTCCTGCTTGCTGATACGGTAGGATTTATCCGCAAACTGCCCACCGACTTGGTCGATTCCTTCAAGTCGACCCTCGACGAGGTGAGGGAGGCAGACCTGCTGGTACACGTCGTGGACATCTCACATCCCGACTTCGAGGAACAGATCAACGTGGTGGAGAAGACACTTGCCGACCTGGGATGTGCCGAAAAGCCCTATATGCTGGTATTCAATAAGATAGACGCTTATACATGGACACCACAGGACGAGGATGACCTCACGGCTCCCACGAAGGAGAACGTGTCGCTCGAAGAACTCAAAAAGACATGGATGGCTAAGATAAATGAGGAATTAGAAATGAGGAATGAGAAATTCCCGGTGGCTCCGCTCTTCATCTCCGCCAAGCAGAAAGAGAATATCGACGAGTTGCGGGAGGTGCTTTATAATAAAGTGCGAGAGCTCCACGTACAGAAGTACCCGTATAACGACTTCCTGTATCAGATAGAGGAATAAACTTACACAAACATACTTACTTATGAGAGATTACAGACAACTGACACAAGAGGAGATTGAGGTGCTCGAACGCAATAGCTGTTGGGCAGAAGACTGGAATAGGGTATTGGTGGCAGAGACTTTCCGCCCCTATGGTTTCCATCGTGTATTATTCTATGGCGACATCCGGCTGGGTAGTTTCGACAAGCAGGTGGAGGTGACCAAGGGATTTACCAAGCATGCGGGAATCAATGACGCTACCCTCCGTAATGTGACGGTGGGTAACGACTGCCTGATAGAGAAGATCGGTAATTTCATCAATAACTATACCATTGGTGACGACTGCTATATCTCCAATATCTCAACCATGGAGACGACAGAGGGTGCCACCTACGGAGAGGGACATGTGGTGTCTGTACTGAATGAGATGGGTGATGGTAATGTCATTCTGTTCCATGACCTTAACTCGCAACTTGCCGCCTTGATGGTGAAGCATTTCAAGGACAAGTCGTTGCGTGACAATATCACCCGGCTGGTGAATGAGGAGATCCGTTTCACCCTCCCGGAGCGTGGCACGATCGGCAATGGCGTGAAGATCATCAATACCAAGGAGATAACGAATACAGTGGTGAAGGATGACTGCGAGATCAATGGTGCGGCACGTCTGAGCGACTGTACCATCATGTCGTCGAAGGATGCCTCTGTGTATATCGGCACAGGTGTCATCTGTGAGAACTCCATCATCTCCAACGGCTGCTCTATCACCAACTCCGTGAAGATGCAGGACTGTTTCGTAGGAGAGGCTTGCCAGATTACCAACGGCTTCACTGCCGAGGCGAGTGTGTTCTTCGCCAACTCGTTCATGGCGAATGGTGAGGCATGTGCCGCCTTCTGCGGACCATTCTCTGCCTCACATCATAAGTCGAGCTTGTTGATAGGTGGTGAGTTCTCGTTCTATAACGCAGGGTCTAACACCAACTTCTCGAACCATGCCTATAAGATGGGACCGATGCACTATGGTACGTTGGAGCGTGGCTCTAAGACAGCGAGTGGCGCCTATGTGCTGATGCCTGCGAAGATCGGGGCCTTCTCTGTCTGCTTCGGCAAACTGATGAACCACCCCGACATGCGCTGCCTGCCCTTTGCCTACCTGTTGGCATACGGTGAGACGATGTATATCGTACCGGGACGTAACATCACGACGGTAGGACTCTATCGTGACATCAAGAAATGGCCCAAGCGTGACCGCCGGGCTCCTTCCAGCAGGAAGAGTATCATCAACTTCGACTGGCTCTCTCCCTTCACCGTAGGAGAGATTGTGCAGGGTAAGAAGATCCTGGAGGCGCTGCGTCAGGCAGGTGGTAATAATGTGTCTTCTTATAACTTCCAGGAGTATATCATCAACGCCTCTTCATTGCGGAAAGGTATCAAATACTATGATATCGCCCTGCGTATCTATATGGGTGCCGTCCTCAAGCGTGCCGTCAAGGGTGGCTTCTTAGGTAAGCCGACCTCCTCTATAGGTGAGGGCAACTGGAACGACCTCTCCGGTCTATTGTTGCCTGCCTCAGAAGAGCAGCGGTTGATAGATGATATCAAGAATGGGAATGTGGAGAGCATCAAGGACATCCTGAACCGTTTCAGGGAGATAGATGAACACTATCGGGAGTACCAATGGACATGGACCTACCGCATGATTCTCGACTATTACGGACTGGACGAGTTGACAGATACCGCCATCCAGCGTATCCGTGAGGATTATGTGAAAGCTCGTCGCGCATGGATTGCTGAGATTCGCAAGGATGCGGAGAAGGAGTATGCCATGGGTGATGTGGAACAGGAGGTCTTTGACGACTTTATATCGAAATTAGATCACGAAATAGATTATGAAGACTAAGTATTTTCTGACAGCATGCCTCGTCGTACTCGGACTGAGTGCACAGGCAAAGGAGTATAAGTACCGGACGGTAGAGGGCGATCTGACGAAGGCTCGCATCTATACGCTGGACAATGGACTGAAGGTATATCTTTCAGTGAATAAAGAGAAACCACGTATCCAGACCTATATTGCTGTCCGCACAGGTTCTAAGAACGACCCTGCAGAGACAACGGGTCTTGCCCACTATCTGGAGCACTTGATGTTCAAGGGCACCAAGCTGTTTGGTACGAGTAACCCAGAGGCAGAGGCTCCTCTGCTGGATGAGATTACCAACCGATATGAGGCTTACCGTAAGTTGACTGACCCGCAGGCACGTAAGAAAGCCTACCATGAGATAGACAGTATCTCTCAGCTTGCCGCCAAGTACAATATCCCCAACGAGTACGACAAGCTGATGGCGGCGATAGGTGCACAGGGTACGAATGCGTATACCTCTAATGATGTCACCTGCTATACAGAGGACATCCCCTCTAACGAGATAGAGAACTGGGCAAAGATACAGGCAGACCGTTTCCAGAACATGGTCATCCGTGGCTTCCATACCGAGCTGGAGGCTGTGTATGAGGAGTATAATATCGGACTGTCAAGCGACAATCGCAAGCTCTTCGCCACTAGCAGTAAGATGCTGTGGCCCAACCATCCATACGGTACGCAGACCACGATTGGCACACAGGAGCACCTGAAGAATCCTTCTATCGTCAATATCAAGAACTACTTCAATAAATGGTATGTCCCTAATAACGTGGCTATCTGTATGGCTGGCGACTTTGACCCCGATGATGTTATCGCTATTATCGACAAGTACTTTAGCAGTTGGAAACCAGGTGCAGACGTTCGTCAGCCCGTCTTCGACCCACTGCCTCCATTGACTACTCCCAAGGATACGACTATCGTTGGTCCGGAGGCTGAGCAGGTATGGGTCGGATGGCGTGGCAAACAGTCTAATTCGTTACAGGCTGACACCCTGCTGCTGTTAGAGGATGTACTGAGCAATGGACGGGCAGGACTCTTCGACCTTGACCTGAACCAGTCAATGAAAGTGCAGGGAGCGGGAGCCGGTGCGCAACTGATGCATGACCACGGTGGCTTCCTTTTGATAGGAAGACCCAAACAGGGACAAAGTCTCGAGGAGGTGAGGACTTTGATGATGGGCGAGATTGACAAGTTGAAGAAAGGTGACTTCCCGGAGAATCTGTTGCCCAGTATCATCAATAATAAGAAACGCCAGTACTATCAGCTGTTGGAAGATAACCGCAGCCGTGCGGATATGTTTGTCGATGCCTTTATCGACGAGATTGACTGGGCACAGGAGGTCGGGAAGATTGACCGTATCTCCAAGATTTCCAAACAGGAGTTGGTTGATTTCGCTAACCGTTTCTTCACCAATGGCTATATTACCGTGTTCAAGAAACAGGGCGTAGACAGCCTTCAGAAGAAAATCGACAAGCCTGCCATTACGCCAATCCCTGCGAACCGTGACATGATGAGCCAGTTTGTGGAGGATATCCAGAATGCCAAGGTGGAACCCATCCAACCTAAGTTCGTGGATTTCAAGAAAGACCTGACTTTTGCGGAAACCAAGAGTAAGCTCCCACTGCTTTATGTGCAGAACCAGGAGAACGGACTGTTTGAACTGAACTTCCGGTTTGACTTTGGACGTAAGGCAGACAACCGCTATGCTGTTGCCACCGAATATCTCGACTACTTAGGAACCAACAAGTATACTGCTGCCGAGGTCAAACAGAAGTTTTATGAACTGGGTTGCGACATGGGGATAAGTGAGGGTAGTTCTTATATCAACATCCGACTGACTGGTTTGAGTGAGAATATGGAGAAGGCACTTGCCTTGACGGAAGAGGTGTTAGCCAATCTTACGGTTGACAAGCAGGCGTATGACCAAATGGTGAACCAGATTGTCAAGCGCCGTGCGGATAACAAGAAGAGCCAGCGTTCCTACTTCAACCAGCTGTATTACTATGGCGTGTTCGGACCGCGTAATTTCAATAGCGATGTGCTTAGTGAGCAACAGCTCAAGGACACCGACCCTCAGGTGTTCGTGGATTTGTTGAAAGGACTCACTAACATGAAGCATACCGTCGAGTACTATGGTCCGATGACGGTGAAGGAGTTGTCGGCAGTCATCAGCAAACTGCATAAGACACCGAAGCAACTGAAGCCTGTACCAGAGAACAAGGAGTATGAGCGACAGTTGGCTAATCATAATGAGATATGGATAGCCCCCTATGATGCCAAGAACATCTACATGCGTATGCTGCATGATGAACACCGGCAGTGGAACATTGACGAGACAGCCACACAGTCGTTATTCAATGAGTATTTCGGTGGTGGCATGAATGGTGTCGTGTTCCAGGAGTTGCGTGAGGCACGCGGTCTTGCCTATAATGCGTCAGCATGGTATGCTTATCCAAGAAAGAAGGGGAATTACGAGAGTTACTTTACACATATTATCACCCAGAATGATAAAATGATGGACTGCATACGCCAGTTCCACAGCATCCTGGACCAGTTCCCTGCCAGCGAGAATGCCTTCAATATCGCTAAGGAAGGACTCTCCAAGCAGCTTGCATCGCTGCGTGTGACAAAGATGGGTATCATTGACCGTTGGCGCAGTATGCAGGAGATGGGACTTGACTTCGACCTCAATCAGAAAATCTACAATGATCTTCAGAAGGTTACACTGCAGGACATCGTCAACTTCGAGAAGGCGAATATGGCTAACAAGCCTTACCGGTATATCATCCTCGGTGATGAGAAAGAGCTCGATATGCAGTCACTGGAGAAAATCGGTCCTATCCGTCGTCTGACAACAGAGGAGGTTTTTGGATATTAATAACTAAATAAATACAATTTAAGACTATGGCAACAACACCAGAATTCAAGTATGCCCCGATGTTTCAGGTGGGCAAGGATGACACAGAGTACAGACTCCTTTCAAAGGAAGGCGTGACAACCGCTGAGTTTGAGGGAAAGGAAATAGTAAAGGTCTCTAAGGAGGCTCTCACCTTATTGGCTCAGCAGGCTTTCCATGACGTGGAGTTCATGCTGCGCCGTGAGCATAACCTGCAGGTAGCACAGATCCTGAAGGACCCGGAGGCCTCAGAGAACGATAAGTATGTCGCTTTGCAGTTCCTGCGCAATGCCGAGGTGGCTGCCAAGGGCATCCTGCCTTTCTGTCAGGATACGGGTACCGCCATCATCCATGGTGAGAAGGGACAACAGATATGGACAGGCTTTGAGGATGAGGAAGCTCTCTCCCGTGGTGTCTACAATACCTTCACACAGGACAACCTGCGCTATTCACAGAATGCTCCGTTGACGATGTATGACGAGGTGAATACTCGTTGTAACCTGCCTGCACAGATTGATATCGAGGCAACGGAGGGTGCTGAGTACCGTTTCGTGATGGTGGCAAAAGGTGGTGGCTCTGCCAACAAGACCTATTTCTATCCGATGACGAAGGCGACTATCCAGAATGAGGGAACGCTGTTACCCTTCCTGGTGGAGAAGATGAAGTCGTTGGGTACTGCCGCATGTCCTCCTTATCACATCGCCTTCGTGATTGGTGGTACGTCGGCTGAGAAGAACCTGCTGACGGTGAAGCTCGCCTCTATTAAGTATTACGATAACCTGCCTACGACAGGTGATGAGACGGGACGTGCCTTCCGTGATATCGACTTGGAGAACAAACTCCTTGATGAGGCTCATAAGATTGGACTGGGTGCCCAGTTCGGTGGTAAGGCATTGGCACATGACATCCGTGTCATCCGTCTGCCCCGTCATGGTGCAAGCTGTCCTATCGGTATGGGTGTCAGCTGTTCTGCCGACCGTAATATCAAGGCGAAGATCAATGCGCAGGGTATCTGGCTGGAGAAGATGGACAGCAATCCCGCTGAGTTGATACCTGCTGAGTATGCCAAGGCTGGTGAGGGTCAGAATACGATAGTCATCGACCTTAACGAGGGTATTGATGCCGTTCGTAAGGAACTGTCTAAATATCCTGTCTCTACCCGTGTCAACCTGAAAGGTACCATCATCGTGGCCCGTGATATCGCCCATGCTAAACTGAAGGCCCGTATTGATGCCGGAGAGCCGATGCCCGAGTATTTCAAGAAGTATCCTGTGCTCTATGCTGGTCCTGCCAAGACACCAGAGGGCTATCCTTGCGGTTCGATGGGACCGACGACAGCAAACCGTATGGATCCTTACGTCGATGAGTTCCAGTCATTAGGCGCCTCCCTGGTGATGATTGCCAAGGGCAACCGCTCTCAGGTAGTCACTGATGCCTGCAAGAAGTATGGTGGTTTCTATTTGGGCAGTATCGGTGGTGTTGCCGCCGTTCTCTCTCAGAGTTCCATCAAGAGCATCGAGTGCGTGGAGTATCCCGAACTCGGAATGGAAGCTATCTGGAAGATTGAGGTCGAGGACTTCCCTGCCTTCATCCTGGTAGATGACAAGGGCAATGACTTCTTCAAGCAGTTGAAGCCCTGGTGCCCGAACGCAAAGTAGTACATTATGATAAAATCAATAATCAAAGTATTATTAGTATTTTTCTTCCCCCTGTGTGCGATGGCACAGGGGGAGGACCTCCGGGTTATGAAAGGAGGTTGTCTGTCATCTGTTTCTGATGATGGCACATCACATCGTTCCTTACGACGTATTCCTGCTGCCCGCCAAGACTGGGATGCGTCAAAGACTTATCGTCAGTTGGTAATACTTATCTCATTCTCTGATACAGAGTTCAAGGATGATCATACATTGGAGTATTACCAGAAGGTTTTTAATGAGGAAGGTTATAATGGGGGATTAGGACCTGGTTGTGTGGCAGACTATTTCCGCACACAGTCTAATGGAAAGTGTAACCTCCAGTTTGATGTGTATGGTCCATTTAAGGTCAGTGAAAAAGCATGTCCTTATGATAACCCTAACCAATCTACCAAGTACTATGGAGCGAGTGTCATGAAGGAAGCGACCAGTCTCTTCATAGAAAAATATCCTGGTATTGATTTCTCCCAGTATGACTGGGATAATAATGGCTCTGTGGATCAGGTTATCTATGTCTATGCGGGGTTATCAGGAAATATTGATTCAGACGCTTCTTATGGTCACATCTGGCCTAATACCTCTACATTTGGTACCGTCACGACTCCTGATGGCTTGAAAATCTATAATTACACCGCCAGTGCAGAGCTTTTCACGAAAAACATTCCATGTGGTATCGGTACTATTTGCCATGAGTTCTCACATAGTCTGGGGCTTCCGGATATCTATCCGGTTCCTTCCAATGACAAATTATATACCGTTCTTGACGAATGGGACTTGATGGATGGAGGAATTATCACTAATATGGGCTGGTGTCCTCCCAATTACACTCCCTTGGAGAAAATGCTATTGGGGTGGCTGACCCCAGTGGAGCTGACAGAGGCAACCTCTGTCGCTGGATTGAAATCTGTGTCAGAAGGTGGTGAGGTTTACCAAATCAAACACACTGATACGGAATATCTGTTGTTGGAGAACCGCCAAAGGATAGGGTGGGATAAAGGTATTCCAGGCAAAGGACTGGTTGTATATTATGTGAATTACGATGAGTCAGTATGGAGGAGTAATCGTGTGAATAACTCCAGTTCAGATGAAGACTGCCGTTTCCGGCTCATCCACGCCGACAATATGAATTACGACCAGTGGAAAGCCTATCTCAAAGAAATGGATCTTTCTACTTATGAGGGAGCAAATTTTATGAACAGTCTTATACTAAGTACGTCATCTTATCCACAGGAGTCGAATACGGAACTGACAGACACTTCAACACCGGCGGCAAAGATGCGGACAAAGAATGCCAATGGTGAGTACTTGCTCTCAAAACCGGTTACCAGTATCAAGATGTCAAGCGACGGACTGATCTCTTTCGACTTCATGGGTGGAGCGACGGGGATTAACGACCTGCGGATATCGGATGAGAATGGTGAGTCGTGCATCTACGACTTGTCTGGAAAGCGTGTCTACATTCCTTCCCCTGGTCAGATGTATATCGTTAAGAAAAATGGTGTAACCAGAAAATATGTCATGAACCCATGAGTCGTAGGAGAGGCATTCTGATTATCTGTCTGCTGCTGGTTGTCACTACGATGGCTGCACAGCAGGATGTACGGATCGGAGGGTGTCGTCGCGGCACACCCCGTGTTCAACATACCCCCATGCTTCGCTCGGCACAGCCACGTCATCCCGGAGGGGATTATTATATTGGCAAGCGCCATCAACTGACCGTTCTTGTTTCGTTTGGAGATTTAAGTTTTGAGGGTGATGAGACCGCTACGATGGAGAAATGGTCCAAGATCATGAATGGCAAAGGCTTTCAGGAAGAGCCTTATATAGGTTCCGTCCACGACTATTTCTATGACCAGAGCTATGAGAAGTTCGACCTGACCTTTGACCTGCAGTATGTCCAACTCACGGGGAAAACCTCACGATATGCCAGCAACGATTATGATGACGAGAACTCCCAGTATCTGGTCAATGACATTATGGATATTCTTTTAGGGCGTGACATTAACTGGAGCCTGTATGACTGGAACGGTGACGGCTATGTCAATCAGTTACTGATCATCTATGCGGGTATAGGAATGAACGACGGTGGTGGTTCCAACTCTATCTGGTCTCACCAGTGGTGGCTCAGCGATCATAAGAATCTGTCAACCGAGGATAAATACGACTATTGTGAGCCACGTAGTGTCTCCTACGGGAGCAAGACCTATCTCGTCGACTGCTATTGTGCGGTACCGGAAAAAGGAAAGCGTTATGCCACCTTCGGCACTATATGCCATGAGTATACCCATTGTTTCGGTTTTCCTGACTTCTATTTCTCCAGTACGTCATACGTTAAGGATTGGGACCTGATGGACTATGGTAACTATAATGGTGGCGGTTACCTGCCTTGCGGCTATTCTGCCCATGAGCGCTGGCTGATGGGGTGGCTCACCTTAGAGGAACTCACCGAAGCGAAGACCGTTTCCGATATGCCTGCTCTCTGTGACGAGTCAGAGGCTTACCTTATCCGCAACGATGGATATGAGAATGAATACTATATCATAGAGAACCGGCAGCAAAAGAAATGGGATGCCAAGCTCCCCGGCAGTGGCGTCGTCATCTTCCATATCGACTACGACCCCAGTGTCTGGGTGAGCACAGATGTCTCTCCCAACCACAATGCCTATACAGACAAGTTTGGGGTGTACATTCCTTCCTCGAGGATGTACACGATATTCCCTGCAAACGGAAATACCTCGACCATTTTTGCCGACAGATGGGCGTTTCCCTATCTGGACAACAATGAGCTGACGAACACGTCATCTCCTGCTGCCTCTCTTATTCATGAGAATAGCGACGGGTCGTTGAAGATGAACAAACCCATTACGGATATAACCGTCACGGATGGTCTTGCCTCTTTCAAGTTCATGGGGGGCACGACGGGACTCTTTGAGCAGAAAGTCTTGGGCGAACCGAAAATTCTCTATGACTTCGGTCCAATATATATAATAAGGAACGCGCAAGGAGAAATCAAAAAGGTGATAAAGCGTTGAGCTTCATCACCTTTTTTAACCTTTATACTATTATTCAGTTTCTGAACACCAGTCCGTCACCGAACTCGTCGATGATAATTGGTTTCGAGCGGTCTACCTCGTCGGCAAGAATCTTGCGCGACAGGTCGTTCAGTACCAGATGCTGGATGGCACGTTTCACAGGACGGGCACCGAAGTCGGGGTCGTAACCCTCTTGTGCCAGGAACTTGATAGCGGCATCGGTGATCTGCAGCTGTATACCCTGTGGCTCCAGCATGTCCGTCACCTTCTTCATCTGCAAGCGTACCACATCGGCTATCTGCTCCTGCGTCAACTGCTGGAAGGTGATGATCTCATCGATACGGTTCAGGAACTCCGGTCGCATCGTCATCCGTAACTGCTCACGGGTAGCGTTCGAGGTCATGATGATGATGGTGTTCTTGAAGTTGGCGGTACGTCCCTTGTTGTCCGTCAGTCGTCCGTCATCCAATACCTGCAACAGGATATTGAAGACATCAGGATGTGCTTTCTCTATCTCATCGAAGAGCACGACGGAGTAGGGCTTGCGGCGTACTGCCTCTGTCAGCTGACCACCCTCGTCATAGCCTACATAGCCCGGAGGTGCACCGATCAGCCGGCTGACGGTATGTTTCTCCTGATATTCCGACATATCGATACGGGTCATCATCGTCTCGTCGTTGAAGAGGTATTCGGCAAGTGCCTTGGCAAGCTCCGTCTTACCGACACCCGTAGTACCGAGGAAGATAAACGAGGCGATAGGACGTTTCGGGTCTTGTAGACCGGCACGGCTGCGGCGTACGGCATCAGAGACGGCGGTGATAGCCTCGTCTTGTCCGATGACCCGTTTGTGCAGTTCCTCTTCCAAGTGCAGCAGTTTCTCACGCTCACTCTGCATCATACGGGTGACAGGGATTCCCGTCCAGCGGCTGACCACCTCAGCGATATCGTCAGCGGTGACCTCCTCACGCACCATGGCATTACCGTCCTGTGCGTTGGCAAGTTGTTGCTGGATGCTCTTGATGTCGTCTTCCAAAGCCTTTAGCTTCGAGTAGCGTATCTCTGCGACTTTGCCATAGTCTCCCTCACGCTCGGCACGCTCCGCCTCGTATTTGAGATGCTCCATCTCCTGCTTGTCCTGCTGGATTTTATTAACCAACTGGCGTTCACCTTCCCATTTGGCACGATACTGTTGCTCCTGCTCGCGGAGTTCTGCGATATCCTTGTCCAACTGGGCAATCTTCGGCTCATCACCTTCCCGTTTGATAGCCTCACGCTCAATCTCCAACTGGGCGAGCTTACGGGTGATCTCATCCAGCTCCTCAGGCACACTGTCACGCTCCATACGCAGTTTGGCGGCTGCCTCATCCATCAGGTCAATAGCCTTGTCTGGCAGGAAACGCTCGGAGATATACCGCTCGGAGAGTTGGACGGCAGCGATACAGGCATCATCCTGGATACGTACCTTATGGTGGTTCTCATATCGCTCCTTCAGTCCACGGAGGATGGAGATGGCACTCAGCTCGTCCGGCTCATCGACCATGACGGTCTGGAAGCGGCGCTCCAGTGCCTTGTCCTTCTCGAAGTATTTCTGGTATTCGTTCAGTGTGGTGGCACCGATAGAGCGCAGCTCACCACGTGCCAACGCTGGTTTCAGGATATTGGCGGCATCCATGGCACCCTCACCACCGCCGGCACCTACCAGCGTGTGGATCTCATCGATGAAGAGGATGATGCGTCCCTCACTCTTCGTCACCTCGTTGATGACACTCTTCAGACGCTCCTCGAACTCACCCTTGTATTTCGCACCAGCCACCAGCGCACCCATATCCAGGGAGTACAACTGCTTGTCTTTCAGGTTCTCAGGTACGTCACCACGGACGATACGCTGGGCAAGTCCCTCGACGATGGCGGTCTTACCCGTACCCGGCTCACCAATCAGTATCGGGTTGTTCTTTGTACGACGGGAGAGGATCTGCAACACCCGGCGGATCTCATCATCACGTCCGATGACCGGGTCGAGCTTCCCTTGTCGGGCAAGGTCCACCAGGTTCTTGGCATATTTCTCCAGCGACTGGTAGTTGTCGTCAGCCGATTGCGACTGCACCTTCTGTCCCTGTCGCAGCTCATGGATGGCGGCACGCAGGTCTTTCTCCGTGATACCCGCATCCTTCAGGATTCGTCCTGCCGTGGCTCCATCCGTCAGTATAGCGAGTAGGACAGGCTCCACACTCACGAACTCATCACCCATCTTCTGGGCGTAGTCCTGTGCCTTCAGCAATACCTTGTTGGCATCACTTGACAGATAGGGCTCACCGCCCTGAACACGGGGCAGATGCTGCAGCTCCTGTCCTATGAGCATGTCTATCTGCTGACCGTTGACACCGAGTTTCTGAAACAGAAAGTTCACGACGTCCTTTGCCTTCGCCATCATACCGGCAAGCAAGTGTGTCGGCTCTATGGTCTGCTGACCATTCCGTTGCGCGATATTGACCGCCTCCTGTACGGTCTCCTGCGCCTTGATAGTGAATTTGTCTAATGTCATAATTTTGTCCTCCTTATATTTTTTATCTTCTTACCTTTTAACCTTCAACTCCCGTGCCGAGATGAAGGAAACCGACAAAATGGCGGAATCGAATGCCATTCTGTCTGAGTACGAAACCCGCAATCGCACTTGACCCTATTGTCAAGTGCAAAGGTATTACATTTAACATGCGATGTCAATAGTTTGGAGGGAAAATCGTGTAAAAATATGTTAATAAAATGAAGAACTATTGTTAATGCAAGTTAACGAATAGGGGCTATTTTCACTCTAATATCTCCTTTGCTTCACTCTAATATCTCCCATGCCTCACTCCAATATCTGCCGTGGGGCACGGGAGATATTCCTTTAGCCTATAGGAGACGTTTCTTACGGGGTGCTGTCTTAGCCTGAAATACGTTGACTCCTGCCAAGCCTCTTAAGAGTTAAAAAGAGTTATGAGAAAAGGTCAACGTTTTGCACGCGCTTTCAAGCGTGC
>CACYPF010000027.1 GCA_902776195.1 uncultured Prevotellaceae bacterium | reverse complement strand
AATAAGAAATGGCAGTACGTAAATTAAAACCCGTAACTCCGGGTCAAAGACACAAGATTATTGGCACGTTCGAGGATATTACTGCATCCGTGCCAGAGAAGTCTCTCGTTTACGGTAAGCGTTCTACTGGTGGTCGAAACAACACCGGTAAGATGACTGTCCGCTACATGGGTGGTGGTCATAAGAAGAAGTATCGTTTCATCGACTTCAAACGAGAGAAGGATGGTGTTCCAGCTGTGGTAAAGACAATCGAGTACGATCCGAACCGCTCGGCTCGTATCGCCTTGCTCTACTATGCTGATGGTGAGAAACGTTATATCATTGCTCCTAATGGACTGCAGGTTGGTACAACTCTGATGTCTGGTTCGGAGGCAGCTCCTGAGGTAGGTAATGCCCTTCCCCTTGCCAACATCCCTGTAGGTACCGTCATCCACAACATTGAGATGCGTCCCGGTCAGGGTGCCAAGCTCGTTCGTTCGGCAGGTAATTTCGCTCAGTTGACTTCTCGTGAGGGCAGTTATTGTGTGATTAAACTTCCTTCTGGTGAGACTCGTCAGATTCTCTCTGCTTGTAAGGCTACTGTAGGTAGTGTTGGTAACTCAGACCATGCTTTGGAGCAGTCTGGTAAGGCTGGTCGCACGTTCACGTAAGGGCTTGTACGCTAAGGGTCTTAAGACTCGTGCACCTAAGAAGCTTTCAAACAAGTACATTATTGAAAGAGCTAACAAGAAGTAATCACGAAGTTAATTAGAGAAAATTATGAGTCGTTCATTAAAAAAAGGCCCGTACATCAACGTATCACTCGAGAAGAAAATTCTCGCCATGAATGAGAGTGGTAAGAAGAATGTCGTTAAGACATGGGCAAGAGCTTCAATGATTTCCCCGGATTTCGTGGGACATACAGTTGCAGTTCACAATGGAAATAAATTCATCCCTGTTTACATTACTGAGAACATGGTAGGACACAAGCTCGGAGAGTTCTCTCCGACACGTCGTTTCGGTGGCCATGCAGGTAATAAGAAATAAACAGGCTAACCCACCAGAAATAAAAAGAATAATATAATGGGAGCAAGAAAAAGATTAGCGGCTGAGAAAAGAAAAGCAGCCAATAAGACACAGTATTTTGCAAAGCTGAAAGGTGTTCCTTCTTCTCCACGCAAGATGCGCTATGTCGTAGACATGATCCGCGGCATGGAGGTTAACCGCGCTCTTGGCGTTCTGAGATTCTCAAAGAAACACGCTGCAGCTGACGTAGAGAAGCTTCTCCGTTCTGCCATCGCTAACTGGGAGGCTAAGAATGTGTCTTCGTTGACGAAGGTGTGACAATGAAACGTATGAGACCGGCACCTCAGGGTCGTGGCTATCGTATCCGTAAGCGTTCGAACCACGTGACTCTGTTTGTTGACGCTAAAACTAATGATAAGTAAGAAGTATGGGACAGAAAGTAAATCCAATTAGCAACCGCCTTGGTATCGTTAAAGGTTGGGACTCAAATTGGTTCGGAGGCAAGGACTTCGGAGATAACCTGGTAGAGGATCAGAAAATCCGTAAGTACCTCAATGAGCGTCTTGCCAAGGCAAGCGTGTCTAAGATTGTCATCGAACGTACATTGAAACTGGTGACCATCACTATCTGCACTGCCCGTCCGGGTCTTGTCATTGGTAAGGGTGGACAGGATGTCGATAAGTTGAAGGAAGAGCTGAAGAAACTCTATGACAAGGAGATTCAGATTAACATCTTTGAGGTAAAGAAACCGGAACTCGACGCAACTATCGTAGCTAACAACATCGCTCGCCAGATAGAGGGTAAGATCGCTTACCGCCGCGCTATCAAGATGGCTGTAGCTAACACAATGCGTGCTGGTGCCGAGGGCATTAAGGTGCAGATCTCTGGTCGTCTGAACGGTGCTGAAATTGCACGTAGCGAGATGATCAAGGAAGGTCGTACGCCTCTGCACACTTTCCGTGCTGATATTGATTACTGCCAGGCTGAGGCTCTGACGAAAGTCGGACTGCTGGGCTTGAAAGTTTGGATTTGCCGTGGTGAGATTTACGGTAAAGTGGACTTGGCTCCAAACTTCGCTCAGGAGAAGAGCGCTGGTCGCTCTAACGGTGGTAACAATGGCGGCAGAAAGTTCCGTAATAAGAAAAAGTAATTAACGTAAAAGTAAGAAGCAATCATGTTACAGCCTAAGAGAGTAAGATATAGAAGACCTCAAGACGGACGTGGCAATAAAGGCAACGCCCACAGAGGTACACAGCTGGCTTTCGGTTCATTCGGCATCAAGACATTGGATGCCAAGTGGATTGACAGCCGTCAGATTGAGGCAGCACGTGTTGCCATCAACCGTTATATGAACCGTGAGGGTCAGGTATGGATTCGCATCTTCCCGGACAAACCTATCACACGTAAGCCTGCTGACGTACGTATGGGTAAAGGTAAAGGTGACCCTGCTGGTTGGGTGGCTCCTGTAACTCCAGGACGTATCCTCTTTGAAGTAGAAGGCGTACCTTTTGAGACCGCTAAGGAGGCTCTCCGCCTCGGTGCTCAGAAGTTGCCCGTGAAGACTAAGTTTGTTGTTAGACGCGATTACGATAAAAACGCTTAAGAAGTTATGAAGAGCAAAGAATTAAAAGAGCTTGAGACCAAGGATTTGGCTGAGAAACTGGAGACTGAGGTTGCCAAATACAACCAGATGAAGTTGAATCATGCCATCACTCCTATGGAGAATCCATAGACAGAACTCCGTCAGAGAGAACTTAACAAATAATAATGGTCCAGATGGAAACAAGAAATTTAAGAAAGACAAGACAGGGTGTCGTTATCAGTAACAAAATGGATAAAACCATCGTTATTGCCGCTAAGTTCAAGGAGAAGCACCCTATTTATGGTAAGTTTGTCCAGAAGACAAAGAAGTACCATGTTCACGATGAGAAGAACGAGTGCAATGTAGGTGATACTGTACTCGTTATGGAGACCCGTCCTTTGTCAAAGACGAAGAGATGGAGATTAGTACAGATTGTAGAAAAAGCTAAGTAATTATGATACAAACTGAGACAAGACTGACAGTTGCTGACAACAGTGGTGCACGTGAGGCTCTCTGCATCCGTGTGCTGGGTGGTACCCGCCGCCGTTATGCCAGCGTGGGCGATGTGATTGTCGTTGCCATCAAGAACGCCATCCCCACAAGTGATGTTAAAAAAGGTGCAGTATCTAAGGCTTTGGTTGTTCGCACAAAGAAAGAGATTCGTCGCGCTGATGGCTCATATATCCGCTTCGACGACAATGCTTGCGTGCTGTTGAACAACGCTGGTGAGCTCCGTGGCAGCCGTATCTTCGGTCCTGTAGCACGTGAGTTGCGTGCTGTAAATATGAAGGTCGTTTCACTGGCACCTGAGGTTCTTTAACATTTAAAGCATTCAAGAAATGAGTAAGTTACATATTAAGAAAGGTGATGAGGTAATTATCCTCGCTGGCAAGGACAAAGGTCAGAAGGGTAAGGTGCTCAAAGTCTTCGTGAAAGAGGAGAGAGTCCTCGTGGAAGGCGTTAATATGGTATCTAAGAGCGCCAAGCCAAGTGCACAGCACCCTCAGGGTGGTATCATCAAGCAGGAGGCTCCGATACATATCTCAAATGTAAGTCTGATCGATCCGAAGAGCGGTAAGGCTACTCGTGTTGCTATCAAGCATGAGGGTAAGAATGTGATTCGTGTCGCTAAAAAGTCAGGGGAGGAAATTAAGTAATGGATACAGCACAATTAAAGAAAGAGTATAAGGAGAAGATCGCTCCAGCTCTGCAGAAGCAGTTCAACTACACTTCAGCCATGCAGATTCCTGTCCTGAAGAAGATTGTTATCAATCAGGGACTGGGTGACGCAACGCAGGATAAGAAGATTATCGACGTTGCTATCAACGAGATAACTACTATTACTGGTCAGAAAGCTGTTGCCACATATTCTAAGAAGGATATCGCAAACTTCAAACTTCGTAAAAAGATGCCTATCGGTGTGATGGTAACACTGCGCCGTGAGCGTATGTACGAGTTCTTGGAGAAACTTGTCCGCGTAGCTCTCCCTCGTATCCGTGACTTCAAGGGTATCGAGAGCAAGTTCGATGGTCGTGGCAACTACACACTCGGTGTTCAGGAACAGATTATCTTCCCTGAAATCAATATTGATACAGTAGACCGCATCCAGGGTATGAACATTACCTTCGTTACATCTGCCAAGACAGACGAGGAGGGTTATGCATTGCTGAAGGGCTTCGGTCTGCCATTCAAGAACGCTAAAAACGATTAAGAGATATGGCAAAAGAATCAATGAAAGCCCGCGAGGTAAAGCGTGCTAAGATGGTTGCCCGTTATGCTGAGAAACGTGCGGCATTGAAGAAGATTATTGCAACATCAGAGGATCCTGCAGAGGCTTACGAGGCAGCTCGCAAACTCCAGAGCATCCCCAAGAATGCTAATCCTATCCGTCTGCACAACCGTTGTAAGATTACAGGTCGTCCCAAAGGATACATGCGTCAGTTCGGTCTGTCACGTATCCAGTTCCGTGAGATGGCTTCCAGCGGTTTGATTCCAGGTGTAAAGAAGGCAAGCTGGTAAGAATGTGATTATTTTTTAATATTGTCGGGGTAGTCCCGATTAATTAAACAATTTATTTTATGACAGATCCAATAGCAGATTATCTGACCAGACTCAGAAACGCCATCATGGCTCATCACCGTGTTGTTGAGGTTCCTGCGTCTAACTTGAAGAAGGAAATCACTAAAATCCTCTTTGAGAAAGGTTACATCCTGAACTACAAGTTTATCGAGGATGGACCTCAGGGTACTATTAAAGTGGCTTTGAAGTATGACCCAGCCACTAAGGCTAACGCCATTAAGTGCCTGAAACGTGTGTCAACACCAGGTCTTCGTAAGTACACTGGTTACAAGGACATGCCGAGAGTAATTAACGGATTAGGTATTGCCATTTTATCTACATCCCAAGGTGTAATGACAGACAAAGAGGCTGCTGCCCTGAAGATCGGCGGTGAGGTGCTTTGTTTCGTATATTAATTGGAGGACTCGATTATGTCAAGAATAGGAAAATTGCCAATTAGTATCCCTGCCGGTGTTACTGTAGCACAGGCTCAGGATGGTGTCGTTACCGTAAAGGGTCCAAAAGGTGAGCTTTCACAGAAAGTCGATGCATCCATCAAGATGAACATCGCTGATGGGCATATAACATTTGAGATTGACGAGAACAGTCCTGTTAACATCAAGCAGAAGCAGGCGTTCCATGGTCTGTACCGCGCACTCATCAACAATATGGTTGTCGGTGTCAGCGAGGGTTATAAGAAAGAGATGGAACTTATCGGTGTTGGTTACCGTGTGTCAAATCAGGGTAACATCATTGAGTTCTCACTCGGTTACACTCACCCTATTTTCATCCAGCTTCCTAAGGAGGTTAAGGTGGAGACCAAGATGGAGCGTAACCAGAATCCACAAATTGTCTTGGAGTCTTGCGACAAGCAGTTACTCGGACTCATTTGTGCAAAGATTCGTTCTTTCCGTATGCCGGAGCCTTATAAGGGTAAGGGTATTTTGTTCAAGGGTGAGGTTATCCGTCGTAAGTCGGGTAAGTCAGCCGCAGCTAAGTAATAATCATTTAAAGAATTGAAGATTATGGCAACAAAGAAAATAGAAAGACGAATTAAGATTAAATATAGAATTCGTAAGAATGTATTCGGTACAGCCGAGCGTCCCCGCTTGAGCGTTTTCCGCAGCAACAAGCAGATTTATGCTCAGGTGATTAACGATTTGGAAGGTAAAACACTCGCATCTGCATCTTCAGTAGGTCTTGAGGCAATGCCTAAGATTCAGCAGGCAGAGAAGGTCGGTGAGTTGGTAGCCGAGAAGGCTCAGGCAGCAGGTATTAACTCTGTTGTCTTCGACCGTAATGGTTATCTCTATCATGGCCGTGTAAAGTCTCTGGCTGATGCAGCACGTATGTTACAAAGGTAACAAAGGGAGGTCGCACCTTCACATTCGCAGCTATCGTCGTTGTCGGTGACGGCAATGGTATTATCGGCTGGGGACTTGGTAAGGCAGGTGAGGTTACTGCCGCTATTGCCAAGGGTGTTGAGGCAGCTAAGAAGAATCTTGTGAAGGTTCCCGTTCTGAAAGGAACAATCCCTCATGAGATGGAGGCACGCTTTGGCGGTGCTCAGGTGTTCCTGAAGCCTGCCGCAGCCGGTACCGGACTGGTAGCAGGTGGTGCTATGCGTGCTGTACTTGAGAGTGTTGGTATCAAGGATGTGCTTGCAAAGTCAAAGGGTTCTTCTAACCCCCATAACCTGGTGAAGGCTACAATAACAGCTCTGAGTGAGATGCGTGATGCCTATACCATTGCAGGTACTCGTGGAATCAGTATGGATAAAGTATTTAGAGGATAAAGGAGAATAAGACTATGGCAACAATTAAGATTAAGCAGATAAAGAGCAAAATCGGATATCCTGTAGACCAGAAACGTACTCTTACAGCTTTGGGTCTCCACAAGATTTCTCAGGTTGTTGAGGTAGAGGACACTCCTTCTATCCGTGGTATGATCCGTAAGGTTCATCACTTGGTGACTGTTATCGATTAATTAATTTTTTAAACAGATACGAATATGAAACTACATACTTTAAAACCAGCTGAGGGCTCTACCCACTCACGTCGTAGAATCGGTCGTGGACCAGGCTCTGGTCTCGGTGGTACTTCTACCCGTGGTCACAAGGGTGCCAAGGCTCGTTCAGGTTATAAGAAGAAGATTGGTTTCGAAGGTGGTCAGATGCCATTGCAGCGCCGTGTTCCGAAGAGTGGATTCAAGAATATCAACCACAAGGAGTATTTCGCTGTCAACCTGTCTACCCTTCAGAAACTTGCTGAGGCAAAGAACCTCACCAAGATTGGAATAGCAGAGCTTGTAGCTGCTGGTCTGACCAATGGTAAGGAGCTTGTGAAGATCCTTGGCAATGGTGAGTTGAAGGCTAAGGTTGATGTAGAGGCTAATGCCTTCTCAAAGACTGCCGAAGAAGCAATCAAGGCAGTTGGTGGTAACGCAACAATTATCTAAACAAGATGAAGAAGTTAATAGAGACACTGAAGAACATCTGGAAGATTGAGGACTTGCGCCAGCGCATCCTAATCACTCTTCTGTTTGTAGCGATTTATCGTTTTGGCTCGTTCGTGGTATTGCCTGGTATTAATCCTGCTTTGCTCGACAAGTTGCAGTCACAAACCCAAGGCGGTCTGATGTCGCTTTTGGATATGTTCTCCGGTGGTGCATTTTCCAATGCGTCTATTTTTGCGCTTGGAATCATGCCTTACATCTCTGCTTCTATCGTTATGCAGCTCCTTGCTGTCGCTGTGCCTTATTTCCAGAAGATGCAGCGTGAGGGTGAGAGCGGTCGCAAGAAGATTATGACTTACACTCGTTACCTGACAGTAGCTATTCTGCTGTTCCAGGCACCGAGTTACCTCATCAATCTGAAAATGCAGGCCGGTGCTGCCCTTGCCTCGGGTATTAGTTGGTCGGTATTTGTATTCCCTGCAACTATTATCCTTGCCGCAGGCAGTATGTTCATCCTCTGGCTTGGAGAACGCATTACGGATAAAGGTATTGGAAATGGTGTCTCGCTGATCATTATGATTGGTATCATCGCCCGTCTGCCTCAGGCATTCATCCAGGAGGTAAGTTCTCGTTTCACCGCTATCACAGGTGGTGGTCTGGTGATGTTCCTTGTCGAGATAATCATTCTCTATGCAGTTGTATGTGCATCTATTGTTTTGGTACAGGGTGTCCGTAAGGTCCCTGTACAGTATGCTAAGCGTCTTGTAGGTAACCAGCAGGTAGGTGGTGCTCGTCAGTACATCCCCTTGAAACTGTTCGCTGCGAATGTGATGCCTATCATCTTTGCTCAGGCGTTGATGTTCATTCCATTGGCTTTTGTGCAGTATGCTGCTCCTGAGAATGCGAACTGGTTCGTTCGTTCGCTGTTGGATCATCACAGTTGGACTTACAACATTATCTTTGCCATTCTTATTATAGCGTTTACCTACTTCTATACGGCAATCACATTGAATCCTACTCAGATGGCTGAGGATATGAAGCGTAATAACGGATTTATTCCTGGTATCAAACCAGGAAAACCGACAGCAGATTATATTGACACGATTATGTCACGTATCACACTGCCTGGTTCTCTGTTTATTGCTTTTATTGCTATTATGCCAGCTTTGGCAGGGCTTTTGAATGTGCAGGACGCTTTCTCGCAGTTCTTCGGCGGTACCTCTCTGTTGATTCTTGTTGGTGTTGTGCTTGACACTCTCCAGCAGATTGAGAGCCACCTGCTGATGCGTCATTATGATGGTCTGTTGAATTCAGGTCGCATTCATGGACGTGGCGGAGTGACTGCATACTAAGTCTGTATGAAGATATTTCTGAAGACAGAAGATGAGATTGTGCTGATGCGCGAGGCAAACCAACTTGTTGGTAAGACCCTCGGTGAATTAGCAAAGCATATAAAACCTGGTGTAACGACCCTCCAGTTGGATCAGATTGCAGATGAGTTCATCCGTGATCATGGAGCAATTCCGACTTTCAAGGGTTTCCCCAATCCATATGGAGGGCCGTTTCCTGCCAGTATCTGCACCTCGGTTAACGATGTTGTAGTACATGGTGTTCCGAATGCGCAGACAGTACTTCAGGAGGGAGATATTATCTCTATCGACTGTGGTACGTTACTGAATGGCTTTTGTGGCGACTCTTGCTATACATTCTGTGTGGGGGAAGTCGGTGAGGAGAAGAAACTGCTTCTCCGTACCACGAAAGAAGCACTCTATAAGGGTATAGAGAATGCCGTGGCAGGAAGACATATAGGGGATATCGGAGCTGCGGTCCAAGACCATTGTGAGGCTCAAGGCTATGGAATAGTACGTGAGTTGACCGGACATGGTATAGGGCATGAGATGCACGAGGATCCTCAGGTTCCCAATTATGGTCGCCGTGGTAATGGTGTCATGCTCAAAGCGAGTATGTGTATTGCCATAGAGCCGATGGTTACCATGGGGAAACGTGAGATATATCTCGATTCCAATGACCGTTGGACTATCCGTACCCGTGATGGCAAACCGGCTGCCCATTTCGAGCACACCGTAGCTGTCAGGAAAGGGAAGGCAGAGATTCTCTCTTCGTTTGAAGAAATTGAAACTATTGAAGGCAAATTATATTAGTATGGCAAAGCAAGGTGCTATAGAACAAGACGGGACTATTGTAGAGGCATTGTCTAATGCGATGTTTCGGGTAGAGTTAGAGAATGGAGTGCCCATTATTGCACACATCTCAGGTAAGATGCGTATGCACTATATCAAAATTCTCCCTGGTGACAAAGTAAAAGTGGAGATGAGCCCATACGACCTGACAAAAGGACGAATTGTGTTTAGATACAAATAATTTAAGGAGATAAGTATAATGAAGACAAGAGCATCGTTGAAGAAACGCACCCCAGACTGCAAGATTGTACGTCGTAAGGGTCGTCTGTTCGTTATCAACAAGAAGAACCCTAAGTACAAGATGCGTCAGGGTTAATGTTAAATAAGCATAATGGGGTGGCGGAATTTCAAATATTTTGCGTACCTTTGCATGCTTTTTAGCGAAAATTCGAATTTTATTTATTTTATTTATTAGTTTAAATGGCAATAAGAATTGTTGGAGTAGATTTGCCCCAGGAGAAGCGTGGCGAAATCGCATTGACCTATATCTATGGTATTGGTCGAAGTAGTTCAGCAAAGATTTTGGACAAGGCCGGCGTGAGCCGCGACCTGTGAAATTATCGGCGCTGAATTCAAAGTAGAAGGTGATCTCCGCAGTGAGATCCAGTTGAATATCAAGCGACTGATGGATATTGGTTGCTATCGTGGTGTGCGTCATCGCCACGGTCTTCCTGTTCGTGGTCAGAGCACCAAGAACAATGCCCGTACACGTAAGGGTAAGAAGAAGACTGTTGCAAACAAGAAGAAGGCCACGAAGTAATTTTTAAGTTTAACGTTTATAGTTTAGAGTTTAAAGATTATGGCAAAGAAAACAGTCACTTCAAAGAAAAGAAACGTGAAAGTTAATGCCCTTGGCCAGCTTCACGTACACAGTTCTTTTAATAATATCATTGTCACTTTGGCAAACGATGAGGGTCAGGTTATTTCCTGGTCTTCGGCCGGTAAGATGGGCTTCCGTGGTTCAAAGAAGAACACTCCATACGCTGCGCAGATGGCAGCAGAGGATTGCGCAAAGGTCGCTTTTGATCTTGGTCTGCGCAAGGTAAAGGCTTATGTGAAGGGTCCAGGTAACGGACGTGAGTCAGCTATCCGTGCCGTGCACGGTGCAGGTATTGAGGTTATCGAGATTATTGATGCCACACCACTGCCACACAACGGATGCCGTCCTCCAAAGCGTCGTAGAGTTTAATTAACTATAGGGACTATAAGGAACTATAGTTACTATATTAAAAATAAAGAAATTATTTTAGAATTATGGCAAGATATATTGGACCGAAATCAAAAATTGCACGTCGATTTGGTGAGCCCATCTTCGGCGCAGACAAAGTTTTGTCCCGTAGGAACTTCCCCCCGGGACAGCATGGCAATAACCGTCGCCGTAAACAGTCGGAGTATGCTGTCATGCTGGCAGAGAAGCAGAAAGCCAAGTACACCTATGGTGTTCTTGAGCGCCAGTTCCGTAATATGTTTGAGAAGGCAGCCAAGGCTGAGGGTATTACCGGTGAGGTACTGCTCCAGAATCTGGAGAGTCGTCTTGACAATGTAGTGTTCCGTTTGGGTATTGCTCCCACACGTGCTGCTGCCCGTCAGTTGGTAGGTCACAAGCACATCATTGTCGACGGTGCTGTTGTAAACATTCCCTCTTTCTCCGTTAAGCCTGGCATGATTGTTGGTGTACGTGAGAAATCAAAGTCTTTGGAAGTCATCGTTGCAGCTCTTGCAGGTTTCAACCACAGCAAGTATCCTTGGATTGAGTGGGACGAAGGAGCAGTTAATCGTTGAGTTGTACTCTAAATAATCATTAAATTAATGGCGATATTAGCATTTCAAAAACCTGATAAAGTCGTAATGTTGGAGGCTGATGACAAGTTCGGCAAGTTCGAATTTCGTCCTCTTGAGCCTGGCTTTGGTGTAACTATTGGTAACGCCCTTCGCCGCATTCTTCTTTCATCACTCGAGGGCTATGCCATCAACACCATTCGAATCAGTGGTGTGGAGCATGAGTTCTCATCAGTACCTGGTGTTAAGGAAGACGTGACCAACATTATCTTGAACCTGAAGCAAGTTCGGTTCAAGCAAGTAGTGGAAGAATTCGAGAACGAAAAAGTCTCTATCACCGTTGAGAATTCTACCGAGTTCAAAGCCGGTGATATTGGCAAGTATCTGACTGGATTTGAAGTGTTAAATCCCGATTTGGTGATTTGTCATTTAGATTCCAAAGCTTCGATGCAGATTGATCTTACTATTAACAAAGGTCGTGGCTACGTTCCCGCTGAGGAAAATCGTGAGTTCTGCACCGATGTGAATGTTATAGCAATCGATTCAATCTACACCCCGATTCGTAACGTAAAATACTCAGTAGAGCCCTATCGTGTTGAGCAGAAGACCGACTATGACAAACTGGTGATTGAAGTTACGACGGATGGTTCCATTCACCCGAAAGATGCGCTGAAGGAAGCCGCCAAAATCCTTATCTATCACTTCATGCTCTTCTCAGACGAGAAGATTACCCTTGAGAATAATGACACCGAGGGCAACCAGGAGTTTGATGAGGAAGTACTGCACATGCGTCAGTTGCTGAAGACTAAATTGGTAGACATGAACCTCTCTGTTCGTGCCCTCAACTGTCTGAAGGCAGCCGATGTGGAGACCCTTGGTGATCTCGTACAGTACAACAAGACCGACCTCTTGAAGTTCCGCAATTTCGGTAAGAAATCGCTCACTGAGCTTGATGATTTGCTCGAGAGTCTGAATCTGTCGTTTGGAACCGATATTACAAAGTATAAATTAGACAAGGAATAATTCTAATTGACAATTGAGTATTGGCAATAGAGAATTTGTCCGCTTAAGAAAAACGAAAAATGAGACACGGAAAGAAATTTAACCATCTGGGCCGTACTGCAGATCACCGTCATGCCATGCTTGCCAACATGGCAATCTCACTGATCATGCACAAAAGAATCACTACGACCCTCGCCAAGGCAAAGGCACTCAAGAAGTATGTTGAGCCACTGATTACACGCTCAAAAGATGATAGTACCAATTCACGTCGTGTAGTATTCAGCTACCTGCAGAACAAAGAGGCTCTGAAAGAGTTGTTCGGTGTTATTGCACAGAAGGTAGGTGACCGTCCAGGCGGCTACACTCGTGTTATCAAACTTGGTTCTCGTCTGGGTGATGGTGCTGATATGGCATTCATCGAGCTTGTAGACTTCGATGAGAACATGCTGAAGACTCCAAAGACTGAGGCTAAGAAGACTCGTCGTTCACGTAAGTCATCAGCTGCAAAGGCTGAGGCTGCTGCTGAGGAAGCTCCTAAGGCTGAGGAGGCTGTTGCTGAAGCACCTGCTGCTGAAGAAGCGAAAGCTGAGTAAGTTCAGTGCAAATTACATAGAGTGGGGCGTTGCCATGTGGCAACGCCCCGTTTTTTGCTCTATGGTTACATATCTTGAAATGTTAGGGAATCCCCTAAGCGATTTTCGGGAAATACCCCTTGCCGTTTTGTGGAAAATCCGTATCTTTGCATCGTGAACTTTAAAACGGAAAGCGATATGAAGAAGATTGGAATATGGGTTGTTGGTGCTGCTTTCATGATGAGCAGTTGCGGAACCTACACAGGGACTGGAGCCTATGCCGGTGGTACCATCGGTGCCGTTCTCGGCTCTGCCATCGGTGGTATCTCAGGTGGTTGGCGTGGTAGTGACATCGGTACGATTGTGGGTATGGCGGGAGGTGCCGCTGTGGGAGCAGCCATCGGTGCCGCCGCTGACCAGAAGCGTCAGGAGGAGATAGAGGACTATCACCGTCGCATGGAGCAGCGACAGCGTCAGTATGATTACGACGATGACCGTGATGATGACGACTATAAATACCGCCGTCGCACCCAGTCTTCAGACAACAGCGGTTTTGATGCCACCAACAGTGGTGACGACCGCATCGACATCGGTATTGCTGGTCCTAAGAATGAGCGTCCTGCACAGCGTCCTGCACCGACAGCCTCCGACAAGCCCTCTGTATCGCTCAGTCAGCTTGAGCGTATGGATGCCGACAAGCCCGAGCGCATCATCATCCGCAATGCACGCTTTGTGGATCAGGACCATGACGGTGTCCTGAAGGCTGGGGAGCAGTGCCAGATATCCTTTGAGATCATGAACTACACCCGTCATACCCTCTATGACGTACAACCGATGGTCAATGACGTGACGGGTAATAAGAACCTGCATATCTCTCCCAATCTCCATGTAGAGAGCATCGCCCCCAATAATGGAGTGCGCTATACCGCCACCATCCTTGCCGATAAGAAGCTGAAGGACGGTACGGCAAAAATCCGCGTCGGCGCTACCGTCAACAACCGTGATATCGACGCAGGTACCCACGACATCACCATCGTCACCAGACGGAAATAAGTATCAATAAAGAAGCTTTAGGCTTCGCCCTTCGAAGCCTAAAGCTTCGGGGGCGGGAGCCTAAAGCTTCAAGGGTCGAAGCCTAAGGCTTCGCAGGGAGGAGCCTAAGGCTCCTTTACTTTTATACGATACCCTGTGCGAGCATAGCCTTTGCCACCTTCATGAAGCCTGCCACGTTGGCACCCTTCACGTAGTTGACATAGTTACCCTCTTTACCATATTTCACGCATTGCTCATGGATGCCCGACATGATCTGGTGCAGTTTCTGGTCTACCTCCTCACCCGTCCATGCGATACGCATCGAGTTCTGCGTCATCTCCAGACCTGAGGTGGCGACACCACCCGCATTGACAGCCTTGCCCGGGGCGAAGAGCTGACCGGCAGCGATGAACTTATTGACGGCATCAGCCGTGCATCCCATGTTGCTGACCTCAGCGACACACAGCGGCTTGTTGGCAAGAATCTTGTCGGCATCGTCACCGTTCAGCTCGTTCTGCGTAGCACAAGGCAGGTAGATGTCCGCTTTCTGCTCCCATGGCTTCTTACCCTCGAAGAACTGGCTGCCGGGGAACTCGTCGGCATACGGCTGGCAGATGTCATTGCCTGAGGCACGCAGCTCCAGCAGATATGCTATCTTCTCGTCGTCAAGTCCGGCAGGGTCATAGATATAGCCGTCAGGACCACTGATGGTGATGACCTTCGCCCCCAGTTCGGTAGCCTTCTTGGCGGCACCCCATGCCACATTGCCGAAACCAGAGAGGGCGACGGTCTTGCCCTTGATGTCCAGACCATGTGTCTCCATCATCTGATGGACGAAATACAGGGCACCATAGCCCGTAGCCTCCGGGCGCAGGATGCTGCCGCCCCATTCCAGACCCTTACCCGTCAGGGTAGCGCCATGGAACTGACTGGTCAGTTTCTTGTACATACCGAAGAGGTAGCCTATCTCACGACCACCGACACCGATATCACCGGCGGGTACGTCGACATCGGGACCGATGACCTTATACAGCTCACACATGAAAGCCTGACAGAAGCGCATGATCTCCGCATCGCTCTTGCCACGTGGTGAGAAGTCACTGCCACCCTTGCCACCACCCATCGGCAGGGTCGTCAGCGCATTCTTGAAGGTCTGCTCGAAACCGAGGAACTTCAGGATGCTCAGGTTCACGGAAGCATGGAAGCGCAGACCGCCCTTATACGGACCGATGGCACTGTTGAACTGCACACGATATCCGATGTTCACCTGTACCTCCCCTTTGTCGTCAACCCAGGGCACACGGAAGGTGATGATGCGCTCCGGTTCCACGATGCGCTCCACAATTTTAGCCTTCTCAAACTCAGGATGCTGGTTATATACGTCTTTGATAGACTCCAGTACTTCACGTACAGCCTGTAAGTACTCTACTTCTCCCGGATGCTTCTTCTCCAGGTCTTGCATGATTTTCTCAACGTTCATAGCTTTAAGGTTTTTATCGTTTAACTTACATTTTGTTATATTGATAATGCAAAAATAGGGAATTTTCTTGAAACTTCCAAGAAAATTCCCTATTATTTTCGTTTTAAGTTTACAATTTGTTAATTCTGGGGCTACAGTACGTGTAATGTCCCCAGGAAATAGAGCAGGACATAGCCCAATACCATGCTGATGACACCCATGATGAGTCCGATCTTCGACATGTCCTTCTGCTGTACCAGGTTGGTGGCATAGGCAAGGGCGTTCGGTGGGGTGGAGATGGGCAGTACCATGGCACTGGAGGCAGCTATGGCAACACCGATCAGGACGGTCGGTGTACCGCCGATGGCATCCAGCTTGTCACCCATGGCGGCACAGACGACGGCAAGGATAGGCATCAGCAGTGCCGCCGTCGCTGAGTTGCTGATGAAGTTGGAGAGGAGATAGCAGATCAGTCCCGACAGCAACAGGATGAGCAGGGGAGAGAACTCACCGAAGGGAATACTTTTCACTGCATTGGCTGCAAGTCCTGAGGCATTCAGTCCGTAGCCCAGTGCGAAGCCGCCAGCCACCATCCAGATGACACTCCAGTTGATCTGCTCCAGGTCACGCTTGTTGATGACACCCGTCAGGGCGAACACCATGAACGGTACCAGGGCGACGGTATATGAGTTGATGCCCGTCACGGCATCCAGCAGCCAGAGAGCCACCGTCAGGAAGAAGGTCACGATGACGATATAGGTATGCTTGTCTTTCTTCATCTCCCCCTCGATCTCCAGTTCTACCGTTTTCTGACTGAAGGGGAAGAGGGTCTTCAGCAGGTACCATCCTAAGAACAGGAGGATGATGACCAATGGAGTCATGAACATCATCCATTCGCCGAAGCCCAGTTGCATGTTCAGTCCTTCCGGGTCGTTGAGGTATTTCAGGGCGATGGTGTTGGGAGGTGTGCCGATGGGTGTTCCCATACCGCCGAGGTTGGCGGCAACGGGGATTGACAGTGCCATGGCGATACGTCCCTTACCCTCGGGAGGCAGTTGGCGGAACACCGGTGTCAGGAAGGTCAGCATCATTGCTGCCGTCGCTGTGTTCGACACGAACATCGAGAACAGACCCGTGATGAGGATGAAGCCCAGCAGCACGTTGTCACTCTTGTTGCCGAAAGGTTTGAGTAGCACCTTTGCCAGTTGTGCGTCCAGTCCCGTCTTCGTCGCTGCGATGGCAAGGATGAAACCGCCGATGAACAGCATGATGACAGGGTCGGCGAAGGTCGCCATCACCGATTTGTAAGACAGCAGGGCACCCACCTCGTCAGGATTGCACATCCATTTGACACCACTGTCCGAGGTGAAGAGCAGCATCAGTCCGATAATCGCCACGGAGGTAGCCCATGAGGAGACGACCTCCAGGATCCACATCAGGGTGGCGAAGGCGAAGATGGCGATGATACGCTGTTGTACGGTGGTCAGTCCCTCAATGCCGAACCACTCCGACGGCATGTTCCAGAGAAACAGCGTCACGATGAGTACGACGATTGCCTGTGTTGTTTTCTTAAAGGCGCCACTCGGATGGAAGCGCCTGCCCATACGCATCTTGTGGTACGCATCCACAAGTTCGTAGCCTTTGTAAATGTGAAACATACTTCTTTACTTATTAATATGTTTGATAATGATTAAATCTTGTCCAGTGCCTGCTTGATATCGTCGAGGATATCCTCTACGTCCTCGATGCCTACCGACAGGCGGATCAAGTCGGGAGCCACGCCAGCCTCGCGCAACTGCTCGTCGCTGAGCTGGCGGTGGGTATGACTGGCAGGATGCAGCACACAGGTGCGGGCATCGGCGACATGCGTCACGATATTGATCATCTGCAGCGAGTCCATCCACTTGATGGCGGTCTCACGGTCGCCCTTCAGTCCGAAGGCGATGACACCGCATGAGCCGTTCGGCAGGTATTTCTGTCCGAGCTCATAGTACTGGTCGTCCTTCAGTCCGCAGTAGTGTACCCACGCCACCTTCGGACAGTCGTGCAGGAACTCAGCGACACGCTGGGCGTTCTTGCAGTGCTGTGCCATGCGCAGGTGCAGTGTCTGCAGTCCGATGTTCAGGAGGAAGGAGTTCTGGGGAGCAGGGATACTGCCCAGGTCACGCATCAGCTGCGCCACCAGCTTGGTGGTATAGCCCATCTTGCCGAACGCCTTCACGTAGGTCAGTCCGTGGTACGACTCGTCAGGAGTACACAGACCAGGGAATTTCTCCGCATATTTCATCCAGTCGAAGTTACCGCTGTCCACCACGGCACCCCCCACCTGTGTGGCGAAGCCGTCCATGTATTTCGTGGTGGAGTGCGTCACGATGTCGGCACCCCATTCGAAGGGACGGCAGTTGATAGGTGTCGCAAATGTGTTGTCGATAATCAGGGGCACGCCGTTCTGATGGGCGATGCGTGCGAAGCGCTCGATGTCCAGCACGGCACAACCGGGGTTGGTGATGGTCTCTCCGAACATCGCCTTGGTATTTGGACGGAAGGCAGCCTGTATCTCCTCGTCACTCGCCTCAGGGGAGACGAACGTACACTCGATGCCCAGTTTCTTGAGTGTCACGCCGAAGAGGTTGAAGGTACCCCCGTAGATCTCGTTGGAAGTCACGAAATGGTCGCCTGCCTCACAGATATTAAACAGAGCGTAGAAGTTGGCAGCCTGTCCCGAGGAGGTCAGCACCGCGCCGACACCACCCTCCAGTGCCGCTATCTTAGCAGCCACCGCGTCGTTGGTGGGGTTCTGCAGACGGGTATAGAAATACCCCTCCTTCTTCAGGTCAAACAACTGTGCCATCTCGTCAGAGTCATCATACTTAAACGTCGTACTCTGAATAATCGGCAACTCGATAGGTTCTCCGTTCTTCGCTTTGTAACCAGCCTGTACACAAAGTGAGCCAAGTCGTAATTTCTTCTCCATAAATACTACTCATTCAAATTTTGGCACAAAATTACAAAATAATTGTGAAACAGAGTTCTGGAAAATGAAAAAAATGCAGAAAGATAAAGGAACCGGACTATGACAGACCGGTTCCTTTTCATGATTATCTTATAAGGAAGATTTCTATTCTTTGAACGTGACTTGCTTCAGTTTATAGCCAAAGCCCACGATAAGCATGCCATCACGCTCGTCTACTAGTGTCTTGCAAGCCTCCGTATAGGTGAACTCAAAAGGATTGGGAGTGTCAGCAGTGACATCGAACTGATTGACCAAGTCGTCGGCTGGCGTGTCGCCCCACCATGGGGTAGTGATACGCATGGCGTGGTATTCCGCATCGATGATATCGAAGTACAGACAGACGGTGGCGCCTACAGGAACGTTAGCCATCTCCTCAGGGGTGATCTTCACATTGGCATCACCCCAGTTGATGTCTACGCCACCTTCCCACAGTGATGTCTCAGCAGGTGCAACACCCTCTACAGCGACCACCTTGGTCACTTTATAGCCAAAGCCCACGATAAGCATGCCATCACGCTCGTCTACCAGTGCCTTGCAGGCCTCCGTATAGGTGAACTCAAAGGGGTTGGGAGTGTCAGCCGTGATATCGAACTGATTGACCAAGTCGTCGGCTGACGTGTCGCCCCACCATGGAGTAGTGATACGCATGGCGTGGTATTCCGCATCGATCATCTCATACTCCAGACGAATCGTAGCGCCTACAGGAACGTTAGCCATCTCCTCAGGAGTGATCTTCACATTGGCATCACCCCAGTTGATGTCTACGCTACCTTCCCAGAGTACGGTCTCTTTGACACCTGGATCAGGATACGTGTCATTACTTACAGTGAACAGTCCGCATCCAAAGCTCTCGCCGTTTGCATTCACTATCGTTACCATGTATTCTCCCTCGGGCATGTCAGGCACGGTGAAGGTGAGTTTGTCATTGGCAAAAGAGACGTTAGAAGCTTCCGTCTCGCCTATGATAACTCTTGTCACACTGGTCGTATTGATGCAGTCAATCGTCTTTGTGGTTCCTATGGTGAGCCATCGTGATTTGGGATCGCTTGCCAACTCCGGGTCACCTTCTGCCGGTGTTACTTTGACATGAATGGTACGTGAGGTGGTTTTTCCTTTGGTAGTGGTTGCTACTATCTTTAGTACATGATCACCTACAGGCAGTGTCTGGTCGATGACGGTACCTTCTGCGATCAGGACATCATTCAGCAGCCATGTCACAGTAGTATATTGGATAGGGGTGACCTTGATCTCAATGTTCAACTTGGTCTTGCGGTCCAGCGTCTTGTCACTCAAGTCAGTATTCAGGATACGGGGATCGTCGTTCTCCGTTACGGTGAAGTAGGGGTCGTCGTTGGAAGAGCATGCTGATAAGGCAGTAGCACCTGCCACAGCGAGACACATGGCAAGAAACATGGTCATAACTTTCCATCCCTTGTGCTGGTATTGTTTCATATTCTTATTCATATTGTTCTTATGCTTTTATCCGTTAATTATCTTAGTTGACATAACCCTTACCGAAAGGAGGAGTGAAGGTGGGCTGTACATGCAAGTCACCGGTGTCCCACCAAAGGTGTTTATGCCAGTTGTCTTTGCCCCCCATGCGTTCAATAGCTTCATTGTAATGGATATTGTTGTACTGGTCTTCCAGTTCAGGATATTTCAGACGCGTTGGCATGGAAAGGTCGGGGTCATCATAGACAAAGCCATCGCTGGGGAATGTGGCGAGACGTGTTCTGTCAAGCACGGTAGGATAGTCAGAGCGGCGCATGTTTGCCCATGCCTCAGAGGGATTCATCAGGTGTAGAATCCACGCCTGCGTATTGATTGTCTCCTTAGGGTTGGTGCCCAGAGGGTTGTTATGGATGAAAAGATTGATTTCGTCTTCAGTAATCTTGTTGGAGGTAAGGTAGTAATCGTTGAGCATTTCCATTGATGCGCGAACACCAGCCTCATAATAGCTGTCAGCATTTCCGCTTACAGCCCATCCCAGTGTCTTTGCCTCTGCCAGGAGGAACTGTACCTCTGCTGATGTTATCAGGATGCCAGGACATGACGGCATCTCGAAGTCGATGTTCAGGCAGGGGCGGGTGGCACGGGCACGATAGTCACTGTTGTCGTAGACGTTGGCATCCATGGCGGCCCATTTTGCCAGTGTCGGAATATCCGCAGTCGTGATAACATCCATCCAGTTGTCATACCAGGCGGCACCGGGGTTACAGGGTTCCTCGCCTTTCCCTCTGTTGGCGAAGTATGCCAATACTTCGTCTGTCAGGTCGATGTTCTGCTCTTTGTCGGGTTTAATTTGACTTCGCTTGATGTTGTAGTAGTGGCGGCAAATGCGATAGAGACGAGGGTCACCGGTATTCTGGAGTTGATAGAACAAAGTCGAGCTGACGAATGTTGGAGAAGACGGATCCTGTCCGTAAAGGATCTCACTCAAAGCATTGGTACGGAAGTCGTACTCTGTAGCACCGTCATAGAAGGTATATGGTGAGTCTGAGTAGACAATATAGGCATCATCGTCGGCTGTGGCAATATAGCCACTGGCATTGTTCATAGCTTTCTCAAACTCCTGCTGGGCCTTGGTGGGGTTGACATCGGAGATACGCATGGCATATCGCATGCGGAGGGAGTTGGCATATTTCTTCCACTTGGCTACCTCGCCACCCATACTGGTCACGTCGCCCGTGATGCGGTCCGTGCCTGTACCGAGTTGCTGTTCGCAGGCTTCCAGTTCGGTAAAGAACCAGTCGTAGAGTTCTTCAACAGTGTCGTATTTGGGTGTGGCGATACCTTCGATAAAGCCAAGACCTGCTTCAGAACAGGGAACATCACCGTAAGTGTCTGCCAGAACAGAGGTGAGGAAGACGCGATGGATGCGAAGGGCTGCATTCAAGTTGGTTCTATCTTCAGAGTTGTGGATGGCATCTACGAGGTTCTTGATAGACACTTCATAGTAACGGTCCCAGATACGGCGTGAGATATCATCCTCGAAATGTACGGCACCCGCATAGTTTGTGACATTCCAGCCACCGGCAAAATGCTGTGTGAATCCCGTGATATAGTTACGGTAGGTGTCCATCAGGCTGAAGTCACCGTATGTCTGCAGCAAGGCTGTGGTCAACTGGGCGTTGGGGTCAAGCTTTGACACCTTTGAGTCGTCGGTGTTCAGTTCTTCCATGTAGCTGTCGCTGCAGGAAGTCAGGCAAAGACCGGCTGTAAGTACTGCAAAAAATATCTTTTTCATATATTATCTTCTTATCAACTTAAAACTTAATATTAACGTTTATACCATAGCTACGACGTGAGGGTAGTGAGCCATACTCCAGTCCTAGACCAGAAGTGTTATATCCTGAGTCAGGGTCAATATTTGGAATCCTCTTCCAAATGATGAACGGGTTACGTGCTACGAATGATACGCTGAGGCTTTTGGCAAACTTACCCAGCAATTTCTCCGGGAAGGTATAGCCCAAGGTGATCTCACGACACTTGATATAGGAATTGTCGTAGACGAAAGGACTCTGCACATTGTTGGCAATAGCTTTCCAGTAGGTCTCAGGGTTCACAGGCACATCATTCGGACGATAGGTGCCGTCACCATTGGCGATAACACCTGGAGCGATGAAGCCCTCGCAGTTGCCAGCTGCGCGCCATTCCCCGTCTGTCATGCCAGCAGCCTCACGGGCTTCCTCAGAGGCATACCAAGCGTCACGACCTTCCAGTGTCTGGATTGCCTTACCGGTCTTGTAAGCTGAATTCATTGACATGGAATAGAGGTCGGCACCAACTTTCACGTCAAAACCGGCAGAAAGACGGAAATTTTTATAGGTAAAGGTAGAGTAGAAACCACCTGTCCAGTCCCATGAGGAGTTACCGATAGTCTTTATCTTCTGGTCTACTTCTGGTAATCCAGTCTCTGCATTGATAATCACCTGTCCGTCGGGAGCACGTAAGAAGTCTTTACCACGGATTGCTCCATAATCCTCTCCAACTTTCGCACCCACGCTGACACCACACCATGTTGCTTTTGCTAGTTCGAAATAGTCCATACCCTCAACGAGTGATTTCACTTTGTTGATGTTCTTTGAGAAGTTGACACCTGCGTCCCATGCGAAATCCTTTATCTGCAACACACGTCCATTGAGTGCGACTTCAACACCTTTGTTCTCAATCTCGCCGGCATTAATCAGTCGGTATGAATATCCTGACGTTGTCGTTGATGCTAGACCGATAATCTGGTCTTTTGACAATTGGTTATAGTAGGTGAAGTCCAAGCCGAGTCGTCCGTGGAAGAATTTCATCTCCAATCCAATTTCAAAGCTATTGGTGCGTGTCGGCTTCAGGTCTTTGTTCGGTTGTGTACTATTGTTGATCATACCAATCGTATAACCTGCATAACTGTATTTTCCCGTGGCGTAGTTCAATGCCAGTTGATAGGGATCTGTATCACTACCTACCTGCGCCCATGATGCGCGGATCTTACCGTAGTTGATTAAACTCTTGTTTTTGATGAATTCAGAAAAGACGACACTTCCGGATATGGAGGGATATACATATATATTATTACTAATAGGTAATGTTGATGATTTGTCACCACGTAAGGTCGCCTCCAGGTAATAGGTGTGTTTGTAACCGACACTGGCACTACCGAAGATAGAGTTGATCTGCTTCTTATAGATGTCCTCACGAACGTTCTGCTCCTGGTAATTCATGATATTGATGACATCGCTCATCTGCTGGTTTATACCAGTGCTTGTGGTGGTATGGTTGTTAACCTTGAAGATATTGCCTCCTAATGTGGCATTGATATCGAAGTCACCAAACTGGTTGTTATACAGGGCTAACAGCTCTGCATTCAGCGTCTTATTGTTGAACGACTGGTTGGTCAGTTTTCCGCCGGGAGTGCCAGGGGTTGTCTTGGCAATGTAATCCTCGAATTTCATGAAGTTCATGTCCGTACCAATTGTAGCTTGAAGTTTGAAATGGTCAGTGACGTTCCAAATAGCCTTGGCAGTCAGACGGAAGACATCCTTGGCAGTGGTGTTTTTGTTTTTATAAAGGTCCCAGTATGGATTCTTGTTATACTGGTCATTACCATTCCAGTTAGCATACTCACCATCATCCGTCTGGTAGGTTTGTAGCCATGCTTGGTTATAGGTGCCTGCCAGTGTCATGAGGTTCTTTCCGACATTACTTTGTGAATCACCAAGGGCAGGGCGGTTCTTTACGTCCTCGCGTGTGTAGTTGGCGGTGAAATCGAAGTCGACAGGCCCCGCGGAAGTAGTGACACGGAGGTTGAAGTTATCGCGGCTCATCCTTGTGTTAGGGAGAATGTCACGGTTACGCATGTCGGTAACAGAGAAACGAACACCAGTCTTCCCTGAGTTTACAGACAGGATGGCTGAGTTCTGAGTGGTGAAACCTGTGCGGAAGAATCCGTCGGCATTGTTGGGATACATCTTGAATTCACGTTCTATGCCATCGAAGTACTTGTAGATGAAACCGTCGGCTTTCGGACCCCAACTGGAGTTGGTGCCCGATGTACTTGATGTGGGAAGTTTTCCTCCATAGCCCATACCATATACCTGCTGAATATCATCCCATTTTGCCAGCTGCGTGTCAATAGTAAAAGAACCATTATATTCGACGCTGATTCTGTCTTTCTCAGCTTTCTTGGTGGTTATAAGAATGACACCATGCGAGGCGCGACTGCCATAAAGAGCAGACGCCGCAGGTCCTTTCAACACGGTCATGTTCTCGATATCGTCGGGGTTAATGGCAGAAATGCCATCTCCCAGGTCATAGCCGCCTGCCTCTCCTGCGCTTCCGAAGTTCGTGTTGTCCAAGGGTACGCCATCAATGACATATAACGGCTGGTTGTTACCCGTCATCTCCGTATTACCACGAAGCAGTACACGAGTAGAGCCGGAAGCACCGCCTGCAGTGTTTTGTACGACAAGACCGGCGACCTTACCAGAAAGTGAGTTGATGACATTGGTCTCTTTTGCCTTTGTCAATTCTTCTCCTTTTACCTCAGAAACACCGTATCCGAGAGCCTTACGCTCACGTTTGATACCGAGGGCTGTGACTACCACCTCATTCAGTGCGGTACTTTCTTCCTCCATCACAATCTTCATATTGTGGGAAGCCTTAACGGTCACCTCCCTATATCCTACATAAGAAATGACAAGTTCGGTGCCGATAGCCACGTCTAACTTGAAGTTACCGTCCATGTCGGTGATGGTACCTTGGCTACCGCCTTTTACCCTTACACTGGCTCCTATGATAGGTTCCTTGCCATCTGTCACAGAACCAGTTACTTTTGCTGCTTGTTGCACCACTTGCGAAACTGTGGTATTGGAAGCAGACATAGATTGTATGGCTGATGGCAGCACAATGGCGCATACAGTCAAACAAGTTGTTTTCCAATTGTTTTGTCTCATAATGATATATTATTAATTGTTTTTTTGCATAACTCCTTTTATAATCCAGTCAGCCTTGATTTTCATACCCCTCTCACGGTCGAAAATACCGAATTTCTCCATTCCGCTGCCGAATGCGTTGTTGTCCCAGATGAATGTGGAGAAACCACGTTTGCGAGCTTCTGCAACGAAAGTCGTACAATAGTAGGTCATATTCTCATGGATGATGTCCATCTGCCCACTCTTGTAATGGTCTGTCACGCCCCATTCTCCAATGACGATGCCTAAATCTTTGGCTCCCCAGGTGTTGGTGACCTTGTCAAAGAAATCAGTCATCGATTTCTCATTGCTGGGAGACACCTCACCATACTGTTTGTAAGGCTCTCCCCAGAAATAATACTTGCATTCGCCGGCATAGTCCCATGGGTTGTAATAGTGAAACTCAACACTCATGAAGTTATTGCCATTACCTTCTATATCAGTAGGGATGATAAACTCATTGTTGTTGATACCGAAATCTGGATTACATACGTAAGTTTGTACGATGAGGTGACGCTTCGCATTATTTCCGCCAGTAGCGCGGACAATATCTATAAATGTCTGATTATAGGCATTCTGAACATCCAGATTCTCTGCAGTGGGTTTGCCCCAGTTGTCTTTTACATGTACCTCATTAGTACCAGCAAAAGCCAGGCGATAGTCATAAGAAGCGAATTCGCTGGCGATATTAAACCATAATAATGCCAACTTCTGACAGTTCTCTTCTTTGTATTGTTGGAAAGGTCGTCCTTCCAGCCATTTGTCATGGTGTGTGTTGATGATAACCTTCAGATCATAGTCCAGGCACCAGTCTACCACTTCTTTGATACGCTTCATCCATGCCTTGTCAATACTCATTGCCTGAGCGTTGCTGATGTGGCATTGCCAGCGTATAGGAATACGGATGGCGTTGAAGCCCGCATCTTTGACAGCCTTGATTACTTTCTTTGTCACGACAGGATTACCCCATGCGGTTTCTGCTTTGATAGATAATTCTGGGTTGCCAATAGCCATTGACTCTCCATCTTGTCCTGGAGCGGAACATTCGAACTGATTGCCGAGGTTCCATCCCACCACATCTTTGTTCCATTGCTTGGCTGTTATCTGTGCCATACAGTATATGGTGTTGGCAAAGGTGAGCATTCCGATAATGATAACTCGCAAAAAAAGGAATTTAGTTCTGGTTCTCATTTTTTTTAATTATTTAAAATTCGTGCTGCAAAGGTAGTATAAGGAGAAAGAAGCTTGGTTTGAAGGCGTACAAAAAAGGTTTCAAAACTATAAAATGTCAGTTTTGAAACCTTTTCTGATAGAAATTATACCTGTCTTCAGCAGTATTTAGAGGGAGAGACACCGAAATATTTCTTGAATACCGTACTGAAATATTTGGGGTTGTCAAAGCCGGCAAGGATAGCGGTCTCTGTGACAGGATGTCCACCTCTGAGTAAGGCAGCGGCTCTCTCCAGTCGGATGACACGGATAAAATCCTGTGGGGATTTTCCGGTATATGACTTCAGCTTCAGATAGAAATGAGTACGGCTCATTGCCATCTCACGGCATAATTGATCTATATTGAATTCGGAATCAGACAAGTTGCTTGCCACTATCTTCGTCACCTCATCAATGAACTCGGTTCCTTCACTGTCCTGTTGTTCTATTTCTTCATCTTCATGCGTCCAGCGCTTGTCGGTATTGGCATTGATATTGGGGTTGTTAATGACTAATCGCATGTATTTAGTATGTAACTCATACACTTTCCATGCACCATAGAATGCAAGTCCTATCAGACAGATATAGACTATCCACATCCACCAAGAGTTCCACCAAGGCTGTCCAATAACAATTGTCAGTTTCTGTTCATCGAGTGTTGCGTTACAGGTGCGACTCACACTACGCAGATAAAGTTCATGAGTGCCTGATTCTAAATTGGTGAAACGGATATACTGCTGCTCTGTAGGCTGGCTCCATTCCCCGTCTCCCACTTTGTATTGGTATACGATGTCGAATTGATGCCGAAGGTTGATGCACTCGTAATGTAAATCAAAAGTACGTTCGTTATATCCAAGTCGTAATACCTTACTGTCAGTTCCAAAGATATGTAACTTAGCAGTATAGTTGATTTTTTGGATATTATCAGGATTAAGGATTAGAGCACCTGAAGAAGTGCCATATAATATATGTTTGTTTTGTAAACTTACGACAGCCCTGGCAGAATATTCCCGTTCAATACCGTAGCAGTGGTTCACGCAATAAATGGTGGCAGGTTCATCTTGTGAAACGAACGCCAGTCCCTTGTCTGTTGCAATGAGTATACGTTGGTTACTGTCTTTGGTAATACTATTGACTGTGTTTGAGGGCAATCCATTCGCTTTGGTGAGTTGTCGACTTCTACGGGTATCTAAGTTGTAGACATATACACCGCCTCCGTCTGTGCCTATCCATAGCTCTTTTTCGTCATTGACAAATAATGTAAGGATGAATTTATTGACATCATCAGGATTAATAGCATAGTTCAATTCTGCGGTATTCCCCGTCTCGGGTGAGATTACCTTGATGCCATTGGCTGTACCCACAGCAATCTTGCCGTTAGGTAGCTGTATGATGTCCTGAACATTTTTAATGGGGTAGTAATGAGTGCTAGAACCGTTTTTCTCTACTAACGCACCATCCAGGCAACCCATCCAAAGGTTGTTTTTCTTGTCGAAGAGCAGTTTGTACACATGATTGTCTTTCAATACTCCGTTTTCTTTTGTATAAAGTTGGTGTAATTGCCCATTCTCATTAATTTCAAAAACCCCTTTTCCATAGGTGGCTGCCAACATGGTTCCTGATGGTGTTACACAAAGACTAAGAACGACGGCTCCACGGCAGACGTTCCTCCATTGTTTAGTGATAGGATTATGCAGACTGATACCATTGTCTGTACCCATTACAAGCATTCCGTCAGGAAACTGTGCGACACAATTCACATGGTCGTTGAGTAAAGATTGCTGGTTGTCGCGAATATGCTGGAACATAGCTGGCGTACTTCCTACAGGTCGTGCGATGTCTATGCCACCAGAATATGACCCGATAATGATATTACCCCATAAATCCCGGATGATGGCATATATTCCATTTCCGTGAAGCACTCCCTGACTACTCTCATTGGCGTCAAAGAGCAGGGAACTCTCATACTCCCCAGAAGAGTTGGGAAGTCTATTGACTTGAAAGACACCCAGTCCGTCAACACCTATCAACATCGTTTGGTCGTTGTATGGAGTGATACATCGTACAGGATTAGGAATGGCGGTACCTGTCTGTATGTCGTTAGTCAGGGCATTTCCTGTTTCTAGTGTGAGAACATGTACTCCATTTAAGAAACCACCTAACCATACCTTATGATGCTTTGTGTCATAATAGCCACTTTCAATTTGATGGGGAAGTATGGAACGTAACTGCATATTCTCACGGGGGAGTGTTCCTTTCCCTAAAAGGCAGTTTAGCACGCCCTCTCTAGTACACAACAGCACACCGTCCTTTGTCTCTATCACGGTGTTTGTATAGACGTTTTTGTAAATGGGAACAAGTTTTTTGTCATGTAGGAAAAAAGTGCCCTCTCTCATTGCCAGCCATAGCCCTTGCTCAGTGACTAAAATGTCATTTACTAATACGTCACCTTTAAAGGATCTGGATATATCCATATAGAGTTGGAACTTATCCTTGTGTTTGTCGTATGAAAATATTCCTCCCTTATTATCAAAAGCTATTAATTCTGCATTCTTTCCTTTGGTCAGTTTGGTGATACGTCCGGCAAAGTTGCTGAACATGTTCAAATCCCCCATCTGATAATGTTTGACATTGACACCGTTATAGCGTTCCGCACCATCTTTTGTCGACCACCATACAGCGCCATCTTCAGTCTGTAAAATGGAATATATTCGTTGACTGCCTAGTCCGTCTGTCTGTCCAAGGTGTGAATAGGTGAAGTCTTGCACACTTAGTGCATGGACATGAATGAGGCAGGTCGTCAGGAAGACGAACATGAAATGACATACTTTTATAAGATAACTGTTCATTACTAAATATTATTGCTGCGACAAAGTTACGAAATAATTATGAACTATGAACTTTTTTCCGTAACTTTGCCATTAAAAATGGCGAAGTTACTACACTCGGCATAAAAAACAAATGAATTTGTTTTGTTGTGCTCTCGTTTTTCCGTAACTTTAGCTTTGCTGAAGTTACTTGGCACTCGGAAATGAAAAGAAAGCGAGTTTTCTTTTGCATTTCACTCGTTTTTCCGTAACTTTGTCCGCATAATTGTGATTCCTTATGAAGAGAAGTACACTTATCACCGTTCTGATGGTTATGATGTGGTGGCTTGCGGTTCCATGCGCTCATGGAGAGGCACCCAGTCCCGACAGTGCCCGCATGGAGGTAGAACGCAATGCCCGAATCAAGGACTCGCTTTATAACAAGACCTTTGGAGATGCACAGGCGAAATATGATGTGGCGATGGGTAACGACCGGTTGCAGGAGGAGAACCACTCTGTGAGCCGTTCGCGTGTCTATATTATACTGATGTGTGTTGTGCTGTTGGCTATTGCCGTTGTTTTGGTTGTGCGCCAGCGCCGGTTGATAGCCCTGCAGAAGCAGCGCCTCAGTGAGGAGACCAGGACCCTTGAGGAACTGCAGTTGCATGGTGAGCGTCAGCAACAGGACGGCACTGGAGATAACGGTGCTCATGAACTGTCGGAGCAGGACAGGCAGTTCATTACAAAGTCGTTAGCCGTCATCACCGAGCAGATAGAGTCCAACCGTGTCAGTGTGGATGACCTTGCCTCAGCGTTGGCGATGAGTACCTCACAGTTCCGCCGGCGACTCTCTGCCATTACCGGTGAGACCCCACAGGGCTACATCACGAACATCCGCATGCAGAAGGCGCGCCACCTGCTGGATACGACCCCTGACATGACCATCCTTGACGTGGCAAAATGTTGCGGCTATGACGATCAGTCGTCGTTCACCCGTGCCTTTAAGCGCTTCTTCGGTGTCACCCCGAGTGATTATCTCACCAAACTGATCCTTCTCATCCTTCTCTTTTCTGCTACCATGGCTGTGGATGCCGCACCTGGCAAGCAGCCTGTCAGCAAGCAGGAGGTAATGCGTCTCTATGAGGCGAGTGGGCGCTATTATGAAGAGCAGCTTTATGACAGTGCCGTCATCGTGGGCGAGCAGGCTTTGCCCATGCTTCGCCAGTTGGGAATGACTGACGAGATAGCCGATGAACTGAGCATCCTCGCCGTGTGTACCTCGCGGCAGTCTGACTACCATAAGGCGCTGCGCTATGCCAAGGAATGTAACGCCATGGACCGTGCCAGTGGTGACAAGGAGATGATCTCTTCGTCGCTCAACACCATCGGTGCCATCTATGTCGATGCCAAGCAGCCTCAGGAGGGACTGAAGTACATCCTTGAGGCACTCCAGCTTGCCGAAGAGATTAACCATCGTGCTCGTATTGCCATGTACTGCGGCGCAGCAGCAGAGACAGAACTCTCCATGAGCCACTTTGACGCTGCCCAGCGTTATATCGAGCGTGCCATACAACTGGAGCGTGAGGACGGGCGGCAGATGAAACTGCGTGTGCGTCTTGCCCAGAAGGCAGCCATCCTGTTGGGGATGAAGCAACACCGGGAGGCATTGGCGATCTTCGATACCATCATCCCCTTCTTCCGTAAGGAGGGCAACCGCCAGTCACTCGCCATATCGCTCAACAAGGTGGGGCATACGCTACTTTCCATGAGCCGGGATCCTGAATGTGGCGATGCTGAGAAACACCGTCTGGAGCGTCGTGCCGTGCCCTATCTGCGTGAAGCCGTCAGCCTGTGTCACGAGATGGGCAATCCCTATAATGAGATGCATGCCCGCGACGGACTCTATCAGGCGCTATGGACCGTCAATCCCGACAGTGCCCGACTGGAACTGGAATGCTTTGACCTGCTGAAGGACTCGCTCTACAACAACGGAGCTGCTGACCTGCTGGCTCGCTACAATGCCGAGTTTGGCAATACCCGTCTGGCGGAGGAGAACACCAACATCCACCGTTCCCGTACCATCATTCTGATAGTATGTATCGTGTTGCTGGCTGTCGCCGCCGCACTGGTAGTAATGCTGCGCCGCCGCTCAGTACTTCAGCGCCGCCGACTCAGCGAGGTAACCATGACTCTCGATGAGTTGCGCCAGCGATACGAGAACGATCGTGCCAACCGACAGCAGGAACTCTCTGCCCGTGACAAGGACTTCCTGACCCGCACCATGAACCTCATAGCCGAGCAGATAGAGACCAGCAGTGTCAATGTGGATGCGCTTGCCTCGCAGATGGCGATGAGTACCACCCAGTTCCGTAACCGTCTGAAAGCAATCACCGGTGAGACCCCACAGGGCTACATCACGAATATCCGCATGCAGAAGGCGCGCCAGCTACTTGATCATGTCGAGCCGCAGGTCACCATCTTAGACATTGCCCTCGCTTGCGGCTATGAAGACCAGGGTGCCTTCACCCGAGCCTTCAAACGGTTTTATGGTGTTACGCCTACTGACTATTTAGCCCGAAATTAGGAAAAACATAGGCAAAACGCGTTGAAATGGTGCATTTTGGAAGATTCTGCACAATTTTCTGCGCATTCTGTTGAAGATTGTGCCTTGTTTTTACCGTAACTTTGCAAAAAATTGCGAAACGTCAATGGACCAGAAGTCACCGAACACTCAACCAAACCGCAGGCATCAGGCAGCCAGTAGCTATACTGAGGATCAAGCCAGGCTCCTGTTTACCATACGTGATATGGTGAAAGCGGAGGTGACACGACAGTTAAAGGAAATAATCAACCAACTACATAAATAAATAATATGAATTAATTACAACCGATTATGAGACATTCTATCAAGACAACAATGATGGTGCTCGTCACCATGTTCGCATTCAGTACGGCGGCTGACGCACAGTTTTCTATCAATCTTAACAAGGCACGTAAGGCACTCGGCATTAAGACGAAGAAGGAGAAAGCGATGGATGCCCTCAAACCCACAATCCCTCAACCGGATAAGAAAGGGAAACCTGTCACCATCAAATGGATGAATAAGAAGGTGGGAGAATGGGACCCTGCGACTCTCATGTTAGTATTCAACGACACCTATGATGAAAGCGCTGGCGAGTATGCCGGTCAGCATATCACCTTCATGCTCGACCCTGCTACAGGTAAGTGGACGAATATTGCAGGTAGACCGGCAGGACAGATGAACAATGACGGAACGCTGGAGACACCAAATCTGGGCACTATCAAGTTCAATCCTAAGACAAACGAGGTCTCCATGGATGGCGAAGTGATTGGTTTTGCTACCATCAATGAAGCCTCCTGTTATGGCACTACTTTCAGCTCGTTCGACGGCTATGTCAGTCCGTTACTCGTGGCATACACCACCTTTGGAGTCATGGTTTCCAAAGACCAAATCGGGAGATTTAAGTTATTGCAACAACAGGCTAAAGCTGAAGCTGCAGCCCGTGCTGCAAAAGAGCGCGAACTGGCTGCTGCCAGGGCTGCAAGCAGCTCTAGAGTTTCTAGTAGTTCTAGTAGTTCTAGTAATTCTAGCAGTTCTAGTAGCTCTAGCAGCAAGCAGTCGATTGAGTTGTATCGCAGTGGCAGTCGGTTTGGCGAAATCCGCCCAAACGGTGATATTTACATTAGCGGCTCCCGTGTCGGAGAGGCACGCTCTAATGGTGATATCTATGTCAATGGCAGCAACAGGGGAGAAGTCCGCTCGAACGGTGATGTCTATAAGAGTGGCAGGCGTGTCGGTGAGATTCGGTCGAATGGTGAAATTTATTTGGATGGCAGGCGTGTCGGTGAGGTTCGTTCCAATGGTGATGTCTATTTGGACGGCAGGTGTGTCGGCAATGCACGCAACATGACATCATCAGACGTAAAGACGGTTGCCGCCATCTATTTCTTCAATTTCTTCTAAGTATTTAATAACCATTAAAATAAGACGTATGAAAAAAACTATTTTGACTATCATGTTGGCAATGGCAGCGATGTTGTCATTGCAGGCACAGACCATTACGGGAAACTGGATTACTCACGTTATTGACGAGGAGTCGGAAGAGACGGTGACCTATATCCTTGTGTTCGGAGGTAACCGGATGAAACAGGCAATGGTAGCAGAGGCACCTTTGGAGGGAGTAGGTAATGTTTCATTATATTTCACAGTTCCTGCGCAGGAATATACGCCAGGATCGGGTTTCCTCAACTTCCACTTCGACCCCTCTCAGACAGAAATGCTTTTATATAGCATAGACTTTATCAACGAGCTAAAGGCTGCTGTCAAGGATAATCCGGAGAAGGAGAAGCAGTTGCAGGAAATCGTATTCAACGCTTTCGATAAGAATAAACAGCAGATGGCGCAGGAAGGACTGCTGAGTGGCAAGTATACTGTTGTCTCGGCAACGGACACCAAACTGGTCCTGAAAGACCCAGAAGGTGAGTCGATGACGTTTATTCGTCCAGAATAATAAAAGGCATATAAAAACGATACTGAGGATGAAAAAGACCTTTTTATTTGCAGTGATCTTTGTGTGCTGTATGCTGACAGTGTCGGCACAGGACGGTATCAAAGTGGGATTTCAGGGAGCTGCTCCCGACATCATGGATTTCGCATGGTCGTGGACTTCAATCTGGGATGATCAAGAAAATACTCCGGACGAGTCAGCGGCAGCACTGCGGCGGTCGTTGGAATGTTATCGCAAGGGCGAGGCTCAGCCCGATGGCTTCACGATTACCGTCAACAAGAAGGCTGGCTATATCCTGGTGCAGTCGAAGCACGACGGATTCACGAACAAGTGGGAGATGTGCTACTGGAACATGGCAGATAAGAAACATAAGTTGTTTGCGCTGTGTGTAGAGTTGTCGGAAAATGGCAAGCGCATGAACCCTGGGCAATTCGACGGTCTGTTGTTCTACCGCTACGACAATGCCACGAAGCAGATGCAGTACACTGATATGGGTATTGAGGTGAAGTACTTCAATATCTCGTATGCACTGCCCCGTCTTGGCAAGGACATCATCGTGACGCATTGGAGTGAGAACGGTCGAGAGAAGTGGCAGACGACCTTGAAATGGAATGGTCATGGGTTCTCGACCCCCGGTGAGGTAGATTATTCGTCGGGTTCTACATATAACCAAGACTTGCCATCACCGAGGGTTCACGCTGGTGGAATGGCGAGAGACTCTATACAGCCCATGTTGATCGTGCAGAGGCAGCACCAGAAATGTCAGAGGTCGTGGAATCATCCCAGGATTGGCGACATAGATAGTCTCGTGACCGACAACCATTGCCTCATTGACGGTATGTCCCCCGTCATGCCTCCCAGAACAAAACCCATCGGTCCCGATGTGGATTAAGATTTTTCGCTTGTTCCCTTTTATCAGCAGAATTAGGTTCGCTTTTTTGTTTTGTTCGCATATTTTCCGTAACTTTGCAAGTGAAAAGGAAAGTTTATGGAAGAGACCAACAAAATACCTAACGAGTGGAATCAGTTTTATCTGAAGGATGTGTCGTTCGTCAACCTGATGACACGACGCATCTTCAATATCCTGATTGTTGCCAACCCCTATGATGCGTTCATGCTGGAAGACGACGGGCGCATCGACGAGAAGCTGTTTGACGAGTATATGGAACTGGGACTGCGCTATCCGCCAACGTTTACGCAGGTGAGTACCACCAAGGAGGCGGAGGAGGTGCTGAAGACGACCGATATCGACCTGATTATCTGTATGCCGGGTAATGCCGATAATGACGCCTTTGCCGTGGCACGTGACGTGAAGCAGTCGGCACCGCAGATTCCCTGTGTCGTACTGACCCCCTTCTCACATGGTATCACCAAGCGTATCGAGCACGAGGATATGTCTATCTTCGACTATGTGTTCTGCTGGTTGGGGAATACCAACCTCATCCTCTCCATCATCAAACTGATAGAGGACAAGATGAATATCGAGCACGACATCAAGGAGGCAGGTGTGCAGATGATCCTGCTCGTGGAGGATAACATCCGCTTCTATAGCTCCGTACTGCCTAACCTCTACAACTATATCCTCGCCCAGTCGAAGAACTTCTCTACCGAGGCACTCAACCCCCATGCTGCCGCACAGCGTAAGAGAGGGCGTCCCAAGGTGGTGCTCGCCACCAACTATGAGGAGGCGATGCACTGGTATGAGAAATATCACGATAACGTACTGGGTGTTATCAGCGATACCCGTTTCCCGATGAAGACGACGGCAGGCAGACTGTCACACGTGGAGGAAGGCGATGCTGAGGCTGGTCTGAAACTGCTGCGTGAGATCCGTAAGCGTGACGAGTATGTGCCGCTGATCCTGCAGAGCAGTGAGATTGTCAATAAGGAGAAGGCAGAGGCAGAGGGTTTTGACTTCGTCGACAAGAACTCGAAGAAGATGAATGTCGACCTGCGCCATATCATTGAGGAGCACATGGGCTTCGGCGACTTTATCTTCCGTGACCCCGTGACCCGAGAGGAAATCATGCGTGTGTCGTCATTGAAGGAATTGCAGGATAATATCTTCAAGATTCCCAATGACTCCATGCTCTACCATATCTCCCGTAACCACATGAGCCGTTGGCTGTGTGCCCGTGCCATCTTCCCCGTCTCCGCCTTTCTGAAGACGGTGACGTGGCATAAGCTGCAGGATGTCGATGCCCACCGGCAGATCATCTTCGATGCCATCGTGCAATACCGTCGGATGAAGAACATCGGTGTCGTCGCCGTCTTCGACCGTCTGAAGTTCGACCGTTATGCCCACTTCGCCCGTATCGGTGAGGGCTCATTGGGAGGAAAAGGGCGTGGTCTCGCCTTTCTCGATAATATCATCAAGCGCCATGTGGAGCTCAATCAGTTTGAGAATGCTACAGTGTCAATCCCTAAGACGGTGGTGCTCTGTACCGATTTCTTCGATGAGTTCATGGACAGGAATAACCTGTGGGGTATCGCCCTGAGTGATGCCTCCGATGAGGATATCCTGCAACACTTCCTCCGGGCACAGTTGCCAGACTCCCTGATAGCCGACTTCTTCACCTTCTTCGATGCGGTGAAGTCGCCAATCGCCGTCCGCTCAAGCTCATTGCTGGAGGACAGCCATTACCAGCCCTTCGCAGGAATCTACAGTACCTATATGATACCCTATCTGGAGGATAAGTATGAGATGCTGCGGATGCTCGCCTGTGCCATCAAGGGTGTCTATGCCTCCGTCTATTATAAGGACTCTAAGGCATATATGACAGCGACCTCTAATGTCATCGACCAGGAGAAGATGGCAGTCATCCTGCAGGAGGTGGTGGGACATCAGTACGGCGACCATTACTATCCCACGTTCAGCGGTGTGCTGCGCTCCCTGAACTATTATCCTATCGGTGACGAGACAGCGGAGGAGGGTATTGCCTCCCTGGCACTCGGATTAGGCAAATATATCGTGGATGGTGGACAGACCCTGCGGGTGTCACCCCATCATCCCCATCAGGTGCTGCAGACCTCTGAGATGGATACGGCACTCAAAGAGACACAGACCCGTTTCTATGCCTTGGATATGTCGCATGTAGGTGATGACTTCAAGGTGGATGACGGTTTCAATATCAAGAGCCTGCGGGTGAAGGAAGCGGACAAGGACGGTTCCCTGAACGGTATCGCCTCCACCTACGATCCCTACGACCAGATTATCCGGGATGGTATCTATGAGGGTGGCAGGAAGGTCATCTCTTTCTGCGGGGTGTTGCAGCACGGTATCTTCCCGTTGCCGGAGATCCTGCAGATGGCACAGAAGTATGGCTCTGAGGAGATGCGCCGACCGGTGGAGATAGAGTTCGCTTGTAACCTGAACAGTACGACGAAGGGTACGACGGGCGACTTCTACCTGTTGCAGATCCGTCCTATCGTCGATTCCAAGCAAGTACTGGACGAAGACCTTGCCGCCATTCCTGACGAGCAGTGTCTGTTACGCTCCCATAACTCCCTGGGACATGGTATCTCAGAGGATGTGGTGGATGTAGTGTATGTCAAGACCGATGACGACTTCACCGCCGCCAATAACCCCTATATCGCTGATGAGATAGAACAGATCAACCGTAAGTTCCTGGATGCTGACAAGAACTACGTGCTCATCGGTCCCGGACGCTGGGGCAGCAGTGACTACTGGCTGGGTATCCCCGTGAAATGGCCCCATATCTCCGCAGCCCGTGTCATCGTGGAGGAAGGGCTGAAGAACTACCATGTAGACCCCTCGCAGGGTACCCACTTTTTCCAGAACCTCACCTCCTTCGGGGTAGGGTACTTCACCATCAACCCCTATACGGGTGACGGAGTCCTCCAGCGGGATGTGCTGGATGCCATGCCTGCGGTGGAAGAGACAGAATACGTGCGTCATGTCCGTTTCGACCGTCCTTTGAAGATCATGATGGACGGAAAGAAACAGCATGGTGTGGTGCTACTGCCTGAAACCTGAAACTTGAAACCTGAAACTTGAAACGAACGTGATATGAATCTCCATTTAACTGATACCATTCAGATGCCTGACCATCAGTTACGCCGTCAGGTCATTGAGTTATGTAAGAAGGTAGGGAAGCCCCTGTTGAAACTGTCGACAAAAGACTATGAGGACAACGGACTGGGTGACCTCGTGAAACAGTTCGATGGGAAAGCAGGACTGGTGAATATCGAGGTGTTCAACGAGTTACAGCATACCATTACGGGATGGCCCGGCGGCAAACCGGATGTGGATGACAGTAACCGTCCGGAGCGAGCCCGTCCCTATCCTAAGCGCATTATTGTGTTCTCACCTCATCCCGATGATGATGTCATCTCGATGGGAGGTACCATCCGTCGGCTGATGCAACAAGGGCATGATGTACATATCGCTTACGAGACGAGTGGCAACATTGCCGTTGCTGATGAGGAAGTACGTCTCTACATGCACTTTATCAACGGCTTCAACCAACTCTTTGCCAATGGCTCCGATGAAGTCATCAAGATCCGCTATCAGGAAATCATGAACTATCTGAAGCAGAAGAAGGAAGGGGATCTGGATAATCCCAGTATTCTGACCGTCAAGGGATTGATTCGTAGGGGAGAGGCTCGGAATGCCTGCAATTATAACCATATTCCCAAAGACCACATCCATTTCCTTGACCTTCCCTTTTATGAGAGCGGTAAGATAGAGAAGCTGCCTGTCACGGAGAAGGATGTGCAGATAGTCCAGCAACTGATAGCGGAGATCATGCCCCACCAGATCTATGTGGCTGCCGATCTTGCTGACCCTCATGGAACCCATCGGAAATGTACGGATGTCGTCCTTGCTGCCATTCAGGAAGAGATGATGTCAGGTGGCGGTTGGCTGGACGACTGCAGGGTATGGATGTACCGCGGTGCATGGGCAGAATGGGACATCGCTGATATTGATATGTGTGTGCCGATGAGTCCGGAGGAGCTGCTGGAGAAACGTAATGCCATCCTCCGTCATCAGAGTCAGATGGAGGGTGCTCCCTTTATGGGCGACGACGCACGTCTGTTCTGGCAGCGTGCCCAAGACCGTAACCGTGAGACAGCGAAACGCTATGATGAGTTAGGTCTTGCCTGTTACGAGGCGATGGAAGCATTTGTGGAATATCAATTCTGAGGATATGAGAAAAGCCTGTGTTTTACTAATTTGCTTTTTTACCCTTTTGCAGGTAAGTGCTGCCGACTATCAGGTGGTGCCTCTTCCGCAAAGTGTGCAGCTGCAAAAAGGTGAACCTTTCGTCTTCCAGAGTGATGTGCGGATTGTGGCACAAGAAGGTCTGCAGCGTGAGGCTGTTTTCCTGAAGGAATATCTTTTCGAGATGACTGGGGAGGCGTTGCCTATCGTATCAAAGCAGCGGGCAGGGGAGCGTTATGTATCCCTCACTGTTTCCCCAAAGATCCACCAGGCGGAAGGGTATGTACTGACCGTTGATAAAGGATATGTACGCATTGAAGGAGGATCTGCGGCAGGTGTCTTCTATGGTATTCAGACACTTCGTAAGTCTCTCAGTGGAAAGAAGGGTCTTTCTCCTGTCATCATCAAGGACGCTCCTCGTTTCTCTTGGCGGGGAATGCACCTCGACTGTTCCCGTCATTTCTTCCCCGTGTCCTTTGTGAAGAAATATATCGATCTGTTGGCTCTCCATCAGATGAATGTGTTTCATTGGCATCTGACAGATGACCAGGGATGGCGTATTGAGATCAAGAAATGGCAGAAACTCATTACGGTGGGTTCTCATCGTACAGGAACGATTATCGGTACCAATTCCGATATCGACGATGAGACACCATACGGAGGCTATTACACCCAAGATGAGGCACGTGAGATTGTTGCATATGCTAAGGAACGTCATATCACCGTTGTGCCGGAGATTGACATGCCGGGACACATGCTTGCCGCCCTTGCCAGTTATCCGGAACTGGGGTGTACGGGAGGTCCCTATCAGGTAGGGCATTACTGGGGAGTCTATAAGGATGTGCTCTGTGTGGGTAATGAGAAGGTCTATCAGTTTGTGGAGGATGTGCTGACGGAGATCATGGATATCTTCCCTTCGGAGGTCATCCATATCGGAGGTGACGAGACACCTACGGAGAAATGGGAGCAATGTGCGAAATGCCAGTCTCTCGCTTTGGGAGGTCATACGCTGCAAGGTTATTTTACCCAGCGTGTCTTTAACTTCCTGACAGCCCATCACCGTCGCGCTTTGGGATGGGATGAGTTGTTGGAGAACAAAGCACCGCAGGATGCTATGATCATGTCATGGCGGGGGACGGAGCCAGGTGGCAAGGCGGCAGAGATGGGGCATGACGTGGTGATGGCACCTACCACCCATTGTTATTTCGACTACCAGCAGGTGAAGGATGTGTTGTTTGAGCCCAGTCGCTGTGGGGGCTTTATTCCTATTGAGAAAGTATACAGTCTCGACCCGGCTCCCGACAGTCTTTCCGCTGCCGCCAAGAAACATATCCTGGGTGTTCAGGCAAAGTGCAATGGACACAACCGTCACGGAAGAACTATGACGATTTTGTCATCCGGCTGACCCGCATGACGGAGTTATACGACAAATACCATTACCGCTATTGTAAACATCTGTGGCCTGAGCGGCAGATGCCCAGTCGTTGGCAATTCTGATACCTATTGTCCACCAAGATGTGAGAAATACTCGATGATGTCCTCCCACGTCTTGAAAGTATCGGAACCATATTCGAGGAGGGTCGCCAAAGCCTCACCCTCCGCCCTCTCCTTCAGAGAGGGAACTTCTATCAAATAGTCGCCATAGAGCAAGTCACGGCGTGGCGTGAAGATGGTGTGCTGCCAGGCAGGAACGTCGATATAGTCAGAGAGCCATGCAATCTCTGTCCTTCCTCCTTTAAATGGTGGTGGAGCCACAAAGAACACCTCATAATGCTCTATCAGCAGCCGGACGGCTTTCTGTACAGAAGATGCCGGTTTCTGGTAAGCATCCATCATCGTCTCTATACCTATATATATAATAGGACGCTGCCGGTGCTCTTGCTTGTCATCTATCCAGCGGATGACGGGGACGACGGAGTGCATGTAGCTTTTGTCGTCCATCCGGTGCTCACCATGGAAATTAGTGGCTTGTGAGTAGTGCTGACAAAAAATCCCCATTGTATCTACCAAGTCGTCCTTGTCGCCGAAAAGTCCATAGACGCGCTGCTCATCCTCAGGGGTAAGACCGACGAACCGTTGTTCCGACACTTCCCGGTATGCTTTGACGAGAGCCTTGTCGACATAGAACTCCTGCACGCCGTCCTGTCGTGGGTTCTGAAATTGCTGGGTGCCCGTCATGCCGTGTGCCCGCATTGTCTCTGCAATTTCCAAGGCAGGGTTGATGCAGATGCGATCGAAGCCACGCAGCTGTTCCGCATACATACCTCCCATCGACGTGCCGATAATCAAGTCAGGTTTCTCCTTTTCGCAAATGGTGTGAAGCAGGGCGATAGCTTCGTGGGGGTTGACAGGTAAGTCGGGGGCGATGACCCTGGCGTTGGGCATCACGATGCGCAACCGCTCTACTGTCCCGGACTGACCGCTGCTGCCAAAACCATGGCAATACAAAACCGTTTTGCCTTTCATCAGTTCCGGGAACTGTTTAACGTAAGGATTTTCCATATTTCCCATAAAAGTGTATTTGATTTTTGCAAAGATAGCAAAAAAAAAAGAAAAACAGAGGACTATATTGGAGAAATAATGTAAATTTGCAACGAAGATGATAAAACCGGTTAAATTCATCACCAAAACCTTATCTGTACGAATAAGTCTGAAGGTTGTCTCGGCAGTGGCTACGCTATTGGCAGTAGCTCTCTTTATCATGTTTCATTTCTCCAGGAAAGCTATAAAGGCAGAAGCCCGGCAAAAGGCGGAGGAGACCTTAGAGGGTGTCGTGCGCCAAGTGGATAATGTCTTGTTAAGTGTGGAACAGTCAGCTGGTAATATTTACTGGGACTTACTGACTCATCTCAACGAGTCGGAGCGTATGTTCTTGTACAGTCGTAAGATGGTGGAGACGAATCCTTATGTCGCAGGATGTGCCATCGCCTTCGAGCCTGATTATTATAAGGAGCGAGGACGGTATTTCATGGCGTATGTCCACCATGTGAATAAGGATAAGCTGGAGACCGTCAGTTCTGAGATTATCCAAGCAGAGACTTTCGGGAATGTTCCATACCCGGAACAGATATGGTATAGCAAACCAGTAGAGACAGGACGCCCTTGTTGGATTAATCCTTTGAAAAATGATCAGGCAGAGGGAGAGGCGATCATCACTTTCAGCTTGCCCATCTATGCACAGGGAGGAAAGGTTATCGGTGTGCTTGCCGTTGACTTGTCTCTGAGTCTGTTGTCTGACATTGTACTGTCTGCAAAGCCATCCCCTAACTCCTATGCTACTTTGTTGGGAAGTGACGGTTCTTATATTGTTCATCCAGACAGTGAGAAAGTTTTACATAAAACGATCTACATGTCAGACAGCTATCAGACGAATAAAGAGTTGAGGGCAGCGGAAGATGCGATGATGGCTGGTGAGACAGGCTATAAGCACTTCCGTCTGGATGGGACTGACAATTACGTGTTCTATAAACCGTTCATTCGTGCTGATATACCGGGACGCTCCATGGAGAGAACGGGGTGGAGTGTCGGCATTATCTATCCGGAGGATGACATCTTTGGTGACTATAACCAGTTGCTGTATATGGTCATCGCCATCGCCCTGGTAGGGCTGGTCCTCTTAATGACAGGCTGCCAGATGATAACACACCGGTGCCTGTTGCCGTTGAGGATGCTTGCGAAGTCGTCACAGCGTATCGCAGAAGGACATTATGACGAGCCTGTCCCAGACAGTCATCAATGGGATGAGGTAGGGCGTTTGCAAGACCACTTCCAGCAGATGCAGCAAGCACTTTCTGTCCATATAGGAGAACTGGAGCGATTGACCACAGAGTTGCGTGAACGCAACGTAGTATTGGCAGGAGCCTATGAGCAAGCCAAGGATGCTGACCGTGTCAAGACGGCGTTCCTGCATAACATGACCGATCAGATGATAAAACCTGTAAGTGTTATTCAGTCGAGTGTCAACATGCTATGTGAGCATCGTCAGGACATGGACCAGCAAGAGGCAAATAAGACTGAGGAGACGATTCAGGAGCAGGGGAAGATCGTCACGAAGTTGCTTAACGACCTGCTGGATGTCTCACAAGAGAAAATGGAGGAATAGGAGATGAGAAGTATAATCCGTCATATCCGCCAGTCGCTTTCGTTGAAACTCAGTTTCAGCATCTTGCTGATGACAGTACCTGTCTTCATTGTGTCGTTAGGCATCTTGTTTGTCCAGTCACGCCGTCATATCAGACAAGAGGCTGTGGAGCATGCCACCAGTGCCCTTAACACGTCGGTGCAGCGTGTAAGGCGTTATCTGAATACGGTGGAGACGGCGACGGATGCCACAGAATGGCTTGTGTTGGAGAGCATGCACCCGGACTCTTTGCTTTCCTTCTCAAACCGCGTTGTTTTGTTGAATGCCAATGTCAACGGATGCTCTATTACCACGGAACCTTATCTGTTCCCCCAATACGGTAAGTATTTCTCTGCTTACTCTGTCCGTGAGGGCGATAGTATTACAACGGTTCGTGAGAAAGAGTATGAGTATTTTGACAAAGTGTGGTATAAGACTCCCAAGGAGTTGAAGGAGGCTTGTTGGGTGGATCCTTTTAATGACTATAATGAGGGAACACTTTCCGCTTCGGGGATGATAGCCTCTTATTGTAAGCCTCTATACGGTAAGGAAGGTCAGTTCATGGGTGTTATTTCTACCGATCTGTCATTACAGCGTCTTGCCGACGCCATTGCTGCTGAAAAGCCTTATCGGAATGCTTATTTCGTTATGCTGGGTGCGGATGGACACTATTTTGTGCATCCTGACTCTACAAAACTCGTTACCCAGACTATCTTCACTGATATGGACGCTCGCCGTCATGCGGACATCATCGCCTTAGGACATGAGATGACGGCAGGTCATCATGGTGCCATGATGGTAGATGTTCATGGCAAGCCTTGTTTGGTGTGTTACGGTCGTGTGACAGGTACGAAATGGAGTCTTGCCTTGGTTTGTCCGGATAGCGACATCCTGTATAACTACTACCAGTTATCCAATCTCATAGCCATACTGATCATTATCGGCTTGATACTGATCACATGGTTCTGCCGCAGGATAGTGGCTCATTCCATCCGTCCGTTGAATAGACTAGTAGAGCAGTCGCAGCGTCTGGCATCAGGTCAGTATGACGAGATGATCAAGACTACTTCCAGACAAGATGCCGTGGGACGGCTACAGAATAGTTTCGCTTTGATGCAAGACTCCCTGAACCAGCATATTGGTGATATTCAGAAGATGCATGAAGAGACGGAAAAACGTAATGAGGAACTTCAACGCGCCAGTCTGTTGGCAGAGGAGTCAGACCGTCAGAAAACGGTGTTTATCCAGAATATGACACATCAGATCAGGACACCACTTAATATCATCATGGGTTTTGCCCAGATACTGCGTGATAACGTGACAGACCTGCCTGTTGGGGAGATCAGGAAGATGGCAGATATGGTGGAGCATAATGCCATGACCCTCAACCGCATGGTGCTGATGCTCTATGACAGTTCTGATTCAGGTGTTTCTGATGAGATGAATAGCCAGAAATATGAAAGTGTCTCCTGTAATGAGATTGCTCGTGATAGTATAGCTAACATCAGTCTTCATTTTCCTGACTTCTCTGTTCATTTTGAGACAAGAATACCGGATTCGCTGAGTATCAACACGAGCCGTCTCTATCTGATGCGTAGCCTGCGTGAGATCCTTTATAACTCTGCGAAGTACTCCGACGGGCAGCATATCTCATTGTGCGTCTCTGCGACAGAGTCAGTAGTCCGTTTTGTGTTTGAGGATACCGGTCCAGGCATTGACGCGAATTATATCAACGAGATGTTTGTGCCCTTTACGAAGGTGAATGACCTGTCAGAAGGACTGGGATTAGGACTACCCCTTTCCAAGCGTCATATCATCAACCTGGGTGGTAACCTGATTCTTGACACGGAGTATCATGAGGGCTGCCGGTTTATTGTCGAACTGCCCCTTCATACATGATTTATAAATACTGAAAAGTAATGATTTCGTCGCTTTTGCTTGCGGATGTGAAATAAATTTACTACTTTTGCGTTTAGTTATTAAACGTTTTTAATCACTTAAACTAAAAAGGATATGAAAAAGTATTTAGCTGAAATGGTAGGCACATTCGTGCTGACATTCTTGGGATGTGGTGCTGCTGTCAGCCTGAATTGTGGTGTGGACACTGCGTCAGTAGTAGGAACGGCAATCGCCTTCGGTCTCTCTGTAGTAGCTATGGCATACGCTATCGGTGGTATCTCTGGTTGCCATATCAACCCCGCCATTACCCTTGGTGTGTTCCTCAGCGGTCGTATGAATTCTAAAGATTGCGGCATGTACATGCTCTTCCAGGTCATCGGTGCCATCATCGCTGCTGCCTTGCTTGCTTTCCTTGTTTCCACTGATCCAGGTCTTGCCCGTGGTACGGCAACAGGTGCTAATGCCTGTGCTTCTGACAATGTGATGAATGGTCTTGTAGCAGAGATTGTGCTCACCTTCATCTTCGTACTTGTTGTATTAGGTGCTACTTCTAAGACCAATGGTGCTACCAACAACTTCGCAGGACTTGCCATCGGTCTCGCCCTGATTCTTATTCATTTGGTAGGTATCAACTACACAGGTACTTCTGTCAACCCAGCCCGTTCTATCGGTCCTGCACTCTTCGAGGGTGGTAAGGCACTGGCTCAGCTCTGGGTGTTCATCGTCGGTCCTTTCGTAGGTGGAGCTCTTGCTGCCTGTGTCTGGAAGGTTATCGATACTGAGGAGAAGTAATAGGAAATCTATTTAATAGTATATTATCCCGATAAACACCCCGTTTATCGGGATAATTGTTTTATTTACACCTCTATATTTTATCCACTCTTTTTTGTTGTCAACTTTTTCGTAAGTTGCTTATTTTCTGTTTGTTGTGATTTTTATGGGGCTGTTTTTATCCACTTTTTCAACCGCTTTCCAATTTTCACCTTATTATTTTAAATAACTTTGCAACGGAAATCGTTCAAGAGACGAAAACGGGTGGATAAAATCACTAACCAAAAAACAATAAAACATTAACGTATGAAAAAAAGCAAGTTTTTATTCCTGTTACTGTCATTCGTCATGATGTCAGCAACTGCTCTTGCCCAGAAGCGTACCTATACGGGTGTGGTCGTCGACGACCAGAATGAGCCTGTCATTGGTGCTTCTGTTGTTCAGAAAGGTACCTCTAACGGTACGATAACTGATTATGATGGAAACTTCTCGGTTTCCGTAGAGTCAGGGGCAACTCTGGTGATCTCTTACATTGGTTATGTCACACAGGAGGTGAAAGCGGCGGATAACCTCCGTATTGTCCTGAAGACAGACCAGCAACTGCTCGATGAGGTCGTTGTCATCGGTTATGGTGTTCAAAAGAAGAGCGTCGTAACAGCCTCTATTGCCAAGGTGAGTGCTGAGGACTTGGAAGGAAAGTCACGTCTTCGTGCGGATGATGCCTTGAAGGGTCTTGCCGCAGGTATTAATGTGACCTCTGCCTCTGGACAGCCAGGCTCAAAGTCAATGATTCGTATCCGTGGTATTGGTACCATCAACAACTCCGATCCTCTTTATATTATAGATGGTATGCCGACAGACCAAAATGGTTTGGAATCAGTTAATCCATACGATATTGAGTCTATTGAGGTGTTGAAAGATGCTGCCTCTGGTGCTATCTATGGAGCCCGTGCCGCCAACGGTGTCATCTTAGTGACTACCAAGAAGGGTAAGATGGGCAAGGCAAGCATCAACTATAATTTCTCCTATGGCTGGCAGAGTGCCTGGAAGAAGCGTGACGTGACCAGTGCCACCGACTATGCTATCCTTCAGAACGAGGCGAAGGTGAATGGTGGAAAGGCTCCTGTCTACATGGATCCCTACAACCTCGTAGATGTCAATGGTGAAAAAGTAAAGGGCTTTGGAACCAACTGGCAGAACCTGCTGTTCAATGACAATGCCCCCATTATGCAGCACGACCTCTCCATCAGCGGTGCTTCGGAGAAAGTGAATTATTATCTCTCACTGGGCTACTTTACACAGGATGGTATCGTGGGAGGCAACTATGGTCAGTCGAACTACGACCGTCTGACCATCCGTTCGAATAACAGTATCAATCTCTTCGATGACAGTAAAGAGCGCAGTTTCCTTAACAAACTTGACATTGGAGCCAATCTCTCTTATATGCGTGTCCATAATACAGGTATTGACGCTAACTCCACATGGGGCTCCCCGCTGGGATCGGCACTCTATCTGTCACCTATCCTTCCCCTTACAATGAAGGGAGAGGCAGGTCAGCGCCTGATCAACCAGTATCCACAGTATGACTTGTATACTGATGCGAATGGTAATCCTTATACCATCCCCGGCTATATCGGCTCATACGCAGAGCAGAACAACCCTATTGCCCTGATGCAGCGTAATCCACAGAAGAACTGGTCGCATAAGTTCATGCCTAAGTTCTCCCTCGACCTGCAGTTGTGGGACAACCTGAAATACCACTTCACCTGGAGTGCAGAGCTGTCGTTCTGGGGTTATGACGCTGCCGTCAAGGAGAAGTATTATTTCTCTGGTAATAACAATGCCGACCATACCTCTGCCACCTCTTACAAAGGTAATAACTCTACCTGGCAGATAGAGAATACCCTGACTTATGACAAACAGTTCGGCAAGCACTCTATCGCTGTCGTGCTGGGACAGTCGGCATCAAAGTTCAAGGGTGATGAACTGGGTGGCTCTCACTGGAACCTCATCAACCCGAACAAACCGTCCATCAACTATACCACAGGCGGTGACTTGGAGATATCCACGGATGCTGATGGCGTGATTACAGGTGCAAAGAGTCTTGTCGGTGTATGGGGAGGACCCTACTATGAGCATAAGGTTGCCTCTCTCTTTGGACGACTGAGCTACAACTACGACGAGCGTTACATGTTCCAGGCTACCGTACGCCGTGACGGTTCCAGCCGCTTCGGTACCAATAAGAAATGGGGTACCTTCCCCTCCGTCTCCTTGGGTTGGAACGTGATGAACGAGAAATTCATGGAGAAGACCCGCAACTGGCTGACTAACATGAAAGTGCGCTTCAGCTGGGGTAAGAACGGTAACGATAATATCCCCGACTTCTACTATACCACCAGTTCTACGACAGGTGGCAGCAGCAACTACTATTTCGGTAAGGCAGGCACCATGGTCTATGGTTCTAAGTCCGACCACCTCGCCAACGAGGACCTGAAATGGGAGGAGAGTGAGCAGACCGACTTCGGACTGGACTTCGGCTTCTTCAACAATGCCCTGACCTTCACCGTTGACTACTTCATCAAGAAGACGAACGGTATGATTATCGAGATGCCTATCCCCAGCTATGTCGGTGAGGCAAAGCCATGGGCTAACGTCGGTGATATGACCAACTCCGGCGTAGAGTTCGAGTTAGGTTATAAATGGCATATCGCTGATGCTCATTTCGCTATCAAGGGCAACGCTTCATATCTGAAAAACAAACTGAACAATCTGGGTAACGACACAGGTTTCCTGAACTGGGGTATCAGTCAGTTCAGCGATGGTGGCACCCGTGCAGAGAATGGTCAGCCATTCCCCTTCTTCTATGGCTATAAGACGAATGGTATCTTCCAGAACATGGCGGAGGTGAATGCCTATACCAATAAGGACGGTGGACTCATCATGCCGGACGCACATCCCGGTGACATGCGCTTCGTGGATACCAATGGCGACGGTAAGATTTCTAGCGAGGACCGTACCAATATCGGTAATGGTACTCCTGCCTGGACTTTCGGCTTCAATCTCAATGCGGAATGGAAAGGGTTTGACTTAGGACTCTTCCTGCAGGGTGTCAGCGGTGTGGATGTGTTCGATGCCACCTACCGTCAGGATGTCGCCTCCGGTAACTATCCCACATGGATGCTGGGACGTTGGACGGGTGAGGGTACCTCTAACCGTGTACCTATCTTAAAAGACGGCGACAGCAATAACTGGGTGGTCAGCGACCTTTATGTACAGGACGGCTCTTACCTGCGCCTGAAGAATATCACACTGGGTTATACGCTGCCCCGTAAACTCACTCAGCGGTTGAACATCAGCCGTCTCCGTTTCTATGTGATGGCAGAGAACCTGGTGACATGGACCAAGTACTGGGGCTTCGATCCGGAAATTGGTACCAGCAGTACTTCTCTTGGTGTTGACTATGGCGTTTACCCACAGGCTCGTATATGGACTGTCGGATTCAATATCTCACTTTAAAACAACAAAGACAATGAATAAGCATATAACTATATTCGCAGGTGCAGTGGCTACACTGCTGATGTTAGGCTCATGTAGCAAGGATTTCCTGGAAATCAAGAAGACGGACGGTGAGCCTTTGGAAGAATACTATACGGATGATGCCACCCTCAATGAGGCGCTGACCTCCGCCTATGCCCCTCTGCACTGGCCCGACTGGGATAACGTCGCCTATAACGACCTGACCGTGGACGCGGAGATCCTGGGTGATGACTTCTGGGTAGGTGGTCGTGACAATACCGATAACCTGCACTGGCATAAGTTGTTTAACTTCGAGGCTGATGGTAATAACACCCTTTCCACCTTGTGGGGTGACTTCTACAGCGGTATCAAGCGTTGTAATGACGTGATCAAATACTGCTCATGGGGTGGGGGAACGTCAGCGAACCGTCGCTCTTACGAGATGCAGGCACGTTTGCTTCGTGTGTACTATTATAATATCTTGTGGCACTACTATGGCAATGTTCCTTTCTATCTGGAGAACCTGTCGTTGCCATATACAGCACCACAGATAACTGCTGATGAGATCTACAACCAGCTGCTGCCGGAGCTGGAGGAGATTATCGCCTCCAAAGTGCTGCCTCTCCGGTGGGAGGCTGCCGAGGCAGGTCGTGTGTCACAGGCGATGGCATATATGCTCTATGCCGAGATGGTGATGTACCAGAAGGATACTGCTCGCTATCCGAGGGCACTTACCTATATGAAGGAGCTGATAGCCTCTTCTGACTATTCACTGAATCCTAACTTCGCCAACCTGTGGGAAGAGAGTGGAGAATGGTGCTCTGAGTCTATCTTTGAGATAAACTACAATGATGACCAGGCACAGCGCGACTGGGGTACCGCAGCCCTGAATGCCGGTGGCAGTGTGTTGCCCACACTGATCTCTCCTAACAAGTGGCCCGGTGGTGACGGTTGGAATACCGGCGAGGACGGCTGGGGATTCCTGCCTGTTCGCCTGGAGACTTATAATATGTATGAGGAGGGTGATGTCCGTCGTGATGCTACCATCTGGGATGTCCGTGGCTATACCTATACCGAGCGATACCAGGACACCCATCTCTGGCTGGGGAAATACCGTCCCTATTCAGACAACAACAAGGACTGTCCGACTTCCAAGAACCTGAACTACAACAATAACAAACGCATCTACCGCTATGCTGAGACATTGCTGAACGCTGCCGAGTTATTGCTCGCTACAGGTGGCAGTTCCGCAGAGGCATTGCAATACCTCAATGAGGTACGTACCCGTGCCGGTCTGACAGGCTACACAGAGTGTAACCTCGACAATATCATCAACGAGCGTCACCTGGAGTTCTGTGGTGAGGGTAAGCGTTATTTCGACCTCGTCCGTACTGACAAGGCTGCTACCGTACTCGTACCAGACAAGTATGGCTACCGTACTAACAGCTGGACACCCAGCAAGAAGCACATCCCATTGGCACAGAGTGAGCTTGATGCTGATCCTACCTTGAAACAAAATGAATATTAATATCCTATAACTAAAGACACGATTATATATGAAAAAGATATTTCAATATATTGGCTGCGCACTGCTCACAGGACTTGCCTTGACAGCCTGCTCCCCTGACAGCTTTGACGGTGCCGACCAGACGAAGATACCGACCGTTGCCGGTCAGGACTTCACCTTGGAAGTAGACCAAGAGGTGAACCAGATCAGGGTGAGCTATCCTGAGACGGCTGGAACCTATCCTATCTGGATCTTTAACGGGGCAACCTATTCAACACTCAACAATGCCGGTTGGTCGAATGCGGAGCGCGGTACCTATACCGTAGAGATGAAACTGGGTAACCGTAATGGTATTTCTCAAGGTACTCTCAAGAAGACGTTCACCTTCAATGAGACGAAGATGAACTACACCAGCCTGCTCAACCGCATTGCCGGCAAGGAGTGGCGTATTGACAATGCTGAGCCTGCCCATCTTGCCTGTGGTCCTTATGGAAGTGACGGCACGGGCTGGTGGAATGCCGCTGCCGATGAGAAGAAAGACTTCGGAGTGTATGACGACCGCATCAGCTTCACCGTCGAGAGTAACAAGGGTGGCTCATTCACCTATGACCCGGGTGCTGATGGTCTGACCTATATTAATATCGGTTGTACGAAGTGGGACAATGGTGGTGCTACCGCCGACTTCGATATGCCCAACCAGGTACAGACCAGTACTTTCGAATTCAAGCGTGGACCATGGACAGATGCCGAGGGACAGGTTATGGATGTCGACTACCTTGTGTTGGCTCCTAACACCTTCTTCCCCTATATCTCTGCTGACTCACAGTATGAGAACCCCCGTTTCCGCATCGAGACACTGACAGCCTCGAAGATGGTACTTGTCTATGAGAATGAGGCTGGAGGTATCTCCTGGCGTTTCATCCTTACCAGCAAGGAGGGTGAGAAGAAGTTTGAGGGCTTCGATGCCAATAGTCAGTATAATATGTGGAAAGGTATCACCCCGACCATGGAGTTCTGGTATGCACCGGGATGGACACAGATTGCCGATCCTGAGTTTACCGACGCAGGCAACGACTATACCATCGTATTGCCGCAGGCAACCACTGACCAGTGGCAGGCACAGGTGAAGTTCCATACCGACCTGACGACCTCCGCCGCCAACAACTACGACTTCTCCGCTATCTTAAATAGTGACAAGGACCTGAATGGTGCTACCGTGAAACTGGTACTGGATGGTGACGATGGTGTGTTCTACTTCACTGACCGCATCGACCTGAAAGCGGGTGAGGACTATATCTTCTGGAAGAGTGATATGCCGGGTATTGATATGAGCAAGGTGATGCTCGTACTCGACTTCGGTGGCTGTCAGGAGAATACTACGGTCAATGTGCGTAACATCGTGCTGAAGAACCATGCCGACGATGATGGTACTATCCTGCCGACAGATGGTCCTGACACCCCAGGCGCAGTAACTTGGGTGGATGTCAACTCGGCAGATAACCTCGGTGCGGACTTCAATAAGATTGGAACGATGCAGTTCTGGTGGGCTGATGGCGGTTGGAGCCAGATCGGTGATCCTCAGTTCTCTTACAACAATGGGGTATATACCATAGTAGCAACGGAGAATGGTGGCTCTGAGTGGCAGGGACAGTGCTCTATCCACAATGCTTCTGTTAATATCGAGGCAGGTCAGCTCTATGACATCCGTGTCAAGATGGAGGCAAGTGCTGACTTGGGACGCTATACCTTCAAGGTATGCGATGAGAATGACGATGAAAACACCTTAGTATATAATGGTAGTCTGTCACTCGTGGCTGGTGAACAATATGTGGAGTTCGTCGGTGTGAAAGCTCAGAAGAACGGTGAGGATACCGGGTTCCAGACGGCTAAGCTGTTTATCGACTTAGGTGGTGCTCCCGTAGGCTTTGAGCTGAGTTTGAGCGAGATCATCATCCAGAAACATAATGTGAATGGTGTTGCTGGCGTTAGCCTGAACTACGACGACTCGGATAACCTGTGGAAAGCAGTGGATGATGGCAGTAAGTTCGATGCCTTTGGCTATTATTTCGCAGATGACGGCTGGCAGGGTATAGCATTTGCAGAGGCTACACATAGCGGTAATGCCTATGAGATTACGCTCCCCCAGGGACTGGGCGGCAGCCAGTGGCAGGGTCAGTTCCATATCGACACGAAACTGACAGCCAGTGCCGGCAAGCAGTATGCTTTCCAGTTGGAGATGGAGGTAGAGCAGGATTGTCCGCAGGTGACCTTCAAACTGACGGATGCCGGTGACACGAACTTCTTCTTTGAGGAGCGTGTGGATGTGTCTGCCGGCGAGCCGTTCGTCTTCACCAGAACGGGTGTTACCCTGAAAGAAGAAAAGGATGCGTCAGCCATTCGTATGTTCTTCGACTTCGGCGGCTCTCCTGCTGGCACGAAAGTGAAGATCAGTAAGATTATTTTCAAGGAGATGTAATAGGTTATAAGTAAAATTAGGAACAATGAAGAAAATGTTTATATATTCGATACTCATGGCATGCAGCGGATTGTTTGCCAGTTGTAGCGGGGATACCTACAGTTATCCCGGGGAGGCAGCACCTAATGCCACCATCACTGTGAATCAGGAGAATATCTCGGTCTCTGACGCAGGTGGAACATATACCCTGCAGGTGCAGACCAGTGGTAAGGAATGGAACGCCTACTCTAATGAGGAATGGATCAAGGTAGCAGCAGAGAATACTGCTGCTCAGTCTGGTACCGTCACTGTGACGGTACCAGAGAACGGCACGGCAAAAGCCTTGGAGGGCTCTGTGGTCATCATGTCTGGTACGGCACGTAAGTATATCTCAGTTAAGCAGGAAGCATCCAAGAACGCCTATTCTGCACCAGAGGGTTATGAGCTGGTGTGGAACGATGAGTTTGAGGATGGTACCGAGTTGAATCCTGATAACTGGAAACATGAGGTGCAGAATGCCGGATGGGTGAATGATGAGTTGCAGAACTATGTCAATCACCTGACTCCAGCAGGAGCGAAGGTCACCGAGATCAAGGATGGCAAACTCCGCATCACCTGTCTGAAGGAGGATGGCAAGATTTACTCCGGTCGTGTCTATGCCAAAGTCACGGAGGGTTGGACCTATGGCTATATCGAGGCAAGTATCAAACTGCCGAAGGGTAAGGGCACATGGCCTGCATTCTGGATGATGCCTGTCAACTTCAAGAGCTGGCCCGCTGATGGTGAGATTGATATCATGGAAGAGGTAGGCGGTCATGCCAACTATGTGTCGAGCAGTCTGCATGCCAATGCCCATGTCCACTCCAATGGTACGCAGGTGACTCATGAGATGTACCTGGAGGGTGCGGAGGATGACTTCCATACCTATGCCATCCTGTGGACACATGACAATATTACTACTTATGTGGATGGTCAGGTGCAGCTGAGCTACGACAACAAGGGACTGGGACGTGACGACTGGCCCTATGACGATCCGTTCTATGTCATCTTCAACCTCGCATGGGGTGGCTCATGGGGTGGCACTTATGGTATCGATGAGAGCGCGCTGCCTTGCACCATGGAGATAGATTACATCCGTGTTTTCCAGAAATAAGTAAAGAGAAATGACTAAAAAGATACTGACCTTAACCTTTATGCTGTGTGGGGTTGCCGCAGGAGCGGCAGCCCAGACACAGCCCATCTACCTCGATGAGTCGCAGGGTATGGAGGAGCGGGTAGAGGATGCTCTCAGGCGGATGACCCTTGACGAGAAGATTGCCGTGATCCATGCGCAGTCGAAATTCTCGTCGGCAGGTGTCAAGCGGCTGGGCTTCCCTGACTTGTGGACGGATGACGGACCGCATGGCGTGCGTCCTGATGTGCTGTGGGATGAGTGGGAACAGGCTGGTCAGACCAATGACTCGTGTGTCGCCTTCCCCGCACTGACTTGTCTTGCCGCCACATGGAATCCCTCTCTTGCCCGTCTCTATGGGGAGAGTTTGGGTGAGGAGGCACTGTACCGCAATAAGCATGTGATACTGGGACCTGGTGTGAATATCTACCGCACCCCGTTGAATGGTCGTAACTTTGAGTATATGGGTGAGGACCCGTGGCTTGCCTCCCGTATGGTGGTTCCGTATGTTCAGGGACTGCAGTCGAAGGGAGTCGCAGCCTGTGTGAAGCATTATGCGCTGAATAACGACGAGAACTACCGCCATCAGGTGAATGTGATTGTCAATGACCGTGCGCTCCGGGAGATCTATCTGCCAGCTTTCGAGGCTGCTGTCAAGGAGGGAAAGGCATGGAGCATCATGGGTGCCTATAATCTCTATAAGAACCAACACAATTGTCATAATGATATCCTGCTGAACAAGATATTAAAGCAGGAGTGGGGATTCGACGGTGTCGTCATCAGTGACTGGGGTGGAGCGCACTCTACAGAGGAGGCAATCACCAATGGTCTTGACTTGGAGTTCGGTACATGGACGGACGGTCTGACCATGGGTGCCACCAATGCGTATGATAACTATTATCTCGCCAATGCCTACAAGCGTCTCATTAAGGAGGGTAAGTATACGACCCGTGAGTTGGACGAGAAGGTGCGCCGGGTGCTGCGTCTGATGTTCCGTACCAATATGAACCGCCAGAGACCCTACGGCTCGATGTGCTCCGAGGCACATTATGCTGCTGCCCGTAAGATTGCGGGAGAGGGTGTCGTGCTGCTGAAGAACGACCGTAACATTCTGCCTATACCAGCTGGGGCTCGAATCCTGGTGGTGGGCGAGAATGCCATCAAGATGATGACCGTGGGTGGTGGCTCCTCCTCGTTGAAAGTACAGCGTGAGGTCTTGCCGCTGGACGGTATGAGGGAGCGTTTCCAGCATGTCGACTATGCCCGTGGCTATGTGGGTGATACCGTTCAGAGTTACAATGGTGTCACCGTAGGACGCTCACTCTATGACCTGCGTACCCCGGAAGCGCTGATTGCCGAGGCTGTCGAGAAAGCGAAGTCGGCAGATTATGTGGTTGTCTTCGGTGGACTGAACAAAGCGGACTATCAAGACTGTGAGGGACACGACCGTAAGGAGTATGGCTTGCCCTACGGACAGGACGCTTTGGTTGAGGCTCTTGTGAAAGTCAATAAGAACGTGGTGTATGTCAATATCTCGGGTAATGCCGTCGCCATGCCGTGGGCAGCTCAGGTTCCTGCCATCCTGCAGGGATGGTTCATCGGCTCCGAGGCGGGACATGCCCTTGCCGATGTGCTCAGTGGTGATGTCAACCCCAGTGGAAAACTTCCTTACACCTGGTATCAGCGTCTGGAGGACACTGGTGCCCATGCGTTGAACGCCTTCCCCGGTGTGTGGCGTCCTGACCGTCAGATCATTGACGAGGAATACAAAGAGGGTATCTTCGTGGGTTACCGATGGGCGGATATGAAACGTATCAAACCTATGTTCGCTTTTGGTCACGGACTCTCCTATACCTCTTTTGAGATAGGAAAGGCGACGGCTGACAAGCAGGTCGTAAAGGGAAATGAGACGATATCCTTCACTGTCTCTGTCAGGAACACGGGGAAGAAAGCGGGTGCCGAGACCGTCCAGCTATATGTGACAGACCAGAAGAGTACCCTGCCACGACCCTTGAAGGAGCTGAAGGCTTTCCAGAAAGTATTCCTGCAACCGGGCGAGAGTAGGGAAGTGGTGCTGACCTTGGACAAACGCTCGCTGAGTTTCTTTGACGACCGTCTCCAGCAATGGGTCGCTGAGGATGGTGAGTTCGAGGCGAAAATAGGAAATTCATCTGGCAACATCGTCAGAAAGTTGCCGTTCCGGTTTATAAATGATTAGTAGTTAGTTAATAGTTGCAAAAGGGCTTTTTGCTAAGAGAGTGTGTGCGGGAGCATGCGCTCTCTTTGTGATATAAGAGATGACGATTCGTAAAAAAAAGAGAAGAAAGTGAGTCGTTGTTCTCTTTTTTTCGTATCTTTGCCGTCATAATACCTAACAGAGACATTTGGACATGATGCGATATGGTCTTATCGCCCTTTTGCTGGCAATTGTAATGCCGACATCGGCAGTGGAAAGGAATCTGGAGAATTTATATCGTCAGATAGATGATGCTATCAGCCGCTCACCCGAGTATGTGGCAGCCTATGAGAATAAGATCAAAGAGGCTAAGGAAGCCTATGCCCGTGAATGGTCGAGTGAGAGGAAGTTGGAGCATATCATGCGTATCTTCGATTTGTATAAGGCGTATGATAACGACTCGGCATTGGCTTATATACAGTATTATATTGACCAGGCAGGGAAACTGGGGCATCCGCAACTCGTCTACCAGGGAAAGGTCCGGCAGGCATTCCAGTGTTCCACCGTGGGACTGTATACGGAGTCTATTGGCATCCTCCGGTCCATCGACAGCCATCAGTTGGACAAAGAGACCTTGCCCGGCTATTACACTGCCTGTATGCATGTCTGCGGTGAACTGAGCTATTACACACGTCTGCAGTCTGCTCATGATGAATACGGACAGATGCGTAATGAGTACCGCGACTCGGTATTCATGACTGCCAACCCTGCCAGCGAGGATTATTTGCGGAGCTATGAGGTCATGCTCACTGAAGAGCGGAAGTTTGAGGATGCGCTGAAGGTTAACGACAAGCGGATGAAGCTGGTGCGGGAGAACTCCCGTGAATATGCTATTGTCAGCTATTATCGTTATATCATCTACCAGCAGCTGAACCGGCTCTCAGAGGCAAAATATTGGCTGGCTCAGTCAGCCCTCAGTGATGTCAGGTATGCGGTGATGGACCAGGCTGCATTACTGGCTTTAGCGGAGATCCTGAATGGGGAAGGTCAGTTGGAGCGCAGTTATAAATACATCCGTTTCACATGGGAAAGTAACAACCGGTTTAACACCCGCATGAGGTCATGGCAGATATCTCCTATTCTGACGGTCATTGAGAATAACTACCAGAAGGAGATGGAACGCAACCGGCAGGTGCTTGTCGGCAGTGTCGTGGTCGTGAGTGTCCTCGCCCTGCTGCTCATTGGTGTCCTCTTCTTCCTGCACAGGCGGAACAAACAGCTTGCCTTGGCACGGAACTCACTGCATGACACCAATGCCCGTCTGGCTGCTCTCAATGATGAGCTGCAGCAGGCGAATGGGCAGTTGTCGGCAACCAATGAGCAGTTTGCCGTCCTGAACTCTAAACTGAAGGAGGCGAACAGCGTGAAGGATGAGTATATCGGACGCTTCCTCTCCCTTTGTGCGCAGTATGTCGACAAACTCGACAACTACCGGAAGATGGTGAATAAGAAGATGAAGAACAAGGAACTGGACGAGCTCTTCCGTATCTCGAAGTCCACAGAGCTGAAAGAGCAGGAGATAGAGGAACTGAACCAGAACTTCGACTCCGTATTCCTGCACCTGTTCCCCAATTTCATTGACGACTTCAATGCCTTGCTGGTGCCCGAGGCACAGATTCATCCCAAGGAGGAGAACCGGCTGACCACCGACCTGCGTATCTTCGCACTCATCCGTCTGGGCATCGAGGACTCCTCGAAAATCGCTGAGTTCCTGCACTATAGTGTCAATACGGTCTATAACTACCGTGCCCGCATCAAAAACGGTGCCGTCGGCAACCGTGAGACTTTTGAGCGGCAGGTGAAAGAGTTGGGAATGCCACGATAGGGGAAAATGTAAAACGCAGTTGTCATTTTGCGGATTGCTGATGGCGTGTTTTGTTAATCAATGAAAAAAAACAGTCAAACGGACTTAAAAACTATGAACTGTGAAGTATGAACTATGAACTTTTTCGTACCTTTGCACGAGAAAATTTATAAATATTATTTTTAAAATAAATTCAATTATGGTAAATTACAAGGATTTGGGTCTCGTTAATACCCGCGAGATGTTCAAGAAGGCAGTAGCTGGTGGTTATGCTATTCCTGCTTTCAACTTCAACACAATGGAGCAGATGCAGGCTATCGTACAGGCTGCCGTAGAGACAAAGTCACCTGTTATCATGCAGGTTTCAAAGGGCGCACGTAACTACGCTAACGCTACTATCCTCCGCTATATGGCTGAGGGTGCTGTGGCTTATGCTAAGGAGCTGGGTTGTGAGAAACCAGAGATCGTGCTTCACCTCGACCACGGTGACAGCTTCGAGCTCTGCAAGGACTGTATCGACATGGGCTTCTCTTCAGTGATGTACGACGGTTCTTCACTGCCTTACGAGGAGAACATCAAGATCTCTCGTCAGGTTGTAGAGTATGCACACAAGTATGATGTTACCGTAGAGTGTGAGCTCGGTGTCCTCGCTGGTGTTGAGGATGAGGTTGCCTCTGAGGTAAGCCACTACACCAAGCCTGAGGAGGTGATTGACTTCGCTACCCGCACAGGTTGCGACTCTCTTGCTATCTCCATCGGTACTTCTCATGGTGCTTATAAGTTCAAGCCCGAGCAGTGCACACGTGACCCGAAGACCGGTAAGCTCGTTCCTCCTCCACTCGCTTTCGACGTGCTGGCTGAGATCGAGAAGAAGCTTCCTGGATTCCCCATCGTGCTCCACGGCTCTTCTTCCGTTCCACAGGACGAGGTTGACACGATCAACAAGTACGGTGGTAACCTGCCCGACGCTGTAGGTATTCCTGAGGAGCAGCTCCGCAAGGCATCAAAGAGTGCTGTCTGCAAGATCAACATCGACTCCACTTCGATCCTCGTCAGTATCTGAAGCCCGCTCGTGAGAACATGAAGAAGATGTACATCCACAAGATCAAGGAGGTACTTGGTTCTGACGGTAAGTTAGGATAATATACCTTATTATATTATATAAGAAGCCCCTGGACAGACCGTCCGGGGCTTCTTTTTTCTTCGGGGCTATTCTTCCGACAAAGTAGGGGAATATCAAGTTTTTTTGCCTTTAAGTGTGATTTTTCTTTAAAATTATTTGTCAGTTTAAAATAATTGTTTAAATTTGCACCCGAAACCTGTCCACGAGAGGGCGGGCACGAACAATAACATCGATGGATCGAGGCTTCTGGTCAGTTGTACGACCAGTCTCGAAAGGACGTTTTCGAACGGTTACCTGTCTGCATCTTCAAACTTCGCAACTTTGAAACTATAGACAGCGGTAATGCAACAGAGACGTCCGCGTGGGTTGATTATCATATCTGCCTGCGGCTGTCTTCCCTATATGTATATGATTAAGTTGTAAACTCCATTGATGGGTTTACTGTATTTGTGTATATAAGCATAGGGTTTGCTGTACCGTAGCGTGAGATAGATAGAGATACGACGTGGGCAGGCTTGAAGTTGCTTATCCTTCTATAGGGGCAATGCGAAGGCCTGAAGATGGGGATAAGCACTGAAAGAAACATTTCTCCCACGTCTTTTTTTGTATCCATAATTTTGGCTGTTTTTAAAATGGCGAATGAATGACCGGCAAGGGGAGTGTCGGTTGGCACTTTCGTGTGCCCCTTGCAATAAGCAAATTAGAATTCGATATTTTAAAACTTAAACATTTAAAACGATGATGGACAAAAAAGAATTTTCACTGAATGTAACTCCCGCGCTGGAGTCCGCCTTTGAGGCCAGCATGGGAGGGGAGGTGCCTGGCACCTGACGATCATCCTCTTGCCTGTGTACTGCCTATGCGGTAGTTATAGGAAATCCGTAAGAACAAATATTTATTTAATTATTTTTTGTATAACAAAATTTTTACTCAAATGAAAAAGAATTTTAAGTTTATGCTTGTTGCTGCATTGGGCTTCTTCGGTCTCAGCAATGCATCGGCTCAGGATCTGAACATTGGATCAACTGTGACGGATACGTACTACAAGTACACTCTGACCTCTGCTCCTGTTGCAACTGGTACTGACAAGTACACTGCCAACGTGGAACTCACAGAGGTTCGCGACGGTAAGAATCCCGTTGTATCTGGTAAGATATACTTCCCTGAGAATGGTATTATTACCACAACTTACGGTGCAGAGGAGTACACACTTACTCTGACCTCTATCAGCAAAACGAATCTTCCTCTGAAGAATCTTGGCGCAACTTCAGTAGAGATTCCTGCTACTCTGACAGCCATCCCTGCAGGGTGCTTCAAAGGTTGCTCTGATATGACCAGTATCACCTTCGCTACAGGTTCGCAGGTGGAGACCATTGGCACACATGCCTTTGCAACCACGAAGATTACAAACTTCGACTTCTCTCCCTGTGAGAAACTGGCTTATCTGCCCAATGAGGTGTTTGTTGAGTCTTCTACTCAGAACAACACCTACATCACAGAGGTGACACTTCCCAAAAGCCCGCTGTTCAAGCACATCAATGGTGCCTTCAGGAATCTGACATCTCTTGCCAAAATCAAAAATCTTGAGGACAGTTGGATTCAGGAGGTTATCGCCGAGGCATTCTCTGGTTGCAAAGCTCTGACAGAGATTTCTCTCCCCGGCAACAAACTTCAGTATGTTGACGCTGCTGCCCTGAAGGGTTCCAGCATCGAAAACCTGAGTATCAACGTCAGCAGCATCGTGTACCTCGGTGGTGGTACTGTGACTGTAACCACTGGTGAGCCTTACACTTATGACTACTCTGGCTTCTCCGGCAATGCTGCGTCAAACCTCTATGGTAAAGATGCTATTGACGCTTCTCCTCTGAAGAGCCTGACGTTGACAGGTACTCTGACTGGTATCATCAGCAAGAAAGCTTTCGCTTTCTGCGACAAGCTGGATGGCATCCTCGACCTCTCTGGAATGACCTTCGGATCTACCGGTCAGATTATGGCAGAGGCCTTTGAAGCCTGCTATAACGGAGACAAAGGTATTAAGGGCGTGAAGATTGGTGACATCACTGACAACCAGTCTGGTGACTACACTATCGCTGGTGATGCTTTCAAAGGCTGTAACAATCTGGCTTCTGTGGAGATTGCCAGCATCATTACAGCCAAGGCAATCGGTGCTGCAGCTTTCGGCGATAAGTTGAAAAGTGTGAAGATCGGTACAATAAAGGCTGATGACGCAGTGTTTGAAGCCGGAGCGTTCAAATGGGCTGATGTTAGCGGTGCTACACTGAGTCTGGCTCAGGGAACAGGTGAGTACCTGAATGCCAACAATATAACTAACAATATCATCCCCGCCGATGTATTCGACATGAGCGTAATCACCAATGGTAGTTCAATCAGTAATTTTGTATGGCCTGTCATTAAGATCGGCGAACTGAAGTCTCTGGGTGGTGTGTTTGAAGCCGGAGCTATCATTCCTGCAACTAACATTCGTGAACTGACCTTCACGGGTGCTATTGCTTCTAATGGTCTGAATGCTGCCATCATCAAGGGAGCAACTTACACAGGTCTGACTGCTGTCACCTTCAAGGGTACTATCGGCCAGGGTGGTATCGCTACCGGTGCCTTCGCAAATACTACGAAAATCACGACCATCACCTTCGAGGGTCTTCTGGCAGAGGCTGCTGTCGCTACTGGTGCTTTCGCAATCACAGATGACGGTTCTTCTAAGTATGCCCTGAAGTATACCTGCGCTACCGTTCCCGACTACTATGTGAACCCGTTCGCAAAGGCTGCTTTCAATTCTAGCTCTACATATTCAACCGATCGTTTCATCGCCCTGACGGTTACTAACGCTAACCTGAAGGCTCAGTTTGAAGACGCTGTTAAGGGTCTGAAGACTGACGGTGATTTCGATATCTATCTGGTTGAGTTCGCTGCTGAAACTCCGACCACCTCTACCAGTTTCCTGGTATATCAAAACGGTTCTACCAATATTGCCTGGGGACGTTATGACCTCGGTTCGTTCCTAGTAGAGAAGGGTCCGGATCCTCTGAATCCTTACACTGTTACAAACGGTATGATTATCCCACGCTATCAGCAAGTCGGTGAAGCTAGGGTTAAACTGACTCTCTATGGTTCATACGGTGACGAGAATGAGCACGGCGGTACTGAGGGTAAAGGTGAGTCGCTCGTCTACATGGTTCCCCTTCAGGTGTTTAATGGTAACTACGAGATAGAGGCGTCCAATACGAAGACTATCATCATCAAGGCTGAGGCCATCAGCGGTTCGTTTGCTGACAAGGATATCGAGATTGCATACGAGGATGCTGCACTCTCCCACAACTCTGTTTGGGCTACTCTGCCTAGCTATGGTGAAGATCGTGCATTCAAGAAGCATACTACCGCTGATGCTAACCCCGATGTCATCACAACTCAGATTCTCTGGGACGGTACCGACCTAGCCAACTACAATGTTTGGGGAGCTGGCGGTGTTGACCACGATCTGGCTTATGCTCCTTATGCCATCTACTCTATCAGCAATCCTGCCAACTACAAGGGTGTTGACGTAGTGAAGTTGCTCGTCTCTTCTGAGAGTGGTAAGATTGGCTTGAACTGGTACTACATGTTCATGCGCCACTTCGGTGACTATTCTGCTCCCGCACGTGTGATTTGGATGAGTGAGTCTGAGGCTACGGCTATTTACGGAGTGAAGACTGAGACCAAGGCTGCTGCCAAGGACGGTGTGATGTACAACCTCCAGGGTGTCCGCATCAGCGCTCCACGGAAGGGTCAACTCTATATCATGAACGGCAAGAAGTACATTGCTAAATAATCCTATCGGTTACAGTATTTAAAGTAAATCTGCGCAGGGTAGGGATATTCGTCCCTCCCTGCCTATAAAAAGATAAAGTAATATGCAAAAGAAATTTTATGTGATGCCAAAGGAGGATGTCGTTGAGTTGAATCTTCAGGATTATCTCCTTGCAGGATCAATCCCCGGCGAGGAAGGCGGTGAGAATCCTGGCACGGAGTATAAGTCCGACGAGGGTCTTGACGACATCTTAGGATAATCACTCAAGTGGTCTTACCCCTGAAAACATAAGGGTAAGTTCCAAATAGAGATTATTAAACCCATCTGGGGCGTGGGGCATTGCGCCTTACGCCCCAGAATTATTTAAACCTAAAACATAAATCAAGAGAATATGGAGAAAGAGACGATGTACTGGTTGAGGAAACTCGGGGACGGTTCTGAATGATCCACAATGAAAATCGGGGACTGTTCTTGCTCTGGCAAGCGACTTCGTCGATGACCGAATGATCCACTTGGCAAAACGATTTCGTCGATGACTCGACGGGGTCACATGATGTCAAAGAACGCTTTTTGGTGTCGGGACTTCCCTTTTGACGTTTGCAAAGATATAACAATTGGAAAGGATTACTATGAACATCCTGACTCTTTCTGACTCTTCTTGTCACATCCTG
>CACYPF010000026.1 GCA_902776195.1 uncultured Prevotellaceae bacterium | reverse complement strand
GCACGCTTGAAAGCGCGTGCAAAACGTTGACCTTTTCTCATAACTCTTTTTAACTCTTAAGAGGCTTGGCAGGAGTCAACGTATTTCAGGCTAAGACAGAACGAGGAAGCATTGTCGCTTCCTCGTTATTGTTGTTAATCCTTATCCTCCAGCAAGGCAGAGGTACGCACACGGCTCAATGTCTCAGGAGTCATCTGCAGATAACTGGCGATATACACCAATGGAGCACGGAGCACGAGCTGCGGACTCCGTTTTACGAGTTTGGCATAACGGTCCTGAGCTGACTCGAAGCGGAGCATATCGGCATGTATCTGTGAGAAGATAAGTGACTCTTCCAATATCTTACGATAGAGCATCTGGATATTGACATTCTTGATAGCCTCACGCTCCAACGCTGCTTTCGGCAAGGCGTAGATAATCGTAGGCTCCAATGCCATCATCTGCAAATGGGTAGGCTCTTCCTTAAAGAGGCTCTCGATACACATACAGATGGAGTTCTCTGTCGCCATATACTCGGTGAGCTCCTTACCATTCTTAAAATAGAACTGGCGTACCAAGCCTTTCACGACCCAATAGATGCTACGGCATATATCACCCTCCTTCAGGATGAGCTCACCCTTCTGGTATTTCATTGGCACAAGAATACTCTCAAGCACGTCCAACTCGTCGTGAGTCATCGTACTGTAACGTCTTGCAAGTTCACGTGCCACGTCACGTGGTGTCAGTCCTAATGTTGTCATGTTCGTATGGATTTTCAGTTTGTCTTAGTTGTTTGTTTTTAGTCTAACTTCAATACGGCGAGGAAAGCTTTCTGCGGCACTTCCACATTACCAATCTGCTTCATGCGCTTCTTGCCCCGCTTTTGTTTCTCAAGCAGTTTGCGTTTACGGCTCACATCACCGCCATAGCACTTTGCCGTCACGTCCTTTCGCACCTGCTTCACCGTCTCACGGGCGATGATCTTCGCACCGATGGCTGCCTGAATAGCAATGTCGAACTGCTGACGTGGTATCAGTTCCTTGAGCTTCTCACACATTCTCCTGCCGAATGTCACGGCATTGTCCTGATGCGTCAACGTAGAGAGGGCATCCACCGACTCGCCATTCAGCAGGATGTCGAGCTTCGCCAACTTGGAGGGGCGGAAGCAGTCGACATGATAGTCGAACGACGCATAGCCTTTGGAGATAGACTTCAGCTTGTCGTAGAAGTCAATCACTATCTCACCCAGCGGCAGCATGAAACGCAGTTCCACACGGTTACCACTGACATACTGCTGGTCAATGAGTTCGCCGCGCTTGTCAAGACAGAGTGTCATGATGGGACCGATATAGTCAGCGGCGGTGATGATACTCGCCTTGATATACGGTTCCTCGATATGGTCGATCAACGTCAGGTCAGGAAGTCCTGAAGGATTATGCACCTCTTTCACCCCACCCTGCTTGTCGTAACACATATAGGTAACGTTAGGGACGGTGGTTATCACGTCCATATCGAACTCACGGTCGAGACGCTCCTGCACAATTTCCATGTGAAGGAGACCGAGGAAACCGCAACGGAATCCGAATCCTAACGCCACGGAGGTCTCTGGGGTAAAGGTTAGTGAGGCATCATTGAGTTGCAGTTTCTCCAACGACGCACGCAGGTTTTCATAGTCGGTAGGGTCAATCGGATAGACACCGGCAAACACCATGGGTTTCACTTCCTGGAAGCCCTCGATTGCCTTGTCGCAAGGACGGGCGACTGTAGTGATCGTATCACCAACCTTCACCTCCTTGGAATTCTTGATACCACTGATGATATACCCCACATCACCGGTACGCAACTCTTGCCGGGGAATCATATCCATCTTGAGAACACCCACTTCGTCGGCATCATACTCCATGCCCGTATTGAAGAACTTCACCTTCTCACCCTTATGGATGGTGCCGTTCACAATCTTGAAGTAGGCGATAATACCACGGAAAGAGTTGAACACAGAGTCGAAAATCAAAGCCTGCAAGGGAGCTTCAGCATCACCCACCGGATGGGGGATGCGCTCCACGACGGCATCGAGGATCTGTTCCACACCCTCCCCAGTCTTACCACTGGCACGGATGATGTCCTCTGGGTCACAGCCGATCAGGTCGACGATTTCGTCCTCCACTTCGTCGGGCATGGCACTGGGCATGTCAATCTTATTGATGACAGGAATAATCTCCAGATCATGATCAATGGCGAGATAAAGGTTAGAGATGGTCTGAGCCTGTACTCCCTGTGTGGCATCCACCACCAGCAGGGCACCCTCACAGGCTGCGATAGAACGGCTCACCTCATAGGAGAAGTCTACGTGTCCCGGAGTGTCAATCAGGTTCAGAATATATTTCTCACCTTTGTACATATACTCCATCTGAATGGCATGACTCTTAATCGTGATGCCACGCTCTTTCTCCAGATCCATGTCGTCAAGCATCTGACCCTCAGTCACCTGAATAGTCTTGGTATATTCAAGCATACGGTCAGCCAGCGTTGACTTTCCATGGTCTATATGTGCTATAATACAGAAGTTTCTTATATGCTCCATGTGTTCGTATATGTACAATCAAATGCAAAATTACGAAAAAAAAATGAGATACCTGTCTATCTATCCAATTTTATTTTAGTAATTTTGCAGAAATTAAAAACAAACAACCAATAAATGATATGAGAAAGTGTTTATTCATCATCGTCAGCGCACTGTTGATAACATCATGTCAGGAGACACTGGAACAGCGTTGTGCACGAGAGGCTAAGGAATATTCGGAGAAACACTGTCCTGCCCCGATAGCCAAGGGTGTCACTGTGGACAGCATGAGTTTCGATGTGGCAACACATACACTGACCTACTCTTACACGTTGAGCGGTGTCGTTGATGACCCAGCTGTTATCAGCAGGAACAACCCCAGGGAAGACATGCTGCAACAGTTGAAGAACGCTACAGCGATGAAGCCATATAAGGATGCCGGCTATAACTTCCGCTATATCTACTATTCATCTAAGGATAAGGGGAAAAAACTTTTTGAGGCGACCTTCCATGAAAAAGATTACCGTTAGAAGCACTAAGCTTCTAACGGTTGTTTCTTCAGTTCCTCCAAAGCCCTGCACAACTGGTCAGGACAACTGGTGTTCTTCGTACCGCAACGGATACCGTTGACTTTCGAGATAACATCATCAATCTTCTGACCTCGTACCAGTTGACTGATGCCCTGCAGGTTGCCGTTGCAACCTCCAAGAAAGAACACCTGCTGGATGACATCGTTCTCGTCACACGTCACGTCAATCATCTTCGAGCACGTGCCATGTGTCTCATACATGATATGCTTTGTTGCCATTACTCTTCAACAGCCTCAGGTTTCATATTCGTGTAAACCGTCTGAACATCGTCGAAGTCCTCCAGTTTCTCAACCATCTTGTCGATGGTCTCACGCTCCTCGGGAGTCACATCCTTCAGGTCGTTAGGAATACGGGTGAACTCGGCACCGGTCACCTCGAAGCCATTCTCCTCCAGATGCTTCTGGATAGCACCGAACGACTGGGGATCACCATAGATGGTGATGCTGTTCTCCTCCTCGTCCTCGTCATACTCATCCTCTACCCCATAGTCAATCAGGTCGAGAATCATCTCATCCATATCCAGTCCATCCTTCTTTTTAAAGGTGAACACAGCCTTATGGTCGAACAGGAACGACAGGGAGCCCTGGGTACCTAAGTTACCATTGAATTTATTGAACACGGAACGCACGTCACCAACGGTACGGGTCGTGTTGTCAGTCAATGTGTCAACAAAAATGGCAATACCATGAGGACCATATCCCTCGTATGTCACCTCCTTATAATCACTCTGATCCTTACCCATGGCGTTCTTGATGGCACGCTCGATATTGTCTTTCGGCATGTTCTCACGCTTAGCATTGGCAATAATAGCACGCAGCGTCGGGTTGTTCTCTGGTTCTGGACCACCCGCCTTTACGGCTATGGCAATCTGCTTACCGATCTTGGTAAATGTCTTGGCCATGTGGCCCCATCTTTTCAGCTTGGTAGCTTTACGATATTCAAATGCTCTTCCCATTGTATTTAATTCATAATTAATAATTCATAGTTCATAGTTAGCGGAGCTCAGCACCGAGCTTCTGCTTGAGATTATTAATGAGTTTCTGCATGATAGCGTCAATCTGTTTGTCACCCATGGTCTTCTCTGCATCCTGCAGAATGAAGTTCACGGCATAGCTCTTCTTGCCTGCCGGCAGATTCTTACCCTCATAGACATCGAAAAGCTCGACTTTCTTCAACAGCTTCTTCTCTGTCTGACGAGCTATCTCCTCAATCTGTGAGAACTCCACACTCTGGTCAATGAGCAGGGCGAGGTCACGACTCACAGCTGGGTACTTGGCAATCTCTGTATAGAGGACCTTCTGGTTACGGATGAGCTTCATCAGTGCCGTCCAGTTCATCTCACAGTAATAAACCGGTGAGTCGATATCAGCACTCTTCAGCACCTTTTTGGCAAGCACACCCATCTCCAGCATTTTCTTACCACCACGGTTCTCGATAGCAAGACCTGCTGAGAAAATAGTGTTATCAGACTTCTTACGTACCAGCATACCCTGTTGCACACCGATACGGGCAAGAATATTCTCTACATAGGCACTCAACTCAGCAAAAGAGCTGTCCTCGTTGGCATGAGCCCAAGAGCCTTCCACACGCTTACCCGTCAGCCACAACCCGAGGTGATATTCCTCCTTATAGGCATTCATCGGGTTCTCGTCACTCTGATTCTCGGGTGAGAAGAAATAAACGTTGCCAAACTCAAAGAAACGACAGTTGCCATTCTTACGCTTGACATTATGCTCGATGCTCTCCAGACCACCATAAAGCAGGGTCTGACGCATCACGTTCAGGTCGGTAGACAAGGGATTCATGACACGGACGAGGGTTTCATTCTCACCGTAATAAGCTCCTTTGGTCAACGAGTTGTTCAATATCTCATTAAAGCCCTCACCTACCAACTGCTCTGAGACGAGATTGGCAAGCTTATGTTTCTGGTCTTCCTCACCCTTGATAACCAATGATGACTTCAACTGAGTGGGAATCTCCACATTATTATATCCGTAGATACGAAGAATGTCCTCTACTACATCGCATGGACGCTGAACATCCACACGATAGGCAGGAACTTGTAATTTAAGTCCTTCGGAAGTCTCCTCAAGGACTTTCATCTCCAAAGAATGACAGATATTCTTGATGTTCTCCACACCAATCTCCTTACCTATCAAGTTATGAACATAGTCATATTTCAGATCCACTATAGGATCTTCTATCTTCTCTGGATAGACATCCTTGATATCCATAGAGACCTTACCGCCAGCCAACTGCTGACAGAGGATAGCAGCATATTTCAATGCCTCGATAGTGCCGTTGGGGTCGATGCCACGCTCAAAACGGAAGGAGGCGTCGGTAGAGAGTCCATGACGGCGTGCCGACTTGCGAATCCATGTGGGATGGAAATAGGCACTCTCCAAAACAACATTCTTCGTCGTCTCATATGTTCCACTACCCTTTCCACCGAATACACCAGCGATACACATCGGTTCCTCAGCATTGCAGATGGCAAGGTCGCGGTCAGAGAGTTTATGCTCCACACCATCCAAGGTCTGGAAAGGGGTTCCTTCCGGCATGGTCTTCACTACAATCTGATGACCCTTCACCATGTCTGCGTCAAAACAATGCAGGGGCTGACCGAGTGCCATCATCACATAGTTGGTGATGTCCACAATATTATTAATAGGACGCAGTCCGATGGTCGTCAACTTATTCTTCAACCACTCAGGACTCTCTTTCACGTCACAGTCGGTGATGCTCACACAAGCATAACGCTTACATGCCTCTGTATTCTCAATCTTCACCTCAATAGGCAGGTCGTTATTATCTACTTTGAAGTCTGCAACTGACGGCTTATGAGTGGCAGTCTGATAACCATTCTGCTTCAACCAGGCATAGAGGTCACGGGCAACACCCCAGTGACTCAGTGCGTCTGCACGGTTTGCCGTGATATCCACCTCGATGAGCCAGTCACTCTCCAAATGATAATATTCTGCGGCAGGCTGACCTATGGGAGCATCCTCAGGCAATACGATGATACCAGAGTGGTCGGTACCAATACCGATCTCATCCTCTGCACATATCATACCACAGGAATCCACGCCACGCAGCTTGGATTTCTTGATAACGAACTCCTTGTCACCGTCATACAGCACACAGCCTAAGTCAGCAACAATAACCTTCTGGCCAGCAGCTACATTAGGAGCACCACAGACAATCTGTGAGGGTTCTCCTTTACCTAAGTCAACAGTCGTCACATGAAGATGGTCAGAGTTCGGGTGCATCTCACATGTCAGCACCTTACCCACATACAAACCTTTCAGTCCACCCTTAATACTTTGTACTTCCTCAAGTGCGTCAACTTCCAGACCTGTTGATGTCAAAGCATCACACACCTGCTGTGGTGTGAGGTCAAAGTCCACGTACTCCTTCAACCATTTATAAGATATATTCATTGCAATGATTTATATTATTTCGAAATTGCGTGCAAAGATACGAAAAATCGGGCAAAGCACAAAGCATTTGCCCGATTTTCTTACACCTTAATTATATATAATACCTTAGAAGAACAGGTAGCGGTTATCCACCACATTAGCCTTCAAATAAAGCTCATTCATGAAACGGCCGGCGGCCTGAAGAGCACGCTGCTTCAACTGCTCCTGCTGGGTCTTTGCATCAAACTTAGCTCCTTCACGCTGTTTCTTAGCAAGTACCTTGAAGAGGAAAGCACCACCATTACCCTTAATGGGAGCTGCACTGAACTGTCCAGCCTTGGCTGCAGCGACAGCACCACTCAGAGCTGGCTCGCTGGTACCAGTAGCCTGAACGAAGACAGGAGCAGAGAACGTGATCTGACGAACGCTGTCAATAACAGCACCCTTCTGCTTGGCAGCATCAAGACTGTTAACACCTTTCAGCATCTCTGCTGCCTTGGCAAACTTCTTGTCACGGATCACTTCCTGTTTCACCTGATCCTCAACACTGGCAAGATCACGGTATCCTTCCTTGTTTACTTTTGTAAGCGCGATAACCATCAAGTGGTCATTGTTGCCACACTCATAAAGAGGAGAAACCTCACCAGCTTTCGCATCAAAGATCCACTTCATAGCATCACGGGTAGAACGAATACCTGCTACATTATGCTCTGAGTTCATGAGGTCCTTACGCTCCTGTACTTTGTAACCAAACTTCTGTGCATTCTTCTCAAGACCTTCCAATGTCTTGTTCTCACTGACATACTGGCTGAACTTGTTATAAGCCTGTGAATAGGTGTCTTTTGAGAAGTCAATGGTATGCTTGATAACAGCAGCATCATACTTTGTAACCATTGCCTTGCGGTTGGTTACCTGTACGATGATATTACCCTGTGTAAACTCAACATTCTTCAACTCATTAGGTGCCAATGTCGTTAAAGCAGTCAAATAAGCCTTTGAATCCGCATCAATAGAAGGTGCATTCTCATACATGGAAGAAGTCAGCCACTGCTTTGTTCCATCCTGACCATATTTCTTGACAAGTGCCTCAAAGTCAGCACCACCCTTCAATGCGGTGAAAATACTGTCAGCTGTCTTATGAGCCGCTTCAGCAGTTGCACCACCTACCTGAATCTGACGATACTCGATAGAGTCTGGTGCCTGTACTTTATTGATGAGTTTAACAACATTAATCGTATTATCATAGGCAGTCTCGAAAGGAGCACTAACCTGTCCTACCTGCATGGAGTCAAGCTTAGTAGCGATATCAGGAGCGAAAGCACGCTTGGTAGCGGCAATACCTGTATAAGCAACCTGTGACTGAGCCTTACGAACAACCTCTGCTGGTGCGGCTCCACTCTCCAGTTTCTGTCGTGCGTCATTGATGCTCTTCATCAAAGCTGCACGATCAGCTGCTGAAGCAACAACCTGGAAGTCAACATACTTGATATCACGGCTCTCGAAGTATTGCTTGAACATCTCCTTCTCTGAATCATATTTTGCCTTCAAGTCAGACTCACTAACTTCAACATCGCTATCCTTGATAGCAGAGTATGGAAGGGTTGCCAGCTGGATGTCACTTTCCTGATTCTCAGCTTCGAAAGCCATCTTTGCAGATACAGGGTTGGAAATCAGACATTGTGAGAGCAAAGTCTGGTACTTCATGCCCAATGTATTCTGACGAAGCTGCTTCTCAATGAACTTCCAGTAATCGTAAATCTGTTTGTACTGCTCTGCAACCTGTGCCTGCTGTGGCTGTTCCTGCATCTTCTTATAATCAGCGAGGAACTTGGTGAGTTGTGTCACATCGAAACGTCCAGTCTGCTGATTAACAAATGGAGTCTGCATCAGCATGGGATTGGTTCCAGCTTTCAGGATGCTCTGGAGCTCTTCATCAGTAACGGTAAGACCAAGCTTCTTTGCCTCTGCCTCCAAAATGGTATTGTTGACATACTGCTGCCATACCTGATCTTTTACCTGATTCAACTCCTCTTCAGTGAGGTTGTCACGACCTTGAGTCATTTTAATCACTGACTGATACTCGTCAACCAATGACTGAAAATCCTGTACAGAGATTTTCTTACCTAACACTTCGCCGACCTGCTGACGCTTCTCGTTACTTGTAGCTTCACAAGAGCGGAACATCTCCTCGGCAATGAATGCAAACAGGGCGAGACCGATCACTGTTGCGAGAACGGGACCCCAGCTTCTAATTTTTCCAATTGCTGCCATTTTATGCTTTTATTTTAATGTTTATTCCTTACTTTTGGGCTTACGCCCCTTTCCCTTTAGACGGGAATTGCTCTAATTTCAAATTCAGCCGACAAAATTACAAAAATTAAATCAAACGGCGAAAGATAAAACGAAAAAAATACCTTAATCCACCACTTTTAGTCGTACTAACTCGATTTTTGTCATTGTATTTTTGATAATCTTGAACTCAAAATGCCCTATCTTAACAACTTCGTTTAGCTTGGGAAAACTCTGATATTCATGAAGAATCAGCCCACCTACCGTCATATAGTCATCGCTATCTGGCAAATCAAGTCCAAACATCTCATTGACTTTCTCTATCTCAAGACGAGCAGAAAGCATATACTCACCATCTCCCAACTCCCTGGCGACATATTTTGTATTGTCATGCTCATCCTCTATATCACCGAATATTTCCTCCACGATATCCTCCAGGGATACGAGTCCGCTGGTACCACCAAACTCATCAATCACCACGGCAAGTGACTTTTTCTGCTGCAAGAATGTCTGCATCAACTTGCTCGCTGCCATTGTCTCAGGAACATAAGGCATCTCACGGACCAGTTGGCTATTGTCATTTAATAGCTTGCTGCTGGCTGTTGAGCTGATCCGAAAAAGGTCTGAAGAATGGATATAACCGATAATATGGTCTATGTCATCACGATAGACCACCATTTTAGAATGACCACTTTCCACAAAGCGATTCTGCAACTGCTCCATCGTACAATCTTCAATATCCACGGCTTCTATCTCCGTTCGAGGCACCATACAGTCTCTTACCTTCGTCTCGGAGAAATCGAGTGCATTATGGAATATCTTCACCTCATCCTCTATCTCATCCTCGTTCTCTGCATTATCAATACTCGACTGCACGAGGTAGTCAAGGTCAACCTTTGAGAATTCTTTGTCTTGCTCCTCTTTAGGTATCTTCACCCCGAACAGCCGCAACAAGCCACGGGAGAGCATGGTTGCGAAACGGGAGATTGGATAAAGCAGAATATAACACACAAAGGCGGGAATTGCGAAAATATTCAGCATAGAATTAGGGCTTGCCTTGAAAATAGTCTTTGGCAAGAACTCACCCGTAAAGAGTACAACGACGGTGGACAGTAATGTATCAGCAGTAACTCGAAGTCCATCACTTAAGTTGTAGAAAAGTGTTGCGTCAAAGATACGGGCGAATAAAATACCATACACTACCAATGCAATATTATTTCCCACCAGCATTGTACTCACAAAATTGTTAGGATGCTGATAAAAATAGGCGATTGCACGCTGTGTCCAGCCATTCTTCTCCCGATCCATCTCTGCCCGAAGTCTGTTACTCGATACGAAAGCAATCTCCATACCAGAGAAAAAGGCAGAAAAAATCATGGTGATGATAAGTCCTATAACAAGATTTGTCATGGCTGTACAGGTTTTGTAGTTGCTTTATGCCGGACGGCTGCCGGACGGATAGATTTCTCCTGGCTTACCGTATCAGCGGGAGTATTCTTCTGGTCCTGTGCCGGTTCGTCCTGTTCCGGCTCCAAGTCTTCTGACTGGAAGGAGCCTACACTATTGGTTACCTCATAATACCGCATATGCTCATCACTACGGAAGAAAGTTCCCTCCAGTTCACGCTCTGGAGTAACGACACGGGAATATTTATGGGAATAGAACTCATGCTTAAGCCCGTCCCAAAACAGCTCCTCACTCCGGAACACCAAACCATTCACATTTCGGATACGAACTCTGCCACGCAATTCCCATAGTTTCAATTGGTCATAGTACCATGCGGTGTCAGCAAAGATATATCCCTCAATATGGAATTTCTCATCAAATTGCTCCAGAAAGACACCACGCTCAAAGGTCCAGCGTGAAGGCTGTTTTATTGTATTCACATCCCATCGTTCTGTCACGATACGGTATTTGATAACACCAGAATCAGATATTAAGGTATTGACTCCGTAAGTCGTCATCATCGACACGGAGTCACGTTCATGAATGGCTGGAGCTGTATGTTCCCTTGGCTGTTCACACGAGACAAGCAGCACAAACACCAAGAAGGCAGGGAGAATACTTAATCGACTTTCCATTTAGCAAACCAGCGTTCATTGAAGGTCAACCCTAACGTGATACGGAAAGTATTTTCCGTTACTAAGTTCTTTGCAGACTGGTTGACCCACTGGAAACTGACATTAAGCACAGAGCGATTGTTCCAAGAGTTGACCAATGGGATACCAAATCCTGCACTTAAGGTTATCTCCTTAGGACCATCCTGCCCATTTATTTTATAATAAGGTGTAGCATATGACGCACCAATACGATAGTGGATACGTTTGAAGAATCCACGGGCAAGTGGATTGGGATTAGGAATCCAGTCAGCACCAACGGTCACCTTATGACGGTCCTTATAATAGTCACTCACTAACTCGTAATCATTCGTATTCTCATTGACTACCGGGAAAGATTCTGCCCCCCAGCGCATCAACTGATAGTCAGCACCAACAGTCAACGATTTGTTTCTTGTATAAGCAATACCACCACCTATGGTCATAGGTATTGACAGACCATTATATACGGTATCAACAGAAAGGCTGGTAACGCCTGTCTGAGTGTCTAAGTTCATCACAGACAATGTCGGGTCAGCCCCAAGTTTATGTCCCAATCCGAAAGTGGCACCAATAGTCAATAAGTCATTCTTAGACAACTGCCGCTGATATTGTGCACCGAAGTCGAGCTTATAACTACTGAAATCAGCCTTATAGCTCTTAGAAAGTGTATTTACGTATGACTCACTGTTCAACACAGTAATTGTCCGTTCATAGTCTCCCCAGAAATAAGAAACGTTAGCACCTATAGAGAATCCTTTGAAAAGCTCATAGCCGAGACCTAAATAAGCCTGACGAAGTCCGCCTTCTCCCTCATAAGACATCGTAGAGGTTGTGGAAGAAGTACCAATATGCTGTGTCGTGGAATAGGAATAACCTATATTCGTGTAAGGAACTAATCCTATGCTGACACCAAACTTCGGGAAAACACGAAATAAGGCCGTAATATATTCAAAGTTCGCCGTCTTAGCATTCACACTAGCCTCACCTTCTTTGAAATTAGTAATTTGTCCTGACACACCTAAATCAACAATCATACTCAAGGAGTCGACAGCGGAGTAAGAGGCAGGGTTCTGCATATTTACTTTATTACCACTACGAAGCCCTTGAAACAAGCCACTCATTCCCCGGTTAAAACCTTGCGACTGATCGGAAAGAATGCCAAGTCCATATTGGCTATATGGCGATTTCGTACCACTCTGGGCTACCATTGACATGGTGCCAAAGCACAGTAAAATGCTACCTAAAAGGAATCTCTTCATGAACTGTTTAATTTAATCATTCGATTTCGGGTTGCAAAATTATTGAAAAAAAACGAAATAATCGAACGTTAAGTGGAAAATATAGGTTAATTTTGCATCGTGAAACATTTAAAAAAGATTTTTAATGCTCTGAAAGGTGGCTGTCTTGGTCTCCTATTTCTTTCTTCTACACCCGTAGCAGCGCAATCTGACTCATTACGGATGGACTCCGTGGAGATTAGCCTGCTCACCTGTCAGCCACACGATGAGATATACAGTCTGTACGGGCATACCGCCATCCGTTACCATGATATGCGGAAAGGAGGACTCGATATCGCCTTCAACTATGGAGTTTTCGACTTCCGAAAGCCTTTTTTCACCCTTCGGTTTGTATTCGGTATAACTGATTATGAATTAGGAGCCTATCCATACAGGCTCTTTCAAGAGGAGTATCGCCGTTTCGGCAGTATGGTGACAGAACAGGTGCTCAACCTGACAGATGAGGAAAAGTTCATCCTCCAACAGGCACTTGCTGTGAATATGCAGGATGAGAACCGTATCTACCGATACAATTATTTCTATCATAATTGTACCACGAAGGCTCGGGATATTATTGAACAGAGCATTCGGGGAAAAGTGGAATACGGTAAACGGGAAGACTATACCCCATCCTATCGGGACATGGTGCATGAGATGACTAAAGACAACCCATGGGCTGCTTTTGGCAATGACCTTTTGTTAGGTATTCTTGCCGACCAGAAGACTACCAGGGAACAACAGGAGTTCCTGCCATATAATCTGATGTACGACTTTGACCATGCGAGTATCTATACGAACGGAGAATTCCGTCCATTGGTGAAAAGCCGGAGAATCAGCGTTCCTGCCGGTGTACAAATCCGCAAGCAGGGATTCCCACTGCGTCCATTGACATGCTTCATCTTCCTGTTTGGCATAGGACTTGCCATTTTCCTTTGGGAATGGAAGAAACGCCGTACCTTCATCATCTGGGAAGTCCTGTTGATGGTGATAACGGGAGCGATTGGTATTGCCCTCTTCCTGATGCTCTTCTCCCAGCACCCAACAGTGAATCTGAATCTTCAGATCATCCTGCTTAACCCACTACCATGGTTCTTCCTTTGGAAAGTCATACGAGGTAAGCAAACACGCTACTGGCAGATAACAGCAGTATTATGTGTCCTGTTCCTCCTTGGCAGTCTGTTCCAGAGTTATGCGGAAGGTATCGTCTGTCTGGCATTATGTTTGCTGTTACAAAGTATACTCCATATCAAATGTCTTGATAACAAATGAGAAACAGATATATCTATATCACGCTGTTGTCGATTTTAGGTTTCAATGCCGAGACCTATGCACAGACTATTGCGCAAGCACCAAGGCTTGTGGTCAGCATCGCCATCGACCAGTTGCGTACAGATTATCTGGAGACCTACGCACCACTATATGGCAACGATGGACTTAAACGCTTACTGACAGATGGAAAGGTTTTTATCAATGGAGCTTATAACTTCACACCTGTCGACCGCGCTTCCGCTATCGCTTCCCTACATACTGGCACTGTTCCCTATTATAATGGAATTACAGCTGAGGAATGGCTCGACAAGCAGACCCTTCGTCCACAGAATTGTGTAAGAGATCAGAAAATAGGCTATTCCCCTCAATTCTTAGGAACCTCAACCATCAGTGATGAGTTAAAGATGGCAACCAACGGGGTAGCCAAGGTATTTTCATTTGCCCCGACGGCAGATGCTGCCATTCTGTCAGCAGGTCATGCTGCTGATGGTGCCGCATGGGTCAGCAACGGGAAATGGGTTACAACTACATACTATCGCCCTCTAAACCAATGGCTGAGTGGATATACCCGACTATTTCTTCCTGGAACAGATGCCAATAAGGCGGTAACAGATGCCGCACTGAAATGTCTGGAACTGGCAGGTGTCGGCAATGATGACAAGACCGACCTCATAAGTCTGACCTATGAGGCTGGACGACAAATGGAGTCATATATAGAGTTAGACCGACAAATGGCGCTACTCCTTAACGGTATAGAACGTCAGATAGCACATGACCGTGTTTTATTTGTTATTACAGGGACAAGCAGTCGAGAGGAAGAGGAGGAAAACAACCAGGAACTTTACCGCATCCCGACTGGTACATTCTATATCAACCGCACAGCCAACTTGCTGAATATGTATTTAGGAGCCGTCTTCGGTTCTGCCAAATACGTAGAGTTCTGCTATAAGAACCATATCTATTTCAACCATCAACTGCTACGTCAGAAGAACCTCCATTTAGGAGATATCTGCAGTCGTTCCCAAGAGTTTTTACTACAACTGTCAGGAGTCCGTAACGTATACACTGTCAATCAGTTACTAACAAGCGATAGTTATTTACTTGAAAATATACGTAATGGCTTTAACGTCGAGAAATGCGGTGACCTTATCATTGACATCGCACCAGGTTGGAAACTGATCAACGAAGACACTTTAGAAAAGTACACTTCCCGTTCGGCACATGTTCCCTTCCCTATCATTATTTATGGAGCAGGAACAAAAGCTGAGCGTATACAGACTCCTGTCACTGTCGACCGCATAGCACCAGCTGTTGCTCGTGCTATCCGCATCCGAGCCCCGAATGCTTGTTCTTCCAAACCACTTTTTTAATATTTAAAGGTAAAAAAGTAAAAAGGCAGACAAAAGTACGGAAATTAATTCGTACCTTTGCATCCGTTTATATATTTAATAAGGTAAAAACAAAAAAGATAAGATATGAATTTAACCAAGATTTTAACATCGTTATTCGGCAACAAGTCTACCCGTGACATGAAACTGATTCAGCCTCTGGTGGAGAAAGTGAAAGCCGCCTACCCTGAGATCCAGAAGCTTGACAACGACCAGTTGCGCCAACGCACCAAGGATATCCAACGGCATGTGCAGGACTCTGCCAAGACGCAGAAAGACGAGATTGAACGTTTAAAAGCAACGATTGAGGACACGCCCATCGATGAGCGTTCTGAGATATTTGCTCAGATAGACAAATTAGAGAAAGAAGCATTAGAGATTTACGAGGGAGCCCTCAACGAGGTGATGCCTGAGGTCTTCAGCATCGTTAAGGAGACGGCACGCCGCTTCGCTGAGAACGAGGAGACCATTGTGACGGCAACGGATTTCGACCGTGAGTTAGCTGCTGACCCGAAGAAGGACTTCATCACCATTGACGGTGACAAGGCTATATACCATAACCACTGGACAGCAGGTGGTAACGATCTTAAATGGGAGATGGTACACTATGACGTACAGCTCTTCGGCGGTGTTGTTCTTCACCAAGGTAAGATCGCTGAGATGGCAACGGGTGAAGGTAAGACTCTTGTCGCCACCTTGCCAGTATTCCTCAATGCGCTGACAGGTAATGGTGTTCATGTGGTGACAGTCAACGACTACCTCGCCAAGCGTGACTCAGAGTGGATGGGACCGCTTTATATGTTCCATGGTTTGTCTGTTGACTGTATCGATAAGCATCAACCTAACTCTGAGGCTCGTCGTAAGGCATACCAGTGTGATATTACCTTCGGAACAAATAATGAGTTCGGCTTCGACTACCTCCGTGACAATATGGCAATCTCACCACAAGACCTTGTACAGCGTGCCCATAACTATGCCATCGTCGACGAGGTTGACTCCGTGCTGATTGACGATGCCCGTACACCGTTGATTATCTCCGGTCCTGTACCAAAGGGTGATGACCAGATGTTTGAGGAGTATCAGCCGTTGGTAGAGAAACTCGTAGGCGTACAGCGTCAACTTGCTACACAGTATCTCGCAGAGGCAAAGCAGAAAATTGCCGAGGGACGTGAGAAGAACGACAAGAAGCTGGAGGAAGAAGGTTTCCTTGCCCTCTTCCGTTCTCATAAGTCTCTGCCTAAGAACAAACCCCTTATCAAGTTCCTTTCTGAGGAAGGTATCAAATCTGGTATGCAGAATACGGAGAATATGTATATGGAGAACAACAACCGCCGTATGCCGGAGGCTGTCGAGCCCCTGTACTTCGTGGTGGATGAGAAACTGAATTCCTGCGACCTGACTGATAAGGGTACGGCTTGGCTTGCCAAACAGGTGAATGACGCTGAGCTTTTCGTATTACCTGACATCACCAGTCAGCTCTCTGCCTTGGAGGCTGACACCTCTATCTCTGACGAGGAGCGTCTGAACAAGAAAGACGAGATGCTCAACCACTATGCCGTGCAGTCGGAACGTGTGCATACCCTCCAGCAGTTGCTGAAGGCATATACCATGTTCAACAAAGATGATGAGTATGTGGTCATCGACGGTGAGGTGAAGATTGTCGATGAGCAGACGGGTCGTATTATGGAGGGACGCCGTTGGAGCGACGGACTCCATCAGGCTGTCGAGGCAAAAGAGCATGTGAAGGTGGAGGCTGCCACACAGACCTTTGCCACCATCACCCTGCAGAACTATTTCCGTATGTACCACAAGCTGGCGGGTATGACAGGTACCGCTTCTACAGAGGCTGGTGAGTTCTGGGACATCTATAAGCTCGATGTGGTGGAGATTCCTACCAACAAACCCGTCATCCGTGATGATATGGACGACCGTGTTTATAAGACCGCCCGAGAGAAATACCGCGCTGTTATCGAGGAGGTGGTTCGTTTGCGTAAGGCTGGTCGTCCTACCTTGATTGGTACGACTTCCGTGGAGATCTCTGAGTTACTAAGCCGTATGCTCGATATGTATGTCAATCCAGAGACCGGCAAGCGTGAGGGTATCCCCCATCAGGTGCTGAATGCTAAGTTACACCAGAAGGAAGCAGACATTGTGGCACTGGCAGGGCAGTCGACCAACGGACTGGGTGCCGTGACCATCGCCACCAACATGGCAGGTCGTGGTACCGATATCAAGCTGTCACCTGAGGTGAAGGCTGCTGGCGGTCTTGCCATCATCGGCACGGAACGTCACGAGTCTCGTCGCGTTGACCGTCAGTTGCGCGGTCGTGCCGGTCGTCAGGGTGACCCGGGTAGCTCTCTGTTCTTCGTATCCCTGGAGGATAAGCTGATGCGTCTGTTCGGCTCTGAGCGTATTGCCAATGTCATGGACCGTCTTGGTTTCAAGGAGGGTGAGATGATTGAGAGTCCGATGATCAGCAAACAGATTGAGCGTGCCCAGAAAAAGGTTGAGGAGAACAACTTTGGTATCCGTAAGCGCTTGCTGGAGTATGATGACGTGATGAACAAACAGCGTACCGTCATTTATGAGAAGCGTCGTCATGCTCTGATGGGTGAGCGTATCGGTATGGATATCTCCAATATGATGTGGGACCGTGTGGTGAACATCATCGAGAATAACGACTATGAGGGTTGTAAGGAGGAGTTCCTGCATATCTTTGCCATGGAGGTGCCTTTCACCAACGAGCAGTTCCTTAACGATCAGCGTGAGCAACTCGAGGAGGATGCTTTCCAGAAAGTGATGGAGACCTTTAACCGCAAGACGGAGCACATCCGTGAGGTTGCCAAACCTATCATCACTCAGGTCTATGAGACCCAGGGACAGATGTACGAGCGTATCATGGTGCCCCTGACGGATGGTCGCAAGATGTACAACATCCCCTGCAACCTGAAGGAAGCATACGATACCGAGAGTAAGTCTATCGTCAAGGAGTTTGAGAAGCAGATGCTGCTGCACATCATCGACGAGTCATGGAAGGAGAATCTCCGTGAACTCGATGAGCTGCGCCACTCCGTACAGAATGCCAGCTATGAGCAGAAAGACCCATTGCTTATCTTCAAACTGGAGAGTGCCAAGGTTTGGGATACGATGATTAATGAGATGAACAACCGTATCGTCTCCATCCTCATGCGTGGCGCTATTCCTGAGATGCAGCAACAGGATGTCCGCGAGGCAGCCCCTGAGCAGCGTACTCAGCGCAACCAGTATACCGAGAGCAAGCAACAGTTAGGTTCCGAACAGTTGCACGACCCCAACCAAGCTGCCGCCGCTGCTCATGACACGCGTGCCCAGCAGCCCCGCACTCCGATTATCAAGGACAAGCTCCCCGGACGTAATGACCCATGTCCCTGTGGCTCCGGCAAGAAGTTCAAGCAATGTCACGGACGAGGAATCGTATAAATTAGGAATTAGTAATTAGAAATTATGATTACTATCAATCATCTCAAAAAACAGTTCGGTGACACTGTTGCCTGTAACATTGAGGAGTTTACCATCAACGATGGTGATATCCTTGGTCTCGTGGGTAACAATGGAGCCGGTAAGACTACCCTCTTCCGCCTACTTCTCGACCTGCTCAAAGCTGACGAGGGGATGGTCTGTATCAACAACATCAATCCTGCAGAGTCAGAGGAATGGAAACAACAGGTAGGAGCCTATATCGATGAAGGCTTCCTCATCGACTTCCTTACCCCAGAGGAATATTTTGCTTTCCTTGGCAAGATATCAGGTATGACGCAACAGCAGGTGGATGAGCGGTTAAAGGACTTCGAGCAGTTTGCGGCTGGGGAGGTATTCGGACAGAAGAAACTCATCCGCAACCTCTCTGCTGGCAACAAGCAGAAGGTGGGTATCATCTCTGCCCTTTTCCGTCGTCCGCAGACGGTCATTCTTGACGAGCCGTTCAATTTCCTTGACCCGTCGAGCCAGCTCATCCTCAAGCATGTCCTTACCGACTATGCCCATGAGACTGGTGCAACGCTGATCATCTCCAGTCATAACCTACAGCATACGGTGGATATCTCAAACCGCATCGCCCTGTTGGAGCATGGTGTCATCATCCGTGACCTGCCCAACCAAGAGGCAAGTGCCGCTGCAGAACTGGAAGAGTACTTCGGAGGAAAAGAATGATACCCCATAGCAAAGGATAAGCACTTCGCAGGTAATAAAAAAGAGGGAAGAACTGCAATACGCAATTCTTCCCTCTTCTATTTTTATAATGTATTAATCGAGTCCGAACAAAGTACGGAGTCCACCGTCAACACCAGAGAAGCCCATGAAGGCAAGACTGAGCAGACCAGCGGAGAGCATGACGATAGCCATGCCACGCATTCCCTTAGGGATATTCACCAACTCCAGTTGCTCACGCATGCCGGCAAAGACGGTCAGTGCCAAACCGAAACCGATGGCTGTCGAGAAGGCATAGACAACAGACTGCAGCAGGTCGAAGTCTTTCTGGATGACAAGGATTGCTACACCCAATACCGCACAGTTAGTGGTAATCAGGGGCAGGAAGATACCCAGTGCCTGATAGAGTGCGGGGGACACCTTCTTCAAGACGATCTCCACCATCTGCACCAGAGAGGCGATGACAAGGATGAAGGCGATGGTCTGCAGATACTGCAAGCCGAAAGCGTCGAGCACATATTTCTGCACCAGCCATGTCACGATGGTGGCAAGGGTCAATACGAAAGCTACTGCGGCGGACATGCCCAGTGAGGTATCCACTTTCTTAGAGACACCCAGGAACGGACAGATACCTAAGAATTGTGACAACACGATGTTGTTCACAAAGATAGCGCTAATGAAAATCAATATATATTCCATATTCTTTCGATATTACGAATTACTACGCAAGCGATTAACGATAGCTATCAGGAAGCCGAGGGTGATAAATGCACCCGGAGGCAACACGAAGAGCAGGATGTTATAGGTCTCAGGTACCAGTGTGAGTCCAAAGACTGAGCCGGAGCCCAGCAGTTCACGACAGATACCCAGCAGTGTCAGACCGATCGTAAAGCCCAGTCCGATACCGATACCATCAAACAGAGAGGCAACGGGACTGTTCTTCGCAGCGAAAGCCTCGGCACGTCCAAGGATGATACAGTTCACCACTATCAGCGGGATGAACAAGCCCAGCGCCGCATCGATATCAGGCAGGAAAGCCTTGATAACCAACTGCAGAATCGTCACGAAGGCAGCGATCACCACGATAAACACAGGGATGCGCACCTTATCAGGGGTGATACTCTTCAGACAAGAGATCACGAAGTTGGTACAGATCAGTACTGCCATCGTGGCAAGTCCCATCGACATACCATTCATGGCAGAGGTGGTAGTGGCAAGTGTAGGACACATACCCAGCATCAAGACGAACGTAGGGTTCTCCTTGACGATACCATTCTTTATAATATCTATATAGTTCATAGCTTATTCCTCCTTATTTTGTTCGGTAGCTCCTGTGGCAGCATCAGCGGGTGTTGCCTTGTAAGCATTGTAAGCATTATTAATCGCCAAGAGGAAAGCACGGCTGGTAATGGTAGAGGCTGTGATAGCATCCACCTGTCCGCCGTCTTTCGATACGGTGAGGGGTTCTTTTGGATCCTTACCGATGATATCACCCTTCTCCCCTTTCTGGAACCATTTGTCTGCCTTGGCACCGAGTCCCGGTGTCTCCGCATGTTCCAGTAAGGTATAGCCGAGTATCTTACCCTCGGGGTCAAAACCAACCAGTACTTTCAGGTCACCTCCAAAACCACCTGTGGTGCTCTCGACTGCTGCACCTAAGTCTTTCTTCTGGGCATCCTGTATCTGATAGATGATATAGGTGAGTTCCTTCCCTTTGGCATCGTTCTGCTTCACGGTATCCGTCTTGGCAACCACCAAGTCATTACATACCATGACATTCTTGATACCGTCGGCAAGTGCCTTGGTCTTCTGCTCGTTGATAGGACCTTCCGTCAAGTGGTTGACGAAAGCAAGGATACCACCCATGATGACTGCTACTCCTGTGAGTACCAGTGCCATATTCGTCAAAGATGATTCAAGTTTCTTCATACGTCTTTCCTCCTCTTATTTTTTGGCAGGCACTTCACCGAAGCGCTTAGGTTTCACATAAGTATTAATCAGCGGAGTGAACGCATTCATAATCAGAATAGCGAATGACATTCCCTCGGGATAAGCACCCCAGTTACGGATGACAACGGTAAGGAAACCGATAGCCACACCATAGATGAGTTGTCCTTTTGGGGTCATCGGTGAGGTGACATAATCGGTAGCCATGAAGATGGCACCAAGCATCAGACCACCAGAGAGGATGACGCTGACAGGATCAGCATAGATAGGATTGGCAAGATGCATCAGACCTGCGAACACAAAGACGGTGCAGATGATGCTGACGGGGATATGCCATGTGATAATCTTCTTCCAGAGCATATACGCAAGTCCCAGTAACAATGCCAGTGCACAAATCTCACCCATCGCTCCGGCACCGTCGGGATGGTTACCGAGGAAGAGACTCACGGAGTCAGGCAGTTTGTCAAGCACAGAAGCATCGCCACTCTTAATAGCCTCTTTCATGATGGCAAGCGGGGTGGCACCCGTCTCTGCGTCAAGATAACTGGTCAACTGTCCTACCTTGGGCCATGTCGTCATCTGTGCGGGGAAGGCAACCAACAGGGCGGCACGTCCTACCAATGCAGGATTGAAGAGATTATTACCCAGTCCTCCGAAGGTCATCTTACCAACACCGATGGCAAACAAGGCACCGATGATGATAATCCAGATAGGGAGATTGCTGGGGAGATTGAAACCAAGCAGCAGACCTGTCAGTACGGCTGAGCCGTCACAGATCGTAGTACACTCGTTTTTCAGCATAAACTTATTGATAGCCCATTCGAAGAGGACGCAGGCGGCGACACTCGTAGCACAGACAATGGCTGAGCCAATGCCGAAGAAATAGAACGAGACGAGCAGGGCGGGCAGCAAGGCGATAATCACGCCGTACATATTGCGCTCCACCGTATCGGTTCCATGTGCATGGGGCGATAATGATACAATTAATTTTCCCATTGTATTTTACTTTTTTCCTTTTTACTTTTTAGCAGCACGGCTGCGAATAATTCCCATTACTGTTGACTTACCCATGCGGATGTTATCGAGCAACGGACGATGGGCAGGACAGGTGAACTGGCAAGAGCCACATTCGATACAGCTGACCACATCCTCATGCTCGGAGCGCTCCCAGTTCTGAACGGCGGCAAGTTTAGCGAGCAGATAAGGCTCCAGACCCATCGGACAGACACTGACACACTTGGCACAGCGGATACAGGGCTGTGGCTCCTTGCGGACAGCCTCGTCACCAGAGATAATCGTCACGGAGTTAGTACCCTTGCAGATAGGCACCTCGACGGAGGTCAGTGCCTTACCCATCATCGGTCCACCAGCCAGCAGCTTATTATCACCTTCTGGCATACCACCGCAAGCCTCTATCAGGTCTTTCATCGGTGTTCCCATACGTACAAGGAAGTTACCTGGGTTTGCAAGACGCTTACCGGTCACCGTGGTATAACGCTCAAAGAGGGGTTTATGCTTCATCACTGCCTCATAGACAGCGAAGGCAGTACCTACGTTCTGCACGATAGCACCCACATTGACAGGAATTGCGGGAGGTGCTGGCACCTGACGACGGATGACGGCGTCCACCAGTTGTTTCTCACCACCTTGCGGATAACGCTGTTTCAAAGGAACGACCTCTACCTGATAGGCAGAGCCATTGAACTTCTCTGCGCACTTCTGGGCAAGCAGTTCTATCGCCTTGGGCTTGTTGGTCTCGATACCAATATAACCCGTGGTCACCTTGGCACCCTTCATCAGCAGCTCCAGACCGATCAGGATCTCATCGGCATGCTCCATCATCAGGCGATAGTCAGCAGTGATATAAGGCTCACACTCTACGGCATTGATAATCACACACTCAGCCTTTGCCGTCGGTGGAGGAGTCAGTTTGATGAAGGTGGGGAAACAAGCACCACCCATACCAACGACACCAGCATCCTTGATACGGTTGACAATCTCCTCAGGAGTGAGTTCCGGATGAGCCTCCACCGTCTCCAACTTATCGGAACGGTCAATAGACTCTTCCCACTCATCGCCTTCCACATTAATAATAATGACGGGTTTGCGATAACCAGTAGCGTCAATCGCTGTGTCAATCTTAAACACGGTACCACTGACGGATGAGAAAATAGGTGCAGAGACAAAACCGCCAGCCTCGGCAATCATCGTACCCACCTTTACCTTGTCACCTTTGGCGACAACAGGCTTGGCAGGAGCACCGATATGCTGAGAGAGTGGGAAGATAGCCTGCTTAGGAAGTGCGGCAACCTTGGTCTCTACCTCATGGGTCAGTTTATTCTCTTCGGGGTGGATACCACCAATACGGAATGTTCTTACGTTCATGCTTGTTCCTCCTTTTCTACTTTAGGTTCACTTGAATTACCAGGAGTACTTGATACATTAGGAGCACTTGACTCACTATTCACTGGCTTTGGCTTAGGAGCGGGGAAATTGACAGCATGGATAGCCTTCGTAGGACAAGCCTCCACACATTTCTTACACAGACGGCACTTGTTGAAGTCGATGTATGAAACATTTCCCTCAATGGTGATGGCACCGAACTTACATTCTTTCTCACACTTGCCACAACCAATACAAGCAGCCTTACAAGCCTTCATGGCAACAGGACCCTTGTCTTTGTTGACACAAGACACAAAGACTCTCCTACCCTTTGGTCCTTTCTTACGCAACTCTATGATGTGACGGGGACATGCCTTCACACAAGCACCACAAGAGGTACATTTCTCCTCATCAACCTCAGGAAGTCCTGTCTCTGGGTTCATGTGGATGGCATCAAACTGGCAGGCGGCAACACAGTCGCCACATCCCAGACAACCGAAACCACATGCCGTCTCACCGGCACCGCAGGCATTCATTGCCGCACAAGAACGCAAACCACTGTACTCGGCAATTTTGGGACGGAGGTCGCAAGTACCGTTACAACGAACAACAGCGACCATCGGCTCACCATTGGCAATTGCCATTCCCAGCAAATCAGCCACTTTACCCATCACTTCCTGTCCACCAACCGGACATTTCAAGCCGTCAAGACTTCCCGCATCAGCACCTTTCACCAGTGCGTCAGCAAGACCGCCACAGCCTGCAAAGCCACATCCACCGCAGTTAGCACCTGGCAACACCTCTGTCACCTGTGCTATACGGGGATCTTCGTAGACAGCGAATTTCTTGGAGCAGACATACAGCACAATAGCAGCAATCAGACCGATGCCACCTAATACTGCAACCGCAATCAAAATAAAATTCATAATCTTTTGTATTTGTTTTAGTTACACTTATTTATTCAATGACAAATGCCATCTTCCTGCGCATCCGATGACGCAGCAGGAACAACAGTCCGTAGTATGGTATTAATGACAGCAGACCACTGATGGCTGCTACCCCCTCGTCATGAGTTTGCCATAGTACAAGGACTAAGACGGCAATCATCAAAAGGAATGGAAAACCAAAAGCCCATAACAGGGCACGGGCTGCCACATCACCCGAGGCAGACACTGTCACAGCGTCACCCACTCTCAGGGCTGAGGAATCTGTCTGGAATACATCTACGATTTTTTCTTTCGCCTCGGCAGCATTGCAATAGCCTGCCACTTTACAAGCGGCACAAGCAGAAGTCTGAAGAATACGTACATGTACGCATCCCTCTTCTATGCTGTCAATGATACCCTCATGACGAATTTTGTGATTCATAGTTTGTAATCTCGACTTAGCAAATGCAAAGGTACTATAAAAATGTGAATTAATGATGTGTATAGCAAAATATTTTTGAAAAATATTCGTAATCGTTTGCAGTTATCCATACTTTTAATTACTTTTGTATCGTCTTAAGCATAAAACAATGAAAGCAACAGAGCAAACAATTCAGCAAATCGAGCGTGCCATCCGTAAGGTGGCTGACAAGTTTCCAACCAACGTTGAGAGTGGAATCCTGACTGACATCCACTTGAGAGTAAACCAGGACACCGGTGAGTTGGTTGCGTTCGATGATGATGACAAGGAAATCACCAGATGTATTATTGAGCAGTGGATAGACAATAAGGATGATGATTTCTATAAGGAAGCAGCAGGTATCCTCCGTTCTGTATTGTCAAAGCAAAAGGACACCATTGAGAAGATGGCAATTCTCAAACCCTATTCCTTCGTATTGGAGGATGAGGACCATGAGCATCTTGCCGAACTATATCTGGTCGATGACGAAACGGTAATCATCGACCAGGAACTGATGGCTGGTCTTGACAAGGACTTGGATAAATTCCTGGAAGACCTCCTCAAAGACTAGACTAACTAATCTTAATAACCTTCGCGGAACATCCGTTCTGCACCAGAAGCGTCAGGATGACCTCCCGCTTCTCCCGGTATGTCAGGAATCTCAAGAAGCGGCTCATCTTCCCAGTTTTCGTCGGAAGTCGTCTCTTTGATATCGTTCTTCTGTGCGGTATCAACAGGTATACGCACCTGTTCCATTTGTGCATTATGGTCTGTCTTTACCCGGAAGCGGTTACATCCTGCCGATACTACAGCCAGGACTGCCATTGCAGTTAAAACATAGAAACTCTTTTTCATCATTCTTATAGTTTAGCATTTGTTATCTTATACGTAATACATCACCGACCTTTATCTGATACTCAGGTGTCAAGTCATTCATCTTATAAAGACGCTTCAGACGGATACCATAGCGCTGGGAGATGGTATACATGGACTCACCACTCTTAACGACATGCGGACGGTGCTTATACTCCTTCGGAGCATTGCGACGCTTCTTCTGCAGCCAGACGATCTCCCCTTCCTCCAACCGGGCGTTGCGGTCGTTCTCATTATACTTGGCGAGTTTCTTATAGGACACGCCCATCTCCTCACCGATGTTACGGTAGGTGTCTCCTGCCTTTGCCAGCACGTAGTAGTTCTGGTTAAACTGATAGACACGGTGACTCGGCATCTGACCGGAAGGATGGGTAACCGCTGACCTGCCGGCATACCTGCCATCATCATACTCGTAGAGTTTATACAGCTGGATGATATCTATCAACTGAATGGCATAACGGGGATTAGTGGCGTAACCACAAGACTTCAAACCGTATGCCCATCCTTTATAGTCAGTTATCTTTAACTTAAACAATGAACGGTAACGATCACTGGTCGTCAGGAATTTGGAATGATCCTCAAAACTCTCTGACGCGTTATTATAAGCACGAAAGCACTCATTATTCCTATCGTCATTATGATAGACTGCCCTGCCTGTCCATCCGTGACACTTGATACCGAAGTGGTTGTTGCCTTTGACTGCCAGCTCACTACGCCCTGCACCAGACTCCAGGACACCTTGCGCCAAGGTGATACTTGCCGGGATGCGATAACGTCTCATCTGGTCTATCGCCATATCCCTGTATTGGTCAAAATACTGCTGAAACTGCTGGCTCCACTTCATCTGGGCGCTGGCAGATACAGCACACAAGCATAACAGCAGACCTATGAAGAAGTTCTTTTTCATGAACAATTACTCAATTATGTTGCAAAAATAAGGAAAAATTATTATATTTGCAACAAAAAGGGAAAGATAATGAAAGAGATGATACTCAAATCCACTATCAGAGTGGCACTTATGGACGAATTGTCCGAGACTGACCAGGCTTTGGTCAACAGTGCTGTCGAAGCAACCTCACGATCCTATGCTGCTTACTCTCATTTTCATGTCGGTGCCGCTGTACTGTTGGAAAACGGAGAGACCGTCTTGGGATGTAACCAGGAGAATGTCTCCTACCCTGCCGGCATCTGTGCCGAAAGGTCTGCCATCTATGCCGCTGGCGCTCAGTACCCTGACACACCCATCAAGGCGATTGCCATTGCTGCCCGTAACACCGAGGGTATCTTACAAGAGGAGCCTATCAGTCCCTGTGGCATCTGCCGACAAGTCATTATTGAGTCGGAGACACGCTTCCACCGTCCCATAAGAATACTTCTTTACGGCACTAAGCATATCTATATAATAAAAGGTATTAAAGACCTGATGCCTCTTAGTTTCACAGATTTCTAAGGTCTCCGATCTTCTTCTGATAAGCGGGACTCTCTTCCTTGATTGTGAAATTATAGAACAGGTTGTCAGTATCAAAGGTGACAAAGTGTTTCTCGCCCTGAATCTCATCTTTAGGGGTTTCCCAGATGATGTTTACAAAGTCTTCGGTGTCGGCTGGTTGGTAAGTCCTAAGAATACAGTTCTCAAAGTAGAAAGAGGTGCCGTCACCCATAATGACATCTTCCTCATAGCCTGTAACTAATGTATTTTCACAGGCAATCATACTCTCACTGTCAAACCGTAGGGACACTCCTCTGTCTGCAGAAAAAGGATAGAACTGTGCCAGCGTAGTGTGATTGATATTAACGGATGAGCCGATGAGACTCAAGCAGTCTCCTAATGTATTGGCTATCCTGCAACTGTCGAGAGAGGCTGTTGACTCGCTTAAATCCAATCCCGTACCCTTGCAGTTTACTATTGTGCAGCGGAGAAGTGACAAGTCGGAATTTTTCTCGCATGAAATGCCTGCGCAGCTACTCCGTATCTCACAATCCAGGAACGTGTTGTCTTTAGAATTCTCCTTGATGAATATCCCCTTCCACTGCCCACTCACACGGTCGTATGGCAGATAGGGGAACATACGGTCAAGACGGTCACCACGGAACAAACAGCTGTCTGCCTTAATGGTACCTTGCACTTCGATACCTGCTCCATCATGGAAATAGAGCTGGGTATGGGACAGCGTCAGGGTCGCATCCTTCTTGACGACGATTCCTTTCTTGATGACAACAGGCTGACGCTCGTCAATAGTCATATCGCCATCAACGATCAGTTCCTCATCGAAGAACAAAGCTTTCCAGCTGTAAGCACCAAGCTTGATGGGCTGCATCCTTCCGTTCTCTAAGGAGAACACCAGTAAATCCTCTATCCGCTGAGGCTCCTTTTGCAGGGTCTCTGGTGCCGTCAGTTCTACGAACACACGGATGGAGTCGCCTTTACGTATCTCGAAGTCATAGGCTACGGAATCAACGTAGTTCCCATCCACATTCACACGGAAACCAGATTTGGAGGGCTGGATCAGATGGACATCGTTGATGCGGATTCCTGCATTACCTTTATTATATACCCAGAAGTCGTAAGTGCGTGTTGATGTCTTGCTGAAAACGGTATCCATCTCCACACTGTCAATGGAGAATTCCAGCATAGCGGATGCGTCTGACGAGAACTTGTCGTTGTCAGAACAGCCTACGAAAAGCGTAGACAAGATGAGAAGTAATAAAGGAATCCGCTTCATCTGAAATAGAAACGGACTCCTTGTTGTTTTATTGCTTTTATTTACCAAAATATCTCTTTAACAAACCTGCGAAGCCGGCACCATGGCGTGCCTCGTCCTTGGCCATCTCATGAACAGTATCATGGATTGCGTCAAAACCAGCAGCCTTAGCATTCTTGGCAATACGGAACTTATCCTCGCAAGCACCAGCCTCTGCGGCAGCACGCTTCTCCAAGTTGGTCTTGGTATCCCAAACGCACTCACCCAGCAGCTCAGCAAAACGGGAAGCATGGTCTGCCTCCTCAAAAGCATAACGCTTGAAAGCCTCGGCAATCTCGGGATAGCCCTCACGGTCTGCCTGACGAGCCATAGCGAGATACATACCAACCTCGCCACACTCACCATTGAAATGGTTGCGGAGGTCCTGGATCATTTCCTCACTGACACCCTCGGGCTTACCGTCACCAATCTTATGAACAGTAGCGTAAGTCATATCAGCATCATCCTTCAGTTCTGAGAACTTAGAAGCAGGAGCTTTACAAATGGGGCACTTCTCAGGTGCTGCATCGCCTTCATAGATATATCCACAAACAGCGCAAATAAATTTTTTCTTCATAGTAGTAATTGTTTAGTCTATAAAAAAATACTTTTTGCAAAGATAGCATAATTCGGGGAATACACCAAATTAATTTGTATAATTTTTATTTCGTCGATGAAGCATCCCTTTTCACCCTTGTTACCGATTAAAGCCTCTTTTCATACCGAATAAAGCCTTTAAACGGGTCAATTAAAGCCTTCATTTGTTGCCGATAAAGCCTTCATTTGATAAGGATGCCTCCCTTCATTGTAAATCAAATTGATTTGCAAAGTAAATCAAATTGATTTGCTGAGTAAATCAAATTGAATTACAATTCAGTATGATAGGGCTTTCATTTACGATGCCTAAGGCTTCAACCATTGAAGCCCGTACCTTCGACCATCGGCGCCTAAAGCTTCGACCCATGCAGCCTAAGGCTTCGCCCCCCGAAGCCTTAGGATCCGCAAGGAGGACTTTACTCGTTTTTTATACGTATTTTAGGGCAAAATCGCCATTCGTTGTCACCCTTGCCACCTCGTTGCCACACGTAACACGCTGATTCTCAAGTAGTGTTGCAAGGTGGCAACGGTTGCAAGGGTAAAAAACTTTATGTATGCGCGCGAGAGGAATTCTAATACTCATACCAAACAATACGACTGGCAGATTTTTCATTCCGCCAGTCGTATTGCCGATTAGTATTTAATTGTGAATGACTTTCTTGCCATTGATGATATAGATGCCCTTGGCAAGTCCACGGAGGTCTGTCACTTTCGAGCGCACCTTATTACCTCTGAGGTCATAACCTGATGGATGGCATCAAACAGGCCATTGCACTGCTTTCTTAAAATTCAGCTGACTACACCCCAAGTTCCAAGCTCCATTCATAGACGGGCTGGATCTTCATCTTGTGACCATCCTCCTCTATTTCGCCGCTCTCATGGTCGGTGAGTAGCAACAAATTTTCGCATTTGGTCTGTCTGGCGGCAAGCAGTAGGCCATTCTTCTCACGCTTGTAAGTCTTTTCAGCGGAGATGTCGTATGACACCTGTATGGCTTGTATTACTTGGTTTCCCTTGCATACCACAAAGTCGCACTCGCCCGAACGGTCGTTCAGGTAATAGACATCCAATCCCTCCGACTTGCATTTCCTGACAAGGTGAATGGCTACGATGGTCTCCAGCCGATGACCCAGGTTCTCGCCCGCAAAGGCATTCTCGCGTTGGTCCATCATGGCCGCGTCAACGGCATATACCTTTTCCTGGACAGAGCGTTGTTTGCTCTTTTGTGAATACTTCTGAATGCCCACCAGCATATAGGCTTCCTTCAAGTATTTCACGTAGTTCTTGGCCGTATGCTC
>CACYPF010000025.1 GCA_902776195.1 uncultured Prevotellaceae bacterium | reverse complement strand
GTAACTTTACACTCAACGTGAAGCCAGGTGCAACCTTGGTGATCTCTTACATCGGCTACACCACTCAGGAGGTGGCAACAGGCAATCAGTCAAACTTCAGCATCACCCTGCAGGAGGACAACGCCCTGCTGGATGAGGTGGTAGTTGTCGGTTACGGTGTCCAGAAGAAGAAACTGGTTACCGGTGCCACTGTAGAAGTAAAAGGTGAGGACATCGCCAAGTTGAACACCACACAGGTCCTCGGTGCTCTTCAGAGCCAGAGTCCTGGTGTAACGATTCAGGCTGTTTCTGGTCAGCCAGGTGACGGCTTTAAGGTAGCCATCCGTGGTGCTGGTACCAACAGCGACACCAAGCCTATCTACGTCATTGACGGTGTGACAGGTGGTGATATCAATAACCTGAACCCAGCCGACATCGAGCGTATCGACGTACTGAAGGACGCTGCCTCCGCAGCCATCTACGGTTCTAACGGTGCCAATGGTGTTATCTTGATTACCACCAAACAGGGTAAAGCAGGTAAGGTAAGTATTAGCTATGATGGTAATATCGGTTGGTCTAACGTATATCGTATGCCTCAGTTGCTGAATGCTAAACAGTATATGGAAATTCAGGATCTTGTGGCATTTAACTCAGGACAGAGCACTTATGACTGGAAGCGTTTCGTTGACGAAGATGTTCTGGAAGCCTACCAGAGTGGACAGAATCCCGGTACAGACTGGCTGGATGCCATCCGTAATAAGAATGCCGTCACAACAAGTCATGCCATCAACGTTGCCGGAGGCTCTGAATACTCTAAATTCTCCTCTGGTATTGGCTATCAGTACCAGGACGGTGTGTTCGGTAATATGGCAAAATCAGACTACCGCCGTTTCACTTTCCGTTTGAATTCTGAGCATGTACTGCTCAAGAGCAAGGGCGGTGACTATGATGTCATCAAGGTTGGTGAGAACGTTTACTTCAGTCACAAGCAGAACCAAGGTTTGCAGGTTTGGGGACAGTATGTTAACGAACTGTCAAACATGCTCCGTGCCAATCCTTTGATTCCTATCTATAACGCAAATGGAGAATACTTTGGTCATGATGACTTGGCTAATTTCGGAACCGATGGTATGTTTGCATTCAACTCTTATAGCTCAAACCCCATTTATCAGATGATGTGTGGTCAGAGTGCTAACAACAAGAGTAAGAATTTCAACTTGAACGCCGTGGGTTATTTTGAGATTCAACCCATTAAGAATTTGATATATCGTGGTCAGGTGAACTACAACCAGAGCTCCTATTCATGGCGTTCATACCTCCCTGCCTATTATATTAATGACCAAGGTGCCAAGCGTGATGCCAGTCAGGAGGCAATCACCCAAAATCAAGGACTTGGTTGGGGTTGGGGTATGACCCACACCTTGAGCTATAAGTTCAACTTGAAAGATCATCACTTCGACATATTGGCAGGTACAGAGTATGGTGAGTCACGTCCAGGTTTTGGTGAGTCACTGAGTGCTACTGTATACGGCAGTACATTCCACAATATGTATCAAGGATATGTAGGACTGGTTCCAACTGACGCTAAGCAAGGAAAGGGTGTTGTTGACGGTTATCCTTATGGTGACTCTCGCAGCATGTCTTACTTCGGACGTATCAACTACGACTACAATGAGACCTACATGTTTACTGCTATCATCCGTGCTGATGGCTCGTCAAACTTTGCCAAGGGTCACCGCTGGGGTACCTTCCCCTCATTCTCCGCAGGTTGGGTCATCACCAACGAGAAGTTTATGCAAAAAACTTCCTCATGGCTTGACTTCTTGAAGCTCCGTGCCGGTTGGGGACAGAACGGTAACAAGAACATCGGTGATGCTTTTGGTTATCAGGCAACATTCGCTTATGACGCATACTCTAACTATTCTTTCGGTAACACAAAAGACAGTTATACCTCTGGTGCAAGTCCTACGCGTCTTGCTAATGAGGACCTGACTTGGGAGACCTCTGAGCAGTGGAACATCGGTTTGGATGCCCGTTTCCTCGGTGGTCGCCTTGGTGTGACTTTCGACTGGTATAACAAGAAGACGAAAGACTTGCTGCTGTACGTTCCAACAGTTCCAACTTCTGGTTTTGCCAACTATTGGAAGAATGCAGGTACCGTCAAGAATACCGGTGTTGAGCTTGCCTTGAACTGGCGTGATAAGATTGGCAAGGATTTCAACTACAACGTAGGATGGAACATGGCTGTTAATAAGAATGAGGTTACTGAGATTAATGGCGCTGACCATATTAATGGTGGTAACGACAATCTTGCTCAGAGCACAGGTACCATGGCACGTATGGAGGTAGGACACCCCATTGGATTCTTCTATGGTTATAAGACCGCTGGTGTGATCCAGAATACGAGCGACTTGGAGTCTTATCTTGCAAAGAATTGCGGCGGTGATGCAGTTAACTCACTTCAGGGCAATGGTATTGCTCCCGGTGACTTGAAGTTTGTGGATGTCAATGGAGATGGTGTCATCAATACCGATGATAAGACAGAAATTGGTAGTCCTCATCCAAAAGTGACGATGGGTGTAACCCTCGGTTTCGACTGGAAAGGCTTCGATTTCAACTTGACAGGTTATGCCGCTTTAGGTCAGGATGTAGCCCGCTCATATCGTAAGTTCACAGACGGACAGTACGAGAACTATACCACTGAGGTATATGAGTACTGGAATGGTGAGGGTACCAGCAACCGTTATCCGAAACTGCAGCCAGGTAACCGTGGTGCTAACTGGCAGAACATTTCCGACATCTTTGTAGATGACGCCAGCTACTTCCGTCTGCAGAATATGACTATCGGTTATGACTTCAAGCACATCTGGAAGGGTTGTCCTTTCCAGCAGCTCCGTCTCTATTTCGCAGCCCAGAACCTCTTCACCATCACCAAGTATAAGGGAATGGATCCTGAGAATGGTAAGGCTCTCAGCGATAGCGAGCCTTGGGTAACTGGTGTTGACGTGGGTAACTATCCACAACCTCGTACCTATCTGTTTGGTGTAAATCTTAAATTCTAAAAATATAGAGCAATGAAAAAAATAACATATATCCTTTCTGCGGCACTTATGACGCTGAGCTTCTCTGCTTGCTCATTAGATGCAGATAACGTAACGCAGACTTCGACATCGAACTTCCCTGTGACTGAAGATGATGCCGTTGCGACATTGGCAGGTATCTACGAGAACCTTAATGCCATCAATGCCTATCCTCAGGAGTCGTTCCTCTACTATGCCATGCTGGCGAGTGATGACCAGTTAGGTGGAGGTGGTGCCAATGACAAGCTGATGCAGTCGATGGACATGATTCTGAATAATGGTCAGAACATGACAAATAATTTCTATGAGCTGCGCTACCAAGGTATCAACCGTGCCAACACACTGATACAAGCGCTTCCAAATCTGAATCTTTCTGATGAGGTGAAGGCTCAGGACTTAGGTGAGGCAAAGTTCCTTCGTGCGTTCTATTATTATGAGCTGGCTTCTATGTATGGAAATGTGCCCTTGCTGACAGAGCCTTCTGGTGCCATTACCTCACCAGGCGACGTAAAGGTATTATGGGGACAAATCCTTCAGGATCTTTATGAAGCAGCTACCACTATGCCTTCAGTACGTAAGAGCGATGGTCATGTTGACAAATACACAGCAGAGGCAATGCTTGGTCGTGCATGGTTGTTCTACACAGGCTTCTATGGAAATGGAGAGTCTGTCTCAGACTTGACCAGCACAAGCTATAACCCATTGACCAGTGTGGAGTTGCCTAATGGTACTACACTGACCAAGCAGATGGTTATTGAATTGATTGATGATTGTGTAAATAAATCAGGTTACAGCTTGGTGTCCGACTTTCGTAACTTGTGGGCTTACACCAATCGTTTAGTTGTAGAGGACTATCCCTATACAAAGGGACAGGGTCTGAAATGGGTTGAGGATGATCAGTCAAGTGCCAGTGTCGTTAACCCAGAGTCCATGTTCGCCATCAAGTTCAACAAGTTGGCATCATGGAGCACAACGATTGGATATGGTAATGGTTATGCCCTTCACTTCGGTGTTCGTGGTGGACAAGATTACGCTAACACCTTCCCATTCGGACAAGGATGGGGTGCAGGTCCTGTAGCACCAAACCTCTATAATGACTGGGTTGCTGCCGAGCCTTCCGATATGCGTCGTGACGCAACGATCGAGAATGTGAATAATATGCCAGCTTACCAAACAGGTGGTGCCTCTTGGGCTGACTTCATTCAGGAAACGGATTACTTCGGTAAGAAGATCCCTGCAATCAGTTGTAAGAAAGAAGACGGGTCTTATGCTCCTGTGTTTGAGCAGGTAATGTATGGTGCAGATGGTTGGATTAATGATAACCTGATGCAGACAGGTAACATCCACGATCTTGTTCTCATCCGCTTTGCTGACGTTCTGCTGATGCAGTCTGAGTTGAAAGAGGATGTTCAAGGTATTAACAAGGTACGTCAGCGTGCTGGCTTGCCCGCTATCAATAGCTACTCTCTTGCTGCTCTCCAGAATGAGCGCCGTTGGGAGCTGGCTACCGAAGGTATTCGCTGGAACGACCTCCGTCGTTGGCATATTGCAGCTACCGCATTGGCTAAGCAGGAGAACCAGCCTATCCGTACATCTGGCGCAAGCGATACCAATAAGGCACATAATGGTGGCTATGCTGCCCGTTATAACGCTACTGCTGGTTTCCAAAAGATTCCTGATAACCAGATTTCCCTTGGTTACATTACTCAGAATGAAGGATGGACGACATCTGAGTCAGAGTATGGTGGTTGGTAAATAATGATAAAAACAAAAACAGAAATAAAATATGAAAAAAATAGTATTTTGCGCTGTTGCGGCTTTTGGACTGCTCACTGCATGTAGTCCGTCTAAGGACGACATCAGTTCTCCAGGTAGCAACGTGACTGCCGAGACATTGGTCAATGGGCTTACTATTACTCAGTATAGCGACGAGAATTACACTACTGAAGCTGCCGATGGTAACTATTTCAAATTCTCCACGAATCCCTCACGTGTGGTTGAGATTTATCAGCTGGACGCTGAGGGGGCAAAGAATGTGTTAGTGGCAGGTGCTTCTGCTGGTAAGTTTAAGATTGTGCCTAAGCGTGGTAATCCCGCAGAGCAGACCATCTACATCAAGTCGATGAACTATGATGGCTCTGAGATTTCGGGAACAAGGACCTTCACAGTATTTGTTCCATCAGAGCTCTCTGCAGAGATGCGTCTTTTGGCAAGTGATGCTTACGGTTCTAAAGTATGGAAATGGGATACCGAGTTCCGTGCTGATGGTGGTACTTGGGGTAACGTTGGTTACGCTGCCGGTGAAGACTGGACCAGTGGTATCTGGTTCGCTTGTCCTCCCGCAGACTTAACCGGTCAGTTGCAGCACTCTGACATTGGCGCTGCTATTGGTGAGGAAGACCCTGACGCTACAATGGTGATGTATGATGATGGTAATGTGCTTTGTTTCGACAAGGGCGGAAACCAGATCCGTAAGGGAAAATACTCTGTAGAAGGTTGGACAGGTGAGAAGAGCCACGCCTCTATCGACGGTTCACAAGCAAAGTGGTCGTATGGTACCTTAAAAACAACGGAGGGTGCTATTCTGTTCCCATTCAAAATCAATGGTGGTGGTTATAAGCCAACAGATTTTGAGATCATCCAGCTTGATGCCAACCATCTTAAGCTGATCTATGCCGCAGAAGGTACTGGCGGTTGGGGTGAGGCAACCTGGTGGGCTTTCAAGAGCGCATCTGATGCTGAAGGTTCTATCTCCAACTATTCGACAAAGTCATGGACTTGGGACACCGAGTTCCGTGCTGATGGCGGTACCTGGGGTAACGTTGGTTATGCTTCTGGTGAAGACTGGACCGGTGGTATCTGGTTCGCATGTCCTCCTGCAGACTTAGCCGGTCAGTTGCAGCACTCTGACACTGGCGAAGTAACCGGTGAGGAAGATCCAAATGCTTATATGACTTTCGACTGGAATGCAGGTACCGTTAAATCGTACGATGCCGCAAACAAGGAAATCCGGTCTGGTAAGTTCGAGATTCTGAACTGGGGCAATGGTGAAAAGACGATTCCTTCGATTGATGGAAGTCAGTCTAAATGGGCTTATGGAACTCTCCATACAGATGCTGGCTCTATCCTCTTCCCATTCAAAATCAATGGTGGTGGCACCAAACCTACTGATTTCGAGATTATACAGTTGGACGGAGATCACCTGAAACTGATTTATGCTGCCGAAGGTACAGGCAGTTGGGGTGAAGCTACTTGGTGGGCATTCAAAGCTAAAAAGTAATCATCTCTCTTAATATTCTACCGCCCCGCATCCTCATCCGATGCGGGGCGGTTTCTTGCATCAACAATTTCAAAACTTATGGTAGGAAGATGCGCTCCAACTTACCTTCATAGGTAGGTATGGTCAGGCGGATGGTATCCAACTGAACGGTATCGGGAAGGAGGATACTGACGAAACGGCGACTGGTATAATACTGGGGAACTTCACACTGGTCGTGCAATAGCCGGAACACTGCCGTACGTGTCTGGTCACTATTCAACCGGATAGTGTCCTGAGCCAGTCCAATGGTCTGTGTCCCGTCATTATCATCAGCCTGCCCTGTCTTGAGCAACAGTCCAATATTAAGATATTTCCTGTTCTTACTGAGCCATGCGCTCTCCACACCCACAGGGTCTTCGGGTTGTTCTTCCAATTTCCAATGCTCCCTTGCCCTCAAAGTAGGGACGGCACCCAAAGATACAGGTTCTGCCGTTGTCTCCGTCACCTTATTATAATATAAGAGGGCACGATAGACGGTATCTGGAGTCTCTATCCATTTAGCGATGGTAGGAAGAACAAAGGTGTATTGGGTTCCGTCATCCAGTGTGAAAGATGTCGCCTCCTTATTGCTATTAATAGAAAGTTCTACCAGTTCTGCCTGCATCAGCGAGTACTTTCCCTGCCCCTTGTCATAGTTGTCGGTGGTACAGGAGAAAAGTAAAAAGGGGAAAAGGTAAAAAGGTAAGGCACCCATTACCACCTCTCTTATGACGTTTTTCCTATTTCTCATTGCTTTTACTTTTTACCTTTAAAAAGTTACGCAAAGGATTAGCATACATGGTGAGCAGGCGTTCCCGCAGGAAAGCCTCATCCTTGTTGGGGATGCTGATTTTTGCCAGTTGCCCGGCAAGGTACTCATTAAACCGTTGCACATCGGCATCAGTATACTGGTCAGCATAAGTCTTGTTTCCTTCCAGCTCATCCAAGGCAATATAGTTGCAGGGGTAGAGGCGGTAGTGGCTGTGTATCTCTTCATCCATACGCTCAGCAACCGCTTTGAAGAACTCATTTTTGGGAAGGTCTTTCACTTCGTCAAGCCATTGATTAATAGGAGCACCGCAATGATAGTGTACCCTACCTTTATAACCAAAGATACCCGTCTTCATATTGTCAAGATCATCCTGCTTGCTCTTCTTGAAGCCTGGGTTATCTCGTTTCTGCTGGAATTCCTGCGCTTTCAGATAGTCACAGGGGTCATACTCATAACTAATTGTCAGAGGGACTATATTAAGAGGTGCGAGGTGAGAGGTAAGAGGTGCGAGACGGTCAACCTCCGCTCCCATGGCAAGCATTTTCAATACAGACTCCTGAGTACGGTCGTCAGAGTCCTTTGCCCTACCCTCCCGTTGCGCTATCCATATATTTTCTTTTTTCTGAGTGACGGCATAATGGATATAGCTGCTCATCAACTGACTGCTGCGCATCATCTCATGGGCTGTCAGACCACGACGCACCGTAAACGCCTTGTTCATACGCACCAGTCGTTTGATCCACGGATAGATCAACAGGTTATCACCAATACCAATTTCCACCGTTGTAGGATAGCCATGCTTGTTGAGCAACACATCCAAGAATGCGGAGTCAAGTACGATATCACGATGGTTGCTGACGAACGTGTATCTATTCTGAGAGGTAAGAGGTGAGTGCGAAGAGGTGAGCGCTGTGTCGTCGAAAGTGAGACCGTCCGTATATTTACGGACGAAATACCAGACGACGGGTTTCATGAAGCGGAGCTGGAAGTCCAACGGTGTCTTCACGCCAATAAAGGCAAGGCGCAACAGACCATTACGTATAGACTTCGGCAACCAAGGCACGAATCCTTTCAACAACAGAGAGAACTGGCGGTCATTAATCAGTTCCTCGAAAGCCTGTTTCATCTCCCCCTCAACATAAGGGCGAATCTCATCAAACTCTGCTGGTATATTCATCTTTTAGAATTGGTTTTCAACAATATCTGTCAGAACATCCGTCATACTCAATCCAGCAGCCTTTACCTGCTGAGGTATGAAACTAGTGGCTGTCATGCCTGGAGTGGTATTGATCTCCAACATATTTATCTTACCCTCCGGAGAGATGATATAATCAATACGGATGATACCGTTACAGCGAAGGATATCATAGATATGACTGGTAATCTCCTGTACACGACGGGCAACATTCTCTGGGATACGGGCAGGAGTAATCTCCTGTACCTGACCATTATACTTTGCATTATAGTCAAAGAACTCATTCTGGGTAACGACCTCTGTAATGGGGAACGGCACAGACTTTTCCTTGGTCTTGTAGATACCCATGGTAATCTCCGTACCTTCCAAATACTGTTCTACCATCACCTCAGGGCTCTCCATCATCGCCTTGCGGATAGCTGGGGCGAGCTGGTCTTTCTCTTTCACCTTCGACACACCGAAGGATGAGCCATCGGCAGCAGGCTTCACGAAACACGGCATACCGATGCGCTGTTCTATCTCGTCGTCACTGACCAGTTCCTCATAGCCCTTGCGGATCAGCAAGGAGTCTGCGACAGCTACACCATAGCCACGCAAATACTGGTTGAGGACGAATTTATCGAATGTCATAGCCTCTACCAAGACACCACTGGTACTATAAGGTACGCGTACCAGATCAAAATAGCCCTGCATGATACCATTCTCTCCCGGAGTGCCATGGATAGTGATATAGGCATAATCAAAACGTTTCGCCTTTCCATTCTCTACGAACGAGAAGTCATTGCGGTCAATGCGTGCTGTCGTACCGTCACGAAGCTCCACATTCCACTCCTGTCCTTTCACATCGACAATATACACATCATATCGCTCTTTGTCAAAGAACGAATAGAGACCTTGGGCTGAGCGCAACGACACGTCGTGCTCAGAAGAGTCGCCACCACAGACGATGGCTATCACACGTTTTTCTTTTTTCATTTTATATTTCTTTTATTCGAGCATCGCTCTTTGTAAAAGCGACTGCTTCGATGACGTTATTTCAAATTTCGACTGTAATTCCGCCATTTATCAACCAGTGCCGCCATATCATCGGCAAGTTCGGATGTGAAGTCCATCTGTTCTCCAGTGACAGGATGAATGAACCCCAGTGTCTTGGCATGCAATGCCTGCCGGTTGCAAAGCTTAAAACAATTCTGGATATATGCCTTATAGGAGGCTGTTCGCTCTCCCCGCAGGATCTCCGTCCCCCCATAGCGTTCATCACCAAAGAGTGGATGCCCGATATGCTTCATGTGTGCCCTGATCTGATGGGTACGCCCTGTCTCTAAGCGGCACTCCACCAAAGTGACATAGCCATAGCGCTCCAAGACCTTATAATGAGTGACAGCACTCTTACCGATCTCCGACCCGGGAGGGAACACAGCCATGCGAAGGCGGTCTTTTGGATCACGACCGATATTCCCTTCAATACGACCGGTATCTTCCGTGAAGTTACCCCATACCAAAGCATGATAGCTGCGATGAGTGTCATGGTTGAAAAACTGCGCTCCCAACTCTGTCTTTGCCTCGGGGGTCTTCGCGATGACCAGCAGTCCGCTGGTGTCCTTGTCTATACGATGCACCAAACCGACGGACGGGTCATTAGGATCGTAAGAGGGCAGGTCACGCAGATGCCACGCTATGGCATTGACTAATGTCCCGTGGAAATTGCCACATCCTGGATGTACCACTAATCCGGCGGGCTTGTTGATCACCATCAGCTGGCCGTCCTCATAGACAATATCCAACGGGATGTCCTCAGGCTCAATTGTTGTATCATAATGCGGGCGATCGAGCATCAAAGTGATAATATCACCCGGACGAACCTTATAGTTACTCTTGACAGGCTTTCCGTTGACTTGAATAAACCCGGCGTCAGCCGCTTTCTGGATGCGGTTTCGGGAGGAATGCTGTATATGCTCCGACATATACTTGTCGATGCGGACAGGTTGTTGACCATGATCCACCTCCATCCGAAGATGCTCATAGAGTTCCCTCTGCTCCTCGTCATCCTCCTCCATCAAGGATATGTCATCAAGTTCTTCGATCATGGTGCCGTTACCTCTATAAATTCATCCACATCACCTGTCGGTTGCTTCTCATTCATTCCCGCTGCAGGGTCAGCCTCATAGGTCGGTTCCACATATTCGTACAACACAGAATCTTCCTCATCATACGAACCAGTACCTATCATCAATGTCAGCGGATAATCAATAGGCACACGGTCACCATTCGACACACGTCTGCCCCGACTTATAATCCCATAGACCCAGTCTTTCTCGCCAACCACTCGCTGAGGTTCTGTCAGACGAAAACCCATTGCCATCAGTTTTGCCTCAGCTTCACGGTAACTGGAGTTGTCAACAATATCCGGTATCGCAAAGGTGGGCGACGAGGGAGAGTTGACCGTCACGTATATAGCATGACCTGCCTTCACCTTCGTTCCGACCCCTGGAGTCTGCGCCAGGATACAGTCGGCAGGCATCGTCTTCTGATAACCAGAGTCACTGACAATGATATTCAGCCCTTCCTCCTCCAACAGAAGTCGTGCCTTGTGATAGGACATCCCTTTCAATTCGGGTACGGCAATTCCCTCACCATGATGAGTATAGAGGTCCAGTCCGAACTTCACAGCGACACAAAGCAGTACGATGACAACTGCCATGGCAAACAAGTTGAGAAGCACGTAATGACTGGCTATCTTATTCCAAATTTCCTTCACGTTCATTAATTATATATTAAGTCCTCACTTTTCTAAACGGCAAAAATACGAAGAATAATCGACAACGCCAAATAATCAACAAAAAAAATCGAGAGTTTACCTTACGGTTACTCCCGACATTTCTTCCTTTTACTCTTAAAAAACAGAGATTACTTTCCGTGATGCTCTGAAGAAACGGTCAACTTCTTACGACCTTTTGCACGGCGAGAAGCCAATACACGGCGACCATTCTTTGATGCCATACGCTCACGGAAACCATGCTTGTTCACGCGACGGCGATTGTGTGGCTGAAATGTTCTTTTCATTGTTATTTATCTTTTTTGTTGTTATTATTCCACGAATCGGGTTGCAAAAGTACACATTATTTTCCAAATATGCAAGTTTTTCATATAAATTTCTCATTTATCATTTCTATTTTCTTATTTTTTTTGTACCTTTGCACCCGCAAAACGAGAGATATACATTATTAAAATAGCTATTTTATATGATTAATTCACAAGACATTAAGAAAGGAACCGCTATCCGCATGGATGGTTCTATTTGGGTTTGCATCGATTTCCAGCATCGCAAGCCAGGTAAGGGTAACACCATCATGAACATCAAGATGAAGAATGTTACTGACGGTCGTGTACTGGAGCGTCGCTACAACATCGGTGAGAAACTGGAGGATGTAGTTATCGAGCACCGTGACTACCAGTATCTCTATGAGGACCAGGAGGGTCGTATCTTCATGAATCAGGAAAGTTTCGAGCAGATTCCCATCGCCAATGACCTTGTTATCGGTCATGAGTACATGAAAGAGGGTGACGTGGTATCTGTTGTCAGCGACACCACCGACGGTACCATTCTCTATGCTGAGATGCCTGTGAAGACCAACCTCCGTGTGACTCATTCTGAGCCGGGTATCAAAGGTGACACCGCTACCAATGCCACCAAGCCCGCAACACTGGAGACTGGCGTAGAGGTTCGCGTTCCCCTGTTCATCAACGAAGGCGACCTTATCCAGGTTGACACTCGTGACGGTAGCTACCTGAACCGCGTGAAAGAATAATGAAGTATTCGATCATCGTCCCAGTATTCAATCGCCCTGACGAAGTGGACGAGTTGCTTGAGAGTCTTTGCTCCCAAACACTGAAAGACTTTGAGCTTCGCTCGAATTCTGTCACGACTCGGCAAAGTACAGACAAGTCTGACTCTGCGCTCGCTGCTCCATCATTTGAGGTGGTGATTGTAGAGGACGGATCGGAAAAGACCTGCAAGGATGTTTGCGACAAGTACGCAAACATCCTTGATTTGCATTATTACTATAAGGAGAACAGCGGTCCCGGACAGAGCCGCAATTACGGGGTGGAGCGTGCCCATGGCGAGTATGTCATCATCCTCGACTCTGATGTGGTACTGCCTGAGGGTTATTTGATGGCAATTAACTCTCAACTCTCAACTCTCAACTCTCAACTAACATGTTGGGGCGGTCCCGATGCTTCTCATCCCTCTTTCACTCCCGTACAGAAAGCCATCTCCTACTCGATGACCTCCTTCTTCACTACAGGGGGAATACGGGGAGGCAAGAAGAAACTCGACAAGTTCTATCCCCGTTCCTTCAATATGGGTATCCGCCTGGATGTCTACCAGCAACTGGGTGGTTTCTCAAAGATGCGCTTCGGCGAGGACATCGACTTCAGCTACCGTATCGTGGAGGCAGGCTACCAGCCACAACTCTTCCCTGACGCATGGGTATGGCATAAGCGCCGCACGGATTTCCGCAAGTTCTTCCGACAGGTATACAATAGCGGTATCGCACGTATCAACTTGGAGAAACGCCATCCTGGCACGCTCAAGTTGGTACATCTGCTGCCTACGTTATTCACTGTCGGAGTCATAGGACTGATCCTCATTTCCGCCATCGGACGTGTCCTGATGCACTACGATGACGTACACCGCTGGTTCTGGCTATGTGCCACTCCTTGGTTACCTATTATATGCTATAGCCTCATCATTCTTATCGACTCCACGATCCAGAACAAGAGTCTGAAAGTGGGACTGCTCAGTATCCCCGCCGCCTTCGTGCAACTGATGGGCTACGGACTGGGATTCATCGAGAGTTGGTGGAAGCGGTGTGTGTTAAGACAAGACGAATTTACCGCCTTCGAGAAAAACTTCTACAAATAAATTCAAACGTTTCTTATTATCAACTAAAATGGAGAAACTCAATATCAACCAATGGGCAGTGGAAGACCGCCCTCGTGAGAAAATGGTGCGACTGGGTGCTGAGGCACTGAGTAACGCCGAGTTACTTGCCATCCTCATCGGGTCTGGCTCCACCAAGGAGAGTGCTGTCGACTTGATGAAGCATGTCCTGAATGACTGTCACAACAACTTGAATACACTGGGAAAGAACAGTATTAGTCATCTCTGCCAGTATAACGGTATTGGAGAAGCAAAGGCAATAACCATTCTCGCAGCCTGCGAGTTAGGGAAAAGACGCCAGATGGAGACTGCTGAGGAACGCCCGGACTGCGGGACGGCGACCCGTATCTACAACCACATGCATCCCGTGATGCAGGACTTGGACACGGAGGAGTTCTGGATCCTGCTGATGAACCAGAACTACAAACTCATCAAGAAAATGCGGGTCTCGCATGGTGGCATCACCGAGGTTGCCGTCGATATCCGTATCATCCTCAAGGAAGCCCTCCTTGCCAATGCCACCATCCTCGCCGTCTGCCACAATCACCCCTCGGGCAGCCTACGTCCCAGCAGGGAGGATGACCACCTCACAGAGAACCTGCAGAAAGCATGCAGGGTGATGCGCATCCATTTCCTCGACCATGTCATCGTGACTGACGGCTATTACTACAGCTACCATGAGGCTGGCAGAGTCTGAGCGGTTTGCAATCTGGTTGCAGAAACAGACACTTTTTCCTCTATTGCAACCAGGTTGCGAAACCCTTTCACTACCTTTGCGGTCAGAAATAATAAAAACTGAAAAGGTATGTCACACGAACATCATCATCACGAGTGCTGTGAACACGAGCACCACCATCATGACGGTCACAAGAACCAACTGATTCTTATCATCACCACCGTAATACTACTGGCTGTCGCCGTATGGATAGAGCATCATTATCAGTTTGCCACCTGGCAACTGTTGCTCATCTATCTCATCCCTTACCTGCTCATCGGACATGACACTCTGAAAGAGGCTGTAGAGGGTGTGATGCATGGGGATGCCTTCAACGAGCATTTCCTCATGTCCGTTGCTACCATCGGTGCCTTATGCATCGGCTTCCTTCCTGGTGCCGAGACAGAGTTTCCTGAGGCAGTCTTCGTCATGCTGTTTTTCCAGATAGGAGAACTCTTCGAGGGCTATGCTGAGGGAAAGAGCCGTGAGAGTATCGCCCACCTCATGAATATCCGTCCGGATGTGGCTCATGTAGAGATGAGAGGTGAAAGGTTAGAGGTGAGAGACATGGATCCCGACCAAGTTGCGGTTGGTAATGTCATCGTGATTCGCCCTGGTGAGAAAATACCTCTTGACGGTGTTGTCATTGAAGGCTCTTCCGCCTTGAATACTACCGCCCTGACAGGAGAGAGCATGCCTCAGGAAGTCTGCATTGACGATGAAGTCATCTCTGGTTGTGTCAACCTCTCTGGTGTTATCAAGGTACGCACGACAAAGAGTTTCGGAGAGAGTACCGTATCTAAGATTCTCGAATTGGTGGAGCATGCCACAGAGAATAAGTCGAAGAGTGAGGCTTTCATCACCAGATTTGCCCGCATCTACACCCCCATCGTCGTCTTCGCCGCTATCGCCCTCGCCATCATCCCACCACTCTTCATCTCTCTCGCCGCTTTCCCAACTTGGCTGTACCGTGCCTTGATGTTCCTCGTTGTCTCTTGCCCCTGTGCGCTGGTCATCAGTGTTCCTCTCACCTTCTTCGGAGGTATCGGCGGGGCTTCCCGACACGGTATCCTGATCAAGGGAGCCAACTATATGGATCTGCTCGCCAAGGCACAGACTGTCATCTTCGACAAGACGGGAACACTGACCCACGGACAGTTTGCCGTGGAGGCTGTACATCCTGACTCCTGTGATGAGCACCAGCTGCTGCACCTCGCCGCCCATGTGGAGCATTTCTCCACCCACCCCATCGGTGCCGCACTCCGTGACGCTTTCCCTGACGAGGCGACAGACGGTTGTCGTCTTTCCGATGTCGAGGAGATTGCCGGACAGGGTATCAAGGCGAATGTGGAAGGGAAAGTCGTTTGCGTCGGCAATACCAAGATGATGGACGCTGTAGGAGCCAAATGCCACGACTGCCCACGTTGTGGACATGAACATCAATCTGTTACGGGGACTATCATCCATGTAGCCATTGACGGTGTCTATGCCGGACATATCGTCATCAATGACAAGGTCAAAGAGGATAGCGCAGAGGCTGTCAGACTGCTGAAAGGGTTAGGGGTCAGCAAGACCGTTATGCTGACTGGCGACCGTGAGGCAGTGGCAGCCCATGTCGCCCGGCAACTGCAACTCGATGAGTATCATGCTGAACTACTCCCAGCCGACAAGGTTGCCTATATGGAACAACTCGCAACTCGCAACTCGCAACTCGCAACTCTATTCGTCGGTGACGGTATCAACGACGCTCCCGTCCTTGCCCGTGCCGATGTGGGGATCGCCATGGGGGGACTGGGCAGTGACGCTGCCATCGAGGCTGCCGACGTAGTACTGATGGACGACCATCCCTCGAAGATTGCCCTTGCCATCCGTATCGCCCGCCGCACACTCTCCATCGCCCGCCAGAACATCTGGTTCGCTATCGGCATCAAGGTCGCCGTCCTCATCCTCGCTGCCTTCGGACTCGCCACCATGTGGCTCGCCGTCTTCGCTGATGTCGGTGTCACCGTCCTTGCCGTCCTTAATGCGATGCGGGCACTGCAAAAATAAATCTGGTATTATCTCGTATCTTTGCCATCAAAGATGGCGAAATTACTCCGTCTCAGCAAAAAAAGAAACAAGTTTCTTTGTTTTGCCCTCGACTTTTCGTAATTTTGCAGTCAGATAATACAGCAAAAGATGACACAAGAAGAAAAAACGCTTCTGGAGGAACGGATTGTAGACGTGCTGAAGACCGTCTACGACCCGGAGATTCCAGTGAATATCTATGACCTCGGCATGATTTATAAAATCGATGTTCAGGAGGATGCCTCTGTGGAACTGGAAATGACCTTCACGGCACCCAACTGTCCTGCCGCTGACTTTATATTAGAAGATGTACGCACGAAGGTGGAGAGCGTGGAAGGTATCACCTCCGCCAATGTCAACCTCGTTTTCGAGCCTGCCTGGGACCAGAGCATGATGTCCGAGGAGGCACGTGTTGAACTGGGACTGGACTGATAAAGGTAAGAAAGTAAAAAGTAAGAAAGTGAAGAACGTCTATTTCCTTTCCGATGCCCACCTTGGGTCGCTTGCCATTCCGCACCAGCGAATGCAGGAACGGCGGTTGGTTCGTTTTCTTGACAGCATCAAGGAGAAAGCGGGGGCAGTCTACTTGCTGGGCGATATGTTCGACTTCTGGTACGAATATAAATATGTGGTACCTAAAGGGTTCACCCGTTTCCTCGGCAAACTGTCAGAGTTGACGGATATGGGTGTGGAGGTGCATTACTTTACTGGTAACCACGACATCTGGGCATACGAATACCTGGAAAAGGAATGTGGGGTTATCCTGCATAAGAAGCCCGAGACCACAGAGATCTACGGCAAGGAGTTCTTCCTTGCCCACGGTGACGGCATGGGCGACCCCAATAGGTCGTTCAAGGTAATCCGTGCCATCTTCCATAACAAGGTATGCCAATGGCTGTTCTCCGCCCTCCATCCCCGTTGGGGCATCAGTTTCGGACTGACATGGGCTAAGCACAGCTATATCAAGCACAAGGAAACGGACGATGTCCACTATATGGGTGATGACAAAGAACATCTGGTGCTCTTTGCCAAAGACTATATCGAGGACCATCCCGACATCGACTACTTCATCTTCGGGCACCGCCATATCGAGCTCGACATCAAACTGGCACGCCATACCCGTCTGATGATTCTCGGTGACTGGATCAGCCAGTTCACCTATGCCGTCTTCGATGGGGAGCACATGTTCCTGGAGGAATACGTAGAGGGCGAGAGCCAACCATAAGAATACCTAACCAAAAAAATGATGAATTACTTTAAACTAATCCTCACCACCCTCCTTCTACTGGTCATCACCAGTTGTAGCCAACAGCCACCAATGCATGTCATCGGCATCTCCCAATGCTCCGGTGATATCTGGCGTGACAAGCAGAATGCGGAGCTGCGTATGGGAGCCTATATCCAAGGCGACGTGGAAGTGCGCTTCGCCTCTGCCTACGATAGCGATGAGCGACAGGTGCAACAGATTGACAGTCTTATTAAGACGGGTATCGACCTGCTGATTGTAGCTCCTAACCAGGTACAGACCATCTCCCCTGCCATCGACCGTGCCTATGACAAAGGTATTCCCGTCATTGTCTTTGAGCGCAAGACCAACTCCAAGAAATACACTGCTTTCATCAGTGCCGACAACTATGAGATGGGAAAAACCATGGGGGAGTATATCGCACATCAGCTTCATGGGAAAGGTCGTATATTGGAGATCAAAGGACTCAAAGACTCTTCCCCTGCCATCGAGCGGCATAACGGTTTTGTCCAGGCCGTCAACCGTTTTCCGAAGATACAACTGACAGACACTCTCCAAGGAGACTGGACAGAAGAGAGCGGCTATAAGGCTGTCAAAGACTATCAAGGTGACCTCAGCCATATCGATTTCGTTTTCGCACAAAACGACCGCATGGCGATGGGTGCCCGCAAGGCTATGAAAGAGAAAGGTATTACCTACCCCACCAAATTCTGTGGCATCGACGGTCTGCCAGGCAAAGGTGGGGGCATCGAACTGGTCCGCGACTCCCTGCTGGATGCCAGCTATATCTATCCTACCCATGGCGACCAGCTCATCCAACTCGCCATCAATATCCTTGAAGACAAGCCATACAAGAAAGAGAACCTCCTGAAATCGGCACTCGTCACCCGTGACAATGCCAATGTGCTCCTGATGGAGAGTGAGGAGACCATGCGGCAGACGGCATACCTCGATCAGTTGCATGAGAAAGCAGACACCTACCTGCAACAGCTCGGCACCCAGCGTGCCATCACCATCCTCATGGCGGTTATTATCCTGATCATCACTGCCAGCGCCGTTATCATCATTATGAACATGCGCCGCCGGCACCGACTGGAGCGACAGGCTTTCTCCATGGTCGTGAATGTTCCTGCCGAGGAAAATACTCCTACCCCAGTCCTGACGGAGGTCACCCAAGAGGAGAAAGGTCAGATAGAGGCAGACAATGATGCCCGTTTCCTGGAACGTCTGCGACAGCAGGTACAGGAGCAGATGACAAACAGTGACTTCAGCGTCGAGGATCTGGCAGCACAGATGGGAGTCAGCCGTGTGCAACTTTACCGCAAAGTAAAGACACAGACGGGTCGTACTCCTGTGGACATCATCCGCCTGAGCCGTCTCAACCGCAGTAAGATTCTGCTACAGGCCACCGACCTCTCCGTGAGTGAGATAGCTTATCAGGTAGGCTTCACGGCACCCAGTTACTTCACCAAATGTTTCAAGGAGGAGTTCGGAATGTTACCCGGTGACACGAGGAAATCCTAATAAAAATCGTTCAATGACTAACAAAAATGTTACATTGAACGATTTTTTTAGTTCTTTGAAACATCTGTTTTATCCTCCGTCTATAAATAGAAGTACTTTTGCAGCAGTTAACAAAAGTACTAACCAAATTAACAAGCAAATGAAACAAACAAAGAGACTGATTGTGAGTTTCTTCTCCTTGCTTCTTTGTACAATAATGTACGCGCAAGAGATTGGCGGTAATGTCGTCGATGCCACAGGTGAGCCTGTCATCGGTGCCACCGTCATGGAGAAAGGAACGTCAAACGGAACTGTTACCGATTTCGACGGTAACTTCAAGTTGAAGGTGGCTGCTGGTAAGACACTGACCTTCTCTTACATCGGCCTTCAGACCCAGGAGTTGCCTGCTGCTGATGGCATGAAAGTCACCATGCAAGACGATGCCCTGGCATTGAACGAGGTGGTCGTAACGGGTTATACCACCCAGCGTAAGGCTGACCTGACGGGTGCCGTCTCTGTTGTCAGTGTTGGCGAGCTTGCCAAGCAGAACGAGAACAACCCCATCAAGGCGATGCAGGGACGTGTCCCTGGCATGAACATCTCTGCTGACGGTGCTCCCTCTGGTTCTGCCACTGTCCGCATCCGTGGTATCGGTACCCTGAACAACAACGATCCTCTTTACATCATCGATGGTGTCCCCACGAAGGCTGGAATGCATGAGTTGAATGGTAACGACATTGAGTCTATTCAGGTATTGAAGGATGCCGCCTCTGCCTCTATCTATGGTAGCCGTGCAGCCAATGGTGTCATCATCATCACCACCAAGAAGGGTAAGGAAGGTAAGATAAAGATTGACTTCGATGCCAGCATCTCCGTCCAGACCTATGCCCATAAGATGGAAGTGCTCAATGCCAAGGAGTTCGGAAAGGTCATGTGGCAGGGATATGTCAACGACGGTCTCGACCCCAACCAAAACGGTTTAGGTTATCGTTACGACTGGGGCTATAATGCCCAGGGTGTTCCCACCCTCAACGGTATCACGATGAATAAATACCTCGATGTCGCAGGCACCACTCCCGCCGCCGACACCGATTGGTTCAAGGAGACCACCCGTACGGGTCTTATCCAGCAGTATAACGTATCGCTGAGCAGCGGTTCCGAGAGAAGTTCCTCTTTCTTCTCCGTCGGTTACTATGGCAACAAGGGTATCATCAAGCAGTCCGACTTCAACCGTATCTCTGCCCGTATCAACACAGAGTATAAGTTGCTGAAGATAAAGGATCTGGATGTCATCACCATTGGTGAGCACTTCACCTTGAACCGTACCAGTGAGGTACAGGCTCCTGGCGGTTTCCTCCAGAACGTGTTGCAGTTCAACCCCTCACTGCCCGTCCGCACGACCAACGGCGACTATGCCGGTCCGGTGGGTGGCTATCCTGACCGTGAGAACCCGCTGGCACGTCTCGACCGTAATTCTGACAACCGCTATACCTACTGGCGTTTATTCGGAGACGCTTATATCGACATCAATCCCCTGAAAGACTTCCATATCCGCTCTTCTTTCGGACTTGACTATAGTCAGAAGGAGCAGCGCATCTTCACCTACCCTGTCACTGAGGGTACGGTGGCAAACCCCATTAATGGTGTGGAAGGCAAGCAGGAACACTGGACCAAATGGATGTGGAACGCCATTGCAACCTACAACCTGGAGATTGGCAAACACCGCGGTGATGCCATGGTAGGTATGGAGATCAACCGTGAGGACGATAAATGGTTCAGTGGCAAGAAATACGACTATGCCATTCTGAATCCCGACTATATGTGGCCTAACGCCGGTGTCGGTGAGGCTGAGGCATACGGTAACGGCGGTGGTTTCACCCTGGTATCTTTCTTCGGAAAAGTGAACTACACCTACGATGACAAGTATATGGCATCTTTCACCATCCGTCACGACGGTTCAAGCCGTTTCGGTAAGAACCACCGCTATGGTACATTCCCCTCTGTCTCTGCCGGTTGGCGTATCAATCAGGAGAAGTTCCTGAAGGACGTGTCATGGATTGACAACCTGAAGCTCCGTGCCTCTTGGGGTCAGACGGGTAACCAGGAGATAGACAATATCGCCCGTTACACCATCTTCGAGAGTAACTATGGTGAGGCAGGCTTCGGTGGACAAAGTTACGGAACCAGCTACGACATCGCCGGAACCAACGGTGGTCAGCAGTTGCCGAGTGGTTTCAAGCGTAACCAGTTGGGTAATGACGACCTGAAGTGGGAGACCACCACACAGACCAACCTCGGTCTTGACTTCGGTCTCTTCCGTAATGCGCTCTACGGCTCTTTCGAGTGGTACTACAAAAAGACCAAGGACATCCTGGTTTACATGCCGGGTATCGGTGTGATGGGCGAAGGCTCCAGCCAGTGGATCAATGCCGGTGAGATGCTTAACAAGGGTATCGAGTTCAACCTCGGCTATCGTGGTGATATCGGTCATTTCTCATACGATGTGACAGGTAATATCGGTACCTATCGTAATGAGATCACGAAGATTCCAGAGACGCTGGCAGCCAACGGCACTTTCGGTGGTAATGGTGTGAAGAGTGTCATCGGTCATCCTATGGGTGCTCAGGTGGGTTATGTATATGATGGTATCTTCAAGAGCCAGGCTGAGATCGACAACCACGCACAGCAGGACGGTGCCGGACTGGGACGCATCCGTTGGAAGGACCTCAACAAAGACGGGGTCATCAACGAGAAAGACCAGGACTGGATCTATTCTCCAGTACCTGACTTCACATGGGGTCTCAACATCTACCTACAGTATAAGGACTTCGACTTCACCATGTTCTGGCAGGGTGCCCAGGGTGTTGATGTGATCAGCGACCTGAAGAAAGAGACCGACCTCTGGAGTGGTCTGAACATCTCTAACCTGAACAAGGGACGCCGTCTGCTTGACGCATGGAGCCCTGCTAATCCCGGCTCTAACATCCCTGCTGTCAGCACGATGGATAATAATAATGAGAAGCGTGTGTCCACCTATTTCGTGGAGAACGGCTCCTATGCTAAGTTGCGTACCATCCAGTTGGGCTACAACTTCCCCAAGAGCATCTGTGACAAGATTCACCTGTCACGTCTGCGCATGTATCTCTCCGCCCAGAACCTGCTGACCATCAAGAGCAAGAACTTCACGGGCGTTGATCCTGAGAATGCCAACTTCGGCTATCCTATTCCTCTCAACGTAACGTTTGGTCTCAATGTATCATTCTAAATCAAAGCGAATCATGAAAAAGCTATTATATATCATCTGTGCCGTCAGCATGGCATGCACTTTCACTGCCTGCGACAAAATCCTCGATGAGCACACCCCGCAGGGCACGCTGAGCGACGAGCAGGCAAAGACCCCTGAGAACGCCGAGGCGATGGTGGTGTCTGCCTATGCTATCTTCACCACTGCCGAGGACATCAACTCTTCCTTCTCCATGTGGAACTTCGACGTGCGTTCCGACGATGCCTACAAAGGGGGCTCGGGAACCAGCGACGGTGACGTGTTCCACCAGCTGGAGGTAGAGCAAGGTATTCTCACCACCAACTGGAACCTCAACGATATCTGGGTACGTCTGTATAACTCCCTGTCTCGTGTCAACAGTGCCATCGCACTGCTCAACACCACTGGTGATGACTATCAGATGAAGAACCAGCGTCTTGCCGAGATGAAATTCCTGCGCGCCTATGCCCATTTCCTGTTGAAACGCCTTTTCAAGAACATCCCCTTCGTGGTGAATGAGAACCTGAGCTATCAGGAGTATAACGAGCTCTCCAACACCGAGTACACGAACGACGAGGGATGGCAACTGATCATCAACGACCTCATGGAGGCATATAACACACTGCCTGTCACCCAGGCTGACAAAGGCCGTCCCACCAAGGCTGCCGCTGCCGCCTTCCTTGCCAAGGTATATCTTTACAAGGCTTACCGTCAGGACGATGCCAATAGTCATCAGGTGACCTCTATCAACCAGCAGGACTTGGAGAAAGTCATTGAGTTCACCAATCCCTCCCTCTATGGCAACTACGGACTGGAGACTGACATCCATAACAATTTCCGTCCTGAGGAGCAGTATGAGAACGGCATCGAGAGTATATGGGCTATCCAGTATTCCCGCAACGACGGCTCCACCTATGGTAACCTGAACTGGAGCTATGGACTGATTCCACCCAATATCCCTGGGGCTACCGATGGCGGTACCGACTTCTACAAACCCTCACAGAACCTTGTGAATGCCTTCCATACCGGTGATGACGGTCTGCCACTGTTCGACACGTTCAACCAGAAGGACTACGACATGACCGCTGACAACGCTGACCCTCGTCTGTTCCTCACCGTGGGAATGCCAGGGCTTCCCTATATGTTCAACAAGAACTACATGATGGACAAGAGCAGTATCTGGAGCCGTTCTAACGGAGGCTACGGCTACTATGTGACACTGAAGCAGAACGTAGACCCCGCCCTCATTGGCGAGTATCTCATCAAGGGCTCTTACTGGGCAAGTTCCATGAACCGTATCGTGTTCCGCTATGCCGACGTGCTGCTGATGCGTGCTGAGGCGTATGCACAACTGGGACAACCCGATCAGGCTGTTAACCTGGTCAACCAGCTCCGCACCCGTGCCGCCGGCAGTACCCAGATGATCTCCAACTATCAGAGTGCCTACGGTGTCAAGATGTATGTGGCTAATTACAAGGGCACTTACACGAAGGACGCTGCCGTCAGGATGGTCAAGATGGAACGCCGTCTGGAACTTGCCATGGAGTCTGAGCGTTTCTTCGACCTCGTACGCTGGGGCGATGCCGCTACCGTTATCAACAAGTACTATGCTGAGGAAATCGACAATAACGCCTTCTATGGTGAGGCACATTTCACAGCCAACAAGAACGAGTATCTGCCCATCCCCTTCCAGCAGCTCTCTGCCTCTAACGGACATTATACGCAGAATATTGGCAACTGGTAATTGAATGTTTATAGTTTAAAGATTATAGAAATATGAAAACGAAGATATTAAATATAATAGGTGCACTGCTCATCGTCCTGGGCTTTACCGCCTGCAGCGATGACCATACCAGCGACCTGCGTCTCAGCGGCGACTGCATGGTGGAGGCTTTCGCACTCGATGGCTACGAGGGTACTATCGACCTCACTACACGGACCATCACCGTACGCCTTCCTGAGGTTTACGACACTTCGGCAATGAAGGTCACCACACTCAGCATCTCCAATGGTGCTGCCGCTAACATCAGCATGGGACAGACCCTTAACATGAGTGCCGCCAAGGTGCTTCATGTCACCAATGGGGATGTTGTCCTCGACTGGACTATCAATGTGTTGCGTGACGAGGCTCGTATCTACCAGTTCGTAGCCAATGACATCTATCAGGGAACCATCGACCAGAACGCCAAGACGATTACCATCTATGTGCCTGCTTCTGTCGATGTCACCAATATCGTACCTACCATCGACTATAGCGACAATGCGACGATTACCCCTGCAACGGGTATCGCACAGGATTTCTCACAGCCTGTCACCTATACCGTGACCAACAATACTGCTGTGACGGAATATACCGTAACGGTCATCGCCATCGACAAGGCTAAGGCACTCTTCATCGGTGCCGCTCCCTCGATGGACGACCTCGATCCTGAGGCGAAGGCTGCCTGCACATGGATGATGAGTAATGTGGAGGGTACACTCTATGCGTCGTTCGCTGACCTCCATGCCGGCACCATCGACCTCTCTGAGTGTAAGATCATGTGGTGGCACTATCATAAGGACGGCGGTGTCGACGGTCACGACCAGTTCGTTGCCAACGCCCCGGAGGCTCTGGAGGCAAAGAACGAGATTCGTCAGTTCTACGAGAACGGCGGTGCCCTGTTCCTCACCCGTTACGCCACTAACCTCGCATCGTTCATCGGTGTCACTGGTGACGACGAGTGGACGACACCTAATAACTGCTGGGGACAGGATGAGGATAAGGCAGAGCTATGCGGTGGTCCTTGGGAGTTCCGTATCTGGGACGGTCAGACGGGTCACGCTATGTTCCAGGATCTTATTGCCGGCGACCAGGCAGGTCATGTTTACACCACCGATGCCGGTTACCACATCACCAACTCTACCGCCCAATACCATATCGGTACGGACTGGGGAGACTACCCCGACCATGCCGCTTGGGAGGCTCGCACCGGCGGAACCATCCTCGGTGTCGGCGGTGACGGTGCCATCGTCGCATGGGAGTATCCTGCCCACGACGGCAAGGGTGGTGTCATCTGTATCGGCTCCGGCTGCTACGACTGGTACTCTTACACCTTCGAGGCTGGCTATGTGGAGAACTTCCACAAGAACGTAGCCACCATGACAAAGAACGCTATCAATTACTTAACGAAATAATCCATTATGAAGACAAAGATATTTTCAATATTCGCTCTCATGCTGTCAGCCATCGTGCTGACGGCATGCAGCGAGGACAGCTTCGGACCAGATCCTGAAAAGGACTGGGCAGGAACGACCGCCTTCTTCAACTCTGCTGACGAGAAGGGTTTCCTCACCTACTACTCTCCCACTCTCGGACGCTGTGGCGACCCCATGCCGTTCTACGACCAGAAGGCGGGCGAGTTCAAGGTGCTCTATCTGCAGGAGTACGACAATAACGGTCCCTGCTACCATCCCTTCTGGGGTATCAGCACCAAGGACGGTGCCAACTACGACATGATCGGTGAGGTACTGCCTGTAGGGGCTTCCACGGCACTGCAGGATGCTTCCCTCGGTACGGGATGCGCTGTCTACAACGAGTCCGACCAGCTCTATTACATCTATTATACAGGCTATAACGTGCTGCTGCCCAACCGTGAGGTAGTGATGCGCGCCACCTCTCCCGACTTCAAGACATGGACGAAGGATGAGGAGTGGCAGCTGAAGGGCAGCGACTATGGTTTCTCTGCCAAGGATTTCCGTGACCCACAGGTGTTCAAGGTCGACGACGGCACATGGCGCATGGTCATCGCCAGCAACCTGAAGTTTGCCGAGTTCAAGTCCACCGACCTCAAGAACTGGGAGCACGTAGGACAGTTCCCCATGATCTGGGACCGTATGTGTGAGTGTCCAGACATCTTCAAGATGGGTGACTACTGGTATCTGGTCTACAGCGAGGCATACCGTGCCCCTTGGAGCCGTAAGGTGAAGTATATGATGGCAAGGAGCTACGACGACCTGAAGGCATGCTTCAACGACCCGGGTGCCCACTGGCCGCAGGACGGCAAGGAGGGTGTGCTCGACAGCCGTGCCTTCTATGCAGGAAAGACTGCCTCCAACGGTACCGACCGCTACATCTGGGGATGGTGTCCCTACCGTGTCGGTTCCACTGTCTTCGAGAAGAACATCAACGTGGGTGCTGACGGTGAGCCCGCATGGGCTGGCGCACTGGTCTGCCACAAGATCATCCAGCATGCGGATGGTACACTCACCGTGGGTGAGGTTCCTGCCATGGCTGCTAAGTATGACAAGGAGCAACCTGTCACCGTGATGGACAGCAACGGCTATAACAACGGTACCCTTTCCGGTGACGGTGCCTATGTGCTCTTCAACCGCCTGGGTGCTCACAACCACATCTCCATGACCGTCAAGACCAGCAACAACTGGGATAAGTTCGGTATCTCCGTGGTTCGTGGCTCTGACTCCGAGAAATACTACACCATCGTGGTCAACCCCGAGGGTGAGGACTGGCGCAAGATCAACTTCGAGGAGGAGGGTGAGAACGGCAAGGGCTTCATCGAGGGTATCGACGGTTACGGCTTTGCACGCCCCGCTGACAACACGTATGACATCGACATCTATACCGACAACAGCGTGCTGGTGATGTATATCAACGACAATGTCGCCTACACCCAGCGTATCTACGGTATCCAGAAGAACTGCTGGAGCATCAACAACTACGGTGGCTCCATCAGTGTCAGTGACGTGGAAGTCTCACAATATTGATTAGTTAGTTTTGGTTAATAGTTAGTAGTTCTCGCAGAGGTGAGTAGATTGTTTCAGGATAACATTTTTAGTACTAACCATTAAATACGCGAAAGAATATGAAAAAACAATTACTCACATTATTCTTAATGCTGGCAGCCGTTACTGCCTCGGCACAGATAGTACTATGGAATGGAGACGACAAGGAAACAGGTACAGACGGTGGATTCTGGAACCGTGCTGATCCTACTGTAATAGAAGATGGAAGCAATAAGTGTCTGAAAGCAACCTTGAAAGCCAATCCTGGTGGTTGGGATCAAGAGCATCACAATATCGCACTACCTGTTGGTGATGCTGATTTCAAAGGATTGCGTCGCCTGACTTTCCGAATGAAAATGGAAGATAAGCACAACGTGATGGTGCAATTGGAAGGTAAGGATGGTGCATATAATGTAAAACGTATCTTCTGGTATGACACTCCAGGCGAATGGCAGACCATGGTCTATGAATACAGTGTTGGTCCTGACGAGGACAAAATTACTGATACAAGCAACAACGTCATTGCTATTTGGCCTTATGAAGAAACAGCCGATGGTGAGGGTAAAACCATTTATATTGACGATATCCAGTTAGAGGGTCCTATGCTGAAAGATGGTGCTGCTATCCGTACGCTGGCTGATGGTTCACTGACCTCCAAGCAGGTTGAGATCACCGGCTCATTAAGCAAGGGGAAGTATCAGTGTACTTGGGATGGTGACTGGCACACCGTGGATTACGACGACTATTCCTTGCTGCTTAGCAAACTGTCTGCTGATGTGTGCTTCCTCAACCTGACAGGTGCTGCCGTCGCCGATGGTGACGGTCCACAATTGCGCACGAAGAATCATAACCTGTTGATTCTCTCACCCACCAACTTCTTTGACACCGACAATGTTATCCGCTGGGATGGAGAGAAGAACATTACACCGAAGATGGTACTCGACGAGAGTTATCCTTTCTATACTCCGATTGATTTCACCGCTATTGCAGTACAGGTAACACGCAGTATCAAGGCTGGCATCAACACCATGTGTCTGCCATTCTATGTGGGACAGGCGGAAATCAGTACCAACTGTAAGATTGCCACTTATACCTCTTCAACGGCAGATGCCGTCAACTTCACTACTGCCGACCATGCGGACGCTAACGTTCCTTTCCTTGCTACTGCAGTTGATGCAGCCGCTACCGAGTTGAACTTCACAGACAAAGGTGTTGTGAACACTCCCGAGTCTTTCTCTGAACCATTCATCGGCATCTATGTTCCTCAGAGTGCGGAGGGCAAATATGGTATCAATAACGACGGAAAATTTCAAAAGGGTGCCTCAGATGCCACAGTCAAGAGCTTCCATGCTCTGATGACCACTATTCCTGCAGAAGCAAGAAGTATCACCATTGACGGCATATCAACAGGTATTAACAATATATCTGTTAAGAATCCGATTCAGAACATCTATAACCTGAACGGTGTCCGTGTGGACAAGGTGGGCAATAAGGGTCTCTATATTATCAATGGCAAAAAGGTGATTGTGAAATAAATTAGGAACTGACACCTTCTGATGACTCCGCCCAAGTTCCGTGATGGTACTTGGGCGGAGTTCCTGTTATCTCACATTCACCGTGAGCCGGGAGCCATTGACGGTGATGACAGCCTTGCCCCGTTTTCCGGTACTGCGTATCACTGCCATGGCACGTCCCTGCCAGGTATGGTGCTGGGCGTCGAAGTAAGGATCGTTGTCCCTGACATTCGCATTACCTACACCCAACAAGGTGGCACTGCCCATCACCTTCACATCCAACGGTTTCTGGGCATCCGGTGCCACACGTCCCTGGGCATCCACCACCTCTATGGTAATGAATGCTAAAGACTGTCCGTCAGCCTTTAGCTGCTGGCGGTCGGCAGTCAGGCGGACAGACACCGGTTCACCGGCGGTCTGTAACTCACAACGGTCGCTGCCAGCCTCAGCCCGTAAGATGCCGGGCTCGTACGGTAATGTGAACACCGCCTTCATCTCACTGGTCGACTGTGTGCCCACCAGCTGACCGTTCAGGTACAGACGGACCTGAGGTTCCCGGCTGTACACCTCCACCTCTATCGGTTTACCTTCCCACCCTTTCCATGTCCAGCGTTCCGTGGTAGGCCATGTGCTCCACATCGATGTCTTCACCTTGCCGTAATAGCCATCCGGCTCTCGTACTGCCATATAGGTCTTCCCGCCATTCCACAACAGGGAGCGGTAATAGCTGACGGGTTTACGCTTTCCTGTCAAGTCGACATCCCCGCAATAGGCTGCGTGCCAGGGGTATAGCGGACGCTCCCATCCCTCGCCAGGGACATCACCTTCATAGTAGTAACGACCGATACCTGACTCACCGATATAATCGAGACCCGTCCATACGAAGTCGCCCAGGATATACGGATGCTTCTGCGACCGCTCGTAGTTCTGCCAGGCATCACGAGGGAAGCTCTCCGTCTGCATCATCACACGGGAAGGGACCCGCTGATGGTCACTTTCTGCCTTGAATATCATATAGTTATATCCCACGATGTCATGCTCTGCCGCCAACGGGTCGTAAATATCCCAGTCAGCGTCCCATGCCGCCAGTGCCGAGGTCACCGGGCGCTTCTGGGTGTCTGTCTTCCGGATATGCTCTGCCATCTGACGGGCAGTCTTCACCACCTCGATTTTCTTGCGTTCTATCACCTCATTGCCAATGCTCCAGCAGAAGATGCTGGGATGCAGGCGGTCACGCAGCACCATGGCATCGAGGTCACGCTGCCACCACTGGTCTATCAACGTGTGATAGTCGTAGTCATTCTTCTTCTCCCTCCAACCGTCGAAAGCCTCGTCAATCACCAGCAGTCCCAGTTCATCACAAGCCTTCAGGAAGGTTTCCGAAGGAGGGTTGTGCGAGGTACGCACAGCATTGAACCCTGCTTCCTTCATCAGCTTCGCCTTCCTGTATTCTGCGTCATCATAAGCGGCAGCACCCAGTATTCCATTGTCGTGGTGCAGACAGGCTCCATTCAGTTTGACAGACTTGCCATTGAGCAGCAACCCCCGCTGCGCATCGTAGTCAATGGTACGGATACCATAGGTGACGGGGACACGGTCAACACCCTCCACCTCCAATTCCGTATGATAGAGATAAGGATCCTCCGGTGACCATAGACGGGGATTCTCCACCGTTATCGTACGCTGTATCGGATAGGATGTCCCATCCTCACGGACGACGCTGGCACTCAGCTCCACATGATGGACATCCGGGAAACGCACCTGTATGCTCCAGTCGTCTATATAGGTCTTGCTGGTGGTGACAAGCCACACGTTCCGATAGATACCCGACCCGGAGTACCACCGGCAGTTCTTCTGCTGGGAGTTGTCGACACTGACCACTATCTCGTTGTCACCTGTCTTAATATAGGGGGTGGCATCCACCCAGAACGACGAGTAGCCATAACGCCATCCCCCTGCCTCTGTGCCATTGATGTAGACCCGTGGGTTCATATAGACACCTTCGAAATAGAGACGGACCTTCTTCCCCTCATAGGCTTTCCCCAATGTCAGCGTGCGTCGGTACCACCCCTTGCCCGTGGGCAGATAGCCACCGTCGTTGCCAGAAAGGGCATGAACGTCAAAACGCTGTTCTATACTCCAGTCATGGGGTAATGTCACCGCACGTGCTTTGGTGAAATCACTGTCGTTCTGCACAAACTGCCACTGGTCGTTGAGCCGTTGTTTCCGCTGGATAGCTGTCGCCGCATTCATGACCATCATACCAGATAATAGCATGACTGCCACCATCATTGTTCTTGTCCGTTTCTGAATCATCTGTCTTTTTATTTATTGGTTGATGCCACAAAGATACATATTATTTTGGAAAAACGTTACAAAACGACTCCCCTTCTCCTTTTTTTTCCTTGAAAAACAATGTACAGGGCGCACCAAAACCCTTGAAGCCCGTACCTTCGACCCTCGGAATCCTGAATCTTTTAAATGACCAATTTCTAACTAAAAAAATATACCTAAGTTTTTTAAATCGAGAAATATCTGTCAATCCCCTTCATTGTAAATCAAATTGATTTGCAAAGTAAATCAAATTGAATTACCGAGTAAATCAAATTGATTTACATCGTAAACCAAGTTAGATTACAATTCTGCATGATATAGTTTTCATTGACGTTGCCTAAGGCTTCGACCATTGAAGCCCGTACCTTCGACCCTCGTTGCCTAAGGCTTCGACCCTTGAAGCTTAGGGCTTCGTCCCTCGAAACCTAAGGCTTCACAAGGAGGACTTCACTCGTTTTTATATGTATTTTAAGGGCAAAAACGCCATTCGTTGTCACCCTTGTCACCTCGTTGTCACACGTAACATACTGATTTTCAGAAAGTGTTGCAAAGTGGCAACGGTTGCAAGGGTAAAAAACTTTATGTATGCGCGAGAGAGAGAAGGATTCTGATATTCCTATCAAACAATACGAGTAACTTATCATGCCTCCCCTGAATTAACAACCGACACTGTCTTTGCCTTTTAGGAGGACTAATCTTTCAATGGGCAATAAAAAGAGGGGAAAGATGTCTGTTTTTATAGCAAAAATGTTTCAATGAACGTTTTTTTTTAGTTTTTGTATCAAAAGTTACACGATGAAATGGCAGATTCTTGTAATTTTGCAGCAGATTGATTGGAAATAACTAAAAACAAAATGCAAATGAAGAAACTGTTTTTAACCCTGATGGTGATGCTGTTTGCCGTGATGACTGTCAGCGCACAGCAGAAACCTCTCGTATTGGGAAAGAGTCACGCCATGCAACGGGTAGAGGTGAACAGCCGCTATTTGCTGCTGCCCGTACAGGAGCGAGAAGACAATGCCAACATCCGTGTGTTGGTAAAAGGACAACAGGTCCAATCGTTGAACATGAGACTTGCCGTTGACAAGGTGGACTATTACGTGCCCCTGGATATCCAGCGCTATGGCACGAAAGAGCTGTTGCTGGACATCACGTTCTACGGTGACCGTCGTTTCACCGGTGCCATGAAGGACTTCCTCTGCTGGCAGGAGATGAAGCAGAGCAACACCTTCGACACTGCCAACCGTGAGAAATACCGTCCCAAGTACCACCACACCCCCGTCTACGGATGGATGAACGACCCCAACGGTATGTTCTATAAGGATGGTGTCTATCACCTCTTTTATCAGTGGAACCCCTACGGCTCTATGTGGGAGAACATGACATGGGGACACTCCACCAGTCGTGACCTTATTCACTGGGAGGCTCAGCCTACCGCCATCGAGCCGGACGCATTAGGTGATATCTTCAGTGGTTCGTGCGTGGTGGACAAGAAGAACAACCAGGTTGTCGCTTTCTACACCTCAGCAGGAAAGAGTCAGGTGCAGTCAATGGCAATCTCCAAGGATAACGGTAAGACGTTTGAGAAATATGACGGCAACCCCATCCTCGTCAGCAAGGAGGAGGACTTCCGTGACCCGAAGGCATTCTGGAATGCAGATATCCAGAAATGGAACATGGTACTTGCCGTCGGACAGGAGATGCACATCTACTCCTCCGACAACCTGAAAGACTGGACGTATGAGAGTGCCTTCGGTAAGGAATACGGTTGTCATGACGGTGTATGGGAGTGTCCTGACCTCATGAAGATGACCGTCCGTGGTACCAACAAGCAGAAGTGGATGCTGATATGTAATATCAACCCCGGTGGTCCCTTCGGCGGCTCCGCTACCCAGTATTTCATCGGTGACTTCGATGGTAAGAAGTTCACCTGTGAGCATACGGACACCCGTTGGATGGACTATGGCAAGGACCACTATGCCACCGTCACTTTCGACAACGCCCCAGAGGGAAGACATATCGCCCTGGCATGGATGTCGAACTGGCAGTATGCCAACCAAGTGCCCACCAAGCAGTACCGCAGTGCCAACAGCATTCCCCGTGACCTCGACCTCTTCGAGTATAACGGACAGACCTACTGCGGGGTGACACCCTCGAAGGAGATGCTTGCCCTACGTGGCAAGACCACTAACAAACTGCCACAGACCGGTGAGCTGGTCATAGATCTGAAAGGCTCTACGGAGATCACCTTCTCCAACTCACTCGGCGAGCAGGTGGTGATGGAGTATGACGCTGTCAAGAACACGTTCTCGATGGACCGTACCCGCAGCTATGCCAGCTTCAGCGAGGCATTCCCCTGCAAGACCGTCGCACCCACCTATGGTGCCGTCAAACAACTGCGTATCTTCATCGACCACAGCTCTATCGAGGCTTTCGACGCTGATGGACGCATGGCAATGACGAACCTCGTGTTCCCCACAGAGCCTTATACGCAGATCAAAGTGACCAATAACGCAAAAGTAACTATTTATCCTTTCTGAAATGATGGCAAACAACACCAATAAATCGATTTATCTGATTCCTGTGATGCTCTGCTTCTTCTGCATGGGCTTCGTAGACCTTGTGGGCATCGCATCCAACTATGTGAAGGAAGACCTCGGACTGTCTGACTCTGTCGCTAATATCTTCCCCTCACTGGTATTCTTCTGGTTCCTCATCTTCTCCGTACCTACAGGTATGCTGATGAACAAGATAGGACGTAAGAACACGGTATTGCTCTCACTCATCGTGACGGTGGTGTCCTTGTTGATACCCCTCTTCGGCAACTCCTTCACGGTGATGCTGATAGCCTTCTCGCTGCTGGGTATCGGTAACGCACTGATGCAGACGAGCATCAACCCCCTTGCCATGCTGATTATCGGTGACAAGAACCTTGCATCGACACTGACTTTCGGACAGTTCGTGAAGGCGATCGCCTCGTTCCTTGCTCCTTACCTCGCCATGTGGGGTGCCACACAGGTCATCCCCTCGTTCGGCTATGACTGGCGTGTGCTGTTCATGGTCTATTTCGTCGTAGGTCTGCTGTCTACCGCTTTGTTATGGGCAACCCCTATTCAGGAGGAGCTCCCCACAGGTAAGTCGTCCTCGTTCGTGGATTGCCTTCGTCTGTTGAGCAAGCCCATCGTACTGTTGTCATTCCTCGCCATCATGTGTCATGTGGGTATTGACGTGGGTACCAACACCACGGCACCGAAACTGCTGATGGAGCGTGTCGGCATGACCCTTAACGAAGCTGCCTTCGCCACTTCCCTGTACTTCATCTTCCGTACCATCGGTGCACTGACGGGCTCTTTCTTCCTCCGTGTGATGAAGACCCGCTGGTTCTTCATCATCAGTGTCGTGCTGATGGCGGCAAGTATGATCCTTATGTTCAGCGGTCAGTCGAAGATGGTACTGTATGTCGCCATCGCCCTGGTCGGTTATGGTAACTCCAATATCTTCTCCATGGCATTCTCCGAGGCACTGCTCTCCGTTCCCGACAAGCAGAACGAGGTATCTGGTCTGATGATTATGGGACTCTTCGGCGGTACGGTATTCCCCCTTATCATGGGTTTCATGAGTGATGCCATGGGACAGGCTGGTGCCGTTGCAGTGATGGCTGTGGGTGTCATCTATCTATTCACCTATATCAAACAAGTCAAGAACTAAAAATACAATAAAACTATGAAAAATCTGATTATAGGACTGGGCGAGGCATTATGGGACATGCTGCCCGAGGGAAAGAAACTGGGTGGCGCTCCTGCTAACTTCGCCTATCATGCAGGACAGTTTGGACTGGATACCGTTGCTATCAGTGCACTGGGTGAGGACAAGCTTGCTGACGAGACGATAGAGGCGCTGGAACAGAACGGATTGAAATACCTGATGCCACGGGTACCGTATGCTACTGGCACCGTACAGGTGACCCTGACTGGTGAGGGCATCCCCACCTATGAGATCAAGGAGAATGTGGCATGGGACAATATCCCTTTCAATGACGAGATCAAAGCGGCTGCAAAGAACTGCCGTGCCGTGTGCTTCGGCTCCCTTGCCCAGCGTAACATCGTGAGTCGCCAGACCATCCAGCAGTTCCTCGACGCTACTCCAGAGGACTGTATCAAGATATGTGACATCAACCTGCGCCAGCAGTTCTTCTCCAAGGAGATTCTGGAGGAGTCGTTCAAGCGTTGTAATATCCTGAAGATCAATGACGAGGAGCTGGTGGTCGTCACCCGTATGTTCGGCTATCAGGACTTGGACGATGCCAAGATCTGCGAGAAGATGGTGAAGGAATACAACCTGCAGATGCTCGTACTGACCTGTGGCACCAATGGCAGCCATGTGTTCACTGCTGACGGCAAGCATTCCTTCCAGCCCACTCCGAAAGTGGAGGTTGCCGATACCGTAGGTGCTGGCGACTCCTTCACAGGCTCCTTCTGTGCCGCCATCCTGAACGGCAAACCCGTCGAGGAGGCACACCGCATCGCCGTGGAGGTGAGTGCCTATGTATGTACCCAGAACGGAGCGATGCCGAAATATCCCGCTGAACTGGTTGCGAAAGTGAAATAAAAAAGAAACGGGGCTCAAACGAGTCCCGTTTCCTTTTTATCATGTAACTGCTTATTTCAGTAAGTTCATCGTATCGGTGGCAATCATCAGCTCCTCATCGGTAGGAATGACGACAACCTTCACCTTGGAGTCGTCAGCGGAGATGACAGCCTCCTCACCACGGACATTGTTCTTCGACTCATCGAACTTGATGCCGAGGAACTCCATGTCCTTACATACCTCAGAACGCATGCTGACCTGGTTCTCACCAACACCGGCGGTGAAGACAACGACATCCAGACCACCCATGGCAGCGGCATAGGCACCAATGTATTTCTTGATACGGTAGAAATACATATCCTGAGCCAGTTTAGCACGCTCGTCACCATTCTTGGCGGCATTCTCAACATCGCGCATATCACTGGAGCCTCCGGTAATACCGGCAACACCACTCTTTTTATTGAGGAGGTTAGACATGCCGTCAGCATCCAGACCCAGCTTCTTCTCGATGAAGGTCACGGCACCACCGTCGATATCACCGGCACGGGTACCCATCACCAGTCCCTCCAGCGGAGTAAGACCCATAGAGGTATCGATGCACTTGCCATCCTTCACGGCAGCGATAGAGCCACCATTACCCACGTGGCAGGTCACCATCTTGGTACCCTCAGCCTTGATACCGAGGAACTCACAGGCACGGGCTGACACATAACGGTGAGAAGTGCCATGGAAACCGTAACGGCGGATGCCGTACTTCTCATACAGCTCGAAAGGAATGGCATACATATAAGCCTTGGGAGGCATCGTCTGGTGGAAAGCGGTATCGAAGACACCCACCTGCGGAAGACCCGGCATCAGCTCCTTCACGGCATTCACACCCTTCAGGTTGGCAGGGTTATGCAGCGGAGCGAGGTCTGAGCACTCCTCGAAAGCCTTCAGCACCTCATCGGTCAGAATCACCGACTTATTGAATTTCTCACCGCCATGCACCATACGGTGACCCACAGCGTCAATCTCCTTCAAGTCTTTGATCACACCAATCTCAGGGTCGGTCAGCAAAGAGAAGATAAACTTCACTCCCTCTGTATGCTCAGGGATGTCATGCATGATCTGCTTTTTCTCACCATTGGCAAGTTTCACTTTCACAAAGGCACCGTCCAAGCCCACGCGCTCAGCACCGCCCGATGTCATCACACTCTTATCATCCATGTTGTACAGAGCGTACTTAATGGAAGAAGAGCCACAATTCAATACAAGAATTTTCATGTTTTTTAAGTGAAGAGTGAAGAGTGAAGAGTGAAGAATCTGCTACCGCAAACACTTACCCATCCTTCCCCACTCAATTTTTTGTTTGGTTATTACTTTTTATTGTTTTTATTGATGATACCAACAAGGCAATAAGTTCACTACAATCCTGCGCCATACTTTCAAACCCTTTTTCATCTAAGTATCCAGTATCATGTAACAGGTTGAGCCAATTCATCGTCTCATTGGCTTCCTTTAATGCTATATGAAGCTTTGAAGCGAAGTCTGAAGGACTTTGTGCAAATTCCGACTCATGAACATTAGCAGAGACAGAGGTACCCGAACGCAACACTTGCTTATAAATCGTTTGAAGTTTCCAGTCATTCTCTGTAAAATGAAGGAACATCTTTACAATCCTAACAGCAAAAGCATAGCTCTTTGTATGCAGTGGTCCACCTTCTCTCCGATAACTTATCATGGCGGCAGCAAATTCTTCACTCTTCACTCTTCATTCTTCACTTTTTAGCATCCATTGCCTGACATGCCGTGATGGCAACCATATAATAGATGTCCTCCACAGAGCAACCACGGGAAAGGTCGTTGACAGGACGGGCGATACCCTGCAGGATAGGACCGATAGCGATAGCGTCACCTAAGCGCTGTACGAGCTTATAACCGATATTACCAACCTCCAGGTTCGGGAACACAAGGACGTTTGCCTTTCCGGCAATCTCTGAACCGGGAGCCTTCTTGCTGCCTACGGAGGGTACGAGGGCTGCGTCAGCCTGTAACTCACCGTCAATCTTCAGAGAGGGATCCAACTCCTTAGCAAGTTTGGTAGCCTCAATGACCTTGTCCACCACCTCATGCTTGGCACTTCCCTTGGTGGAGAAGCTCAGCATAGCGACACGAGGGTCAGCAAAACCTGCCACCGACTTAGCGGTCTGGGCGGTACATACGGCAATCTGACTGAGCTGGGCAGCGTCAGGCATCGGAGTAACGGCGACATCACCTACTACCAATACACCATTCTCACCATACTGCTTCTCTTTGGAGATGAGCAGCATGCCACCACTGACACAAGTGATGCCGGGAGCACACTTGATAATCTGCAGGGCAGGACGCAACGTGTCACCTGTCGTTGACAAAGCGCCGCTGATCTGACCGTCAGCGCCCTCGGTCTTGATAATCATACATCCCAGATAAAGAGGATTCTTCACCAGCTCACGAGCCTGTTCGATAGTCATTCCCTTGCTCTTACGGAGCTCGGCGAGTTTCTCGGCATACTCCTCACTCTTCTCACAGTTCTCCGGGTCGATGAGTGTTGCCTTATCGATATGCTGCAGACCTTTCTCCTTGGCGAGGGCATGCACCTTATCAGGGTTTCCAATCAGAATGATGTCTGCGATGTCGTCAGCCAATACACGGTCGGCTGCACACAATGTACGCTCCTCCTCAGCCTCGGGGAGCACGATGCGCTGCTTGTTTGCCTTAGCACGCGCTACGATTTGACTTAATAAATCCATAATTTGTTTTATTATTAGTTTTAAGATATTTACATGGACTGCAAAGTTACGAAAAAACTATGAACTTTGAACGATGAACTATGAATTTTAAAGATTATTTACATCATTTCCTTCGTCAGGATACTCTCCAGTTTCTCTGCCGAGAGACGTATCTGGAGCTCTGACTTGATGGCAACAGTAATGGAACCTGTCTCCTCGCTGACGACGACAGCCACACAGTCAGACTCCTGCGAGATTCCCAAAGCCGCCCGATGACGCAGTCCCAGTTCCTTAGGAATATCCAGGTCGTGGCTGACGGGAAGGATACAGCCGGCAGCTTTTATCCGCTTGTCAGAGATAATCATTGCCCCATCATGCAAGGGAGAGTTCTTGAAGAAGATGTTCTCTATGAGTTGCTGACTGATACTCGAATCTATCAGCTCACCGGTAGCCACCACGTCATCCAACGGCATATTACGCTCCAAGACTATCAATGCGCCCACTTTACGCTTACTCATGTTCAAGCATGCCATCACAATAGGCATAATGACTTTCTTCAGCTCCTCACTGTTAGCCGCCTTGTCTTTGCCAAAGAAACGGGTAATAGTACGCATCCGCTCATGTGCACCGAGGTTATACAGGAACTTCCTGATATCATCCTGAAACAGAATAATCAAGGCGATGACTCCCACACTGACCAGTTTGTCCATAATAGACCCTAACAGGCGCATCTCCAGCACCTGAGAGACCAACAGCCAAAGTACCACGAAAATCATGATACCCATGAACACATTCAATGACCTTGACACCTTCATCAGCCTGTAAATGTAATACAACATCAAGGCGACAAGGACGATATCGATAATATCTTTTATTCCAAACTCAAACAACATAGTCTTAAACCCTACACGATAAACTCTCAACTATACTGACACACTCTACCGCTTCCCTCACATCATGAACCCGCAGGATGGCAGCACCTTTCTGTAAGGCGATGGTATTCAATACGGTCGTGCCATTCAGAGCTTCAGAGGGAGAGCCTCCCAATACCTTATAAATCATTGACTTGCGGGAAACACCCACCAAAAAAGGAAGATGCAACATATTCAGATTCTCCAAATTACTCATCACCTCATAGTTCTGCTCCGTTGTCTTCCCAAAGCCGAAACCGGGGTCAAGGATGATATCTTTCTGTCCAAGAGAGCGTAACTCATCCACCTCTTGGGCAAAATGGAGCAGCATCTCCTTTATGGTCGGTTGGACTGACATGAGGATATAAGCGACACCTAACCGTGCTACCATACGGAACATCTTTGTGTCTGCTCCTTCCGACACATCATTAATAATATCTACTCCATACTCCTCCACAGCCATCCGTGCCACATCGGGACGGAACGTATCGACACTCACGACAGCATCCGGCACTTCTCTGCGAACGATACCAAGGGCATAGCGCAACCGGTCCATTTCCTCATCGTCTTCGACACATGTGGCACCGGGGCGAGTGGAGCACCCACCAACATCTATTACGGTCCCACCTTCCTGAAGAATCTGCTGTGTCCGCTCGATGATATCCCTTTCGGACTGTTTCCGGCTCTCCGCATAGAAAGAGTCGGGAGTCACATTCAGGATTCCCATCACCTGCGGTGTATGGAGACTGAGCAAACGACCGTTACAATTGAGCGTATAATCCATTTCAGCCACAAAGTTACCAAATAAGTGAGAGAAATGCAAAAGAAAACCTATTTTCTTTTCATTTCCGAACGAAAAATAAGTTCGGCGAAGCCAAAGATACAAAATAATTGATAATTACCAATTGATATTTGATAATTATTTTCTACCTTTGCAGCATAAATACCAAAAACCATGGATATTAAAGAACTCTATAAACTTTACCAACAGCATCCCTGTATTACGACAGACTCAAGGGATTGCCCCAAAGACAGTATTTTCCTGGCTTTAAAAGGGTCCTCTTTCAATGGTAACGACTATGCTGTCTCCGCCTTGGAGAAAGGCTGCAGCTATGCGATTATCGATGAGGAGCCAAGGGAACTAGAGAAACTAGGAAAACTAGGAGAACTAGGAAAACTAATCCTCGTCGATGACTGCCTGCAGACCTACAAAGACTTGGCGAGAGAGCATCGCCGTCAGTTCGACATCCCCGTTATCGGCATCACCGGAACGAATGGAAAGACGACCACCAAGGAACTCATCCGTGCCGTCCTGTCGGAATGTTATAACGTGATGGCGACAGAAGGTAACTTCAATAATGACGTAGGGGTGCCCAAGACCTTATTCCGCCTGAACGAGGAACACGATATTGCCGTTGTGGAGATGGGAGCCTCGCATCCTGGCGACATCAAGACACTGGTCGAGACGGCAGAGCCCACTTGCGGACTGATTACCAATGTGGGACGCGCCCATTTGCTGGGCTTCGGTTCCTTTGAGGGTGTCTGCAAGACAAAAGGGGAACTTTATGACTTCTTCAGAGCTCATGAGTGTCCTGTTTTCATCAACCGCGACAACGAGCACCTGATGAAAATGACTGACGGACTTGCGGACATCTATTATTATGGCCAGAGTGATAATACCGATATCCTGATTCATGGTGAGGTCATCAGCTGTGCGCCCTTCCTGAAGTTCCGCTGGCGGGAACAAGACCATGATGCCGGTTACACGAGTGAGTGGATGGAGGTGCAGACTCATCTGATTGGTGCCTATAACCTCGACAACATGCTCGCTGCCATCACCATCGGATATGTCAATAATATCCCCTTCGAGCAGATTAACCACGCCTTGGAGAACTATGTCCCCTCCAACAACCGCTCTCAGATGACGGTCACGGAACATAACCACTTGGTGGTGGATGCCTATAATGCCAACCCGACGAGTATGAAGGCTGCCATCGACAACTTCAAACTGATGGAGGTATCTCCCAAGATGGTGATCATCGGTAAGATGGGAGAACTGGGAGATGTCTCTGAAGAGGAGCACCAGAAGGTCGTGGACATGCTTGCTGATGCCCGTTTCGACAAGGTATGGCTGGTCGGTGACGAGTATGCCGCCACTAACCGCTCAGCACTAACCGCTCACCTCTTCCATGACGTGGAAGAGGTGAAGGCGGCTATCGCCAACGAGCAACCGCAAGGATATTATATTCTTATTAAAGGCAGTAATAGCAACAAACTCTTTGAATTACCCAACCTGCTTTGAGAATTGAGAAACATATCATCGGAGTCTGTCTGTTAATAGGATTGCTGACAACAGGATGCAGCCAACAGAGACGGGAAGTGCTGCCAGAAGGCAACTCCGTATACTACTGGCGCACAGACTTTCGGTTGGACTCCACAGAGCGTGCCTTCCTGAAGCAGTATGGCATCCGCAAACTCTATTGCCGCTATTTCGATGTGGTGATGAGCGACTCATTAGGACCGATGCCTAATGCCACCATCACCTTCAGCGACAGTCTGCCTGAAGACATTGAGATCATCCCTACCGTCTTTATCGTGGAGAACTGTATGCACCAGAAGCCGGAGGGACTGGCAGAAAAGATTGTGCAGCGTATCGTACAGATGAATGAGACCAACGACATCAAAGGTGCCAGAGAGATACAGATAGACTGTGACTATACTGCCAAGAGTCGCAAGAACTACTACGACTTCTTGGAGGAATTACGCTCTCAACTTTCAACTCTCAACTTTCAACTCTCAACCACCATCCGCCTTCACCAGTTGTCAATGAGGGTACCACCTGTTGACTATGGTGTGCTGATGCTCTACAATACAGGACACCCGATGAAATTCATGGAGCGCAACCCCATCCTCGACATCCGTGACGTGGCTCCTTACCTGCGCTATCTGGAAGATTACGACCTGCCATTGGCTGCCGCCTACCCTGTCTTCCTCTGGCAGCGCATCATCCAGGGAGTGGATATCGAGCATGTCGCCACCGCCGAGGAAATCCTCAAGGTGAAGGAAGCGGTGGAGAAAGAGCGTCCCGAACTGAAACGTCTTATCCTCACTTACGATTTAGCAACAGATAATATAAACAGATATAAACCAGAAACCTATGAAAAGATTTATTCTCATTAGTGTACTTGCCGTATTGGCATTACCCATGCTCGGCTGTGGCTGGTACGGAAGTGACAACATCTACATGTTCCGTGTCTACGACAGCAAGGAATTCAAAGAGCGTGTCGATGACATCACGTCTAACAACTGGAAAGTGTATCTTGGACTCCAACAGGATTATTACTACTTCAACGCTGAAGAGGTCATCAAGGCAGCCCAGAAGAAGAACGATGCCCTGATGGTCAGTTACGTCAAGAACCTGAAGAGTTACTTGGATATCTGTGACGACATTCGCTATGAGCAATGGAACTATCCCACCAAGGAGAAACTTGCCCAGCGCAACCAGAAACTGCGTGCCATCCAGACGTATGCCCTCAGCAAGGTCAAGACAAAGCTGCGCTCCCAGCACGCACTGCTCTATATGCGCTGCAACATGGTACTGGGACTGAACCGCGACAACATCACCTTCTGGGAGAATACCGCCAGTCAGTTTATCGAGACCGTCTACAAGGATATGATGAAGAATATCTACGCCGGTGCCATCTATAAGATGGGACGTGACGCAGAGGCTGCGGAGATCTTCGCTGAGCAGGGTGACTATAACAGTCTGATGACCCAGTTCTACAAGCGTCGTTCTTTCGAGGCTATCCGTCAGGAATACCAGAAGAACCCCAATGCCGGTGCACTGCCTTTTCTCCTGCAGGACTTCGTCAACAACGCCCAGGAGGCTGTGGATGCCAACATGGGTGGCAAACTCTTCATCCGCGACATCAAACAGTCGGAGGCGATGCAGATGGCACAGTTCGCCGGACAGGTGGTAAAGGAAGGGAAGACTAACGACCCTGCGATGTGGAAGGCTGCCCAGGGCTGGCTCGAATACCTCTTCGGCAAGAAACAGCAGGGCTATCAGGACATCCAGGCTGCCACACACATGGCTGGCTCCGAGCACTCCCAACTGACGGCACGCATCATCCACTTCTATATCAAATGTGACGTAGAACCTGTCAGCAACCAGTTTGACGCTTGGCTGGCAAGTGAGATGAAATGGTTTAAGGAACCAGACTCACAACACGGATGGTTCAAAGATAACGCTATGACCCGAACGGTCAATCAGATACTGGAGAAGAAATATGCAAACAGAGTCAATACCTTGATGGGATTGTATAACGTTACTGCCAACGGCAGTTTCTCTGCCAAGACAGAAACGATGAAGGTAGAGGACCTTGAGAAATTCCTGCAATACACCAAAGGAGCCTCTGACAATCCCCTGGATGCATATCTCATTGCCAATATCGAATATGATCCCCAGAGTATGGACGACCTTGTCGGCACCAAGTACCTGCGTGTCTGTCAGTGGGAGCAGGCTATCTCATGGTTGGAGAGAGTTCCTGTATCCTTCTACAACAAACAGCATATTTCCGTCATTGCCATCAACCGCAGCGTGGATGTGGCACCATGGATTACACGTCAGTGGCTCAGTGATGCAGACTATGAGAGGACCGTCAATCTGAAATCGAGCTACAAACTCGACTTCGCCCGCCAGATGCTTGCATGGGAGAAAGAGGCTGCCCTCATGAAGGGCGATGCCCAATGTCAGCGTTACTACGATCTGGCTGTACGCTACGCACAGGCAAACAACGATGGTGACTGCTGGTTCCTGACGGAGTATGCCAAAGAGCCGGACACCCATCAAGTAGGGGAGAACGAGAAAGACTTCAATGCCATCGCCCGCCAGTTGCTGGAGAAGGCAAGCAAGGCGAAAGACAAGACTTTGAAGGAGAAGGCACTCTTCGGACTTTGCTACTGGTACCTCCATACCGAGAAGTGGTTTACCCATGACTGGAAAAGTGAAGCTAACAGTTTTGTGTTCATCACCTATCCAGAGTCGTCACAGTATAAGGCACTGCAGGCATTGGTGAACTTTGAGAAGGCTAACGGCAATAAACCAGCGGAGTTTATCACCCACTGTGATGTCTATACCACCTTCTTGTTCAGGACCAACCAGAAGTAGGGAAATGTTAAAAAAAAGAATTTCTCATTCTTCATTTCTCATTTCTCATTTAAAAGTGCTACCTTTGCAGGCGATTTCGAAAGAATCGCCTGTAAAAGGCTTCGGGATGTAGCGCAGTTGGTAGCGCACTACGTTCGGGACGTAGGGGTCGGGCGTTCGAGTCGCCTCATCCCGACCAAGGAAAAGGACATGTCAGTCATGGCATGTTCTTTTTTTCTTAAATCAGAAGGTTTTTAAAATAAAAAGATGTATATTTGCAGGTGATGACAAAAAAGAGTGTTTTACTCATCCATATATGGCTGTTGCTGTGGTCCGCCTTGGCAACTGCCCAGCCATTATGCAAGGTTGTAAGATACGACGAGGAAGATGGTGTGCCTTCAAGTCATGTCACCCAATTGCTACAAGACGATATGGGATTCATGTGGTTTGCCACATGGAACGGGCTCTGCCGATACGATGGTTATGAATTCAAAACTTTCAAGCCACAGGTAGGCGACGGATGTACTATGACAACAGACCGTATTCGCAACATCGACCTGTTACCAGGAAGGCGTATCCTTTGTCAGGTGGATGAGGACTACTATCTTTTTGACCTTAAGAGCTATCGGTTCCGTGACCTGACTGCTGAGGAAAAGCATGATGTCCAGAAACAGGTCGGGAAGTATCGTGCCAGTCGTTCGCTTCAACGCAAACCTATCACATGGACGGATTATAACCAGACCCAATGGACATTAGATGGCGAAGGACATTTATCATATAATGATACTGCGACAGGGGAAAAGATAAACTATCCGTTACATATAGACTTTCGCACACTGACCTTCGCCATGCCAGACAACCAAGGCAACCTCTGGGCACTCGACTACTCCAGCATATATAAATTCTGTACTGAGAAACAGCACATACAGCGACTTGAAATAGAACCTAAAGGAGAGGTCAAGTGCTTGTTCTGTGACAGTAAAGGACGTTATTGGGTAACAACTAAAGATGATAAAGCGGTACGCGTCTATCGCGCCAGTAACCATCAGTTGCTGGGCTATTTAGGCAGCGACGGACGGATACACCAAGGCTACACATCCTTCGGTGCCGCCGTCTACTGTATGTTTGAAACACCAAACGGAATATTGTGGTTAGGAACGAAACCTGATGGTCTCTTCCGCTTACAGGAAGAACCATCAGGATTGTTCAAAATCGACCATTTCACTGATATTCCCAACCTTAACATATATCATATTACAGTCGACAATCAAGACCGGCTATGGATAGCCACCTTAGGAGGTGGGATATACTACACCAATAACCCCAATGATATCCATCCTTCCTTTGCAGCACCGAGCCACTATCCGCAGGAAACAGGACGCAGAGCCCGATATATGCTGATTACCGACAATAACCTGCTGATGGTAGCCACTTCTGGTGGATTATTGATTTCTCAATTGAAACACCGGGTGGATGATATGCATTTCCGACTCCATCAGCGGGAGCCTCATAGACGGAACAGCTTGAGTTGTAGCGCTACCATGGATGTAGTACAGGACTCCCAAGGACACTTCTTTGTAAGCACAGAGAGTGGAGGGGTCAACCTGATAGAAAACAAGAACCCACTCGACAGTATATTGTCGTTCCGTCACCTTAGGGAGCAGCTCCATGTCCAACCCAATGACGTGGTGCAATCACTAACTGTCGACAAAAAAGGGAGTCTGATAGCTGTAGGCAGCCACCTCATCTCACTCTTAGACAGCACAGGACAAGGACGTGTGCTTGACGCCAGGACTTTCAACGCCGACTTCCGTTTCAGCGAGGCTCATCCCCTGCAGCTCGATAACGACCATTGGCTGTTCGGACTCATAGACGGTGCCTTTGTCACCACAACAGAGCACATGCGTCAGCAAACCCCTCAGCCTAAAGTCGTTCTGACTGGAGTTTCTATTCAAGGTAGTACCGATAATGGGGCTGTCGCCTATGCCGACACCATCTTCTTACAACCCACAGAACGTAATATCACGATACGTTTTGCAGCTCTTGACTATCGCACGGCTGATCAGATTAACTACGCCTTCCGCTTATTACCCCATGAGCAATGGAGCTATATCGGTCATGACCGCTCTGCTACCCTGCTCGACCTTGAGCCTGGCACTTACCAGATGGAGATTCGCTCTACCAATGCCGACGGGCTTTGGTCTGATGACGTACGTGTATTGACAATTGTTGTCAAACCCACCTTCTGGGAGTCTGTCTGGGGACAACTTCTTATCCTTTTGTTGGTCTGTGGTACCATCGCAGCCATCACCTATACCTTATTATATATAAGACGCATCCAGCGACAGCACCATGAGACCCTAGAGAAATATCTTGCCTTGATAGAAGTTAAGGGTGAGAAAGAGGAAATAAGCAAGAAAAAGGAGGAGGTAAGTAAGGAGACAGAAGAGACAACACTGGACCCGACACTCCAACGCGTCATGAAATTTGTCAAGGAGAACATCTCCAACAGTGATGTTAACGTTGGAGACATGGCTGCGGCAGCAGCTACCAGCAGGAGTGGTCTGCAACGCAAACTCAAACAAGCGATGGGTATCACCCCACAGGACCTGCTCCGTGAGGCCCGCATCAAACGAGCCTGCCACCTGTTACGCCACACCGACCATAGCATTGCAGATATTGCCTACGCCTGCGGTTTCACTGATCCGAAATATTTTGGTCGTAACTTTAAGCAAAGCACTGGTCAGTCACCCACAGAATATCGGGAAAATACACTTTGACGCATTTTTCATCCTCTTTTGACGTGAATTTCACCCCTTTGGACTCGAAATTCACCTTACCTTTGCAACCAAAACTTAAAGATTAATCCAATAATAACTTCAAAACAATGAGACAAAAAGTATTTCGGCTACTGTTTGCTGTCATGGCACTACTCACCATCGGCAACATACAAGCGGCAAAGAAGGTACACATGCTGGGAGACTCCACCATGCAACCTTATGATGAGAACACGACAGGAACCCGTGGCTGGGGAATGTACTTCGGTAATTTCCTCACAGGAGGATGGACTGCCACCAACTATGCGGTTGGTGGTCGAGATTCACGAGGTGGTTACAACGAACTCTGGCAAAAGGCAAAGAATTCTGTAGAGCCTGGTGACTATGTCATCATCCAGTTTGCCCACAACGACACCAAGTATGACGGCATGGACAATCTGGAGCTACAGGAGTATTACACCAGTATTGGAGATGCCACCAATGCCGCTGCCGTCAAGAAAGACGGACGTGGCACGACACCTTCCACCACCTACAAGGCTTGTCTGAAACAGATTGTAGACGCTGTGAAGGAGAAGAATGCCATCCCTATTCTGATGTCAGCGGTCTGCCGCTGTAACCTGAGCAATGGTGTTGTAGGCCGTAATGCCCGCCACGACTTAGGAGGTAAGTACTCCAAGATCACCTCATCAGGTATCCTGACTAACCAGTCGCTCCCGGAGAGTGACCATACCATGGACTACACCTATCACATGAAGCAACTTGCCTCAGAACTTGGTGTCCAGTTCATCGACATGACAGCTGCCACCAAATCACTCTATGAGAGTTATGGCACACAGGAGAAGCTTCATGCTGCCTTCTTTGACAAAGGTCCCAATACCCCTAATGACAATACCCACTTTAACCTGACTGGTGCTCTGACTGCCGCCAAGTTGGCAGCACAACTACTGAAGGACGCGGGTATCTTAGCGGATAACATCGAGATACCTACCGACTTGGCGATTACTCCTTCTGAGGCTGATATGGGCGAGGTATATGTGGGGCAGTCTGCCACAAAAGAACTGACCCTTAACGGTCTTGGCATGGAACCCTCATCAGGAACCATCACCATCACTGCCGACAATGGGGTGCTGCTGTCCACTGACAAGCAGAACTGGCAGAACACCTTAGAGGTAAGCTATGAGAACGGCACCGTCATTAAGACATTCTATGCTAAAATGAATGTGACGGCTACTGGTATCATGAGTGGTACGGTAACAGCGACGATTGGCGATAAGACCGCCAAAACAACCATTTCCGTAACAGGTATTGAATTAGGTGGAGGCGAGTCCTTCACCGCCACATGGGCACTGACCAGTAATGACAATGCCGTTGTCGATGGTCATGCGACTGCCGCCGATGCCAAAGTAAATGGCATGGCAAAGTATGGTAACAACGGGCAGAATGGTCTGATGGTCAGCACCAGCGATGGTGGTGCCTGGGTAAAAGCCGAGGATGACTCCCCCAACCAGTATGTGCAGTTTACCGTCACAGCCCCTGACGGCAAGAAGCTCGACATCAACCATATCACCATGAAGATTGGAGGACGTGGTGGAAGTGGTATGAGATGCCACGCTTACTATTCCACTGACGGCTTTGCGACACGAACCACCATCTATGCACCAGCCTCAATGGCAAGTGGTGTGCTGAATGAGGTAGACGTTACACCCGTCATCAAACTGGAAGAAGGCGACCAGTTACAGATCCGCATATACCCTTGGTATACCAGTGATGCCACAGGTAAATGGCTGTGCGTCAAAGACGTGATAGTCGGTGGTCAGGCAAAAGACGCTGCCGGTGTGAACATCCCCGGTACTATTACCTATAAACTCGACAAGGGTGGACTGAATGAGAATAACGACCAAGAGATTATTACTCCCAACGAGCTCTCCGCTGGTTTTGCGGGTAAGAAATGGGATTATGAGGGTACTAATGAGAAAGTAGTGATTGAAGGAACGACCTTTCAGGGCGCCAGTGGCAACACTCCGATGATGCAACTCAGGTTCACGGGGAAAACCGATGAGACCCTCTCTACCTTTGCTGATGATGACTGCACCATCTCCTTGACACTGACTCCCGAGGACGGTTTCTCGTTTATCCCCTCAAAGGTTAGTTTCCTGGCTGGCAAATTCAACTCTGGCAATCCCCATCTGACCTTCGCTGTCGAGGCAGGTGACACCAAAAAGACATTAAAAGACAATGTGGAACTGAACCGCAGTAAGACAAACCCTTTAGTAGACCCCTCTTCCTTCAGTGAGGAGTTAAGTGGCTTCACCGCTACTGCCGATGCCCCTCTGAAACTGAAGTTCTCTTTCCTCAATGTCCAGGGGACCCGCTCTGCCGGTATTGGCAACCTCGTCATCGAAGGTACTCTCGTAGGTGCTGCCACACAAGTCACGAAATATGCACTGAACACACAAGTTGTTCCCTCAGAGGCAGGCGCTATCGATCGTGATCCCGATATGGAGACCTACAAAGAAGGTACAAAGGTTACCCTGAAAGCAACCAAGAACTTCGGTTATAAGTTCAAGGAGTGGCAAGATGCCGCTGGGGCTGTTGTCTCTACCGACGCAGAGACCACTATCACGATGGACGGTGAGAAAACTATCAAGGCTGTCTTTGAGACAGTTCCCATCTACACCGTTACCACTGATGTGAAGAATGATGCTGACCGCGACTTGGGTAGCATTACCCTTTCACCCAACGATCATGATGACAAGTATGAGGCTGGTACAAAGATTACTGCTACTGCCAACACCTCCAAGATCCTGAAGTTCACCAACTGGGAGGACAACAGCACCTCTGCTGAGCGTGAGATTACTGTCGATAAGGACATGACCATCATTGCCAATTATGAGGTACAGGACTTCATCGCTGTATTTGATGCCAGCAAGACCGCTGCCTATGCCACCCAAGGTACCTATCCTTTCTCTGCCGACGTGACTTGGGATGCCGACCGCAACGCCAAAGTCTCTATTGTCAAACAGAGCGACGGTTCACTTGTCACAGGTACTAATGCCACACCCGTTGTCCGCAACCGTGCCAATAGCGGTGTGCTCAACACACTGAGTGGTGTTTTCCAGAACGGTTACAACACTGCTGAGATAGCCTGGCAGTACCAGTTCTCCACGGTTGGCTTCACCAAGGCTACTTTCGAGGCAGACATGGCAGCCAAGAATGCCGCCACTAAAAACTGGAAAGCACAGGTGTCCACAGATGGTACTACTTTTGAGGATTTGGGTGAGGCATGGACAGTAGCTTCTAACACACTCACTCCGCTGAGCTTTACGCTCCCGGCAACGGCTATCGGCAAAGAGACCGTCTATGTCCGCATCATGGGTACTGGTACAGAGCTGCTTTCCGACAAATACACCTTCAACGCAGGAACCTCTGCCGAAGGACTGGTATACGCCTCCAACTCAGAGAGTCAGGTAGGTAATGTCTATGTGTTAGGTGAAGCTGTCGTTGTTGCCGACGAGACAGCACCTGCCATCATAGCCACCATCCCTGCTGATGGTGCCAAGGATGTAAGTGCTACTGGTAAAATCACCATTACTTTCGATGAGAAGATTGAGGCTGGTACCGCCAATGGTGTTGCCACACTGAACAATCAACCGGTAAATGCTGAATGGAGCAGCAAGTCTGTCAGCTTCAGCTATAGCGACCTCGACTATAATACGGAATACACCTTCCAGATGCCTGCCGGTTTTGTACAGGACAAGTCAGGTAATGTTTACAACAAAGCAGTCAATATCGTGTTCACCACCATGAACCGTCCGACGGTTGAGAAGGGTCTCTTCGACGTTGTGGTATCCACCACAGAAGAGTTAAGTGCCGCCATCAACACAGCCAACACCCGTGTTGACAAGAATACACGCTTCCGCATCTTCATCAAGAAGGGTGTGTATAAACTGCCTACTGGTGCCACGAAACACTATGTACACCAGAATGGCGACAAGACGATAACCTACTGGGAAGGCGACCTGCCTGACCCCATCACCTACGTGAAGGCAGCTAATATTTCTTTCATCGGTGAGGACCGTGAGACAACCATCATCACGCAAGACATCACCAACGATGCAGACATGCTCTTCGACGGTCAGTTTGGAAAGGCTCATAAGTACGAGGAGATCAACAACAGTGCCGTTCTGCAGTTGGAGAGCAGCGCTACAGGCACCTACTTCCAAGATATTACCATCAAGAGCGGTATCAACGATGCCTTAGGTCGTAACCTTGCCATTCACGACAAGTCGTCGAAGACCATCTATAAGAACACACTGCTCTATGGCTATCAGGACACATGGACCTCTAACAATGAACAGGGACTCTTCTACTTCGAAGACGGACAGGTGCGTGGACGTACAGACTATCTCTGTGGTAAGGGCGATGCCTATTTCAATGGGGTGGAACTGATCCAGATTGCCAGCGGCTATGCTGCCGTTCCTTCTACTCCGAGGAGCATTGGCTGGGTATTCAACGGATGCCAGATCAGTGCTGACGGAAGTGGTGTTGACGGCACCTACACCCTTGGTCGTCCATGGGGAAAGGGCACTCCTGTAGCTGTATTCATCGATACTAAGATGAACGTTGCCCCGAAGGCTGAGGGATGGAGTGAGATGAGCAATGGCTGGCCGAAGCGCTTCGCAGAATACAACTCTTTCAATGCCAAGGGCAATGCCATCGACCTGGGCGGTCGTAAGACAACCTTCGCCGAGTCTCATACAAACAACCCCGTGCTCAGCGAGGAGGAGGCTACCAACTACAGCGATATGAGCAAGATGTTTGGTGACTGGCAGCCTACACTCCTTACCGAGCAGGCTCCCGTACCTACCGACGTGAAGTTGGACGGCGAGGTATTGTCATGGACAGGCAGCAACTATGCCTTGCTCTATGCTGTCTGTGAGGATGGTGATATCATCGGGTTCACCACCGAGACGCAGTTCGACCTGAGCAGTATTGCCGCAGTGTCACGCCGTGCTCTAAGTGCAGACAAATATACCGTACGTGCCGCCAACGAGATGGGTGGAATGAGCAGTGCATCTGTTCCTGCCGTTGCTACAGGCATCAATACGGTCAGTCAGCATGGCACCATCAACAGCCAGGATATCTACACCATAGACGGTCGTCGTGTCAACACCCTCCAGAAGGGAGTTAACATCGTACGTCTGCAGATGGCAGACGGAAGTGTAAAGACGGTGAAAGTCATCAGATAATCATCCGGCGTTAATACGCGATATACGGTTCAAGCCTGCGGATATCTTCGTCAGTGAAGTCACTGGAGAAACGAAGGTCCTGCAGGCTTTTTATATTCCCATGTAAACGACGGTAGTCTGTGATAGCCTTTGCCTGATAGAAGTTGATATACGGATGACGGCGTAGTTGTTGGAGAGTGAGTTTATTGACATTCAGTTTCTGAGGATCAGACTTTTCTATCACGAAATACTTCTTTGCCTCCTCGGGAAAATTATCTATCTCATCCAATTGGTCGACACTCACATAGCCCCCCAGCCACTTGCCATAGCGCACAATCTCTTTAGCATAATAGGCACCGATACCCGGCACCTGACGTAGCATAGCAGTATCGGCAATATTCAGCACCACATGCTCCCCCTTCCGTATCTTCACTGGATAGCGTAAGCTATCCTTCTTATAATTACTAGTACTACTAGGAAAACTAGTTCCACTAGAGAAACTAGTTCTTCTAGCATTCCCCACTAAAGTGGAAGCAGGAAGATAATCCTCGGAGATACGGATATAAGGTTCCAGCCGCCGGTAGTCCTTGACCGTCAGCCCATAGAGACGGGCAAAGTCCTCCTTCTTGCGGTAGACGCCTCCCTTTGCCCGATAACGATAGATATTCCTCACCTGCCAAGGTTGAAGCCCAAGACGTAATAGTTCAGTGCTGTCAGCAGTATTGGGATCGAAGTAGAAACATTCTGGTTGCTGCGATGGAGGCACGGCATAGGTGATTCCTATTTTCCTAGTAGAACTAGTTTTCCTAGTAGAACCAGAACCACTAGTACTACTAGTTTCCCCTCCCAACAGGAATATCCCTATCAAGACCAAAGTCCCGATAAGCATAGTGATAATAAGTATTAGTCGGTCATTACGGTTCATACAATACCTAATTGATGCAGGAAGATAAGGGTTATACAGATAGGACAGACGATACGGACGGCAAAGAGGTAGACCCCGAAGAACGCCCCTTTCAGAGTTCCTCCGTTGGTGAACTCATCATGTACTATTTTCTTGGGGATATACCAGCCTACAAACAGACAGGCAAGCATAGCACCCATGGGCAACAGGAAGTTTGCTGTCAGACGGTCACAGAAGTCCATCAACGAGAAACCCATGAGTTTCAGTTCCGGATAAGCCCCTACAGAAAGGGAGCAGAAGATACAGATGACACCTGCAATAACAGTGAGCACCCATGCCGACTTCTTCCGGGGCATTTCAAACTCCTCCGTGAAGAAGGCAGTACCTATCTCATGCATGGAGATAGTGGAGGTCAGTGCCGCAAACACCAGCAGTGCATAGAACATAATGCTGACAATATATCCCACCAATGGCATAGCAGCAAAAGCCTGTTGGAACACATTGGGCAATGTGATGAAAATGAGTGACGGACCACTGTCAGGATTCACCCCAACAGAAAAGGCTGCTGGGAATATCATAAGTCCTGAGAAGATGGCTATCATAGTATCTATCACCGCAATCTGGCCTGCAGACTGTAACAGGTTGGTGTCTTTCGAAAAATAGCTGGCGTAGGTACACAGACAAGCCGTTCCTAATGACAACGAGAAGAATGCCTGTCCCAATGCCTCCAAGAACACGCTGCTGGACAGTTTCGAGAAATCCGGGTGCAACAGGAAGCGCACGCCCCCTATAGCAGCTCCAGGCAGCATACAGGAGGCGACCACCAGTATCAATAGTAGGATAAAAAGGATTGGCATCAACAGTTTCGAAGCTCGCTCGATACCTTTCTGTACCCCACGGACAATGACGAGATGGGTGATCAGGATAAAGACAATACCCCATAGGGTTGGTTTCAGCGGGTCACTGGAGAAAGCCACGAAATAGTTCTTCACATAGGCGGCATCACCACTAAGATGTCCGACGACAGAAACCCACAGATATTGCAGGCACCAGCCTGCCACCACGGCATAGAAGCCCAGGATAATCGTAGAGGTGAGAATACCCAGATATCCCACGAATTTCCAAGGACGACCGTTCGACAGTACGTCGTACGCCTTGGCAGCATTCGCTTGGGCATGGCGACCCACGACAAACTCGCTGACCATACCGGGGATTCCCAGCAACAGGATACATCCTATATAAATAAGGATAAAGGCAGCCCCACCGTTCTCCCCTGTCGTATACGGAAAACGCCATACGTTCCCCAGTCCGACAGCTGACCCCGCCGTGGCAAGTATGACACCTAACTTACTTCCGAAACTCCCTCTACCCACTTCCATTTTATCATTTCGTCATTTTCATTCCTCATTTAACTCAGCAGTCCAAACTGATGAAGGAAAATCAAGAGGATGGCAAGCGGACAGACATACTTCACCAGGAAGATATAGACATGGAAGAGACGGACATAACCGATGCTCTTCAACTCCCCCTGATTGGTAAACTCATTACGGACTATCTGATGCGGCACGAACCACCCTATGAAAATACATGTCAGGAACCCCACGATAGGCAGGAATATCTGTCCCGTAATGAAGTCGAACCAGTCGAACAACGACTTGCCGAAGAAGGTCAGTACATCGACGGCTCCCATGGACAGCGAGCAGAACGCTCCGATGACAGAAGCGCTGACAGTCACCACCAGTGCCGCCTTCTTACGTGACACCTTCATCTCCTCATGGATAAACGCCGTACTCACCTCATGCAGTGACATCAACGAGGTTAAAGCCGCCAATGACAACAGCACAAAGAACAGCAACGAGATACAGTAGCCCACTATGGGTATCGAGGCAAAAGCCTGTTGGAACACATTCGGCAAAGTGATGAAGATCAGTGACGGTCCACTGTCAGGGTTCACCCCTACCGAGAAGGCGGCAGGGAATATCATGAGACCTGCCAAGATTGCCACCAGACTGTCGATGATTGCTATCTGGGATGCCGACTTCGTCAAATTCGTATAACGTGAGAAATAGCTGGCATAGGTACACAGACACCCCATGGCGATACTCAGCGAATAGAAGCTCTGCCCCAATGCTCCCAAGAACACATCACTGGTCATCTTCGTCATGTCAGGCTTAAACAGGAACTCAATACCCTTATCAGCATCAGGCAACATACAGGATGCCCCTACAATAATTAATAATAATATAAATAAGGTGGGCATCAACAGCTTAGAGGCACGCTCGATACCATCCCTGACTCCATGCTCGATAATCAGGTAAGTGATACCCAAGATGATCACTGTCCACAACACTGGTTTCACAGGATGTGTTGCCAGTTCCGAGAAATAGGTCTTGAAATACTCCGGGTCACCCTGCAGGTGTCCTATCAGTGATGCGAAGATATACTGCAGGCACCACCCGCTGACCACCGCATAATAGCCAGTAATCAGAAAACCCGTCATCACTCCCATATAGCCGATTAATGACCAAGGAGTACCACCTGCCAGTTTTCTGAAAGCACGTGCAGTATTTGCCTGTCCATGACGACCCACGATAAACTCGCTGACCATACATGGAATACCCAGCAGCACCACACAAACCACATATATCATGATGAACACAGCACCACCGTTCTCACCAGCCATATAGGGGAAGCGCCATACATTACCCAGTCCGACAGCAGAGCCCGCCGTGGCAAGTATGACACCCAACTTACTTCCAAAATTCGCTCTTTCTCCCATAATATCTTTCTTAGCGTTTGCAAAGATAGTAAAAATTACTAATTACTAATTACTAATTACTAATTATTTCGTACCTTTGCAAGCAAATTGAAAGACAATGACTACAAAAATACTCCAAACCGTAAGAAGATATCCCCTTTCTATCCTCTGTATCATACTCATCTGGATACTTTCTTTTGTACCATTCTTCCCGGAGACCCCATTTGACGAAGTGATGTTTATCGACAAATGGACACACCTCGTCATGTATGGAGGAACGTGCTCTATGATATGGATAGAGTATCTTCTCAGGCATACCATATTAAATAAAAAGAAACTGTTCTGTTGGGCATGGCTTGCCCCGATTGTGATGAGTGGCGTAATAGAACTGCTGCAAGAGTATGCTACCACCACCCGCAGTGGGGAGTGGTTCGACTTTGCCGCCAACTCGACGGGAGTCACCCTTGCCGCCCTGTTAGGGATGTTACTCGCCTACTTCAAAGTTTTCAATAAGAATCCTCGTCACGAGACCCTGCGCTGACACGAAATAGACACGGGGAATAATTGACGAGGCAAAGAGATTGTAGATTTGCCGGTCAGACTGTGCTGAATAAGGAATCTGCAAGTCATACTCTTTCCAGAAAGGAGCCACCAGTTCCTCACCTTCCGCACGACTGATAGCAACCATCTGAAACCCTGGGTCATCCTTATGACGCAGGTAATAGTCGTTCAGTTCAGGCAGTTCCCGCTTGCAGTCACCACATAACGTACTGAAAAAAACGATGACAGTCTCACCTGTCAAGTGACTAGTAGAAAATGTTGCGGGCGAGCCATTGACAACCACACTGACAGAGAAGGAAGGCACACGGTCACCCACAACTATTCGTTCCACCACATCATTATCTTCATGGATGCTGCTACACCCTGTCATTACAAGGCAGAACAGCGCCAAGAACATATCTAAGCCAAAAGGACTATCTTTCATCTTTCTATGGTTCTGGCGTTGAAGACGGATCTGGAATTGGAGTTTAGGGAGCCTCATACTTCTCTCCTATCACGACATTGGTGTTACCCGTTACCTCCGCATTATTACCACCGCCATAGACGTTGCCCGTGATGTTGGCACCCTTGACTTTCTGGTAGTATGTCGTTCCTTCTTTGGCAGTACCTGTTGCCTTAGTGTAAATATATGGACTGGCTTCCGTTCCTTCACCGCTACGAGTGTAATAGTCAGTCACGTCATCTCCTGTAGCAACAGAGACCATCTCCTCATACTCTGATGTACCGACATTGACATTGGTATTACCTTTCACATCGGCAGCATTACCACCACCAAAGACGTTGCCTATCGCTCCAATCTCGCCCTTCTTATGGGCAGGAAGTGTCACGGTATGCTCGGTTGGTTTACCTTCATCGAGCGTTATCGTTTTACCTTTGAAACCATTGGCATCGTAATCAATTGATATTAACTGTAGGACTGGCAATCATCTTAGCACCAGTACCATAGCCACCACCATAAACAGCACCAATACTGGTGAACGAACGGACATTGACTTCCGGATTGTCGAATGGGTTATCGCCAGACTCCTTCGGTGTACCATCATCATAGCCATAAATGGAATAAGCTGCCAGGTTACCACCGCCATAAAGCTCACCAATGACAACAGGACGACAGCCTGTTTCCTCTACATTGACAGTAATCTTACCGCTAATAGTACCACTGATGTTATTACCACCGAAGACACGATTGAAGGTTCCGTTGGTGATAGTCAGCGTCACATTGTCATGGATATCGGCAGCCTCAGCACCGCCATATGCTTCCTGTAAACCTGGG
>CACYPF010000024.1 GCA_902776195.1 uncultured Prevotellaceae bacterium | reverse complement strand
TTGAAAAGGTCAACGTTTCCAGTACAAAGTCCACTAACCCGGGAAAAGGGACAACAAAAGCAGGAAAGCAGACAACCTGATCAGAGAGATAAGTCAACAAAATCAGTATAATAAACAGTAATTAACAAAACAGCAACAAATCAAGGCTCAAAAGGAGTCAACACTATACAGGGAAAGACATTCTGTTTTTCCCTCTAAACTGTCTCAGTCTCAGAATCTCAGTTACGTTTTTACAGTCGGAAATGTTGATTGATTAGTAGTTTATATATTATTATATATATATTATATATAATATATATATAATAAAATTACACATGGGGTAAAAATCTCAATTTTGGAAACTGAGATTCTGAGACTGAGACTGCTGTGCGTATAAGATTGATTAATGATTCCGATGTCTCCGATGCGTCATTCCAGTATCTCCTACGCTTCATTCCGATATCTCCTTCGCTTCATTCCAATATCTGTTATAGGGGTATTCCAGGCATTGGAATAGAGGTTAGGAGGTATTGGAATGAGTGACGCGACAGTTAACTTGAATAAATTTTTAGAATAATCATGCGGTTTCTGTTTTTTTTTATAACTTTGCAAGCGAAGACTATAAAACTGATACCAAAATCTGAACTGATATCCTGACTAAAGGAAAATTAACAAAATAATTACGATTATGAAGAAAAAGTATTTACTTAACCATTTGAAGCCGGGTGGGCGAACCCTCTCGGTGCTTGTGACGTTGCTGGTAACGGCAATGACCCTCCTTCCGCAATCGGTGTGGGGACAGCCTGAATACGGACTGACCGTAGGTGGCGTGGTAGTAACCAGCGAAAATGCCGAAAACATTACTGGTGAATATATCCAGGGTTCGGTGTCATTTGACCCTTCAACGAACACGTTGACGTTAAATGATGCGACAATAAGTGGAACGACTATTTCCAATGGTTGTATTGTTAGTGGACTGAGTAGCCTTAATATTGTTCTTAAGGGTAATAATACATTAGATTGTAGTAACGACTCCTGTACTGCTATCAGGTCAGTGGCTAAAGCCGCTCTGACCATTACGAAAGGCGAGGAAGAATGTTCTCTGTCTTTCAATGGAAGACGCGCCATAAGAGATTTCAATTCCGTAACCCTTTCCGGTTTGGTTTGGGACAGAACCTGTGCATACCAGTTAGCTACGATTAATAATAATGGTTCGCATACAGGTATGATGCTCTATGATACCGTAGGAGATGAGATTGGTGAGATTAATATTTTTGATGCGGAGAATTTACCACATCCTTCTATGTATGCTTCATCTAATCAGCAAAACGAACCAACGTTTGGTTTTGAGGGTGATCCTTCATGGGAGATTCGTTATTCCATCGACTATGTGGACGAGTCTTTGGCTGATGTTACCAATGCGTTATATAATATGCAAGGAGAAAATGTCCCCTTGCAAGGTGCTGCAACCGTTACCGCATGGACTGTTTTTGGCAATGCCATCAGTGATGTCGTTAAAGGCAAACTCTTCGAGTTGTCTGAAACCTCCCTCTCTACTGTCAATGGTGCTGCTCCGTTGTCTGCTCCAACCTTGCGTCCAGCCATCGAACCTGAAGATGGAATCTCAGTTTCCTACACAGGTACAAAACAGAGCAATGTTGCAACGATTGATCCGACGACAGGAGAGGTGACCATACAGGGTCTTGGTACTGAGTCTTTCAGTGTAAATATAGACATTGAACAGGAAAACGGTTGTACGGTCCTTAATGAAGAAAGCCTTCCTTTCGAAGTGAACGTTCTGAACAGTTATCCTCTCTACATTGGTGATACGCAGGTGACGGAAATCAATGCAGAGGATGTCCTTGGAGACGGTACCGTGTCTTTCATGAAAAGTGAAGGTCAGGTTGCTGCGGCAACTTATACGTTGACGTTAAACGGTGCTGCCCTCACTGCTCCTGTGAAGGTAGGCTTGTCTAACCTGACCTTTGATATTCATGGTACCAACACCATTACTACCGATGAAACTTGTATTCAGAATATCGCTGATACTAATGTTCCCTCGCTGACCTTTAAGTCGAATGCTGACGAAGTGGGAAGCCTGACACTGACGAATACTGATGAAGAGGGTACTAATGGTGTGATCAGCGATAGCTATTATGGCCATTTCACTATCAGTGAAGAACTCGCGCTGATTATGTTGAGATATGGTAATTATACTTCCGATACATACTATTTCTCGGCTGGCGAAGTTCATAATGCTCAGCTAGTTCCTTCTTACGGCGTTCAAGTTGGCGAGATGCAGGTCTATGCTGGCAACGCAGCGGATGTGCTTGGTGACGGTACGATCAGCTTTAATAAAGAGACCAATACATTGACGCTGAATGGTGCCAATGCAGGTGCGCTCTGCACTTCGCTCGCAGAACTGACGGTTGAACTGATTGGTAATAACACACTCTCTGAAGGAGGCAGCTACCCGGTACTCCGCAGTTTAAGTGGTGAAGATGTGACTGTCAATATTCAGTCTACAGCTGCTGTAAAGGGGTCTTTGACGATGAACATGCCTTATACTCAGGATGGTAATTTCTGTGAAGACCAAGTTACATTAAACATTGTAGAGCCATTGGCTGTCATTTCCGGTAACCTTACAGGTAATGATAGTAATAATAACACTGTTGTTATCGGTGTGAACTATGGTATCACCATTACTTCTGCCGGAGGCTCTTATCCTATTACCAGTGACAACCGTTTGGATGTGCTTGGTGACCAAGGATCTGTACAGTTTGATGGTAAGAACACCCTGATATTGAACAATGCCTCGATATCGAGTGTCATACTCGGTGCTGACGACAGTTGGGTTAAGAAAGGACTGACCATCTACTTGAAGGGTGATAATAATAACATTGGTGAACAGGAACAGGATGGACTCATCTATCAAGGACAAGGTGCCAATGTGCCTTTGACATTCGCTACCGGTGATGTGGAGCCAGGAACATTGACGCTCAGTTATTCTGACCAGCCATTGGTTGGATTTACACCGACTTATCTGAACAACTTGACAGATATGAAGAATCCTGACCTACACCAGATAACTATTGCCGTCAGCATGGAGCCGTTTGTGACACAAAGCGGAGAAGAGAAAACTGAAGATGGTCGTGGAGTCGGCTTAGGTAAGGATATTGAAAATGCTGAGACATCTACTTTGACTGCCGGTATTCTGGTGAATAAGATTCTGTATACACTGCCAGATGTTGCTGACGGTTACTTGAATGAAGACGGCAAAAAAGTCGTTGAGATAAACTCTTCGATGACAGACGCTGATGCTAATACGATTATGGCAGCTGTCATAGACGGATCTCTCCTTCCTGGTACGCCAGCCTTCGCCTCAGCCTTCCATGGAATGACATTCCTGTTGCCTGCCGGTAATGGTGATATCGTCCTCGATGTCAATACGAACCAGTCTGGAGAACTGCATGTGAAGGTGGGCAACAACGATCCCGTTGTTATCTCTGGTACGACGGGCTTTGAGGAAAGACGCGTTCCTTATGCGTTGACAGAAGCTTCTTATGTATTTATATATAATGTGACATCCGCTCCAAGTTCCTCTCGTCGCAGTGCCGGCCATCGTGCTCCAGGACGTAAGGAGACGGCGACAGTGGGTATCAAGGGCTTGAGCGTCAGCGCCAGCGACGTGTCACCAGCACCAGGACCCGCTCTGTCTCCGAAGAAGTTGGATAAGTCCCTCATGATAAAGGAAGGTAATCACATCACCGTGAATGACATGGATATTGAGGACATTGAGGTTGACGCCTTCGATGAGTTGTCAGGTGATATCACTTATGTGGACTTACGTCAGACCAGTATCAAGGGTATGTCTGTAAACCGCATGCTTTCTGACGACTTGTTTAAGAAACTTCCTGAGAAGACCTTTATCTATCTGCCTGCAGGTAATATGGTGATAACTGGTACCAAGAACGTGGTTGTCGGCAGCGTATGTAATGACATGGAACTGGATGCCGCTGCTCCATTTGAGGCATCAAAAGACTTCGTTGCCGTGAAAGCCGTACATGCTCGTGACTTCTCTACCATGCTGGACAAGCACTGCACCGTATATCTGCCATTCGCTCTGGACGAGGAACAGGCAAGCAGCTTGGGTACTTTCTATGAGATGACAGGTATCGCCGATGGCAAGATCATGTTCACATCCGTCAAGGAGACGAAAGCCAACATGCCATATATGTTCAAACCGGCAAAGGAGACTGTCAGTGCGAAGATGGTCGAGGTGAAGGCTACGATCCCAGGGGCACCCGTAGTAGGCTCCGCTACCTTCGAGGGAACGTATGACCAGAAGTCGATCCTTTCTGACGCTAGTACACAATACTACTGCTTCAAAGCAGAAGACGGTAAATTAGTTCATGTCATCGACAACTCTATGACGGTGGATCCGTTCCGTTGCTATATCAAGGTGACGGGTGGCGCTTCATTAGGTCGCTTCCTGGATATTGTCGTAGACGACGAAACCACTGCTGTCAAGAATATCAAGGTGGGTTCTGAGGACAATGTTTACTATGACCTGAGCGGTCGTCGTGTACTGTATCCTAAGAAGGGTATGTATATCATGAACGGTAAAAAGGTAATCATTAAATAAAGGAGGACTGTAAGATGAAAAAGAAACTATATATTGCTCCGCAGATGGAAAGCTTTTGTTTCCAACCTCAAGGACCTATCCTTCAAACTTCTAATCTGACCCCACAGGATTGGGGCGGTGGCGGTAGTGCCGGTGGCAGGTTGTTCGAGGACGATGGCATGGACTTCATCATGGGAGGAGGCGATTTCAACGACCTCCAGAACATGCTACTACCATAAGAGGAGTGGGGCAGATCTTTCGGTTTGCCCCACCTTTTTGCTTTCATGCGAAAGTTTTTCAAAAAAAAGTTCGTTAAAAGTTTGGCAGTTCCATAAAAAGTATGTACCTTTGCAACCGCAAAACGAAAAGGATGGCTCCCTAGCTCAACTGAATAGAGCATCTGACTACGGATCAGAAGGTTGTGGGTTTGAATCCCGCGGGAGTCACAAAAGAAAGAGATGATCATTTGATTGTCTCTTTCTTTTTTTGCTTATATACAGACTTCCCCCTCTTGAAAGTACATCCTAAGAAATGGGATAAAAAGAAGAAACTCTCAGCAACCTTTATAAGGATCTGAGAGCTTCTTTGGAGGTGCCTGGCGGATTCGAACCGCCGTAGACGGTTTTGCAGACCGTTGACTAAGCCACTCATCCAAGGCACCATTTTGTCTTAGCGGATGCAAAGTTACTACTTTTCTTTGGATTGACAAAATTTTCTATCACTTTTTTTCTTCAATTCACATCCAGAACAACTTGCACAAGGGTCGGGTGGGGCAGTGAGTGCCTTGTAGAAACGTTGTGCGGCATAGCCTGTGGCAACCGTCAGGATGATGACAACGATAGCAGTCTGCATAGGATTCAAAATTTAGACAGCTTGCGGAGCATCAGTTTGTTAATAGCCTGTATCTTGCGACCACCTTTCTCAATGTCCTCGCGAACATTATTAATATTATTAAAGAGTTCACTGAACACATTCAAGAAAGGATTAGGCTCACTGGTGTCCTCTATGTCATCGGGATTATATACAATCCGGATGCCCAGCGGTTCGATGTGGACATCCACGTCCTTATCCGTAACGATGGGGTCGCCGTCGAAATGAATGGCACCTTCCTCTTTACGGTGGATATGAATGCTGCGGGTCTGGAATGTCTTGATTTTTGAATTGTTCGTCAAGGTCTTATTGAAGAGGTCAATACTGATCTGTGGTGCTTCTAATGCGTCAAACGGTTCCATGATGATCACGTCCATCACTCCATCACGCATAGATGCTTGTGGTGCTATATAGGCATTGTTGCCATATTGCGACGCATTGGCACAGGCAATGAGGAAAGCCTTATAGCGGTGAGCCCCAGTCTCGTCCTCCACCTCGTAAGTTTCCGGCTTATAATTGAGTCCTTCCTTGAGTACGTTCTCCACATAGGTGATAGGTCCCCGTTTCCCTGCCTCGGCAAATTTCAGCGAGATAAAAGCGTCAAAGCCCATGCCGCAGGTGCAGAAAAAGGGAATGCCGTTGATGACCCCATAGTCAAAAGTCTCTATCTGGCACTTATTGACAATCTGAATCGCTTTTTTGGGGTTCATAGGGATGCAGAGATGGCGGGCAAGCCCGTTGCCAGAACCACATGGGATAATCGCCAATGCCGTCTGTGTGTGTGTCAGAGTGCGTGCCACTTCATTGATTGTTCCGTCTCCACCGACCGCAGCCACGATATCCACCCCCTTCTTAACGCACTCACGGGCAATTTCCATGGCATGTCCTGCGTATTCTGTCATGCGGATCTCGGCATCAAAAAGGTTATTGTCAAGGTCTTCCTTGATCATTTTGACGATATCTTCCTTCTCATGACCACCAGAAATGGGGTTGATGATGAATGTTATGTGCTTCTTCTGACTCATATCACATGCAAAAATAAGAAATTCATGAGAATTATCCGACGTATTTGAAATAAATTTCAATAAATTTACGAATTATCTTATAAAATGTGCACGATTTGATAAAATTTGTGTAACTTTGCAGACTGAAATAGAAAATTTAACGAAACGATACCTAATCGGAATGGGACAGTTACAAGAGAAATACAAGCATTATCGTGAGCCGCAGAAGTTTATGGAGGCTGACGTTTACCCTTATTTCCGTGCTATTGAAGGAAAGCAGGGTACGGAAGTGGAGATGGGCGGACACAAAGTGCTCATGTTTGGTTCTAATGCCTATACAGGACTGACAGGTGACCAGCGTATCATTGACGCTGCGAAAGCCGCGCTGGACAAATACGGCTCTGGTTGTGCAGGAAGCCGTTTCCTCAATGGAACACTCGACCTGCATGTGCAGTTGGAAAAAGAAATCTCAGAGTTTATTGGTAAAGACGATTGCCTTTGTTTTTCAACAGGCTTCTCTGTCAACCAGGGAGTCTTGGCAATGGTAGTCGGAAAGGACGATTATATTATATGTGACGATCGTGACCACGCAAGTATAGTGGACGGTCGTCGTCTTTCTTTTGCCAAGCAGCTGCATTACAAGCATAACGACATGGAGGACTTGGAGCGTGTGCTTCAGAAATTACCTCACGAGGCTATCAAACTGATCGTTGTGGATGGTGTGTTCTCTATGGAGGGCGACTTGGCAAAGCTTCCCGAGATTGTGGAGCTGAAGCATAAGTATAATTGCTCTATCATGGTCGATGAGGCTCATGGTATTGGCGTTTTTGGCAGACAAGGACGTGGTGTTTGTGACCACTTTGGTCTGACGGACGAGGTTGACCTGATTATGGGTACATTCTCGAAGTCTCTTGCTTCTATCGGCGGCTTTATCGCTTCAGACTGGGATACCATCAATTTCCTGCGTCATACTTGTCGTACATACATCTTCTCTGCGTCAAACACTCCTGCAGCTACGGCAGCAGCGATGGAGGCTCTGCATATCATCCAGAAAGAGCCTGAGCGTATCGAGGCTTTGTGGAAAGTGACGAACTATGCTTTGAAGCGTTTCCGTGAGGAAGGATTTGAGATTGGTGATACGGAGAGTCCTATCATCCCGCTTTATGTGCGTGATGTTGACAAGACGTTCCTGGTGACTGCACTGGCATTCAAGGCAGGTGTGTTTATCAACCCAGTGATACCTCCCGCATGTGCTCCACAGGATACATTGGTGCGTTATGCGTTGATGGCAACACATACCGAAGAACAGGTTGACCGTTCTGTGGTAGCACTGAAAAAGATCTTCGTAGAACAAGGAATTATAAAATAATTGCGGAAAAATTTGCAAGGGTCACAAAAAATGTGTACCTTTGCAGCCGCAAAAACGAGGTGTAGCGCAGTTGGTAGCGTTCCTGGTTTGGGACCAGGCTGTCGCAGGTTCGAGTCCTGTCACCTCGACGGAAGAGTGCTCTTTTAGTAAGGAGTACTCTTTTTTCTTTAAATAATTTGATAATCAAAACTTTTTCCTTACCTTTGCAGTCGCAAGTAGAAAGCCTTAAATTCATGAGATGAAGAATAGATTAGAGGTTTACTGGTTGGTATTGTCAATACTGTTGACTGTAAGTCTCGCAGTGAATGCTGCAGAGTCTGACCGTCTTTTCAGGGTTCATGATGCCTCAGAAGGATTGGCTGATAATGGCGCCCAAGTGATTATATGTACAAAGACGGGGCGTATGGTCATCAGTTCTATAGGTCATATCAATTTCTATAATGGTTCTTCCTTTGAGCATATTGATGCCCGGTCAGAGGATATTTATGAGCTTCCCAAATATGAGGGGCATTACCATCTCTATTTTGACAAAGCCCACCATCTATGGGTCAAGGACAAATATCAAGTGACTTGTGTGGACCTGATGACTGAGCGCTTTATCTCTGATGTTCAGGGAGTCCTGAAAGAGATGGGATTCAAAGGGAAGGCGGAAGACCTGTTTGTAGATGATGATGGTTGTTTATTGCTGTTGTCAAACAACAAGCTTTACAACTGCAAGGAAAAGAAATATTTTCCAGTCCGGAAAGGCAAGAAACTTCATGACGTAGGTGAGTACGACGGTCAGTTGCAACTGTTGTTCTATGATGATAGTAGTATTGAGGCGTTCAATATCTCCACTGGCAGTTTAGTGTATATGAAACCGGCTTTGGACGCTGCTAAAGCCGTTAAGTATAACAGATCCTCGGTGTTGCTTTACGACAAAGGCTGCTATTATCAAATCCGTAATGGCGTGACGGAATCTGTTCTCATGAAAATAGACGCCTTGTCAGGTGAAACTCACATCCTGATGGAGCTGCCCTATCACATGAATAATATAGCTATTCACGATGAACAGTTGTATATTGCCTCTCAATATGGTTATTGGACATATAATATGTTGACAGGTGAGCGGCAGCATTTCAAAACGTTGATGAATACCGATCTTGAGGAGATAGATACGGATATCAATGACATTGCCTTTGACCTTCAAGGCGGTATGTGGGTTGGCACGGAGAAACGTGGTCTGCTTTATTCCAAGCCTTATGCTTCCCCCTTCAAGATTTACAAATGGGATAACCCTTTGGCTAATAAATATAAAGGAATGCTCTCCAAGGAGATTGAAAATATCCAGGGCACATTACCACGCCGAGTTAATTGTGCCTATCGTGACAGTCGTGGTTGGATATGGCAGGGTACTTATACGGGACTGAAACGTTTCTTGTCAGAGAGCGATAAGAATCCACTTGTTATCAGTAGTGAGGACGGACTGAATAATAATGTCATTCATTCTATCGTAGAGGATAACGATCATAATCTCTGGGTAAGTACCAGTAACGGAATCTCTTGTCTCATTATGAAAAAAGACTCTTTGATGAGGGTCGTGAGCTTTAATGACAATGATAATATCCCGACGAACTCTTTTGTTAACGGCTATGCCATGAAACTGGAGGACGGCTCCATCATCATGCAGGCATTAGATTATATGGTGAAGTTTAATCCTAAAGATTTCCATACAACCAAGAAAACTGATATCAAACTATATCCGAAGCTGATACGCCTGATGGTTAACGGTCAGACGATACAGCCAGGAATGGAGGTGGACGGGAAGTTGATTCTCGACCGTGCGATAACCCGTGCCAAAGAGTTTAGTGTGAACTATGACCAGAACACCATATCCTTATTGTTCTCGGGTTTAAATTACTTCCGACCGGCACAGACCTATTATCGTATCCGTGTCAAGGGATTTCATAATGACTGGGAAGTATATTCCTTGCATGATGGAACGGGACGTGTGGATAGCCAGGGAATGCTTCTTTATCCAATTATAGGAATACCTCCGGGAAAATATGAGATAGAGGTGCAGGCATCCATGACTCCAGACAACTGGCAAGTAGAACCCTATGTCTGGAAACTGTCGGTTGACGAGCCATGGTGGCGTATGACTATCGTATATGTTACGCTTGGTGGGTTGTTGTTAGGAATGCTGATTACCAATTTTGTCTTCTATAACCGTATTACACGATTGAAACTGAAACGGGGCAATGTGGAAAGTGGCATCATCAAACGTGTCAAGTCTTTCTCCGTCATGTGTGAAAGTATGGAAAACGAGCAACTTTCCGCCTCTTTGGATATTAAGGATAATTCCAATACCGATGCGGAGGATGTCTTTTCTGAGATTATGCTGAAAGTACTTCCTTATGTGAAGAACCATCCGGAAGATCTCACGATAGCCCAATTGGCAAAGGAGGCACAGATGGATATGAAGGACTTCTATGGGGTGATGTCTTCTAATCTCTACAGAACGCCACGTGCATTGGTCTTGAGACTTCGCCTGCAACGTGTGGCGGAGTTGTTAAGGAATAGCGACAAGACGGTGGATGAGATCGCAGAGGATTTAAACTTTGAATCAGCCAATTATTTGATAGCAAGTTTCTACCATCAGTATCGGCAGACACCTGATGATTATCGTGCGACTAATCCTCGATAACCAACCAGTCGCCATGTGCGGTCTCCTAATCCTTTGTAATAGACCAGTACCTGGTATTTGTTCCTTGTCTGAAAGAAATTCCCCTCAGTGGGTGCTGTACGCCCATCCTTATCAACATACTGGTAAGAATAATAGCCTTGCTTCTGCATGACTTGTGCTATATAGCATTGACTGTTTGCATCATACTGCATCTGATAGGCTGTGGCGTCGGCGTTGTTCGTCCATTGACCTTGCAGAAATATCTCTCCGCTATACGGAGCTTCCAACGTGTAGTTTACCCATACGTAATCACAGGTGTAAGCAATCTCTGACCTGTTGCTGTTGCGGATATAGAAAGCTCCGTTAGCTGATTCGTCAGTCAGATAGTTTCGTCGTATGGTCGTGGTAAAAGGAAAAGCCTGATAGCGTTTCCCGTCCCATCCTATACGGTCAATTCCCATGGTAGGGTGGCTGACATCAAGAACCTCAAACTTATGATACTCATTCCCTGCGTCGAAGATGAGCTCCCGCTGATGTTCCCATCGCAGCCCCTGGTGATAGGTATACTGGGGAGCAGGGTTCAGTCGTGCCGTTTGCTCATTCCAGTTCTGCATGACCACCGTATATATCTCATCTTCTGGACGAATGACATGTAGGTCTTTGTACTCTAAGTTGATGGACACTTGCTGATGGCTCTTGTTTACATCGATATCGGTATTTGTGGTGAGGTTGAGACCGATATTGACGACAGGCTCGACGACATAGAATTCCGCATCAAGTATTTTCTCATAACCGTTGTCCTCATCAAAAACACTAAGTCTGTAGTTGCCACTCATCCGGATCATGCATTGACTGTTGGGTATTGTAAACTCATAATGAGTGTAGTTCACCGTGGTATTAAGGGAGTTCTGGTAATCATCTAATGGAAAGTCGTTAAATCCTTGTAACCAGTCACTTTCAAAAACATCAGTAGTCTCTGACCAGTCTGCCTCACACCGGGTAAGGTGACAGATGTAACGATGGGAGTCATGTGACAGTTCGTCGAATCCGATATGCAGAACATCCCGGCTGCCCAGTTCCATGACAGGACGATTCTGCCAGTCGTTATTCACGATGGTCGTCAGTGTCTTGACCATTGGCGAGTATATCTTGTTGCCAGCCTGCAATGTTGTGGCGAGGAGCAACAAACCAAACAATATCTCTTTCTTCATATTTGCAAAGATAGTGTAAACCGAGTAAAGAACAAAATAAATTCATTTATTTTTTCTTTCGAGGTGCCGCTTCCTCCTTGCGAAGCCTTAGGCTCCAAGGGTCGGAGCTTTAGGCGCTGAGGGTCGAAGGTACGGGCTTCAAAAGTTGAAGCAATAGGCATCGTCAATGAAAACAATATCATACAGAATTGCAAATCAATTTGATTTACTTTGCAAATCAATTTGATTTACAATGAAAGGAGGCGTCCTTTACAATAGTAGCCGTTACTGGGGGTAAAAGCAAGCGGCATCTCCTGCTGATGGAGATGCCGAATCTATCAAATTTGAAAGAAAAGAGATGGTAATAGAGGAGGTTTAGGAAAAATTGTGTAAATTTGCAGACGATATGAAGAAGATAACATATATAGTTGCGGTATTAGCTGTCTTGTTGCTCATGTTCTCTTGTGGTAACAGGAAGAATGCTGCTGACTATGAGGGTATGATAGACAGCATCCGTAAGGCAGAAGTTGGAAAGCAATTGCTGAAGCCTATAGCCAGTGACCCTGTAGTTGCCTTTTTTGATACGCTGTCCATGAGGTCTGTTCCTATGAAATATTCCCCAGAGTTTGTGGAGTATCTTCCTCAGATGAAAAAGATTCCACCTGTCTATAATACCCGATTCGACTATGAGAGTAACGTGGAACTCTATGCTGTCAAGTTGCCTTCCTACCAAGACTATCATATGATGTTGTTGGGTGAGAAACTTGACTCCACCAATGTGTCCCTTTATCTCTGCACGATGAATCGTGAATATGTACTCGTGGACCGTCTGTGTGTCTATGAACAGAAGATTGAGGAGCGAGACGGCAAACTGGGACTGATGCGTCAGGAGTACTATATCACGAGTAAGTATGAAGTCACCCTTGTCAGCTATTTCCGCGGTGAGGATGATGACAAAGAGAGTGAGCTCGCCGCTTGCAGGTATATTATTAATAAGGAGGGTAATTTTGAAGAGGTAATCATAGAGCTATGATAGAGATTAAGGTTAAAGACAGCCAGTTGAATGAAGCGGCGCAGGAAGGGATGGATTCCTTTGTCAGTGCTTTTGTCCATGCCATCCGTCAAGGTATTCATGACGAGTTGACAGCAGAGACCATGGCAGAGCTGAATGCAGACCAAATAACCCTTCTTGCATGGGATATCCTTCATGAGGAGGTGATGGACGGAGGATTTGTGCAACTGATACATAACGGCTATGGTCCTTTTATCTTTAAGAATCCTTTTGCGAAAGCCGTCAAGCTATGGGGACTGCGTGACTTGTCCAAACTGATATACGACGCTCATACGCTCTATCTGAAATATCATGAGGAGATTGAGCAGGACTGCACGGAGGATGAGTTCATGGCATTATTCGAGCAATATCCTGAGTTTGACGATATGGATGACCTCTTCATAGAGAACGAGGAGTTATGGATGGAACAGATCGCTGAATATATTGACCAGCATATTGAGCAATTTGCTCATATTGAGAAATAAAATGAATAAAGACGAAGAGAAAATCAGGAAGAAGAGTCCTGTACAGATACGCAACAAGAAGGCATCGTTTGAGTACTTCTTCATCGAGACCTATACGGCAGGTATTGTCTTGACCGGTACGGAGATTAAGTCTATCCGGCTGGGTAAGGCAAGTCTTGTGGATACCTATTGTTTTATCAATAATGGTGAAATATGGGTAAAGGGGATGAATATCTCACCTTATTTCTATGGTTCGTATAATAACCATGAGATGAAGCGTGACCGTAAGTTGCTACTGACAAAGAAGGAGATTCAGAAACTCCATGCTGCCACCAAACAAACCGGTTATACCATCGTACCCCTGCTGGTCTTCATAGACGAACATGGGCGGGCAAAGATGGATATCGCCTTATGTAAGGGTAAGAAAGAGTTTGATAAGCGGCAGACCCTGAAAGAGAAGGAAGATAAGCGCGAGATGGATCGTGCAATGAAACATTACTAAATGAACAGACTGCAAGACTTAACCAAACAACGTATATTGGTACTGGATGGTGCTACAGGTACAATGATTCAGAAATATCAACTTTCTGAGTCTGATTTCCGAGGCACCCGTTTCCGCGATATCCCAGGACAGTTAAAAGGTAACAATGACATGCTTTGCCTTACCCGTCCAGATATTGTGGAAGAAATTCATCGTAAGTATCTGGAAGTTGGAGCTGACATCATTTCCACCAATACTTTTAGTTCCCAGCGTATATCTCAGGCAGATTACCATTTGGAGGATTTTGCCAGGGAGATGGCTTATGAGGGAGCACGTATCGCCAGGAAAATGGCTGATTCGTTCTCTACAGAAGAGAAACCCCGTTTCGTGGCAGGAAGTATCGGTCCTACTAACAAGACGTGTTCCATGTCACCGGATGTGAGTAATCCCGCTGCCCGTGACCTGACCTACGACGAGCTGCACAGGGCATATAGTGAGCAGATTGACGGATTGATGGAGGGTGGGGTGGATGCCCTGCTGATTGAGACTATTTTCGATACACTCAATGCGAAAGTCGCTATTGACGCTGCGATGACGGTCATGGAAAAGCGAGGTGTGGAATTGCCTATTATGCTCAGTGCTACAGTCAGCGACTTGGCAGGACGTACTCTGAGCGGGCAGACGTTAGAGGCTTTTCTTGCCAGCATCAGCAGTTATCCTATATTCTCCGTCGGACTGAACTGTTCATTTGGTGCCAGCCAGATGATCACATTCCTGCGTCAGCTATCCCGGAAAGCACCTTATTATATTAGTGCATATCCTAATGCAGGACTGCCGAACTCTATGGGGTTATATGATGAGACGGCAGAATCGATGGCACCGCAGATGGGGAAAATGATTGACGAGGGACTTGTCAATATCATCGGAGGCTGTTGTGGTACTGATGAGCATTTTATTGAGAAATATATTCCTTTGGTTGAGGGCAAGCGACCTCATCAGCCTGTTCCCAGACCAAAGACAATGTGGCTGAGTGGACTGGAACTGTTGGACGTTACGCCGGAGGTGCGCTTTGTGAATGTCGGTGAGCGTTGTAATGTCGCAGGCTCTCGCAAGTTCCTCCGTCTTGTCAAGGAGAAGAAATATGACGAAGCGATAGCCATTGCCCGTAAACAAGTCACCGATGGTGCTCTGGTCATTGACATCAATATGGATGACGGACTGTTGGATGCCCGCACAGAGATGACCACGTTCCTCCGTATGATTGCTGCCGAACCGGATATTGCCTCTGTTCCCGTGATGATAGACTCTTCGGATTGGGAGGTCATCAAAGCCGGATTGAAGTGTGTTCAAGGTAAGAGCATCGTCAATTCCATATCATTGAAAGAAGGGGAGGAAGTCTTTATCCAACATGCCAAGGATGTCATGCGCTATGGTGCTGCCGTCGTTGTGATGTGCTTCGATGAGCAGGGACAGGCAACCAGTTATGAGCGTCGTATAGAGATTGCTGAACGCTCATATCGCATTCTAACACAACAGGTTGGTATGAATCCGTTGGATATTATCTTTGACCCGAATGTGTTAGCGGTAGCGACGGGAATGGAGGAGCATGACAGTTATGCTGCAGATTTCATTAAAGCGACAGGTTGGATCAGGAAACATCTTCCTGGTGCTCATATAAGTGGAGGAGTCAGCAATCTGTCTTTCTCGTTCCGTGGCAACAATTACATACGAGAAGCGATGCATGCCGTCTTTCTTTACCATGCGATACAGCATGGTATGGACTTCGGTATTGTGAATCCTGCTTCGAAAGTTCTGTATAGTGACATACCTCACGACCAACTGGAGGTGATAGAGGATGTCATATTGAACCGGCGCAAGGGTGCTGCAGAGACATTGACAGAACTTGCCAATCAGTTGTTAGAGGCGCAACAGTCTCAGCCTGCTTCTACAGGACTCTCATCCCCTTCACAACAAGAGAAATGGCGAGAGGAGAGTCTGGAACAACGTCTGCAATATGCCTTGATAAAAGGTATAGGTGATTTTCTGCAACAGGACTTAGACGAAGCGTTGGGTAAATATCCCCAGGCAGTAAAGATTATAGAAGGTCCTTTGATGGATGGTATGAATGAGGTGGGACGACTCTTTGGCAGTGGAAAGATGTTCTTGCCACAAGTCGTGAAGACGGCGCGTACCATGAAGCAAGCTGTGGAGATCCTGCAGCCTGTCATAGAGAAACAGCAAGTAGGCGGAGGTAAGAAAGCTGGAAAGGTTCTTCTTGCCACGGTCAAGGGTGATGTCCATGATATTGGTAAGAATATCGTTGCGGTTGTTCTTGCATGCAATGGCTATGATGTCGTGGATATGGGTGTGATGGTGCCTGCCGAACAGATTGTGCGTAAGGCTATAGAGGTCAAGGCAGACATCATCGGACTGTCAGGACTGATTACTCCAAGTCTGGAAGAGATGGTCAATGTGGCTCATGAGATGCAACGGGCAGGTTTGGATATACCTATTATGATTGGGGGAGCCACAACAAGTGAGCTCCATGTTGCCTTGAAGATAGCACCCGTTTATGTAGGACCGGTAGTATGGATGAAAGACGCCTCCCAGAATGCCTTGGTTGCCGCCCGTTTGCTAAACAAGGACGAGGAGGTGAAAGTGGAAAAGGAATTAGACGAGAAATACAAGCATCTCCGTGAGGAATATGAGCAGGAGCAAAAACAATTACTACCTCTGGAGGAGGCAAGAAAACAAAAGAGAGACTTCTTTAAAGAATAATTGATATATGATCAAAACAATAGCATTTGACTTAGGTGGTGTCATTATCACCATCGATCAACCGCAGGCAATCAGCCGTTTCAAGGAGATCGGAGCCACGCAGGTCGAGGATTATCTGAACCCTTATACACAGACAGGCATCTTCGGTGATTTGGAACATGGCTTGATCTCTGCCGAGGAATTTCGTGTTGCCTTGGGAGAATTAATGGGTAAGGAGTTTACTTACGAACAATGTGCCTATGCCTGGCAGGGGTATGCCAAGGATGTACCGCAGCGTAACCTGGATATTGTGATGCGACTGCGTCAAGAGGGATATCGGGTTGTATTGCTTTCAAATACGAATCCGTATATGATGGACTGGGCAATGAGTCCCGCATTTGATGGGAAGGGACATCCTCTTTCCTATTATTTCGATCATTGTTATTTGAGTTATCAGCTAAAGAAGATGAAACCTTCTGAAGACATTTTCCGTGAGGTGTTACAACAAGAACAGACATTCCCTGGCGAGGTGCTTTTCGTAGATGACGGTCCCCGTAATGTGGCAGCTGCCAGTCAGATAGGCTTCCGTACTTTCTGTCCAGAGAATGGTTCTGACTGGACAGAGGAGATTTATAAGTTCATAGTTTAGAGTTCATAGTTCATAGTTATGAGAAGAAATATTATTTGGATATTATTGTGCTGCGTGAATTTGCTGCAAGCACAGACATACATTGTCCCTAAAAGAGAGTTCCGTGCCGCATGGATTCAGTGTGTAAACGGACAGTTCCAGAACATCGGTACGGAGAAGATGCAGAAGACACTTTCCTACCAATTGGATGAATTACAGAAAGACGGTGCGAATGCCATTATCTTTCAAGTCCGTCCTGCTTGTGACGCTCTGTACCCAAGTAGTATAGAGCCATGGAGTTATTTCCTGACGGGTGTACAAGGTAAGGCTCCGTATCCATATTGGGATCCTTTGCAGTGGATGATAGACCAGTGTCACAAGCGTGGGATGGAACTCCATGCGTGGATAAACCCGTATCGTGCGAAATCAAAACTGGCGTATGCTTTGGCTCCTAACCATATCTGCAATCAGCATCCGGAACGGGTCTTCGAGTATGATGGTCTGCAAGTGCTTCATCCTGCCTTACAGGAGAATCGTGACTATATATGTACCATCGTGGAGGATATCCTCAAGCGTTATGATGTCGACGGACTCCATATCGATGACTATTTCTACCCATACCCTGTACCTGGTGTGGCGATTCCTGATGATGGGCAGTTCCGGGCTAATCCGCAAGGCTATGCCAATAAGAACGACTGGCGTCGCCATCAGGTTGACTTACTCATTGAGCAGTTGAATACCACCATTCATCGGGTGAAGCCATGGGTGAAGTTCGGTGTAAGTCCTTTCGGTATCTACCGTAATATTAAGAATGACCCTCGCGGCAGTAAGACGAATGGATTGCAGAATTATGATGAACTTTATGCTGATGTCCTATTGTGGATAGAGAAAGGATGGGTAGACTATATAGTGCCACAGCTTTATTGGGAGATGGGACATAAGGCTGCCGACTATACAGAGCTGATACGTTGGTGGAGCGACCATGCCTCTGCTCGTCCGCTGTTCATTGGTGAGGACGTGGAGCGAACCGTCAAGAATGCAGACCCTTCGAATCCTGGAAGTCATCAGCTGCCGGCAAAGATGCGTCTCCATCAGGAGAATCCCGGTGTACAAGGTACCGTATTATGGTATGCGAAGGCTGCTGTTGACAATATCGGTAACTACGGCACCAATCTCAGGAATGTATATTGGCGTTACCCCGCTCTGCAACCCTTGATGCCGCATCTCGACCATAAGGCACCTGGTAAAGTGCGTAAGTTGAAGGTCTTCACCATCAACAACCGTCAGGTATTGATGTGGACGGCTCCCAAATTTAAGTCATGGGACGATGAGGCGACGAAGTATGTTGTCTATTGCTTTAAGAAAGGCGAGGACACTGATATCAGTAATCCGTCTCATATCGTAGCCATTACTGACAATTGCTTCTATGAGCTTCCTGTGGATTTAGAACAGGGAAGATATGTCTATATCGTTACGGCACTCGACCGGTTGCAGAACGAGAGTAAGACTGCGAAGAAGAAAATCAAATTGTATTAATCGTCAGTCTTAATAATAACAGGAGCCTCTACCTCCCGCCTCCATACCTTCAAATAGTCAAACCACTCTTTAGCGGAGTGGTATCCGAAGGTCTCGTTGGCAGAGGTATAGGTTACCTTATAATTCATGTGCGTACCGTTTATCTTCAGTACGTAGGTGTAATTGTCTTTGTTGGCAACCTCCTCACTGACGATATATTGCTGAGGAACAAGTACGGCTAACCCGACAGTCTCCCTCTTGCCGTTAATCGTGTCGTTAGTAGGGAAGTCGGCACCCCAGCAAGCACGCAGACCTTTCTTGTCACTAAACTCCTCTGAGCCTTTTACGTTAATGATACCAGTGGAGAAACGGTAGTCGCTGACATCTTTATTGAAGAATACATCTACGTCCGTATCACGGTGTCCTGCATACTGTGTATATCGGATGGTCATATTGACAGGTGCCTTTGTTGCATCAGCTTTCCACCCGCGGTCGACGAGTTCCACGATGGTGCGCAGTGGACCGTAGCTGATAATCCGCTGAGTACGAGTGCGGACTGGTTCTACATGCGTCGGCTTGGTACCGTCCCAACCACGGAATGCTCCGAGTCCGAAGGTCTGCCCAACCCATAGTACATCATCACCATATCCTTTTGCTTTCTGGTCTTTGTCCGTATAGAACTGTGTCTCTTGTAATTCTAGTTGTTTGTTGAATTTACCATAGAGGTCGAGTGTCTGTCGTGCGTCGAAATAAATACGGATACCATTCAGCTCACTCTCGAAATCCACACCATGGTGATGCTGCAGGTTATAAGTATAGGCAGCGTCACCACGAGCCGTGATAGACTCGATATAGTTGTTCTGCTGATTCTTCTTCAGTTTCTTGTTTTTAGTATTAGCCATCACCATCTCTGCATATACACGGGCTGGATAGGGACGTGGCTCACCTGTCTCATAAAGGGATATGCTGTATTCCTTTGTCTCTTTCTTCCCTAAGTCTGCTAAAAAACAGAGTTCGTCGAACGACTCATCCTGATTCAAGTCATCCAGTTGGCAGGGAATTTCCTTGCCTCCGACAGTAACCAAAGCGGAACGCACCTCACCATAAGATGCCAATGATATCACAATGGGAACATCAGTGCGTGTGTCCTTTTGGGGATTAGTCACTGTGACGGTCAAAGTCTTTTCAGCGAAGATGGACAGACAGCATAGGGTCAGTGCCATAGAAGAGAGGAGTCTTTTCATATCTTTATCCGTAGTTTGTGAGATTGCAAATTTCACACAAATAAACGAAAAAGACGCATAAGACTACATATTTTTATCTTTTTTAGGTTAAAATTTGGTTTTTAAAATACTTTTTAGTAAATTTGCAGTCGTATTTAACAATAATAAATGATTAATCTCATTTAATCGTCGTGCGAAAGGTCTATTTATTCTTGACCATAGCCATGTTAGCCTGTCTGGGTTGTCAATGGCATCTGAAGTCCAATGAGGAGACTTCGGGGGAGTTAGCATTGTCTATTGATCGCTACGACATGATAGAAAGTCTTTATCTTACAACAGGTGACTATTCCGCATTGTTGCAGATGAACAAGTCGTACCCTATGCAGACTCGTACGCTGATAGAGGATGTTCTTCGTATCGGACAAGTGAACGAGCCTGATATTCATAACAAGTTGCTTTTCTTCTTCAAGGACTCCACCTTGCAGCGTCTGATAACTGATGTGCAGAAGCAATTTGCTGACATAGATGATTTAAATCAGGAACTGACGGATGCTTTCCGTCGTTTATGCGATGTGATACCCTCTTTGGAAATACCCCAGATTTACTCGCAGATTGGTTCTTTCGACCAGAGCATTATCGTTGGGAACAAGACATTGGGTATTTCCCTTGATAAATATCTTGGTGCCGACTATCCTTTCTATATCGAACATTATACAGAAGAGCAACGCCGTCTGATGACACGCTCCATGATTATTCCCGATTGCCTGAGTTTCTATCTGCTCAGTCTCTACCCACTGCAAGACAAAGAACCGTCGCCAGAATTACGTCACCGGCATATGGGTAAGATACAGTGGGTAGTCAACCAAGTGACTCAACAGCATGTTTTCAAGAATAGTCATGTGGAAGCCATCGATAGTTTTATGAAGCATCATAAGGATGTCAATATAGAACAGTTGCTTCATAATACAAGCTATTAAACTATTGAAATATGAACAAGATTAAGATGTGTCTGCTGTTGATGCTTTTACCGTTAACAGCATATAGCTTAGATTTACGACAAATCACAAGTGGACAATTCATTCCAGACAATATCCGTGGGGTGATACCTAACGCTGACGGCGATAGTTATACCATGTTGGAAAACGATGGAAAGACGATTGTCAAGTATTCGTTTAAGAACGGGAAGGCTTTGGAGACCTTGTTCAATGCCGAGGGCTCGAAGATAAAACGTATCAGCGGATATATTATGAGTCCTGATGGTAAGCGCATATTGGTAGAGACTAACAGGAAATCAATATACCGCCACTCTTTTACCGCCGATTATTATATTTACACTATTGCTAGTCGTAAATTGGTACCATTATCAGGAAATGGCGCCCAGCAGACTCCCTTGTTCTCGCCTGATGGCACGATGATAGCCTTTGTCCGTGAGAACAACATCTTCCTCATCAAACTGCTTTACGATAATGCGGAGAGTCAGGTGACGAAGGATGGCAAGAAGAACGAGATTATCAATGGTATTCCGGACTGGGTCAATGAGGAGGAGTTTGGTCATAGTCGTGCCATGGTATTCTCTGCCGACAGCAAGCAGCTGGTCTGGGTTCGTTACGATGAGCGTTCTGTCAGCCAGTATTCCATGCCGCTCTATAAAGGTTTGAGACCCGAGCGTAGTGAGTTTACGGAATATCCTGGCGCTTATACTTATAAATATCCTGTGGCTGGTGCGGATAATGCCAAATGCAGTGTTTGGAGTTTTGACATCGCCAGTCGCCAGACTCGCCAGTTGCAGGTACCCCTCGATGCTGATGGTTATATCCCTCGTTTAAAGTCGACCCATGACGCAGCGAAGGTATTGGTACTGACCATGAACCGTCACCAGGACTGTCTGCGTGTCTATACGGCGAACCCCCTGTCTACTGTCTGTCAGTTATTGATAGAGGATAAGACAGCAAAGTATATCAAGGAGGAATGTTTGGAGAACATGCGGGTGACAAGCAAGTATATCCTGCTGCCCAGTGAGCGTGACGGTTGGATGCACCTCTACCTTTATAACATGAACGGACAGCTGCTCCGTCAGGTGGGGCAGGGTGACTATGAGGTCAGCGAGGTTTATGGTGTCGATGATCAGACAGGTACTGTTTACTATGCCTCCCATCAATATGGTGCGACAGACCAACGTGTGTTTATGACACTGGCGAATGGCAAGACATCCTGTCTTACCGACAAGGCAGGGTGGAGTAGTGCGGTCTTCAGCGGCAACTACCAGTCATTCATCCATACATGGAGCAATCTGAATACCCCCACTGTCGTGACACTTTGTGGCAACAATGGTAAGGAAATCACCACACTCGTCGATAATAAGGAGTTGCAAGAACAACTGGCAAAGGAACAGCTTGGCAGTCGTGAGCTTTTCACGCTGACCACCGCAGACGGTATCACACTCAATGGATGGATGGTGAAGCCTGCAGGTTTCGATGCCACCAAGCGTTATCCGGTCATCATGTATCAGTATAGCGGTCCTGGCAGTCAGCAGGTGAAGGACGCTTGGAATATCGGTATGAATGGACAAGGTGCGATCCTGGAGCAGTATCTCTGCCAGCAGGGGTTCCTCTGTGTCTGTGTGGACGGTCGGGGAACTGGAGGACGTGGTGCTGATTTTGAGAAATGCACTTATCTGCGATTAGGTGAGTTGGAGTCTCATGATCAGGTAGAAGTCGCCTTATGGTTAGGTAAACAGTCGTATGTGGATAAGGACCGTATCGCCATCTGGGGCTGGAGCTATGGTGGATTCAATACGTTGATGTCCATGTCAGAGGGGCGTCCGGTGTTCCGTGCAGGTATAGCCATAGCCCCTGTCACTTCATGGCGTTTCTATGACAGCATCTATACAGAGCGGTTTATGCGTACTCCCAAAGAGAACCCAAGCGGCTACGATCAGAACCCGATCAGTCGTGTCGACCAGCTTCATGGTGCCCTCTTGCTTTGTCATGGCAGTGCCGATGATAATGTGCATCTGCGTAATACTGCCGAATATACTGAGGCATTGGTGCAAGCTGACAAAGACTTCCGCCAGCTCGTGTATACCAACCGCAATCACAGCATTTTTGGTGGTAACACTCGCAATCACCTGTTCCGACAGTGTGTCAACTTCCTCTTGGAAGAATTGAAAGACTGAAGCGTAGAAGAATTGGAAATAAAAAAGGATTGAAGTAATAAGACTTCAATCCTTCATTTTTTACCTTTCAATTCTCCTTAGTAGTTTTCTGCTTTTACTTGGAAGTAAGCCTGAGGATGGTCACATACAGGACATACGTCTGGAGCCTTCTTGCCTACCACGATGTGTCCGCAGTTAGCACACTGCCAGATGACATCACCATCCTTCGAGAACACTCGCTCTTTCTTCACATTGTCCAGCAACTTGCGGTAACGCTCCTCATGAGCCTTCTCAATGGCAGCAACACCCTCAAACTTCTCTGCGATCTCGTCGAAGCCCTCTTCACGAGCCTCCTTTGCCATGCGGGCATACATATCAGTCCATTCAAAGTTCTCACCACCGGCTGCAGCCTCTAAGTTAGAAGCGGTATCCTTGATAGCACCACCCTCTAACAACTTAAACCACATCTTGGCATGCTCTTTCTCATTGGCTGCAGTCTCCTCAAAGATAGCGGCAATCTGTACGTAGCCGTCTTTCTTAGCCTTGGATGCCCAATAAGAATACTTGTTACGTGCCATCGACTCACCAGCAAAAGCCTCTTGCAGGTTCTTCTCTGTTTTTGTTCCTTTCAGTTCTTTCATCATCGTATTTGTTTAGTGTTACGTATTGTTGTGAATTTTCTCATGTTTTTGTCTTCTTTTGCAAAGATAAGTGATTAATTTCAATTTTCCAAATTATATCGTAAGAAAAGTAAAACCTTCACAGCAATCCCGTCAGCCTCGATCTGATGCTAAACAGACCGATTTCGTGAAAATCATTTAAAACTTATCGCTTTAATAAAATAATTATTATCTTTGCATGACAGAATCTGGATGAATTTTTCGTCCTTTAAATAAAATAAATGATATTATGGATTTGCTACATGTAATCGCAGTAATTGTGCTGGTTATCTTAGGAGTAATCATTTTCAAGCACAAAAAGGACCAGAACTAACAAAGAAAAAAGAGGAATCTCTCGGGTGGAGGTTCCTCTCTTTTTTATGATTGTTTACTACTTGTTGTTAGAAGCTATCCTGTTCTTCACCTTATCGACATACGCGTCGATGGTAGCTACCGCTACGATGTTGACGACATCACGAACAGAAGCGCCAAAGTCGATGAAGTGGATAGGCTTGTTCAGTCCCATCTGGATAGGACCAATAATCTCGACATCAGCATCCAGCATCTGCAACATCTTATAGGATGAGCGTGCGGAGGTAAGGTTGGGGAATACCAGTGTGTTCACATCCTTACCTTTCAGCCGGGTGAACGAATACTGTTCGTCGCGTAACTCACGATCGAGGGCAAAACCTAACTGCATCTCACCATCTATGGCAAGGTCAGGATACTGTGCCTGCATAATTTCAGTAGCACGACGCACCTTCATTGCACCATCACTCGTAGAACTACCGAAGTTAGAGTGGGAAATCATAGACACAACAGGCTTCTCGTTGAAGAAACGTACACTGGTAGCAGCCAGTTTGGCAATATCCACCAAGGTGTCAGTATCAGGATTCTCATTGACGAGGGTATCAGCGATATAGAGTGTACCCTTCTGGGAATTGATGATATGCAAGGCACCAAAATGCTTGTACTCAGGGCGGATACCTATCACCTCCTTGACTACTTTCACCGTATTGGAATATTTAGTGTAGAGACCTGTAATGAAAGCGTCTGCCTCTCCTGTCTCCACCATCATCATACCAAAATAGTTACGCTCGAACATCTTATCGTTAGCCTCCTGGAAAGTGTATCCGTCACGCTGACGCTTCTCTGTCAGGATGCGGGCATAACGCTCACGACGCTCCTGTTCAGACGGATGGCGGAGATTGACTATCTCGATACCTTCTATGTTCAGGTCCATTTTCTTGGCGAGTTTCTGGATAACCTCGTCATTACCAAGAAGGATGGGATGACAGATACCTTCAGCCTTTGCCTGCACGGCAGCTTTCAGCATGGTGGGGTGAACGGCTTCCGCGAATACCACACGCTGTGGATGAGCTGCAGCAGTGGCATAAAGTTTCTGGGTGAGTTTGGTCTCCTGTCCTAACAATACACTCAGTGAATTCTTGTACTCATCCCAGTTCTCTATATTCTTACGAGCCACGCCACTCTCTATGGCAGCTTTTGCCACAGCAGCACTGACCTCAGTAATCAGACGGGGGTCCACTGGTTTTGGAATAAAGTAATTGCGTCCGAAGCTGAGGTTATTGACCTTATAAACATCGTTCACCACATCAGGGACAGGTTGCTTGGCAAGGTCTGCAATCGCATGCACGGCAGCCAGTTTCATCTCTTCGTTAATGGCAGTGGCATGAACGTCCAAGGCACCACGGAAGATATAGGGGAAACCAATCACATTATTGATTTGGTTGGGATAGTCAGTGCGGCCAGTAGACATCAAGGTATCTGGACGAGCCTCCATCGCATCCTCATAAGAAATCTCAGGAACAGGGTTGGCAAGAGCAAAGATGACAGGATCCTTAGCCATCGTCTTCACCATCTCCTTGGAGAGCACGTTACCTTTTGAAAGACCTACGAACACATCAGCACCGTTGACAGCCTCCGCAAGGGTGTGGATGTCTGTACGCTGAGTAGCGAAGAACTTCTTTTGCTCGTTCAAGTCCTCACGTGCCACACTGATGACACCTTTGGAGTCGAGCATCACAATATTCTCCTTCTGCGCTCCAATCGCCATGTACAGCTTGGTACAGGAGATGGCAGCAGCGCCAGCACCGTTCACAACGATCTTGACCTTCTTAATATCCTTACCTATGACTTCCAGTGCATTTTTCAGTCCGGCGGCAGAGATAATTGCCGTACCGTGCTGGTCATCGTGCATCACAGGTATATCAAGCGTCTTCTTCAGACGGTCCTCAATATAGAAGCACTCAGGAGCCTTGATGTCCTCTAGGTTAATACCTCCGAAAGTGGGGGCTATTCGCTCTACAGCCTCACAGAATTTCTCCGGGTCTTTCTCGTTGACCTCAATATCGAAGACATCAATGCCACCGTAAATTTTGAAGAGCAAACCTTTACCTTCCATTACTGGTTTACCGCTCATGGCGCCAATGTCCCCCAAGCCAAGGACGGCAGTTCCGTTAGAGATGACGGCAACGAGATTTCCTTTGTCCGTATATTTATACGCATCATCAGGATTCTGCTGGATTTCCAAACAAGGGTAGGCGACACCAGGAGAATAAGCCAACGAAAGATCTGTTTGCGTACGATAAGCCTTGGTCGGCTTTACTTCAATTTTACCAGGACGACCCGCCTCGTGATATTCAAGAGCCGCCTCTTTAGAGATTTTAACCATATAAGCTGTAGTATTATTAAATTACTTTTCCTTTTTCCACGCAAAATTACAAAAAACTCTGTGAATACAAATTTTTTTTTAATCTTTTTAGTAACTTTGCATTCAAATTGGTTACTTATGCAGGAAATAAAAGATTTGAATGCTTATCGTACTTCCTTGAAAGATAAAATCCTTGAGGCCGCTATGGATGCTTTTACCAAAAATGGTATTCGCGCCGTGAAAATGGATGATATCGCAATGAGTCTGTCGATTTCCAAGCGTACCCTTTACGAGATTTATGGTGGTAAAGAGTCGCTCCTTTTTGCCTGTCTGAGAAAGGAATATCAGGTTAAACGTCTATATATGGCTGAATATGCTAATAATCACAATGTGATAGAGGTCGTAGGGGAAGTATATAGACGTCAAGTAGAACGTCTGAAGGATGTCAACTATCTTTTCTATGAAGATATCCAGCTTTACCCTAATATAGTGAAGTTTATGGAAGATGAACATGCCAATACTTATGAGGAATTCCTGAGTTTTATGCAGCGTGGCGTGAAAGAGGGCTTTTTCCGTAAAGATGTCAATTACGAATTGGTTCATCAGATGTTTGACATGATTGGGGAAGCTGTTACGAAGAAAGGACTATATAGTAAGTATCCTTACGAAGAGCTTCTTACCAATCTGTTATTAGTCCCTTTCCGTGGATTCTGTACAACAAAAGGATTGAAAATGTTAGAGGCATCGATGAAAAAGAATAATTTGTCTTTTACCCTGTAGTGAGGTTTATGAATAAAAAAGGAATCTCAATTGAGATTCCTTTTTGTAGTTATCCTGATACAATCTTTTGTTACTTAATAAGGTCTACGCTACGCTTTAAGAACTTATCGAGCGCCTCACCTTTCAGCATACCATTCTGCAGCAAAGCAAGGTCGATGAGCTGATGAACGATGGAGTTGCCCTTGGCATAGTCGGCAAGAATCTGTTGCTTCTTGTCCTTCTGTTCCTGAACAGCCTTTTCTGCTTCTGCCTTCAGGTCTTTATCCTCCTGTGTCAGCTCGTCATATTTCTTCTTGTCCTGAGTCTGACGGATAGCGGCAAGACGGGCCTCCTGACCCTTTAGTTCGCTCTCTACTGGTTTCAGTGTTTCTTCGGTAGATGACTTGCAGTCGTCAAGTACACGCTTTACCAATGGGTGGTCGCTGTTGAGTACAAGATTCATCGAGTCAGGCATCTGTGCATAGAAGTTCATGCCTGGCTGGAAACGACTCATCTCCTTCATACGACGCATATACTCATTCTGGGTAATCATCACAGGACGAGCCTGCTCACCCAGTGACTGTACCTCCACCATGAACTCCGTCTTCTCCAGTTTTGGCATCTGCGAACGGAATACCGATGACAAATTGGCAGACTCGTCCTCTGTCAGTGTCGACTTAGGAGCGTCGTCCTTGACAATCAGTCGCTCAATGATGTCGGAGTCGACACGGGTGAAGCGGCTCTTCTCAAACTTCTGCTCCAGCATCTGGATGGCAGGAACATCGAGCTGTCCGTCCAGCAGCAATACGCTGTAGCCCTTGTCCTTGGCAGCCTGTATATAGCTGTACTGCTCCTCCTTGTCAGTGGCATAGAGGTAGACGAGGGTGTCGTCCTTGTCTTTCTGTGCTCCCTCAATCAGTGTCTTATACTCATCGAAGGTGAAGTACTTGCCGTCCGTGTCCTTCATCAATGCGAAGTCCTTGGCACGGTCGTAGAAGCTCTCCTCTGAGAGCATTCCGTAGTTGATGAAGAGCTTCAGGTCATCCCATTTCTCCTCATACTGCTTACGGTCCTCCTTGAAGATGCTCTGCAGGCGGTCGGCAACCTTCTTGGTGATATAGGTGGAAATCTTCTTCACGTCACGGTCGCTCTGCAGATAGGAGCGCGAGACATTCAGAGGAATGTCGGGAGAGTCGATCACGCCATGCAGCAGGGTGAGGAACTCTGGGACGATGCCCTCTACCTGGTCAGTGACGAATACTTGGTTGCAGTAGAGCTGTATCTTGTTACGCTGCAGGTCGATATTCGACTTGATACGTGGGAAGTACAGGATACCCGTGAGGTTGAAGGGATAATCGACATTCAGGTGAATCCAGAACATCGGCTCATCGCTCATAGGGTAGAGGGTACGGTAGAAACTCTTGTAGTCCTCATCCTTCAAGTTGGATGGTGCCTTGGTCCACAGCGGCTCCACATTATTTATAATATTATCCTCGGCGGTATCCACCATCTTCTTCTCGTCGGAAGACCACTCCTGTTTCTTGCCGAAGGCAACAGGTACCGCCATGAACTTACAGTATTTGTTCAGCAGTTCCTGAATCTTCTGCTTGTCAAGGAACTCCTTGCAGTCGTCATCGATATACAGGATGATGTCAGAGCCACGGTCTTCCTTCTCTGCCTCGTCAATCTCATAGGCAGGACTGCCGTCACAGCTCCATTTCACAGCCTTGGCACCGTCACGATATGACTTGGTGACTATCTCTACTTTCTTAGATACCATGAAAGAAGAGTAGAAGCCGAGTCCGAAATGTCCGATGATGTTGTTGGCATTGTCCTTGTATTTCTCCAGGAAGTCGTTGACACCAGAGAAGGCTATCTGGTTAATGTACTTGTCAATCTCCTCCTCTGTCATACCGATACCACGGTCGCTGATGGTGATAGTACCCTTGTCGGTATCGAGCTTCACTTGTACGGCAAGGTCACCTAATTCTCCTTTGAACTCACCCTGTTCCTTGAGAGTCTTCAACTTCTGGGTAGCATCGACGGCATTGCTGACCATCTCACGGAGGAAAATCTCATGATCTGAGTAGAGAAACTTTTTGATGACGGGGAAGATGTTCTCTGTAGTAACCCCGATATTACCTTTTTGCATATACCTTATTTATTATATAATTAACTTCTGCCATAAATATTGCAAATACCGTGCCATATTCAAAAAAAAGTAGTAACTTTGCACACAAATTACGAAATGAAATGAAAAGAAGATGGCATTGTAAACCAGGAGAACAGCCCACGGAGTTCGATAAGCGGATTATGTATCTGGAGAACAAAGGGGCTTTGGTTCCGACACGGGACCTGATTAAAACACCTGAGCAGATAGAGGGCATCCGTCGTGCCGGCGTGGTGAATACCGGTGTGTTGGATGCTGTGGAAAAGGAAATTTGTGCAGGCATGTCGACCCTGGAGATCGACCAGATCTGCCGCGACTATTGTGCACAGCATGGAGCTATTCCTGCATGCCTGAACTATGAGGGATTCCCCATGAGCGTCTGTACGAGTATCAACGAGGTGGTATGTCACGGTATTCCCAAGGCAGATGATATCTTGGAGGAGGGAGATATCATTAATGTAGACTTCACCACTATCCTTAACGGATATTATGCGGATGCTTCCCGTATGTTTATCATCGGCAAGACATCGCCTGAGAAAGAGCAGTTGGTGCGTGTCACTAAAGAATGTCTGGAAATCGGTATGGAGGCAGCTAAGCCTTGGGGCTGCGTTAATGAGATAGGAAAGGCTATTGAGAAACATGCGAAGAAATATCACTATGGAGTGGTGCGTGACTTGTGTGGTCATGGAGTGGGGCTGAAGTTCCATGAGGAACCAGAGGTATGCCACTTTGCACAGAAAGATGCAGGTATGTTACTGGTGCCAGGGATGGTGTTCACCATTGAACCCATGATTAACATGGGCACGTGGAAAGTCTTTATTGATGCTGATGACCCCTATGGATGGGAAGTCATCTCAGAGGATGAGAAACCCAGCGCGCAGTGGGAGCATACCTTGTTGATGACAGAGCATGGCGTGGAGATACTTACTAGATAATCTAGAACACTCTAGAACATTCTAGAACACTCTAGAAAAAAGAAAAAATGATAAACAATATATATATATTAGGTATAGAAAGCTCCTGCGACGACACTTCTGCAGCTGTCCTCAAAGATGGAGTACTGCTGTCGAATGTCACCGCATCACAGGCTGTCCATGAAGCTTACGGTGGGGTCGTGCCAGAACTGGCATCCCGGGCACATCAGCAGAATGTGGTACCTGTAGTCGATCAAGCGTTGAAAAAAGCGGGTATCACCAAAGAGCAGTTGACTGCTATAGCTTTTACCAGAGGTCCTGGATTGATGGGCTCGTTGCTGGTAGGAGTCAGTTTTGCTAAAGGTTTTGCCCGTTCCCTGGGTATTCCCCTGGTGGACGTGAATCATCTGCAAGGACATGTGATGGCACATTTCATCAAGGAGTCAGACAATGACACGAATCAACCGCCGCTACCATTCCTTTGTCTGTTAGTAAGCGGTGGTAACTCGCAAATCGTCAAGGTGAATGCCTATAACAACATGGAGGTGTTGGGACAGACCATTGATGACGCAGCAGGAGAGGCTATTGACAAATGCTCAAAGGTGATGGGACTCGGCTACCCTGGTGGTCCTATTATTGACAAATTAGCGCGGATGGGTAATCCTAAGGCGTATCAGTTTGCGGAACCGCATATCCCAGGACTCGATTATAGCTTCTCAGGTTTGAAGACCTCTTTCCTATATAATATGCGTAAATGGGTGGGGGAAGATCCTGATTTCATCGAACATCATAAGGAGGATATCGCAGCGTCGTTGGAATGGACAATTGTTGACATTTTGATGAAGAAATTGCGTCTTGCCGTGAAACAAACGGGTATTAAGCATGTGGCGGTGGCTGGTGGTGTGAGTGCCAATAATGGATTGCGTAATGCCTTTTATGACCATGCTAAGCGGTATGGATGGACTATCTATATCCCGAAATTCAGTTATACCACAGATAATGCTGCAATGATAGGCATCGTGGGTTATTATAAGTATCTTGACGGTGAGACGTGTCCAATTGATGCGCCCGCCTTTTCAAAGGTAACATTTAAATAATAGATATATACTATGTTGGATTTTGAGAGTAAAATTATCAGCAGGGAAGTAAGTCAAATACTATGGGAGATTGAGAAAACAGTTGCTACTGCGGAGAGTTGCACTGGTGGGCGCATTGCCGAGTCACTTATTTCAATCCCTGGTGCCTCTAAATATTTTAAAGGAGGTATCGTCTGCTATGTGGATGAAATAAAGGAACGACTATTAGGCGTTGACCCACAAGTGTTGGAGGAGCAGACTGCCGTATGCGAGGAAGTGGCTCGTCAGTTGGTCGCAGGAGCCTGCAAAGCGTTGAACACAGACTTCGCTATCGCCGCAACAGGCTTTGCTGGTCCAACAGGTGGTACAAAAGATATTCCCGTAGGAACAATCTGGCTTGCCTGTGGATCTCCTGAAAAGCAAGTGACTCTGAAAGTGGAGGAAGACCATGGTCGTGATATCAACCTCGCCATTGCTACCAACAAAGCGATGCAAATGTTTCTTGACTTTCTTAAAGCAGAGACGGGATACATGGAAGAAGTTAAAAAATATTAAGAGTAGGGAATTTCTTATTTCTCATTTCTCATTTCTCATTAAAAAAGCGTACCTTTGCACCCTGTTTGGAGTAAGTTACAATTTAGGAACACAAAAAAGTAGATAGAAATGTCTAAAATTTGTCAGATTACGGGAAAGTGATGTAAACCTGTTCAGCAAGAAGTTCTACTATGTAGAGGAGGCTTGCTGGATTCAGTTGAAGATCAGCGCCGCTGGTCTGCGTATGATTAATAAGGTAGGTCTGGACGCTGCCCTGAAGCAGGCTGTTGCTAAAGGTTATGTAGACTGGAAGGACATTAAAGTTATAGGAGACTAATACATGGCAGGCAAGAAAGCAAAAGGTAATCGCGTTCAGGTTATCCTGGAGTGCACCGAGATGAAAGAGAGTGGACTGCCCGGAACAAGTCGTTATATCACGACTAAGAACCGTAAGAACACTCCTGAGAGAATGGAATTGAAGAAGTATAACCCCATCCTGAAGCGCATGACTGTGCACAAGGAGATTAAATAATCTATTTAGAGCATGGCAAAGAAAACCGTCGCTACCCTCCATGAAGGCTCAAAGGATGGTCGCGCTTACACAAAGGTTATCAAGATGGTTAAGAGCCCTAAGACGGGTGCTTATATCTTCGATGAGCAGATGGTTCCTAACGAGGAGGTTAAGGACTTCTTTAAAAACTAATATTCAAAAGCTTACATAGAAAAAGCCGAAATCTTTCATGGTTTCGGCTTTTTTGTATCTTTAACTATCGTTGAAGTGTAGGCTGCATCTCAGAAATACTCAAATAAATTTGGTATTTCGTTCGATTTGCACTACCTTTGCCGTTGAAATCGAAAGAGTTTAGGTAATTATGGGTATATTTGGTTTCTTTAATAAGGATAAGAAGGAAACACTCGACAAGGGACTGGAGAAGACCAAGACGAGTGTGTTCGACAAACTGGCACGTGCCGTGGCTGGTAAGTCGAAAGTGGATGACGATGTATTGGATGACTTGGAGGAGGTATTAATCACCAGTGATGTGGGGGTTGATACCACATTGAAGATTATTCAGCGTATCGAGGAGCGTGTGGCTCGTGACAAATATGTAAGCACCAGTGAACTGAATGGTATTCTCCGTGATGAAATCGCAGCTTTGCTTGCCGAGAACAACTCGGACGATAATGATAACTGGGATTTGCCAACCGACCATACACCGTATGTCATTCTGGTCGTTGGTGTGAATGGTGTCGGTAAGACGACCACCATCGGAAAACTTGCCTGGCAGTTCAAGCAGGCAGGCAAGAAGGTCTATCTTGGCGCTGCCGATACCTTCCGTGCCGCAGCCGTCGAGCAGTTATGCATCTGGGGCGAACGGGTAGGAGTGCCCGTCGTCAAGCAGCAGATGGGTAGTGACCCTGCCTCGGTAGCGTTCGACACGTTGAGCTCAGCAAAGGCAAATGGTGCGGATGTCGTCTTGATTGACACGGCAGGTCGTCTCCATAATAAGGTGGGACTGATGAATGAGCTGAAGAAAATCAAGGACGTGATGAAGAAAGTGCTGCCAGAGGCTCCCGATGAGGTGATGCTTGTTCTGGACGGTAGTACCGGACAGAATGCCTTTGAGCAGGCGAAGCAGTTCTCGGCTGTCACACAGATCACTTCCCTTGCTATCACGAAGCTCGATGGAACCGCCAAAGGTGGTGTGGTTATCGGTATCAGCGACCAGTTGAAAGTCCCTGTGAAATATATCGGATTGGGTGAAGGTATGGAAGACCTTCAGTTGTTTAATAAGCGGCAGTTCGTTGACTCTCTGTTTAAGAATGAATAAGAAGACTATCGATTTCATCACGTTGGGATGTTCGAAGAATCTCGTGGACAGTGAGAGACTGATGGGACTTTTCGAAGCAAATGGCTATCATGTGGCACATGACAGTGATGATCCCCATGGTGAAATAGTTGTTATTAATACTTGTGGCTTTATTGAAGATGCCAAGCAAGAGAGTATAGACACTATTCTGGAGTTTGCTCAGGCAAAGACAGACGGGAAAATAGAAAGGTTGTACGTAATGGGCTGTCTTTCAGAACGCTATCTTGCTGACCTTGAAGCAGAAATTCCAGAAGTTGATGGCTGGTATGGGAAGTTTAATTACAAGGAACTATTAAATACTATAGGTACTATAGGAACTATAGATACTATAACCCATCCCGCCCCCCGAAAACTAACCACTCCCTGTCATTATGCCTATATTAAAATATCGGAAGGGTGTGACCGCCATTGTGCTTATTGTGCCATTCCAATAATTACAGGAAAGCACCAAAGTCGTCCTATGGGGGAAATTCTTGAAGAAGTTCGTGCTTTGGTAGCTCAGGGTACGAAAGAGTTTCAGATTATCGCCCAGGAGTTAACCTATTATGGTGTTGACATTGACGGAAAGCAGCAAATTGCTGAACTCATCGAGAAGATGGCTGATATAGAAGGAGTAGAATGGATTCGTTTGCATTATGCATACCCAGCTCATTTCCCTTGGGAATTGCTGAGAGTGATGCGTGAGAAAAAGAATGTGTGCAAATATCTGGATATTGCCCTTCAACATATCAGTGATCATATGCTTAGTCGTATGCAACGTCATGTGACGAAAAAAGAGACATATGAGTTGATCAAAAGGATGCGTGAAGAGGTGCCAGGAATACATCTTCGTACTACTTTGATGGTGGGATTTCCTGGTGAAACCGAGGAAGATTATCAGGAATTATTGGATTTCACACGTTGGGCGCGTTTCGAAAGGATGGGAGCTTTTGCTTATTCTGAGGAAGATGGGACTTATTCAGCAAAGCATTATCAAGATGATGTGCCAGCAGATGTCAAGCAGGCTCGTTTAGATCGTTTGATGCGTATACAACAAAATATCAGTGCAGAGATAGAAGCTGCAAAAATAGGACAGATATTGCGTGTTGTCATTGACCGTTTGGAAGGTGATTGGTTTGTGGGACGTAGTGAGTTCTGCTCACCCGAAGTTGATCCGGAAGTGTTGATTTCAGCGAGGGAATCATTAACGATTGGAGCCTTTTATGATGTGAGGGTGACAGATGCAGAAGAATTTGACATTTATGCAACCACTATAATATGAACAACAAGGAATTTATAAACCAGCTGTCAGCGCGTTCTGGATACGAGCAGAAGGATACCCAGAAACTGGTGAATAATATCATCACGGCAATGAGTGATGCCTTTGTGACAGATAACAGTATCATTGTCCCTAATTTCGGTGTCTTTGAGACTAAAAAGAAAATGGAACGTGTTATTGTAAATCCTTCTACAGGACAGAGAATGCTTGTGCCACCTAAATTGGTTTTGAACTTCAAGCCGAATCAGACATGGAAGGAAAAATTGAAAGGAGGTCAATAATGGGAAAATTAACGATACAGGAGATTTCAAAGATTCTTGTAGAGAAAAACAAATTGACGTCCAAAGAGGCAAGTCAATTTGCGGTCATGATGTTTGAGGTTATCCAACAGAATCTCAATGAAGGTGGTATGGTGAAAATCAAAGGTTTAGGCACATTCAAAATGATTCGTGTCGAAGCCCGGGAGAGTGTCAGTGTTCGTACTGGAGAGCGTGTTGTGATAGATAGTCATGCTAAAATAACTTTTACTCCTGATGCTACCATGAAAGAACTGGTGAATAAGCCATTCTCGCAATTTGATACGGTCATATTGAATGAAGGTGTTGAGTTTGAGGATATCCCAGAAGAGGAACAGGAGGAGGAACAAGAGGAGGTATTGGATAATGTGGCAATTGATAATAAGTTAGTCGAACAAAAACCTTTTGAAGTTGAGCAGTTGCCTGTCGAGGAAGAGCCTGTTGAGGAACAACCAAATGCAGAACAGCCTGTTGAGAAAAAAACTATTGAAGCCGAAGTGAAAACTGTTGAGGAAGAAAAAGTTATAGAGGAGTACATTACGAATGAATACGAGCCGCTTGTTGATTTTGATGACAAAGAAGAATCGAGTTCTTGGAAGAAGATATTGGGGTATGTTTTGTTGACTATAGTTTTGATGGCTGCTTCTGCATATGCAGGCTATTGGTATGGGCAACATTCTAAAAATGGGGATATAAATAAGGCGGAAGAGGTTGTCCCAGAACCTGTTTTTGTAGATAGTATAGAGACGGTCACTGTAGATTCAGTGGATATGGTGGAGGACATACCTGCTGCTGAAGAGCCTAAGGAAGAATCTACCGTGGAAGAAAAGAAAGAACCTGCTCAAGAGGATGAGCCGTTCTGGAAGAAATATGAGAGAATGGATGCACGTGTTCGAACGGGCGCCTATCATATCGTCGGTACTGACCGTGAGGTGGTTGTTAAGAAGGGTGAGACGCTCTCAAGGATTGCCCGCCGTGAGTTGGGCGAGGGCATGTCCTGCTACGTAGAGGTGTATAACGGCTTAAAGGCAAATGCGGAACTGAAAGAGGGACAGGTCATCAAAATCCCTAAGCTGAAATGGAAAAAGAAACGAACATTAAATAATTAAATTAGATGAATTAATATGAAACTGAAAATTGCAGTACTTCCTGGTGATGGTATAGGACCAGAGATTATGAAACAGGGCGTTGCCGTGATGGACGCCATTGCAGAGAAATTCGGACATGAGTTCTCCTATGAGGAGGCTCTTTGTGGCGCTCATGCCATTGATGCCGTGGGTGATCCCTATCCTGAGGCAACACACGATGTGTGTATGAGGGCTGATGCAGTATTGTTTGCTGCAGTTGGTGATCTTCGCTTTGATAATAACCCAACGGCGAAAGTTCGTCCTGAACAGGGACTTCTTGCTATGCGTAAGAAATTGGGCTTGTTTGCCAACGTTCGTCCTGTCGCCACTTTCGACTGTTTGCTGCATAAGTCTCCTTTGAAGGATGAACTTTTGAAAGGTGCCGACTTCGTGGTTATTCGTGAGTTGACGGGTGGCATGTACTTTGGTGAGAAATACCAGGATAACGATAAAGCGTACGATACCGACATCTATACACGTCCGGAGATTGAGCGTATTCTGAAAGTTGCTTTCGAGACCGCACAGAAGCGCAAGAAGCATCTGACGGTTGTCGACAAGGCAAACGTGCTGGCAAGTTCTCGTCTATGGCGGCAGATAGCCAAGGAGATGGAGTCACAGTATCCCGACGTGAATACTGATTATATGTTTATCGACAATGCCTCCATGCGTGTCCTGACAGAACCCCGCTTCTTTGATGTCATCGTGACAGAAAACACCTTTGGTGATATCCTTACGGACGAGACCTCTTGTATTACGGGATCCATGGGCTTACAGCCATCGTCCTCACTGGGCGAGCATACCCCTTTGTTCGAACCCGTTCACGGTTCATGGCCTCAGGCTGCTGGACAGAATCTTGCGAATCCTCTTGCGGAGATTCTCTCTGCCGCTATGCTGCTGGAACATTTTGATTTAAAGAAAGAGGGTGCGTTAATCCGTGAGGCGGTGAATGCTTCCCTGGATGCCAATGTGCGTACCCCGGAGATTCAGGTGGAAGGTGGTGCCAAGTATGGTACGAAAGAGGTTGGTGAATGGATTGTAAACTACATCAAAAACGCATAGCATCAGTCGTATGCTGTTTGCTGTTGGCTATTGGCATGCAGGCGCAGTCTAACCAGGAATGGCGTGACTCCCTGAATGCCATCAACCAACAGATAGCGAGGTATCCTTATAGTGTGAACCTGCATCTTCGGAAAGCTGCGATTAATCTTGAATTGCAACAATGGGAATTTGCTGTTGATGAATACAAGACAATTCTCAGAAACGATGAGAAGAATCTGACGGCCTTGTTCTACCGTGCCTATGCTTATACTCATTTGCGTCGTTATGACTTAGCGAAGAATGACTATAATGATATTCTGCTTGTGAAGCCTACTCATATGGAGGCAAGGGTGGGACTGGCATATGTTTATCAGTTAATGGGGAAACGCAACGATGCCCTCGATTTGTTGAACATCGTCGTTGAACAGCATCCAGACTCTGTTGGAGGCTATGTTGCCCGTGCATCCCTCGAAACGGAGATGAAACGATATGATGAAGCCCTCTATGATTGGGAGAAGGCTAAAACAATAGATCCGGATAATGTGGATTATCAATTGTCATATATTGATGTCCTTATTTATCTTGGAAGAAAAGATACTGCACGACGCGAACTTAACAAACTGTCGAGTAAGGAAATCAACCAAGGTGCGCTTCGCAGTTTCTATCAACGTGTCAAATGATAATGCTATTTTAAATTTGCGATGAAAAGAGGGTTCTCTTACCTAATAATATAATTATGGTATAAGAATTTTTAGTTTTTGTCATGAAAGTCGAAAATTTTCATTTGTTTTTTGAAAAAATATGGGAAAAATATTTGGTAGTTCGAAAAATAGTCGTACCTTTGCATCCGCTTTCGGGGAGACCCGCTGGCGAGTAAGATAAAAGCGATCTTT
>CACYPF010000023.1 GCA_902776195.1 uncultured Prevotellaceae bacterium | reverse complement strand
TGGACTTTTTCCGTCAAGACGCTGAAAAGATGGAGTTGCGCAGTATCTGTGCCGAGCATGTGCTAAGGCAGCGCAATCAGTGCTACATCGACCTCCACCGCGCCACAGCCCGCGAACGCTATGAGTTGCTGCTGCAGCGTTGTCCCGGCATTGTTGAGCATCTTGCCTTGCGGGATCTCGCCTCGTTCCTCTGCATCACCCCGCAGATGCTTTCCAAAATTCGCAAAAACATCTCTTTCGGAGCACAAAAATAGCACTTTTACAAAAATTCACTGAAACTAGTTTCAGAGTTTCACCCCCGGCATCCGATTTTCGGTTTTGTCGGGGGCTTTTTCGTGGGACTTTCTGTAACTTTGTGGCTCGGAATAACTCTCGGAGACGGTTACAGCATGACGTGAAAGCCCCGAACGGGATATTTCCGCGAAAACGTAGAATATAATAAAAGTATAACAATAGAACGAAATGATTATGAACAAGCAAAACATCATTACCATCATGTTTGCCCTTATCACACTGGAGGGGCTGGCACAGACAAAGACAGCAACCATCACGGGTTATTCGCCCGCATTGAAGGACGGCACTGTCGCAGAATCTTCTATCGACAATGTGCGCGTAGCATCTGACACCGTACAGAGTGGACGCTTTACCCTGACCATTCCTGTGGAGGGACTCACGAAGAGTTATTTGTTCCTTGCGGGAGAAGGATGCCCCAATCACCTGATGACCATTTGGCTGAGTCCCAATGTGGACGTGAAAGTAACGGGTATGGACTGTCTCTACCCATTGTGGAAGGTGGAGAGCCCGCTGCCCGAACAGCAGACTCTCAGCCGTATTACGGAATATGGTCATGACACGCTGGCAGAAACGTTGCGGCTCGGTCTTGCCAATGCATCGTGGGACGAAGAAAGGCCTGTCTATATGAAATACCTAAAACAGACCATGGACGTTCTTCCCTCATTGCCGGTAGATGCAGCGTCGCTCGAAGAGTTAGAGGGAGTGGCCATGATGGCAAGAAACTATCCTAAGGACTTCCCGTATATGGAGCAGTTGAAGGAATTGGAGGCATCCACCGCAGCCCGTGCGCCAAAGGGTTTTGAAGAACAACTGGCACTGATACACAGTCAGGTTTATCCGCCACATATCTTGCAGGTAGGCGAAGAGGCCATTGATGCAGAACTCATCGACATGCAGGACCAGAAGCATCATCTCGCTGAAGTGCTGGGGCAGCCTGACCGATATGTGCTGCTCGACTTCTAGAGTCTGGGATGCGGTCCCTGCCGTATGGCTGAGCCAGAGATGAGAGCGGCCTACAAGCAATCGCAAGGGAAGTTGGAAATCATCGGCATCAATCAGGACAAACGCTCCGCGTGGCAAGAGGATAATTTCAGCAAGAGTATTGCCTGGAAAAACTGGAACGATGGGAAGATGGGCAAGGGCGACATCGAGAACAGCTATTGTGATATGAGAGCCATACCATATTATGTCTTGATTTCGCCCGACAAGCACATTCTCTGGAAGAGCGCTGGATATGGTGTGGGATGGTTTATGGGCTTGGTTTGTGCCATCAACGGTCCTAAGCAAGATAATACCGCCAACCTTCAATTCGCCATAAGGCAAGTCGATGCTGATGCCAGCGGCACCACCATCAGTTTCCGCTATTACGGTCAGGGGGGCAATTGGTTCCGTATCGCCAAGGATTCATACCTTGAAGTCAACGGTAAGCGACACAATGTGACCGCCGCAAACGGCATCACGCTCGACGAAAACACCTATCCCCAACAGAAAGCGTTTGCAGTCACAGAAGGCATCATGGGCAAATTGTTCTTCACCGACTTCACGCTCACCTTCGAACCGTTCGAGACAATTCCCGAAGCCTTCGACTTCAAGGAAGGCGACGGCGAGGGTGCCTTCGTCATCCGCAATGTTTCTATAGAATAACAACGATATGACCAGAATCGTAATCCATAAGGATTATGGACAACGCCCCGTCATTACCTACCCATCTGGCTGATGCCGCTGAGCAACGCCCCACAAGGCCCCGGATTCCAGGAATCGGAGCAGGAAACAGACCTAGCGACCTCGGATTTCAGGAATCAGACCTTGACGGCACACATGATGGTATTGGATTTCAGGAATCCAGGCAGGAAAGAATAATTGTTTGGTCGGATTTCAGGAATCCAAGTAGGAAACGGACAAGGTTTGGCAGGATTTCAAGAATCTCAGATGTTACATAAATGGGTTGAACGAGTTTTTCCCGAGAAATATAATAAAGGTATAACAATTAAACGAAACAAATATGAAGCAAACCATTATCACCATTCTGCTCGCCGTCGTTGCAATGACAGGGCAGGCACAAGTAAGAACTGGCCAGGATGTTTGCCTAAGGAACGAGGCTACAGGCGACTGGCTCATCGGGCTATTCGACAATTATGCCGTATATAACTGCGAAATCTGGGAATATGCCAAGGCAGACACACTCAAAGGCGAATACATGCTTCGACGTGGAAAAGATGCACTGAAACTGAAGTTGAAAGAAGGCAGTATGAGAATCGGCCAAAAGAATTACACCGTATCTAAACTGACAGAGCGCACATTGCCCGACTATCCCACGAAAGACGAGAGTGATTTCCTTGATAACGGTAATGTTGGCGGTAAGGTAACACTACGAGGGAGAATTGTAAATGTACCCAAAGGTCATGAAGACAGGGTGAGTATTAGCATCCCAGATCCATTGCAGACTATCTTTGACAACGAATTGCCTATAGAGTGCGACAGCTTGGGACGCTTTGAGTTGGACATTGAATTAGCGAACACAGGAGTAGTCAGAATGTTGTGGGCAAAACTGATACTCACACCTGGCGAGACCTATTTTATCAGCATGGATGGCCAGACGGGGCAGACCTTCGTTATGGGGCGCGATTCCCGTCTGTCGAATGAGCTGTTGACGCATGACACGCCCTACTATAAAGTGAAGAGCAGTGACTTTGATAAGAAAAGCGACGCTGAATTGATGGAAGCAGTAGAGAAAGACTATGAGCGGGTCAAAGAAATATGGATGACGACGGAACAGGCATCCCCGATGCTCTCCAAACGCTATCGCCTGCTCAGCCGATGGCAGTGGAAGATGGGTGCTGCATATTCCTTGGTTCAGCGTCGGTATGACAGCCCCGATGTCAGGAAAAGTGATGACGGTCAGCTTTGGCAATGGCTCCGCGACAGCGTGTTCTCGGACATTGCACATCCCTATACACTTGTACAGGATGATCTCGCATACACCCTTGACAATTACACCTCAGAGCTTTTGAAACCGCGCAACAGCGGAGGCTATTCTTTTGAGTTTATAGAAGAGGCCATCAATATAGCAGAAGAGAGAAACCAAGCCGACAAAGACAGTCTGGCAATACTGAGCCAGTCGATGAATGACTATCGCTCAAAGGTCAACGGTGGGACGCCAGATTCTCTCCTGTCTGACCATCCGTTCCATGCTCTGATAAGGCAGATGTTCGCTAATGGAACGCCGTTGATGCAGATTATCAAGTCGACGGAACCCAATGAGCGCGTACTCTTGAAGAATATCCCACGGGTGAGAGACCTTGATTTGTCAGAGGAACTGAAGCAACTCTCACAGGCGGTTGCCATATACTCGCAGCTAGAACAGATGCACGGGCCATTGTCTGACGCACTTCGAAAAGTGCTGGACGAAACGGTAATGCCACCATATTATCGAGACCGCATCCTTTTGCGGAGCAAATATTTCGCAGACCTTGCCGCCAAGATGAAACGAGGCAATGGATGCCTGATGCCAAACGAACCCTTGGCAGACCTGAAAGATGGCAAAGAGATTATGGACTGGATTCTGGAGCCTTATCGTGGCAGGATAGTCTATCTTGACATCTGGGGAACATGGTGCGTACCTTGCAAGGCGAATCTCAAGCAGTTCACAAAACCGCTTCACCAGAAACTCCGCGACCTGCCCGTCACCTACCTCTACCTCTGCAATAACTCATCGGACAAAGCATGGGCAAGCGTCATTGCTGAATATGAATTGGCTGGCGAACACTCCGTCCACTACAACCTTCCACTCAGCCAGCAGGCAGCTGTGGAGAAATACTTAGGCGTTAGACATTATCCCACGTATATCTTGTTTGATCAGAACGGCAAGATGCTTCCTGGCGAGTTCAAGCCATACGATATGGATGCACTGCGTAATAAAATTGAGGAATTGACGAACACGAAATGAATATGAACAAGAAAATCATCATCACCATCCTGCTTGCCATCGTCGCAATGGCGGGGCAGGCGCAAGTACACTACCGACTGGAGGGAACTATCGGTGATTCTACGTTAAATGCCAAAATGCTACTTGTCAACAAGTACACTGTGGGATGGCCTGATTCCGTGGAAATAAAAGGTGGAAAGATTGTCCCCAAAGAAGGCATGATAGATAAAGCGGAAATGTTCTTGTTAGTGAAAGAGCCAGACAATGACAGTCCACAGATGAATAGTCAGTTGTTTATTCTTGGTAATGGAACCACCATCTTGGATGAAAGCATCAAGCAAAGAAAGACAAGAATGAAAAGCGGCCCTCTTGCATCAGAATATCATCGGGTAGAATTCTCTGCATGGACTATCTATGACAAATATGATAAGCATGAAATAACAAAAACGGAATATTGCCATCTTGTTGACAGTCTGATACGCTGCGAACTGTTGAATCATGGTAATGACGTAATCGGTATCTGGCTATTAGAATTCTTTCTTCCTGGCCTGGACGTTCAGACTTCCCTCTCATGGATTGACCTGTTAGGCGAACAGGGCAAAGAGTGGGAAATCGTAAAGCAATGGAAAGAAAGCATATTGAACCCTGAAGAAGGCGAATTAAGCCCCTCTGTAGGCAAGCCTTTTGTGGACTTCGCCGTAGAGTACATCGGAAAAACCACCCGACTTAGTGATTACGTGGGCCGAGGCCAATATGTGCTTGCAGACTTCTGGGCTTCGTGGTGCGGCCCCTGCCGTGAGGAGATCCCCAACATCATCGAAGCCTACAACAAATATAAGGACCTTGGTCTGCAGGTCATCGGCATCGCCGCATGGGACAAGCCCGAAGACACTTTGAAAGCCATCAAAGACGACGGCGTTCCCTATCCGCAAATTATCAACTCGCAGGAGATTGCCACCAATGCCTACAACATCCAAGGCATCCCCCATGTCATCCTCTTTGCCCCTGACGGCACCATCCTCGCCCGAGGACTACGTGGTAAGGACATCGATAAGAAACTCAAAGAGATATTCAACGATACCATTCACTTTATGTCAAACTTTCAAAAAACAGTAAGGATTATGGAGAACCCGACATTACCTACCAACTGGCTGGCAGCGCTGAGCAACGCCCGCTCGGAAAAAATTTGGGGACTCTGATCTGTTCTCCAAAGATAAGCCATAAAGAAAATGTCGCAGATACACGAGATATCTACGACATTCCCAATCTTTTCACCTTAAAAAATACCTAAGTTCTTTCTTTAGTCCATCGGTTCCATGTCCGGACGGGGACCGCGTGGTCCGCCATGACCGTGACGTCCTCCATGACGACCGTGACGCTTCTGCATCTTCTCGTACTTCGTGTACTGGTCGTCATTGAGGATGCTCTTGAGTTTCTTGTTATACTCGTCACGCTTAGCCTTCATCTGCTTCATCTCCGCCTTCTGGGCATCGGTAAGCTGTGGACGCTCCGGGCGCTGCTCTGTGGCACCAGTCTCTGCGTCAGCTTGGGGCTTCTGTGGACGAGGACCACCCATCTTCGGACCTTTCAGCACATCCTGATACTCCTTGTTAAGAGCGAGCACCTTGGTCTTCTGTGCGTCAGTGAGAGAGAGTTCCTTCGTCATCTTCTCCGTCATCATCTCAGGGGTCATCTTTCTCATTTCTTTTTTAGCACCCTTCTTACACTCACACTTGTCATTGTTCTGTGCCTGCATCACTGTCATCGACAGGAGGGCAACCATGGTTAATACAATCTTTTTCATCTTAAAATCTAATTTAATGTCTGTATTTATGTTACTTATCTCTTGACCGAAGTCATTTGTTTGACGATGCAAAGATAGGAAAAGTTTAACCACGATACTAACGATTTCAGCGAATCGGCAGATTTCTTCAGCGAAACGGGAAGCATTTGACGATGAATATTTGGAATTAACAAAAATTCTTCGTACCTTCGCACCCAATATGAATAAGATTTGTTTGACGATCGGACTAACTGCCGTGCTCCTCACAGCATGCGGGGGCAGCAACGGGGAAGGCATCTTCGGTGGCTCCAGCATAGATATGGGGGAGGCATCAGCGACCAAGGTGGTGGCTATCACCAATGATGAGAATGTACCTCAGTGCCAGGTAAACCTGCAAGTGAAATATGTGAAGGGGGATGACGAGCGAGCCCGTAACATCAACAACGCCATTGAGCAGCGGCTGTTCATGTACGACAGTCTGCAGATGCAGCAAGCCGTCGACTCGTTTGCCAACTTCTACACGAAGGAGTATCAGAAGAACATGGCACCACTGTACCGCGAGGATCGCGCCGACGAGACGAAACGGGCGTGGTATGAATATAAATATGTGATAGAGACGGACACCAGGCGTGGCAAGGACAACTGTCTGATATATATCATCGACCTCGATATGTACGAGGGCGGAGCCCATGGCATCCGACAGCAGCTCGCCATGAACTTCGACGAGAAGACAGGAAAACAGATAACGTATGACGACCTCTTTGTCCAGGGCTATCAGTACACCCTGCGGGAACTGTTGCTGGAGGAGCTGAAGAAGCAGACAGACACCAATACCCTTGACGAGTTACATACCAAGGACTACCTTTTGACGATGGATATCTATGCGCCACAGAACTTCATCCTTGGCGACGACGAGATCACCTTTATCTATAACCCCTACGAGATAGCCCCCTGTGACAAGGGCAATACGGAGCTGACCCTGAGTTATTCACAGCTCAAAGAGATTTTGAAGTAAGATGGAAGAGATCCTGAAATATTTCCCGGAACTGACAGGTGAGCAACGGAGACAGTTGGAAGCCTTAGATTCCCTCTATCGTGACTGGAACACGAAGATCAACGTCATCTCCCGTAAGGACATCGACAATCTTTACGAGCATCACGTGCTGCACTCGATGGCGATCGCGAAGATCATCCGTTTCCAAGCCGGCACGAAGATCCTGGACTTCGGCACAGGAGGCGGTTTTCCGGGTATTCCCCTCGCTATCCTTTTCCCTGACTGTGATTTCAAACTGATTGACGGAACAGGTAAGAAGATTCGGGTGGCACAGGAGGTTTGTCATGCCATAGGACTCAAGAACTGCCATCCCGAGCACATCCGTGGCGAGGAGGAGAAAGGACAGTATGACTTTATCGTGAGCCGTGCCGTGATGCCCCTGCCCGACCTCTATAAGATTGTCAAGAAGAACATCGCGAAAGAGCAGCGTAACGCCCTGCCTAACGGTATTATCTGTCTGAAAGGCGGTGACTTGCAAGAGGAGACACGTCCTTTCAGGAATATCATAGAGATCAACGACATCAGCCAGTTCTTCGACGAGGAATGGTTTCAGGAGAAAAACATCATCTATCTGCCATGCTGACTATCAAGCGAATCATGTGTAACATGTTGCAGGAAAACTGCTACGTGGTGAGTGACGAGACAAAGGAGTGTGTCATCATCGACTGTGGGGCACAATACCCGGAGGAGCGTAGTGCCATCATCCATTATATAAAAGACGAGGGACTCAAACCCGTCCATCTGCTGGCTACCCATGGGCACTTAGACCATAACTGGGGGAATATCGCCCTCTATGACGAGTTCGGACTCAAGGTCAAGGCACGGGCTGAGGACGATTTCCTGATTGCCCACTTAGGGAAACAAGCAGCAGACCTGTTCGGTTTTGAGCTGAACGAGGAGGAAGCACCTGTCGGACATTACTTCGCAGAAGGTGAGCAGATTCATTTCGGCACCCATCATTTCGACATCCTGCATACCCCTGGGCACACCCCTGGCGGATGTGTCTATTACTGTGAGGACGAGCATGTCGCCTTCACCGGTGACACCCTCTTCCGCATGAGTATCGGACGTACCGACTTTGAGGGAGGCAGTTGGCAAGAAATGGCGGAGAGTCTGCAACAACTTGCAAAACTCCCCGCCGATACTCAGGTCCTTTGCGGACACGGTCCGCAGACCACCATTGCCGACGAGCGGCAGTTTAATCCTTATTTGCGGTGATGCGGAACCAATCGGCATCCACCCATCCACGCACTTTCTTCCCAGCAGGCTCAGCAGCCATCAGACCGATTTTGGCACCGATCCACTTGCCCTGACGCATCGTGAAGGCATCACCCACCTCTTTAAATTTCTTACCGTCCTTTGACCATGCGAAACGGACGGCAGCCTCATGCTTGTTGGTACCGTCACTGTTCTTCCCACCGATATAACTGACTTGCAGGCGGAGGAATATGTCACAATGGATAGCAGGCTGATAGTCAACCTTATCAACAGCAGTAGGCTTCAAAGTGGCAAGAATCTTAATGGTCTCCGGTTTTCCTTTGTCAGCACTCTTACAGGTAATCTGCTGCAACTCAAACTGGTCACCGACACGGCGGACCACCAAGGAGGAATAGTCCATACCCATCACGATGATACCGCCATACTGTCCCTCGTCCTTCGCAGACACACGCAGTTTCGTCGTCGCTGTGAAATTGTCGGCAGGGGTCTTCTGCAACAACAGGTTGCCAGCCTCCCAGAGATTCTTGAAGCCGACACTCTGCTTATGGCAGAACAAGCGGAAGACGCCATAAGGCGTAGGCATGCCGAAGGTCTGCTGGTAGTTGGCATGCCACTGCCACTGTTTTCCTAACGTCGTCGTGTTGAACTCGTCACTCTCCACCGGGTTCTGCACAGGGTAAGTCTTACCCACGTTCGGCTTCTTATAGGTCATGACGGGCTCACCGCAGTAATCCTTGATGTGCTGTCCCATGGCGGGCCAGTTGTCTTTCCAAGTCACAGGCTCCAACCATACCACACGACCGTATGCTTCCTTGTCTTGGAAATGCAGGAACCAGTCTTCCCCACTCTTCAGATGTACCCAGCCGCCCTGGTGAGGACCGTTGACATCCGTCTTACCCTGGTCAAGCACCACCTTCCACTCGTAGGGACCGTAGGGTGACTTGGAACGCATGGCGAGCTGATGACCGACAGGGACACCACCCGCAGGACACATGATCCAGTACCACCCCTCACGCTTGTAGAACTTCGGTCCCTCTGCGGTGCGGTTGGGTGTACCGTTGCCGTCAAATACGATAACAGGATTACCAATCTGTTGCATACCATCGGCGGACATCTCACGGACGGTCAGGACGGAGTTGAACTGACAACGGGAATTCGCCCATCCATTCACCAGATAGCAACGACCATCCTCGTCCCACAACGGAGTCGTGTCGATCATTCCCTTCCCTTCGATGATACATTTGGGGGCAGACCATTTACCGGCAGGATCCTTTGCCGTAACGACAAAGACACCCAGGTCGGGGTCACCCCAATAAATATAATAGGTCTGGTTATACTCATTATAACGGATAGACGGTGCCCACACGCCATTGCCATGCTGAGGGATGTTATAACGCTCCAGTGGTGGCAGCGCCTCAATGGCGTAATTGATAATCTCCCAGTTGACCAAGTCCTTGGAGTGCAGGATCGGCAGCCCTGGGATGCAGTTGAAAGAGGAGGCGGTCAGGTAAAAATCCTCACCACTGGCTCCCACACAGACATCAGGGTCCGAGTAGTCGGCATTAATCACAGGGTTGGTAAATGTACCGTCACCATTGTCAGGAGACCACACTTGCGACTTATACTGAGCGCTCATGGTCATGGCGACAACTGACAGCAATGTCAGAAAAGTCTTTCTCATAGTTTGCGTATTCTTAGTTTATATTTGTCTTCATAATCGATGCGCATCACCATTCGTATATCATCGTCTGAAGGTGACAGATGAAGAGCCACATGTCCCATCGTGCGTCTTAGATTTATCTCAACACACGGATGCAGTAAGAGTTGGGTATTATTACGGACAATCATCATGTCTATGCCGAAAGGTCCCACATAGCCATTGAGAAGAGAGATAGCACAAATCTTTTCTTTTACTTCATCAAATAAATAGACTGGTATATAGCGACTTATCATTTCCCGCTTAACATTCTCCGTAGCCAGCACATTTCCTGTATAGGCTCCATTGGAGGTATGAAAGAGAGAGAGTCCCAAATAACGGATTCCACTCTCGGTGGACTCAAACTCCATACCAAAATCTTTTACTTTTTCATAGTAGGGCTCTGCCATCACACCACCTTGCTTTGCCAACAGGTTATGCAGCCAGCCACGATGATAATCGTTCAGTTCACCATCGATGAAACGGATTCCCCTGCCACTGGAACTCCAGGGTGCCTTCAACACCAGCCGGGAATGAAGTCCCAACTGCCGCTCTACCGTCTCTAACGACTCACACAGCACTGCCTCACCGACGGTTCCGTTAATGCGGAGAAGTGACAACAACTGTGCTGCCGTCTGCCGGTGCGACAAGGTACGGATGAACTCCAACTGACTGCCAGAAGGAAGCAGAGAGAGAGGAGCTCCTGCCCTTTCCAACTCTCGCCTGACGGCTTTGTCCCAGCCCCATACCGAGATACCGTTTGCCCCATCCCATGACACAAGCTGTTCAGCCCCATGGAATAGAGCATTCCGCTCAATGGAATAAGTCGTGCCACACCACGGAGCGATGCGTCTCCTTAGTCTTTCCCACGTTTTAGCAGCATATTCCACGTTCTCCACCAATACCACGTCACCCTCGTCTGCCCACAGAGCAGGAAGGAAGCCCAGGTCCGCCCGCAGTTGTCTGCCGGCATGAGGAGCGGTGAAATTAGACAGATTGCTTGCCAAAGCAATATCGTGCTCAGGATTGAATATGTGTAGTTTTGCCATTTCGCATGCAAAGATACGCATTTTATTCGCAATTTATTTGCGTAATTAAAAAAATATAAGTAATTTTGCCACAATATTAATTATATTATACTAAACATGACACCAGTAAAGATTCTCAGTGTGGATGACGAGATGGACCTCGAACTCCTGTTAACACAATATTTTAGACGTAAGATCCGCAAGGGTGAGTACGAGTTCTTCTTTGCCCATAACGGTTTGGAGGCACTGACCGTCCTCCTGAGGGAGAAAGACATCAACATTATTCTCTCCGATATAAACATGCCTGAGATGGATGGCCTGACACTGCTCACAAAGATTAACGAGATGCACAACCCTGCCATGAAATGTATCATGGTATCGGCATACGGTGATATGGGAAATATCCGTTCCGCCATGAACAACGGTGCTTTCGACTTTGCCACGAAGCCCATTGACTTGGATGATCTGAGTGTAACGATAGAAAAAGCTATCGATCAAATCAACTATATCAAGAAGTCACAGGCAGAGCACTCACAGCTGGAGTTGCTGAAAACTGACCTCGCCGTTGCCCATGAGATACAACAGGCTATCCTGCCACGTATCTTTCCTCCCTTCCCTGAAAATGAGAAGGAGATTGACCTGGCGGCACTGATGGTGCCCGCAAAGGACGTGGGAGGCGACTTCTACGACTTCTTCCGTATTGACAAGAACCGCATCGGCGTGGTGATAGCGGATGTGAGTGGCAAAGGCGTTCCCGCTGCCATCTTCATGGCTGTCAGCAGGACACTGATCCGCACGGTGGGCTTACAGGACTATCCCATTGCCCAAGCCATCACCAAGTCGAATAACCTGCTAAGTTCAGAGTCTGTGAACAGCATGTTTGTAACTGTTTTCTATGGTATCTACCATATCGATACCGGTGAGCTGGAATACTGTAATGCCGGACACAACTCCCCCTACATCCTGCGGGCTAACGGCAGCGTAGAGCAGATGCCTACCAGTACTAATTGCATTGTCGGTATCATGGAAGGTATGGCTTACGAGAGCGACCGCACACAATTGGAAGTCGGCGATACACTGGTGATGTACACTGATGGCGTTAACGAAGCCTTCAACCGCGACTTTGAGGAATACGGAGAGCCACGTATGGAGAAGATACTGGGTGAACTGAACGGCAAGGACTGCCGCGAGGTGATTGACGGTCAGTTGGAAGACATACGAAAGTTTACCGACGGTGCCGAACAGAGTGACGATATCACGATCATGGCATTGAAACGCAAAGCATGAAAAAGATTCTAAGACTCATCAGCCTCGCCATCGTAGCACTGGCTCTTTTTGCTATTGGATACACGGCATGGGAGATGCATGAACGATATTCCAAGGAGCAGGTGAAGGTCAGGGAACTGGAAAGTCAGTTGGCAAAGCTCTCCGTACAGGAGAAGCAGTCCGCTGTTATGCAGAGTGTCAATGCACAGATGGAGGAGATAGCCAACCAACAGCGCATCATCAGTGATGAGCAACGTGAAGAGGCAGAGCAACAGAGTCGTATTGCCAATGAGATGAGACTGCATGCTGAAAAAGAGCGGCAGAACGCCCAAGAGGCAGAGAGAAGGGCTTTAGAGGCTTCAGAAGTAGCTCAAGGACAACGTGTCATTGCGGAGAAAGAACGGTTCCAGGCGGAACACTCCAAGCGGGTGGCAGACACACTGAGCTATATCGCCATGGCTCGTAGTATCGGCAACGTGGCGATTACTCAGCAACGGACAGGCAATAAGCAGCTGGCAGCCCTCCTCGCGTATGCTTCCTACACATTCACCCATCGCTATCATGGAGACGTGTACCACCCTTCCGTCTATGAGGCAATGACTTTGACCAGCGGTTCTCAGCGCAGATGGTCCATAGCCAATGGCTCCATCATGAAGACACTTATTATACCAGGGTCAACGAGTTTTATGAGTATCAGTACTTATGGCGAGATTATGCGTCATACGAAGGTCAATGACAATTTGAAAACCAATACGGTATACAGTAACAATAATTTAGACTTCCGGGACATCTATATTAATAATGACCGGACTTTCTATGCGGTCAGTCACACTGGTCATTTGGTCGTCAGCAAGGAGAATGGCAAGGTACATGTCGTGAATATCGATGGTGCCATTCATCCCTTCCGAATTTTCACCATCAAAGAAGGGGAGATCATTGTAACAGCTGAGCAGAGTATCCATATCATTGATGCCCTCACCCTCAGACCAATCAGGACACTTCCTCTGGGTTTCAAGACATCCATCGCAGGATGGAAGAACGGACAGATTGTCCTCTTCGACCAGTCAGGAAACATGTACCTGATCAATAAGGACATCTCCAAAGCTGTCAAACAACCCCTGCCTTTCAAAGGCCGTGTGATGTCATACAACTACAATTCTCAAACAAAGCAACAGGCTTTTGGAATGTATGACGGAACCATTTACTACTTTGAGCCTTCCGGCAAGATGCATAAACTGGTAGGGCATAACTCCCGTGTATCAAGAGTCAATTACGACAGGACCCGCTTATATTCATCCAGTTACGACGGCACCGTCAAGTATTGGAATATTTCGAGCGAGAAAATCGAGCCAATCAATATCATCAATTCCCGACAGTGGATTATCAGTCTTAGCTTTGACTTAACAAAGAAATTTGTATGGACGGGTGACCAGAATGGAAACCTGTCAGAGACGATGATTGACGTGGCAGAGATGGCTAAGAGAGTAAAGGCAAACCTTAAGCGCAACCTAACCCATGAGGAATGGAACTACTATATCGGCAAGAACATTCCTTATGAGACATTTATCGGAAAGGAGGCAAAACGATGAACAAGCGGACACTCTTGACATGGCTCTTTCTTACCAGTATCCTGTTAGGAGCAGGTGCACAAGGTATTCCATTTTTCCAAAATATCAATGCCTCCACCTACAAGGCTCATAATCAGAACTTTGACATAGAGTTTGACAATGAAGGCATCCTCTATGTTGCCAATTTCGAAGGACTTCTCTATTACGACAATTCCAAATGGAATCTGTTATATACCCCAGCCCTTACCCGTGTCACCGTCTTGTTAAAAGACTCCAAAGGCAAGGTCTGGGCGGGCGGCTATAATTTCTTCGGGTATGTGAGAGCCGACAAAAACGGTATCCCGGAACTGAAGAGTCAGGATGAGCAGCATGAGTTCAAAGGTGAGGTCCAGGATATCTGGGAGAGCCGAGGGGAAATCTTTTTTGCGGTCAGCAACGGTAAGACCTATACCGCCAAGCAAAACAGAATCTATCAGACTGCCGACGTACTTCCCATCCCCTATGACTATACGCCTGTCATTAATAATGCCACCGTCAACTGGAGAGAGGAAATCGGAAACGGGATGACAGCTGTCGCTACAGAGTCCGAAGGTCTCGTCATCCTCAACAAAAACGGTAATATTCTCTATCAGCTGAAAGAAGAGAACGGATTATGCTCTGATAATATCGCCAGTCTTGCTTATAACAAACATGGGCTTTTATGGGGAGCAACTGACAATGGGCTTTTCGTCGTACAGTTTCCATCACCCTATAGTCATTTCAGCCAAGATCAAGGACTGCGTGGAGAAGTGCTCTCTTTAGAGAAAATCGGTGAACAGATATATGCAGGTACGCTGAACGGACTATTCCGACGCAACGGGCACTCTTTCGTCCAGGTAGACAAGATGAACTATGCCTGCTGGGAACTGATCAAATATGAGGGGGGACTGTTAGCGGCAACCTCCAATGGCGTGTATAAAGTGGCAGCTAACGGAACCATCAACCAACTGACTACATCAAGTACGACATCCATACTGGCTGATGGTAACGGATTCTACACGGGAGAGCAGGACGGTGTGTTCCATCATGTGCCAGGCAAGGCACCCGTGAAAGTGTGTGAGGCGGAGCGTGTCACGAAATTCCTGAAAGACAAAAAAGGTATTGTATGGATGCAAAACCTTTATGGCAGAATATGGAATAACGAGAATGGAACATTTGCCATGAAGGAGGACAGCCATACCAAAGACGAGATTTCCACACTCGTGATGTATCAGGACAAGGCTACTATCATTCCAGCCAGTGCCACCAAACCTTTCCCCTACCCGCTCTTCTCGTATACTGACTCGGAAGGCATATTGTGGTTGACCAATAACAAGGGAAAGAGTCTTTATGCCCTGGAAAACGGTTCGAAGAATAACGATTGGGAAAAAATCGCCTCCCCACTCATGGACTATAATGTCCGTACTATCTTGCATGATGGTAATCATTTATGGCTGGGCAGCGCAAATGGAGTTATTGTCGCGGACATATCGCGGAAAGACCCTACTAAGGTTGCACAAGAAGTTTTTATCCGCTCTGTCATTATCAATGATGACAGTGTTGCATGGGGAGGTTTTGGAGAACTGCCCACCCACATGGTCTTTAATGATGATGAGCGTAACATTGCCATACGCTATTCCGTGGACTACCCCTCACTCCTCTTACGAACACAATACCGTTATCGCGTCAACGGTGGCAGATGGAGCTCATGGGACTTCGACACCTATACAGAGTATAACAACCAACCTTATGGAAGTTACGTCTTTGAGGTTCAAGCACGTGATGCCTTTGGACATGTATCAGAAATTGTCAGATTATCTTATGAGATAAAACTACCCTTCTATCTCAGCTGGTATATGATCGTATTATATGCCATCCTGTTTGTCTTGTTATCCTATGTCGCTGTGCAATGGCGCATCAGAAAACTCAGGAATGACAAGATACAGCTGGAGAATATCGTTCAGGAGCGTACCGCCGAGGTGGTCAAGCAGAAAGACGAGATTGAGGAGAAGTCTAAGCGACTGGAAACGGCACTGACAGAACTGAGTGAGACCCAGCATGAACTGGTACGACAGGAGAAAATGGCAACCGTAGGTAAACTCACCCAAGGATTAATTGACCGTATTCTGAATCCTCTGAACTATATCAACAATTTCTCCAAGCTCTCCCAAGGTCTGGTGGAAGATGTGAAAGCGAATATCGAAGACGAAAAAGAGCATCTGGATCCAGAGAACTATGAGGACACCATTGACGTTCTCGGTATGCTGAAAGGGAATCTGGAGAAAGTCAGTGAGCATGGTGCCAATACTACCAGGATGATGAAGTCGATGGAGGAGATGCTGAAAGACCGTACGGGCGGTATCGTTCCTATGGATCTTATGCCGGTAATGCGTATGGATATGCAGATGCTCAAAGACTATTTCTCTGAAATTATCCAGAAGCACGAGGTCAAAATCGTCTTGGACTGTCCATTAGAAGCAATATCAATAAAAGGAAATGCCGAACAGTTAAGCATGACTTTCATGAGTCTTTTAGGCAACTCCGTCTATGCCATCGGAAAGAAAGCGGAACGGGAGAATTTCGCTCCAGCTATAGAAATAAAGGTAAGACAGGATATGAATAATTATGTTATTACCTTCCATGACAATGGCATCGGTATCGAGAACACGATTATCGACAAAATCTTCGATCCGTTCTTCACGACGAAACCGACTGGTGAGGCTTCAGGTATAGGATTGTATCTGAGCCGTGAGATTATCCAGAACCATGGAGGCGACATCCATGTAACATCCCAAAAAGACCAATATACGGAATTTACCATTACATTACCCGTACTAAAAAACAATAACTATGGACAAAAAGATTGACACCCTACAACAGCAGTTGAAGCAGCAAGAGAAATTAGCATCCTTAGGTATGCTGAGTGCGGGTATCGCCCATGAGATACAGAACCCGCTGAACTTTGTCATCAATTTCAGTAAGATGTCTGACAAGCTGTTGAAAGACCTGACGGAGATTGTCGAGGACAATGAGGAAAACATCTCCGAGGATGACCGCGAGGAAGTAGAGAACATCATTGCTGACCTGAAGGACAACATGGCGAAAATCGTAGAGCATGGAGAGCGTGCTATCAGCATCATCCAAGGAATACTGTTGGTATCCAGAGGCAAGGATAACGAGTTCATTCCCTCTGATGTCGCTCATATCGTCAAGGAATATGTATGGCTGTCCTATCATGCCATGCGTGCCGACCATAAGAACTTTAATGTCACCATTCACGAGGAATACCAAGAAGACATTCCCCGCATGATGGTGATTCCTCAGGACTTGAGCCGTGCCATCCTTAATCTGATGAACAACGCATGCTACACTATATGGCATAAGTCACAACGGATGGGAGAAGAATACAAACCTACCATCGATGTCAAAGTCACTTTCTCTGACCAGAAACTGCACATCAGTATTGGAGATAACGGAGAGGGTATGACTGACGAAGTGAAACAACGGCTTTATGAGAACTTCTTCACCACCAAACCTGCGGGACAAGGTACCGGACTTGGCATGGCGATTACGAAAGACATTATAGAAAACAAACACAACGGAACACTGACTTTTGAGAGCGAGGAAGGTCAGGGTACCACTTTCCATATCACTATACCTGTTAAGTAGTCATGAGGAAGATTCTTTTCACCATATTATTAATAGGATGTTCCTTCAGTGCCAGTGCGCAGGGGCAGTACGAGCAGTACCGTAGTGTCTATGATATGGCTGAGGAAAACTATAACATCGGTAAGATTGACGAGGCAGAGCAGATACTGACGGAAAACCTGAAGAAATTTCCCATCAATCTCCGTCAGAGTGTCTATAGACTGTTGGCTCTCTGTAGTCTGGGGAATGATCTGGAAGTAGAAGCAGAGGAACGCACCCGCCTGTTGTTACAGGAAAACCCTTATTACACGGCAAGTGCCAATGACCCTCAGCGGTTCATTGACATGGTAGAGCGTATCAAGAAAGGTCTTTCCGCCACGATTACCACAGCATCCAGCCAGGCAGAGAGTCTGAACGAGGTTCCTGTGCCCACTACGCTGATAACGGCGGAGATGATCAAGAATTGTGGCGGACGCAACCTGCAGGAGGTACTTGCTGCCTATGTCCCAGGCATGACTATCGTAGACTGCGACGATGATATCAACATCGCCATGCGCGGTATCTACAGCAACGGACAGGAGAAAATCCTCATCATGCTCAACGGTCACCGTCTGAACAGCTATGCCACCAATATCGCCGCCCCCGACTTCAGTATTTCACTCGACAAGGTGAAGCAGATAGAGGTGCTGCGCGGACCTGCCTCATCACTCTACGGTGGTGTGTCGCTTACAGCCGTAGTTAACGTCATCACATGGCAGGGTGCTGATATTGATGGTATCGAGGTACATGCAGGTGCCGGCAGCTACGGACAGTTGAAAGCATCCATGATGCTGGGAAAACGCTATTTCGATCTCGATCTGCTCATCTGGGGAGGCCTCTATAAGGCAAAAGGTCAGAAAATCTATGTACCGGATGAGGAAACTGGTCTTAAGCGGGAAGGTGGCGATGCGATTGTTGGTGGTATTGGACCCAAACCATCCTACGATGTCGGTGCACAGCTGAAATACAAGAACCTGAGTTTCCTTTATAACGCTCAGTTCTCGCAGATCATCTCGCCCATGACACTCAATGTCCTGTTCACGCCTTATGACTACGACAAATACCGGTCATTCAATGGCATCAAACCCAGTTTCGCCACTCTCTCCCACCATGGTGAACTTAATTACGGACAACAACTGGGTAACGTATACCTGAAAGGAACGGTCACCTACGACAACAGTGACTTGACACACTATCAGGTCATCTCTGACAATCCTGCCGCCTCTATCATCCCGTCACTTCCTATTCAAGGTGACTTGAAAAAAACACTCATCAACAGCAACGGTGGTCTTTCGCGTTATCTCAACGGACAAGAGCATACCATTGGTGGTAAGATTCAGGGGGACTGGAGTTACATAAACAGTAAACATCACAAGGGTATTCTCTCTTTCGGTGCCGAATACAGCTACTTCCAACTCGACGACGTACAATACATGTTTGGCTATAACTTCGATAAACAAGCTACGAGTAACGACAGCATTCCAATACTTGGCAAGGGACATGAGAGCAATATCAACAGCTACGTACAGCTGAAACACCATTGGGGACCGTTCATCCTCAACGCTGGTCTGCGCTTCGACTATAAGAACCGCTATAACGACACGAAGATCCGCGAGTTCTCACCTCGTGTGGCGCTCATCTTTGTTCAGCCGAAGTGGAACGTCAAACTCAGCTACTCCAAGTCGTTTATTGATGCGCCATACATGTATCGCAAGATTAACCTCTTCCTCGCCACCTTTGCAGGATACAAAGACCTTGCTACCGAGCTCGATCCAGAAGCACTTCATTCTTACCAGCTCACCTTCGGTGCCAACCAATGGCTGCCTGGGCTCGACTTTGAAGTCAATGGATTCTATAACCGTGCCAGAGACATCATCTATATGAACATCATTGAGCACGAGAACTCCGGTAGCAGTGATATCTATGGAGTAGAACTCTCCGCCAAATACAAGTATCGCAACTTCACGGCGAACCTCAGTGCCGCTTGGCAGGATGTCAAGAAATCGTCTATTAATAACACAGAGTTCAATTTTGCCTTCTGCACACCCAAACTCTCTGTCAGTACGGTATTGGCATGGCAGGCAACCAAATGGCTTAATGTGCATGGGCATATCGACTATTACAGCAGTCAGAAATCCTGGACGACAGACGCAATTGGATACGCACTTTACAATTCAGCAACGAATCATTACGGAGAAATGTATAAACAGTGGATGCTTGATCCAACTCCGGAAAACGAAAAGTTAATGAACCAAGCTGAGATGGCAATGTATGAGGCATATCAAAAAGTCAACGTCACCCACGATTTCAGTCCCCGTGTTCTCTTCGACCTCGGTGCTACCTGTAAGTTTGGTAAGCTGACCATCTCCGCAGACGTGAAGAACCTGTTCAACAAGAGCTACAAGCAAAGCGGACTGAACACAGGTCCCATCCCTCAGCGAGGGCGCTGGTTCATGTTTGATATTGGATATAAATTCTAAGGAAAGGAGCTGCAAAGGCTCCTTTTCTTATTTAGATAGAACAAAAATAATGCTTTTTCACAAGATTTTGCAATCTCTGCTTTGCAAATTGCGGGAAATGTATTACCTTTGCATCTGTTTTAAAACAAATCTAATTAAATGGAGGCTTTTTTTCGTACGCATCGTTACTTGGTAGAGCATGTGAATGCCCCTGTCCGTCGTACTCTGATGGATGAGATTGACTGGAGCGACCGCATGATTGGCATCAAGGGGACGAGAGGTGTAGGAAAGACGACTTTCCTGCTCCAGTATGCGAAAGAGCACTTTGACATTCAGGATAAGCAATGTCTTTACATCAACATGAACAACTTCTATTTTCAGGGACGCGGTATCGCCGACTTTGCCGGGGAGTTCTACCACAAAGGCGGTCGTGTGCTGTTGATAGACCAGGTGTTCAAACAGACCGACTGGTCGAAGGAGCTGCGCCGTTGCTATGACGAGCATCCGGGACTGAAAATCGTATTCACCGGTTCCAGCGTGATGCGACTGAAAGAGGAGAATCCCGAATTGAATGGTATTGTAAAGAGTTATAACCTGCGCGGTTTCTCTTTCCGTGAGTTCATCAACCTGATGACTGGTAATGACTTCAAGGCATACACGCTTGATGAGATATTGCACAACCATGAGCACATCATCAAGCAGATCCTTCCGAAAGTATCACCGAACAAGTATTTCCAAGACTATATCCATCATGGTTTCTATCCCTTCTTCCAAGAGGACCGCAACTATAGCGAGAACTTATTGAAGACAATGAACATGATGACTGAGGTGGACATTCTGTTAATCAAGCAGATTGAGTTGAAGTATCTCTCAAAAATCAAGAAATTGTTCTATGAGCTTGCCAAGGAAGGATCCAAGGCTCCGAATGTCAGTAAACTTGCCAAAGATATCGAGACCAGTCGTGCTACCGTCATGAATTACATCAAATATCTGACAGATGCCCGTCTGCTCAATATGATTTATCCCGTGGGCGAAGAGTTCCCCAAGAAGCCTTCCAAGGTGATGCTTCATAACTCCAACCTGCTCTATGCCATCTACCCTATTCACGTGGAGAAACAGGATGCTATGGAGACATTCTTTGTCAACTCCCTATGGAAAGACCATAAGGTCAACCAAGGTCCACGTGACTCCATTTATATTGTAGATGAGAAAACCAAGTTCCGCATTTGCGATGCGGACTCCCATAATAAAATAAGGTATGCGCCTGACATGATTTATGCCCGTTATAATACAGAGGTGGGCAAGGACAATCAAATACCGTTATGGTTATTGGGCTTCTTATATTGACGAAATATCGAAACAACGAAATATCGAAAAGTATTAATTTTTAATGACTAAACAAATGGCAAAAGAAAAAAAGTTTATCACATGTGATGGTAACGAGGCTGCGGCTCACGTGAGCTATATGTTCTCTGAGGTAGCTGCTATCTACCCCATCACCCCGTCATCTCCTATGGCGGAGCATGTTGACGAGTGGGCTGCCCGTGGTCGCAAGAACCTCTGGGGGCAGACCGTCAGTGTTCAGGAAATGCAGTCTGAGGCTGGTGCTGCTGGTGCCGTTCACGGTTCTCTGCAGGCTGGTGCCCTCACCACTACGTTCACTGCTTCTCAGGGTCTTCTCCTGATGATTCCTAACATGTACAAGATTGCCGGTGAGCTGATTCCTTGCGTATTCGACGTTTCTGCCCGTACGCTTGCCTCTCACTCTCTCTGTATCTTCGGTGACCACCAGGACGTAATGGCTTGCCGCCAGACAGGTTTCGCTATGCTTTGCGAAGGTTCTGTACAGGAGGTTATGGATATGACCGCTGCTGCCCACCTTGCTTCTCTGGAGACTTGCGTGCCTTTCGTTAACTTCTTCGACGGTTTCCGTACCTCTCACGAGTATCATAAGATTGAGTTGCTCGACCAGGAGGATGTTCGTCCTCTCGTAAAGGAAGAGTACATCAAGCGTTTCCGCGACCGTGCTATGTCACCTGAGCGTCCTATCACCCGTGGTACCGCTGAGAACCCTGAGACTTTCTTCACACACCGTGAGGCTTGCAACCCCTACTACGATGCAGTACCTGAGGTTGTAGAGAAGTATCTGGGTGAGCTGTCTAAGATTACTGGTCGTGAGTATCACCTCTTCTCTTATTATGGAGCCGAGGATGCTGACCGCATGATTATCCTGATGGGTTCCGCTACAGATGCAGCTCGCGAGGCTATCGACTACCTGAACGCCAATGGTCAGAAGGTTGGTATGATCTCTGTTCACCTCTATCGTCCATTCTCCGTGAAGCACCTGCTTGCTTCTGTTCCTAAGTCAGTGAAGCGCATTGCCGTTCTTGACCGCACGAAGGAGCCTGGAGCTAATGGTGAGCCTCTGTATCTTGATGTGAAGGATGCTTACTATGACGTAGAGGACCGTCCTCTCATCGTCGGTGGTCGTTATGGTCTTGGTTCTCACGACACCACTCCCGCTCAGATCATCAGCGTGTTCAACAACCTCGCTATGCCCGAGCCCAAGAACCACTTCACGATTGGTATCGTAGACGACGTTACCTTCACCTCACTGCCTGAGGTTGAGGAGATTGCACTCGGTGGTGCTGGCATGTTCCAGGCTAAGTTCTTTGGTCTGGGTGCTGACGGTACCGTCGGTGCTAACAAGAACTCTGTGAAGATTATCGGTGACAACACCAACAAGTACTGTCAGGCATACTTCTCTTACGACTCTAAGAAGTCGGGAGGTTTCACCTGCTCTCACTTGCGTTTCGGTGACACACCTATCCGCTCTACCTATCTGGTAACTACACCAAACTTCGTGGCTTGCCACGTACAGGCTTACCTCCACATGTACGACGTTACCCGTGGTCTGCAGAAGAACGGTCAGTTCCTGCTGAACACCATCTTCGACGCTGACGAGCTGGAGAAGTTCATGCCTAACAAGGTAAAGCGTTACTTCGCACAGAACAACATCACTGTATATACTATCAACGCAACGAAGATCGCACAGGAGATTGGTCTGGGCAACCGCACCAACACCATCCTGCAGTCTGCATTCTTCCGTATCACCGAGGTGATCCCTGTAGAGCTTGCCGTTGAGAAGATGAAGGCTGCCGCCTTGAAGTCTTACGGTGCCAAGGGTCAGGACGTAGTAGACAAGAACTACGCTGCTATTGACCGTGGTGGTGAGTATGTGAAACTGACCGTTAAGCCCGAGTGGGCTAACCTGCCAGATGATGAGCCTAAGCAGGATGACGCTCCCGCATTCGTTAAGGAGCTCGTTCGTCCTATCAACGCTCAGGCTGGTGACCTGCTGAAGGTTTCCGACTTCGCTAAGCACGGCACCATCGACGGTTCTTGGATGGTTGGTACTGCCGCTTACGAGAAGCGTGGTGTTGAGGCATTCGTTCCCGTATGGAACAAGGAGAACTGTATCCAGTGTAACCAGTGTGCATACATCTGTCCTCACGCAGCAATCCGTCCGTTCGTACTCGACGAGAACGAGATCAAGGGCTTCGCTGCTGCCGACGATACTATTGAGATGAAGGCTCCTGCAGCCATGAAGGGCATGCACTTCCGCATTGAGACTTCCGTTCTCGACTGTCTGGGTTGCGGTAACTGTGCCGACATCTGCCCAGGTAATCCTAAGACCGGCAAGGCACTCACCATGGTTGCCTTCAATCCTGATGCTGAGGATATGAAGCAGGAGGCTAAGAACTGGGAGTACCTCGTGAAGGAAGTTAAGTCTAAGCAGGATCTCGTTGACATCAAGAGTAACGTGAAGAACTCACAGTTCGCTCAGCCGCTGTTCGAGTTCTCTGGCGCTTGCTCTGGTTGCGGTGAGACTCCATACGTGAAACTGATCAGCCAGCTGTTTGGTGACCGTCAGATGATTGCCAACGCTACCGGTTGCTCTTCTATCTACTCCGCATCTATTCCTTCTACGCCTTACACCAAGAACGAGAAGGGTCAGGGTCCCTGCTTCAACAACTCTCTGTTCGAGGACTTCTGTGAGTTCGGTCTCGGTATGGCTCTCGGTAACAAGAAGATGAAGGAGCGCGTGGCTAAACTGCTCTGCGAGGCTTGCGAGAATCCTAATGCTTCTGATGAGTACAAGGCACTTGCCAAGGAATGGATTGAGAACAAGGACGATGCTGACAAGACCAAGGAGATTGCTCCGAAGTTGCGTGCTGCCATCCGTGCCGCTGCTGCTGCCGGCTGTCCCGTCAACCAGGAACTGCAGACCCTCGACCACTACCTCGTTAAGCGTAGCCAGTGGATCATCGGTGGTGACGGAGCTTCCTACGATATCGGTTACGGTGGTCTCGACCACGTCATCGCTTCTGGTGAGGACGTCAATATCCTCGTGCTCGATACTGAGGTATACTCTAACACTGGTGGTCAGGCTTCTAAGGCTACCCCACTCGGTGCTATCGCTCAGTTCGCTGCCCAGGGTAAGCGTATCCGCAAGAAGGACCTCGGTATGATTGCCACCACTTACGGCTATGTATATGTTGCTCAGATCGCTATGGGTGCTGACCATGCTCAGACCCTGAAGGCTATCCGCGAGGCAGAGGCATGGCACGGACCTTCTATCATCATCGCTTACGCTCCATGTATCAACCACGGTCTGAAGGCTAAGGGTGGCATGGGTAAGAGCCAGGCTGAGGAGAAGAAGGCTGTTGAGTGCGGTTACTGGCACCTATGGCGCTTCAACCCAGCTCTCGCTGAGGAAGGCAAGAATCCGTTCAGCCTCGACTCTAAGGAGCCGAACTGGGAGAACTTCCACGACTTCCTGTTGGGTGAGGTTCGCTATCTGTCAGTGAAGAAGGCTTATCCTAACGAGGCAGAAGAGCTCTTCGCCGAGGCACAGAAGATGGCTCAGCTCCGTTACAAGAGCTACGTCCGCAAGACGCAGGAGAATTGGGAAGATTAATCCCCCTATCCTATCTATATTCAAAGGAGCATCCGAAACTGTCGGATGCTCCTTTTCTTAATACTAAAAGAGCCATCGGAGCAATTGTAAATCAAATTGATTTACAATAACAAGAATCATCTATAACAATTCAAACGACCATTCATCACATGATCAGCCATTATCCTGTACGATATTGCGGATAGCAAAAGAAATAGACAATAGATGCTCGTTTTTCGAAAAAAGATAGTACCTTTGCAGCAAAAATAGAGAAAATGACAGATACAAGATACTACCGCGTTGCCAAGCACGTGTTCGGTGTACAGACATCGACTGAAGACTTTGCACTGATGCAAAACTATGAGCCATTCCTTTGTAACAGGAGTGAAGAGGACAGTTTGACATTTGCATTAACCGTAAAGGACGGTGAGAGCGTAAGCTATACTGAAGAACTCCGCCAAGAAGAGGAAGGACAGGAGATTTTCTGCGGCAAGACTGCTGACGGCAAGTCGGTGTTTGAGTTCCGCTGGCAATACGAGACAGCTGGTTGGCTGGTATGCTCTGACAATTATCAAAAAGGAGAACTTATCATGACCGGCAAATGGCGTAAGCTTGCCATAGACAATGCACTGATGGTACTTTACGCCTTAGCCACCGCACCCTATAAGACGGTATTGTTTCATGCCGCTGTCGTAAGTCATCAGGAGAAAGCGTACATGTTCCTGGGCAAGAGCGGTACGGGTAAGAGCACCCATGCCCGTCTGTGGCTGAAACACATCGAGGGGACAGCACTTGTCAATGACGACAATCCTGTAGTGCGCATCAACGAGGATCACAGTGCCACTGTTTATGGCAGCCCTTGGAGTGGCAAGACCCCTTGCTACCGTAATGTCAGTTACCCATTGGGAGGCATCGTCCTGCTTAGTCAGGCACCTTATAACAAGATTCGCCGTATGAGGGGTATCGAGGCTTATGCCGCCCTGGTGCCCAGCATCAGTGGCAAGCGGTGGGACAAGTCCGTTGCCGATGGGCTGCATGAGACAGAGAATACCCTTGCCATGGCAACCCCCGTCTACCACTTGGAATGTCTTCCTGACGAGGAGGCTGCGAGAGTCTGCGAAGGAGAAATTAAGTGTTAAGAAATGATTAGCGACAACCAGATATTGGAGGAAGCCACCCGACTGGCAAAAGATGGAGTGAGCGTAACACTGCCCGTCAAGGGAAATAGCATGCTACCGTTTATCATTGGCGGCAAGGAGAGTGTCATTCTCCAGAAACCAGAGAACCCCAAGGTCGGTGACGTAGTACTGGCATGGGTGGAGGGATGCCGCTATGTGGTACACCGCATCATCCAGATAGAGGGTGATCATGTGGTGCTGATGGGTGACGGCAACATCATCGGCACAGAGCATTGTACACTAAAAGACATCTGCGCCATTGCCAGCCATGTGGTGAGTGCTGACGGGAAGCAGCATGATTTATACAACCGGTGGCGTGTCAGAGCCTCCAAGCTCTGGTGGCACATACGCCCTGTCAGAAGATACATACTCGCTGTTTACCGGCGTTTGGTTTAATATCGAAAAAACAAAATAAGATGAAACTGAAAAAAGGATTTATACTGCGTGAGGTTTGTGGTGAGCACGTCATCACTGGTGAAGGACTGACAGCCGTCAATTTCGGCAGACTGCTTGCATTGAACGAGACAGCAGCATGGTTATGGAAGAAGGCTGACGAGATGGGTGACTTCACCATTGAGCAACTTGCCGACAAACTCTGTGAGGAATATGAAGTGAGCAGCGATGTCGCTAAAGCGGATGTCACCAAGATAGTAGAACAATGGCAGAAAGAAGGAGTCGTAGAGTAATCATCATTTCTAATTCCTGATTTATTTTGAAATACGTCGCATGGTTGTGGCATAATATGTTGGGCATTCGCTGGAACTCAGCAATGCGCATCATCATAGGTATCGGACAAGTAGGACTGGGGCTGTTAATGGTATGGCTCAGTCGCTTGTTTATTGACAAAACCATTCGCACGGGCAGCACTGACGATGTGATGCAGATGGTGATATGGCTGGTCATGACCGTTGTTGGCGGCGTTGTTCTCCGACAAATATACTATTACATGACAACCACTGCCAATGTCCGGCAGACGAACACATTACGGCTTTATATCTTCAGCCGTCTTTTCCGCCGGCAGCTGTACGATGACAAGGCACTGCATTCTGGAGATATTACCTCGCGACTTGCTAAGGATATTGATACCGTCAGCACTGTCACAACGGACACCCTACCGCAGATGGGAGTCACTATAATACAGCTCTGTGGAGCTTTCCTTTTAATGCGCTGGTTTGATGCCAGACTTGCATGGGCATTGTTAGTACTTACCCCGATAGCCATTGTTTTCGGAAAACTGATTGCACGGAAGTTACGGCAAATGACACTCGACATCCGACAAGATGAGAGTAAGATACAGATGCAGGTACAAGAGACCATGGAGCATAATGCCGTACTGCGCTCATTAGGCAGTGAGCAATGGATAACAGAACGGCTGGACTCCATGCAACAGCGCTTAGAAGGTAATGTGATGCGGCGCACCCGTTTTACTGTCATCACACGCTTAATTATGGGATGCGCTTTCGGACTGGGTTACCTGCTTGCTTTCGTATGGGGTGGTATCGGCCTCCGTAACGGCACTATTACTTTTGGAGTCATGACCTCCTTCCTACAACTGGTGGGTATGATACAGCACCCAATCCTACAAATGCTGAACATGGTACCTGCTGTGATCCATGCCACCGCAAGTATAGACAGACTGGAGGAATTGGATCAGATAAGCCAAGATGATGAATATGACGGGAACACACCAGAGGAAGAAGTCCCGGGTATCCGTTTTGACAATGTGTCTTTCCACTATGCAACAGGAGACAGAATGGTGGTCAACCATTTCTGCCACGATTTCAAAGCTGGCACCAAAACAGCAATTATGGGAGAGACAGGAATCGGAAAGACTACACTATTCCGGTTATTGCTTGGATTCATTCGACCCACAGAAGGAAGCATCTGCCTCTACAAACGGGACGGAGAAGAGAATATCGGTGTTCAAACACGACCCAACTTCGTCTTCGTCCCACAAGGTAATACCCTGATGAGCGGCAGCATCCGCTATAACCTACAACTCGCTAATCCGGATGCTACGGACAAGAAATTGAAGGAAGTACTACATACAGCCTGTGCCGACTTCGTCAATGAGTTGCCGCAAGGACTCGATACAGAACTGGGAGAGCGGGGAAAAGGACTCAGTGAGGGACAGGCACAACGTATCGCTATTGCCCGCGGTCTGCTATGTTCCGGTTCTGTCCTTCTGCTTGATGAGATTAGCAGCAGTCTCGACGAACCTACAGAACAAGAGCTGTACAAAAGACTATTTGCTGCATGCAAGGAGAAGACCATGCTGTTTATCACCCACCGGAAAACGGTCAGTGAACTATGTGACGAGGTGATTAAGCTATAAAACGTTCTTGTCCCTTTTTACCTATTTATTATTTATTTTAACCTAACCCGCAAAAAACTGCACATTATTTTTGGAATTGTGCAGGAAAGATATTACCTTTGCACAAAATTTTGAAATTTGTGCAATGAACGATATACCAAGTTTTAACTCCTATATCGTCAAGTCGATCAAGGAGAACTGGCTGCTCGACGCGCTGACAGACTATAAGGGATCTACGTTACAGTATCACGACGTAGCCCGCAAGATAGAGAAGCTGCATATCATGATGGAGGCAGCGGGAATCGAGAAAGGTGACCGCATCGCTGTTTGCGGACGTAACTCCGCCCACTGGGCTGTTGCCTATCTTGCCACCCTGACTTACGGTGCTGTCATCGTACCAATCCTACACGAGTTCAATGGTGAGCAGATTCACAATATCGTCAACCACTCGGAATCCAAGCTTTTATTCGTAGGCGACTATATTGTGAATATCATCGATGCCAAGGAGATGCCGCACTTAGTGGGAATCTTTAACCTCCCAGACTTCTCTTTGCACACATGCAGAAATGAGAAACTGATGGATGCCCGCGAACGTCTCAACCAACTCTTCGGTGAGAAATACCCGATGGCTTTCCGTGCGGAGCATATCAACTGGCATGCAGATGACCCGGAGGAGCTTTGCATGCTCAACTATACCAGTGGTACAACAGGATTCTCGAAAGGAGTGATGATACCCTACCGTTCGTTGTGGGGTAACGTTGATTTCTGTATGAACAAGGTGGCTCCCTTTATGCCTAAGTTCAGCCGTATGCTGAGCATCCTACCCATGGCCCATATGTACGGACAGGCTATTGAGTTCCTGTTTCCCTTCTGCTCTGGTTACCATCTGTTCTTCCTCAACCGCCTGCCCTCCCCTGCCATCATTGCAGAGGCTTTCAAGACGGTGAGACCACATCTGGTAGTCGCCGTTCCGCTGATTATCGAGAAAATCATCCGCAAACGGGTGTTCCCCAAGATACAGAACAATGCCATTAAGATTCTCATGCAGATGCCCGTCGTCTCGAAGAAAGTGAAAGAGCGTATCTGTCAGGAGGTATATAACGCCTTCGGCGGTGAGGCTTACGAGGTCATCGTAGGAGGTGCCCCACTGAATCAGGAGATTGAGAAATTCATGAAGGACATTGATTTCCCCATCACCGTTGGTTATGGCACTACGGAGTGTGCGCCACTCATTACCTATAGCGACTACCATGACTTCGTGTCTGGCTCCTGCGGTACAGCAGTGGACCACATGGAGGTGAAGATCCTCTCCTCTAATCCGCAAGAGATTGCAGGTGAGATAGTGACCCGTGGCACCAATGTGATGCTGGGCTATTATAAGAATGAGGAGGCTACCCGCCAGGCTCTTGATGAGGATGGGTGGTATCACACCGGTGACCTTGCCACTATGTCATGGGATGGTCATGTATTCATCCGCGGTCGCTCCAAGAATATGTTGCTGGGTGCCAACGGACAGAATGTTTACCCTGAGGAGATTGAAGACAAGCTCGGATCGATGACAATGGTCAGCGAATGTATCATTGTACAACGCGGAGAACACCTCATCGGCTTGGTATACCCTGACATGGATGAAGCAAAAGAGATGGGATTCTCTGAGGAAGACCTGCAGAACGTGATGGAACAGAACCGCCAGCAACTTAACGACATCCTTCCTCCCTATAGTCGTCTACATGCTATCGAGCTCCGTCAGGAGGAATTTGAGAAAACACCGAAGAAGAGTATTAAACGCTACTTATATAAATAATCGAAAATCAATATGGAAAACGTACCCAGTTTTAACCAAATCATACAGCAGAGCGTCATCGACCACTGGGACCTTGATGCACTGACTGACTACAAGGGAGCCACATTGCAATACCATGACGTGGCACGTAAGATAGAGAAACTACACATTCTGTTTGAGAACTGTGGGGTTGAGAAAGGCGACAAAATCGCCCTTTGCGGACGTAACTCCAGCCAATGGGCAGTGGCATTCCTTGCCACCCTGACCTATGGTGCCGTTGCCGTCCCAATCCTGCATGAGTTCATGGCTGACCAGATTCATAATATCGTCAACCACTCGGATGCCAAACTACTCTTTGTCGGCGACCATGTAGCAACACAGATAGACCCCACACAGATGCCTCACCTGGAGGGTATTATCAATAATCCCGACTATTCACTGATGTTGTCAAGAACGGACAAGCTGACTTATGCCCGTGAACATCTGAATGAGTTGTATGGTAAGAAATTCCCTAAATATTTCAGAAAGGAACACGTACATTATTATATAGAAGAGAATGGTGAGGAACTTGCCATGATCAACTACACATCCGGAACAACAGGTTTCTCAAAGGGTGTGATGGTACCCTACCGTGCCTTATGGTCAAACTACGACTTTGCAGAGTATGTGCTGGGCAAGACGATTGAGACGGGTGACCGCATCATCTCTATTCTACCCATGGCACACATGTACGGTATGGCATTTGAGTTTATATTTGAGTTCATGCACGGCTGTCATGTTTACTACCTTAACCGCATTCCCTCTCCTGCCATTATCGCACAGGCTTTTGCTGAAATCAAGCCCAAGATTATCATTGCTGTACCACTGGTCATCGAGAAGATCATCCGTAAGAAGGTATTTCCCAAGATACAGAACAACCGCATGCGTCTGTTACTCTCCATGCCTGTCATTTCGAAGAAAGTACGTCAGATGATATGCGCTGAAGTTGTAAAAGCATTTGGCGGACAACTTTATGAGGTCATCATTGGCGGTGCTGCCTTCAATCAGGAGGTGGAGTCTTTCCTGAAAAAGATAGAATTTCCCTACACTGTCGGTTATGGAGCTACGGAGTGTGCCCCGATTATCTGCTACCGCGACTGGCATACCTTCGTCCAAGGCTCTTGCGGACAGGCAGCATACCACATGGAGGTGAAGATCAACTCTGACGACCCTGCCCACAAGCCCGGCGAGATTCTTGCCCGTGGACTGAACGTAATGCTGGGCTATTATAAGAATGAAGAGGCTACCAAAGAAACCCTCGATGAGGAAGGCTGGTACCACACAGGCGACCTCGGTACGATGGACTATGACGGTAATGTATTTATCAACGGACGAAGCAAAAACATGCTGTTAGGTCCTAACGGACAGAATATCTACCCCGAGGAGATTGAGGACAAACTGAACTCTATGTCAATGGTGGTGGAAAGCGTGGTCGTACAACGTGACACGAAACTCGTCGGACTCGTATATCCAGACTATGACGAGGCAAAGAATTTGAATCTCAACGAGGATGACATCAAGAATGTCATGGAACAGAACCGTCAACAGCTCAACGAGCAGTTACCAGCCTACGAGAAGATAACTGAAATAGAGATACGCTCTGAGGAGTTTGCAAAGACACCTAAGCGGAGTATCAAGCGATTCCTGTATACCTAAATAGCATGAGCGAGGAAATTTTTCCTCGCTTTTTCTTTGCCGTTTTGTCTCCTTTTCGTATCTTTGCCGGCGGAACGTCCGTAGGTTCCGTAAAAAGCATTTTAAGCTTGAAGAAAATTGTGGAGACAGAGGCTCGGACGCAACCTGTCGTAGTAGTAGTAAGTGCTCTTGACGGCATCACCGACAAACTGATCGCCACATCAAGGATGGCAAAACAGGGCGACGAACGCTATCGTGAGGAATTCGACGCGATGGTGACACGCCACCACCAAATGATTGATGCCATCATTTCTGATGACAAAAAGCGCGTAGACTTATTTAATAATGTAGACCAGCTCTTCGACCAGTTGAAGAGCATCTACTATGGTGTGTACCTGATTCACGACTTGTCGAAGAAGACAGAGGATGCCATCGTTTCTTATGGTGAGCGACTGAGTTCTCATATCGTAGCCGCAATGGTGAAAAACGGTGTTCGCATGAATAGCCGTGACTTTATCCGTACCGAGAAGAAACAGGGTAAGCATGTGATTGATGCCGACCTGACCACACAACTGGTTAAGGAAACCTTCAAGGAGCTCAACGATAAAACGATTTATGTGGTACCTGGCTTTATAGCCCGGGACCGTGACAGTCATGAGACAACGAATCTCGGCCGTGGCGGTTCTGACTACACAGCATCTATCATCGCTGCCGTGCTGAATGCCGAGGTACTGGAGATATGGACAGATGTGGACGGCTTCATGACAGCTGACCCGAAAGTTATCAAGAGTGCCTACACCATCAACGAACTCTCTTACGTTGAAGCGATGGAGCTCTGTAACTTCGGCGCAAAGGTTATTTATCCTCCGACCATCTATCCTGTCTGTGTCAAAAACATACCCATCAGGGTGAAGAACACTTTCAACCCTGAACATCCAGGTACCCTTATCAAAGAAAAGATTGATGATGATAACAAACCTATTAAAGGTATCTCAAGCATCAAGGGAACAACACTGATTACCGTTACTGGTCTGTCGATGGTGGGTGTCATCGGTGTCAACCGCCGTATCTTCACTACCCTCGCCAACAAAGGTATCTCCGTGTTCATGGTGTCACAGGCTTCCTCAGAAAACTCCACCTCTATCGGTGTGCGTGATGAGGACGCTAAGGCTGCCGCAGAGGTTCTCAACTCTGAGTTTGCCAAGGAAATTGAGACGGGAGCCATGTTCCCCATGCAGGTGGAGAGTGGACTTGCCACCATTGCCATCGTTGGTGAGAACATGAAGCAGACACCAGGTATCGCGGGAAAACTGTTTGGTACGCTCGGGCGTTCAGGAATCTCTGTCATCGCTTGTGCACAGGGTGCTTCAGAGACAAACATTTCTTTCGTTGTTGATGGCAAGTTCCTTCGCAAATCACTGAACGTGCTCCATGATTCGTTCTTCCTTTCAGAATATAAGGTACTGAACATCTTTATCTGTGGTATCGGTACTGTTGGTGGTATGCTGCTGGAGCAGATTCGGACACAGCAGCAGTTCCTTATGCAGTCACGTCGTCTGAAACTGAATGTGGTAGGCATCTCGGATGTTGAAAACTTCGTACTCGACCGTGATGGTATTGACCTCGACAATTATGAGAAAATACTACGTGCCGGCTTTGCTGCCAATACAGAACACATGCGGGATGAAATTGTGAAGATGAACATCTTCAACTCTGTCTTTGTCGACTGCACAGCAAGTAAACAGATCGCATCACTTTATCAGACATTCCTGGAGCATAACATTTCCGTCGTGGCTGCCAATAAGATTGCAGCTTCCAGCGACTATGCGAGCTATATCAAACTAAAACAAACAGCACGTGACCGCGGTGTGTGGTTCCGTTATGAGACTAACGTGGGGGCCGGTCTTCCTATCATCGGTACCATTAACGACCTCTGTAACTCAGGTGACAAGATCCTGAAGATTGAGGCAATCCTCTCTGGTACTCTCAACTTCATCTTCAACGAGATAGCCGCTGACGTTCCTTTCTCAGAAACCGTACGTCGTGCCAAGGAACAGCGTTATTCAGAACCTGACCCACGTATCGACCTGTCTGGTACGGATGTGATACGCAAACTGGTCATCCTCACCCGTGAGGCAGGCTATCAGGTGGAACAGGAGGATGTAGAGAAACACCTCTTCGTTCCCGACAGCTATTTCGAGGGTAGCATTGATGACTTCTGGAAGCGTCTTCCTGAACTGGATGCTGACTTTGAGGCTCGCCGTAAGGTATTGGAGGCAGAGAACAAGCGTTGGCGTTTCGTGGCAACCATGGAGAATGGCAAGACGAATGTCGCATTGAAAGAAGTGCCTTACGGTCATCCTTTCTACGGACTGGAGGGTTCCAACAACATCGTTCTGCTGACTACGGAACGTTACAAGGAGTACCCCATGCTCATCCAGGGTTATGGTGCCGGTGCTGCCGTGACTGCCGCTGGTGTGTTTGCGAATATTATGTCTATCGCTAATATTTAAGCAGTGAAGCACATTATTATATTAGGCGACGGCATGGCAGACCATCCTGTCGCCAGACTGGGTGATAAGACCCTGTTGCAGTATGCCCGTCCACAATACATGGAGCAACTGGCTAAGGAGGGACGTACAGGTCGGTTGATAACCGTTCCTGAAGGTTTTCCTCCTGGTTCTGAGGTTGCCAATACAGCCATCCTCGGCTATGACCTTAACAAAGTATATGAGGGACGCGGTCCTTTGGAAGCTGCTTCTATAGGCTATGAGATGACGGATGATGACTTTGCCATCCGTTGTAATATCATCACTTTGGAGGATGGAAAGATTATCACCCATAATGGGGGAAATCTGGAAACAGATGATGCCCGCATCCTCATTGAATATCTGAATGAACACCTGGGCAGTGACCGGGTGAAATTCATCACGGGCATACAATACCGCCACCTGCTGGTCATCAAGGGTGGTAACAAGCATATCGTATGTGCCCCACCCCATGACCATCCCAACGAACCATGGCGCCCGCTATTGGTAAAGCCAGATGACACTGTCTGTTGCGACTCCGTCTCAACAGAAAAGGGACGCATGACTCCCCAAGAGACAGCCGACCTCATCAACGACCTCATACTCAGATCGCAGGAATTGCTTGCCAAGCATCCCTATAATATCGCAAAAGCGGAAAAGGGAGAGCGTCAGGCAAACAGCATTTGGCCCTGGAGCGGTGGCTATCGTCCATCGATGCAGACACTGATGGCACAATATCCGCAAGTAAAGAGTGGCTCTGTTATCTCTGCTGTCGACCTCATCCAGGGTATCGGACGTTATGCTGGTCTGCGTATCATCAAGGTTCCCGGTGCTACAGGTCTTGCCAATACCAATTACGAAGGAAAGGCAGAGGCCGCCATTGACGCACTGAGAACAGACGACTTCGTCTTTGTACATGTGGAAGCAACTGATGAGGCAGGACATGACGGTGACTTGGATTTGAAACTGAAAGCCATCGACTATCTGGACAAGCGGCTGATCAAGCCCATCCTGGAGGCTATCTACGAGATGGATGAGGATGTCTGTGTCGCTGTCCTCCCTGACCATCCCACCCCTGTCGAGATGCGTATCCACGTCAACGAACCTGTACCCTTCATCATCTGGCACAAAGGAATCGTCCCTGATGAGGTACAGCATTATGATGAGGAGAGTTGTGTCAACGGCTCCTACGGTTTATTGAGACTGAATGAATTTATGAACGAATTAATGAAGATATGAAATACTATTCTACCAATGGGAAAGCGCCCATCGCTGATTTGCACAAAGCAGTCGTCAAAGGACTTGCCGAAGACCGAGGTCTGTATATGCCTGAGCGCATCAAGAAACTACCAAAAGAGTTCTTCGACACCATCGAGACGAAGAGTTTCCAGGAGATTGCCCATACCGTTGCCGATGCTTTCTTCGGTGAGGATGTGGAGGCTGATGCCCTGAAGAAGATTGTCTACGACACATTGTCGTTCGATTGTCCCGTGGTGAAAGTCAAGGACAATATCTATACCCTTGAACTCTTCCATGGTCCTACCCTCGCCTTCAAGGACGTAGGTGCCCGTTTCATGGCACGCCTGTTGCAGTATTTCATTCGGAATACTCAGAATAAACAGGTGAACGTCCTCGTCGCCACGAGTGGTGACACAGGTTCGGCTGTAGCCAACGGATTTCTTGGTGTGGAGGGCATCCACGTCTATGTGCTCTATCCCAAAGGAAAGGTCAGCAAGATTCAGGAGAGCCAATTTACCACCCTTGGTAAGAATATCACCGCAGTCGAGGTGGATGGTGTCTTCGACGATTGTCAGGCTTTGGTGAAATCTGCCTTCATGGATGAGGAACTGAATCATCACATGAAACTAACTTCTGCCAACAGCATCAATGTTGCCCGGTTCCTGCCTCAGGCATTCTACTATTTCAATGCCTACGCCAGGATGAAAGCACTTGGAAAAGCTGATAATCTCGTCATGTGTGTACCCAGTGGCAACTTCGGCAACATTTGCTCTGCCCTGTTCGGACACGAGATGGGACTGCCCATCAAACGATTTATCGCTGCTAATAACGCCAACGACATCTTCTATAAATACCTGCAGACAGGGAAGTACGAGCCGAAAGCTTCCGTGCAGACTCTTGCCAATGCGATGGATGTGGGTGATCCCTCCAACTTCGCACGTATCTACGACCTCTATGGCAAGAGTCATGAGCGAATCAGCAGTCTTATCAGCGGTGCCACGTATAGTGACGAACAAATCCGTGAGACCATGCGTCAGTGTTATGCGGAAACAGGCTATACCCTCGACCCCCATGGCGCATGTGGCTATCGTGCCCTGCAGGAGGGACTGAAGGATAATGAGGTCGGCGTGTTTTGTGAGACGGCTCATCCTGCGAAGTTCAAGGAGACGGTCGACAACATCATCGGTGGTGACATTCAGATTCCTGAACGCCTTGCAGCCTTCATGAGGGGGAAGAAACAGAGTGTGGAGATGACGAAGAATTTCGATGATTTCAAGGCTTTCCTCATGAGCCGTTAACGTACGGTCATGTGGAAGCAACCTTGTTTCACTTCATACTTAATATAACAGCGTCCCTGTTCACGCATATCCCTTAGCACCTCGCATAACACCCACTTTAACGTATCATCGCGAACAGGCTGAGTGACAGGATGATATCGGTTATAGCAAATATCAAATGTCGTGCCGAAGAGATGACAACTGCGCTCCGTCGCATTGCCGTTTCTTCGGCGCAGTTTTACCACATCGGACTCTGAGCGTAACACGCTGGTGACAATAAATTGATTAAAAGGAACCCCTTTCACGTACAGGCTGTCGTAGAATGCCTGTCCGATATCTTGCAAGAGTACTGCTGCACGAGGTACCAAATACGGAATACTGCTATACAATGGGTCTACATGATAGTAGGGATTGGACCCCACATATACCAACTCCTTCTTACGTCTCTCTGCATCCTCACGATTCTTAACAGGACGCACCCCCCATTTCTCGGCAGCCATGATTTGCACCGCCTGACTATCAGGAAATGCCTCTCGATAGTTATTAACACCACGGATACGATGTTTCTTTTTAGTGGAAAGACGGGAGATGACATTTGAACGTGAACTCAGTACTATCTGAGCATCGTCAACGTCTGGCTGCACTACGACTGCTTCATGCTGCTGAAGAGGTTCTGCCACACTGGGAAAAATCATTTTGACAAAAGCGAGAAGTATCACAGAAACAGCAAACCCCAACAGATATTTATTCTTCGTTATCTTCATTTGGCTGCGAAGGTACACATTTTCCACCAGATAAACGAATGTTTTAGTGACAAAATCAATTCTGTCATGCACCGAGACATCCATTGACAATCAGGACCTTCAAAAACCTAAGAAAATTCATCAATAAATTAGCAGCTATGGCACCTCCATCAGCAGGAGGTGCCGCTTACTCTTGACACCAGTAGCGACAACCATTGTAAAGGATGCCTCCCTTCATTGTAAATCAAATTGATTTGCAAAGTAAATCAAATTGAATTACTGAGTAAATCAAATTGAATTACAAAGTAATTTAAATTGATTTACAATTCTGCATGATATTGTTTTCATTTGCAATGCCTAAGGCTTCAACCTTTGAAGCCCGTACCTTCGACCATCGGCACCTAAGGCTTCGACCCATGGAGCCTAAGGCTGCGCAAGGAGGAAGCACCTCGTTTTTTTACTCATTTTAAGGTCAAAACCGCTATTCGATGTCACCCTTGTCACCTCGTTGCCACACGTAACACGCTGATTATCAGACAGTGTTGCAAGGTGGCAACGGTTGCAAGGGTAAAAAACTTTATGATTAATTTCTAAAAGAATATCACTACCCTACTGAGCTTTCTGACAGGTACGGCACTTGCGCTCGCAATACCGCTCACACTGGGCACAGATGTCGTATCCCAGCATCGCACCGAGGATAAAGTCCTCCTCCGGTGTCAGCTCGTTCAGTGGACGTGTGGCTATCAGACGGATGGCATCCAGACATTCCTTCTTGCCGAAATACAAGTTGAGCGTGTTCTTACCTGCCGGTTGCAGCACATACGGGATGTTCTGCCGCTCCAGCCGTTGTGTGGCAAACTGCTCGTAACGCTTGTTCATCGTGAAGAGAATCATCTGACGCACACCTTTCTTATATTCATAGATGTGGTTCATCAATACTTTCAGGTCGATAGGCATGATTTCCGTCTGAGTCATAGTCCTTGCTTGATTAAAGATTAGGTGAGATAGCTGCTATCCATGCGTCGATACGCCCATCCGTCTTGTCATCCTCATTGACATCATCCAGAGGAAGACCGATGAACTTGCCATCAACGACAGCATCAGAGTCACTGAAGTTATAGCCGTCGGTAGAGACCGCACCGATGAATTTCGCTCCGCTGTCCTTGATACCTAAAAATAAGTGTTTTAGCCGAAGACGAACCTCAGCGACTCATAAAATTGGATTAATAAAATATAGAAAAAGACACAGGGAGCAGCCCATCGGATACCATATAATAGGGAGTCATAGACGTCACGGAGTGACTGGAAGGTACCGGCAATAACCCCATAGACAATGCTGAACACACAGAGGCTGAACGATGACACAGGTATCAGGCTATAGGAGAATGGCGAGGGGATGTAGTCACCTGTGGCACTCAGCAGGACAGCATGGGGCACGACTGTCAGAAGCAGAATGGCTATTATACATACCAACAAGGCACCTCCTCCTATCAACAGGGCACGACGCTCCCGATAACTGCGGGGAGAGGAATGGGTAAAGACACCACTGCATCTCAGACACCCAAGAGCTATGGCACCAAGGATTAGCCATGACAACTGGGGAGTGGCAAGGATATTACCGAAATGTCCCATAAACCAGCGCAGTCCCTCTCCCGACAGCATAGAGCGCACCCCACTGGTTGGCAGTGCGGCGCTCATGAGCCATGACACGAGAATCAGGACGATCTCTGCCAGGAAGAGGAACAGGGCGATATAGGGAAGGACTCGTTTCATTCTGTATCGGGTTCCAGATTATCGATATCAAGGATACGGAGTTCCAGCGCACGGACGACGAGACGGGTAGCATTGACACTCTCCCCGCCGGGGAACAGCTTACGCACCAGCTCGTTCTGTCGTTTCTCCAGACTCTTCACCCCGAAAGGCATACCACGGAGGTTTGTGATCTGTTCCTTGGTGTAACCCAGAGCAAGATGACGGAGGAAACGCTCGTCATACTCATCTATCTCATAATTGACCAAAGCCTCCTGACGTGCCAGCTGGGAGGATACCGCATGTTTGAAGCGCTCCACTATCTTCTTGAGAATGGGTTCGTTGAACACCAGTTGCTTACCTTCCATGACGGCACGGACATCAGCACGGGTCAGCAGTTCCCCGCTCTTGAGGATGATACCGTCGGCACCGGCATCCAGTACGTCAACCCATAGTTTCTCGTTCAGGATCTCACCGGTGAAGATGAGCACCTTCACCTGCGGGTATGACTCTTTGGTATGACGGCATATCTCCACACCGACCGTGGTGGAGCCGCCCAGTCCGAGGTCAAGCAGCACCAAATCGGGCTGCTGTTGTTTGATGACCCGCCAGTATTCTACCTCGTTACTGGCAGTACCGATGATTTCTGCCTCAGGGATCTCATGACGTATGATACCCTCTGTGCCTTTGAGTTCGAGGGGCACGTCCTCAACGATAATCAACTTAAAGTTTTCCATATCTTGGTAGTGTTATTTTTATCCATGTTGTTCCATCTTCCACTTCCGCCCAGATGCCACAACCACGCCGGTTAGTCGCCTCTCCATGGTCACGGACAATTTGTCGGCAGAGCAGATAGGGAATGTTATCCATTTGGGGAGTAAACAGGTTGGCAGCTTCCTCGTCCGTCAATACCAAATCAGGGCGACGGATGGTATAGAGCAGATACTGACTGTCTCTCACTGTTGCCGACACTTCCCCCTTCAGGATTTCAAAGAGATAACGCAGCATGTGCTCATCACCCAGTACTTCCTGTCCATAAAGGTCCACTTTCTTCAGATGCAGCTTTACCTGCTCAGTCTGACGGATTGCCTGTTCACTCAACAGTCCATAGAGCTCGCGATAATAGGAGGCAACCTCCAGCATCGACTGTGTATCCCCCTTATCTGCAAGTTGGCGGATACGACTGGGATAGTACATCGTCTCATGCTTGAGTGTCGACAAGCAGTTGTCCAACACGGCATTCGACACATGCAGGTTGCTGTCCTCCAGTTCCGCTCTCCGCAACTCATCCTCTGCCATCTCCAGATTGGTCTTCTGCATTCGCTCCTTGCGGAAGCGGTTGTAAAGACGGTGACGATAGTAGAGCATATAATAGGCTGGTATGATCAACAACAGCATCAATATCAACAAAATGATGGCGATACGCTTGTTAGACTGTGACTGCTGCATCATACGGCAATAGTCGGCAAGGGTATTGTCGGCAGAGAGTTCCTTGAAGAGCTGGGTGTACACCTTATTATTATAGGCATAGAGTTCCCACTCATGGAGTGCCAGGGCAGCCACCGCACTCTCGTTACGGATATCAAGGATAATCTGGTAGTTGGTATTGACACTGTCATGCAACCATTGTATCTCCGGTGCCATCATGGAAGTATTCCCCTGGCGTTGCATCAGCAAGTGTCCTTTGGGATATTGCCGGAGATAATGCGCATTCAGGTATTTACGGCAGGAGTCGGCAAACTCCAAGGTCTTGCCATAGGTACCGTTGACATTGGAGAAATAGGCAGAGTCGGCAAAGACATGCGCCATCGACAGATGGTCCTGAGCAGAGACATCCATCATGAGAGAGGAGGTACTGAACATTAACAGCAGGAGGATGATACGCTTGATTCCCTTCGGCAACCGAAAGAAGAAGCGGCTTCCCTTCCCTTCCTCGCTCTCAGCGGCAAGATGGCATACCTGGAATATCTGACTGATCTTACGGTATTTCTCAATAATGCCCTTACAGTTCATCAAGCCGAAACCATGTCCACCCTTCACCTGATGGTTGAACACCTGTGCCAGTTCTTCCTGAGACATTCCTCTTCCCGTATCCACAACGGAGAGTTCCACATAGTCGGCAGTCTCCTGGGCATAGATATTCACCCTCCCACCCTGCTCGGTAAACTTACGGGCATTGTCTGCCAGCGTGTTCAGCATGAAAAGCGTCAGCACGCGGTCAGCCTTGACTACCGCATCAGAAGGCTCCACTGTCAGGTCTATGCCTTTCATCTGGAAACTCGTCTTACTGCGGCTAAGGATATCAAAAAGAGGCTGAATGGGGAAGCTCTCTATATGCAGGCTCAGTTCTCCCTGCCGTAACTGTATCCAATGGGTCAGGATGTCATTCTGTGTGTTAATCTGGTCGGTCAGTTCACGGATATAGTCTATAGATCCTATAGTATCTATAGTTCCTATAGTGCCTATATATTTTATCTCATGAATAATCCGGTCGATGAGCGGGGTGACGCTCACGACCATCGATACCTTGGCACGCTGTTCCAGATGACGACGCTCATTTCTCTCAACACGCAACTGTGCCTCAGCGATTTCGTCAGCCTTCAGTTCCAACAACTCATCATACTCACTGTTCTGTTTCTCCCGCTTACTCATCCGGTTGAACAACCACAAGAGGAATACTAAGAGCAGGATAGCTATCACCACAGCACCCATCATCCAGTTGAGCTGGGCAGCTGCCTCATCATACATGGCAGCCCGCGCCTCTAACTCCCGGTCCTGACGAGTCTGTTCCTGCAGGTCGATATAGATATTACGATTGAGGTCGCTGTTCTGCTTATCATTAACGGCAGAATAAGCCACACTCATCTGTTCACGGATACTCGCCACCAAGTCAGGAGCCTGGTTAATGCGCTTATCGGACAAAGCATAATGCAAATATTCCAATGCCCGTCCATTATCTCCCATGGCATGAAAGCAGGAGGCAAAGGTACGATAGGCACCCGCTATCTGGTAGACATCACCATAAGCCTGGAAACCCTCCAACGCCTCCTGGGCGAGGTCTACGTCTCCCAGATGCTCGGCAAGTGCCTCTTTGGCATTCGCCTCGAAATAAGGATAGTGATAACGCTGGGAGATGCTCAGACAACGGTCAAGACTCTCCACTTCCGCCCGATAGATATCATCATCCGTTCCTTCCGTGATGATACCTCCTGCTCCCACGTTATAGAGATAGTTGAGATACTGTGCCGTATCACGGCGTATCTCATCCATATTAACCTCTTGTAATGCTTCTATAGACTGCCGTTCCAGTCCTACATAATAGTAATAGGTGGAGTTGACGATAGCAAACTCACTCTCGGCATAAACGAGTCTTCGGAACTGACGGTCTGACAAAGCAAGACGCTCTTCGTTAATACGGTTTCTGCACCCGATAGCACGCTCACGATGCTCGTAGAACTCCCGGTTACGGGAACGACGCTGACAGAGGCGCATCTGTTGTACCTCTGCCACAAACAACTCAATCTGATTGTCGGTCAACGATATGGCTTCTCTCAGTTGTTTCTCCGCACGGGCATAGTCCATCCGTACGATACTGACAAAAGCCAAATGGTTGAGTGCTTCCGCTTTTCCATCCGCATAGCTTTCCGACAAATGATAGGCTTGTTGGGCGTAATAAGCTGTAGAGTCAATATGACGATAGTGACAGGCATAAGAACGTGAATTCAGCTTGTCCACCGCTGCCTTGTCGGACGGTGAACAAGCTGAGAAAAGAATAACGACTGTAAGATTAAGCGCGAGCCTTAGCCACATAACCGAGTGCCTCCTTGCACTTGTCGGTTACATACTGCCAGTCACCAGCCTTTACCTTGTCAGAGGGGAAGAGCTTAGAGCCCATACCGACACAATATACGCCAGCCTTGAACCACTTCTGCAGGTTCTCCTCCTCAGGAGCGACACCGCCTGTCACCATGATCTTAGACCAAGGCATTGGAGCCTTCAAGCCTTTCACCATGTTAGGACCAACGACATCACCAGGGAACACCTTCGTCAGGTCGCAACCCAACTCCTGTGCCTTACCAATCTCACTGACGGTCATGCAGCCTGGGCAGTAGGGAACAAGACGACGGTTGCAGACAGGTGCAATGTCGGGGTTGAACAGCGGCCCAACCACGAAGCAGGCACCTAACTGAATGTAAAGGGCTGCGGTGGGAGCATCCACTACTGAACCGATACCCAAGGCAAGCTCAGGGCACTCCTTGTCCGCCCACTTCACCAATTCACCGAATACCTCCTGGGCAAAGTCACCACGGTTGGTAAACTCAAATGCACGAACGCCACCCTCGTAGCATGCCTTTACCACATTCTTACAAGTCTCCAGGTCTTTATTATAGAACACGGGGACCATACCCGTATCGCCGATTTTCTTCAGGACGGCTATCTTATCAAATTTTGCCATAATTTTTTCGATATTTCGAGATTACGTTATTCCGATATTATCTCTGAACGCGTCCGCTTGCGTTACCACCTGCAAGCGACTCTACTTCCTCAACACTTACCAGATTGAAGTCACCATTAATGGTATGCTTCAGAGCGGAAGCAGCCACAGCAAACTCAAGAGCCTCACCCTGAGTCGGCTTGGTGAGCAAGCCATGAATCAGACCACCGGAGAAGGAGTCGCCACCACCAACACGGTCAATGATTGGATTGATTTCGTAACGCTTAGACTGATAGAACTCCTTACCATCATAAATCAAAGCCTTCCAACCATTGAAAGTAGCAGAGAATGACTCACGAAGGGTAGATACCACATACTTGAAGCCGAACTCTTCCTTCATCTGCTTGAAGATGCCCTCATAACCAGCAGCATCAGTCTTACCACCTTCCACATCGGCTTCAGGCTTGAAACCGAGACAGAGTTCTGCATCCTCCTCGTTACCAATACATACATCCACATACTGCATCAGAGGACGCATAATAGAAATCGCCTTCTCAGAAGTCCACAGCTTCTTACGGAAGTTCAGGTCTACAGAAACCGTCACGCCATGACGTTTGGCAGCCTCACAGGCAAGCTTGGTCAACTCTGCAGCCTTGTCGGAGATGGCAGGAGTAATACCAGACCAGTGGAACCATGCGGCACCTTCCATAATCTTATCGAAATCGAAGTCTGAGGGATCAGCCTCAGCGATAGCAGAATGAGCACGGTCGTAGATCACCTTTGAAGGACGCATAGAGGCACCTGTCTCTGCATAATACAGACCAACACGGTCACCACCACGGGCGATGAAATCAGTGTTCACACCATAACGGCGCATGGCATTCACAGCAATCTGACCAATCTCATGCTTGGGCAGTTTAGACACGAAATAAGCCTCATGACCATAATTTGCCACTGAGATAGCAACATTTGCTTCACCACCACCAGGAATAATACGGAATGATTCACTCTGAATGAAACGGTCGTTACCGTTAGGAGAAAGGCGGAGCATAATCTCGCCTAAGGTTACAATTTTAGCCATTTGTTTTAGTATTAATTAAAATTACGTCTTTTCAGTTGGCAAAGATAGCACAAAATGTCCAAATACCAAAATAATCGGCAAAAATATTCCTAAATAATTCCGTAAACGTTTTTTTTTCTCTATCTTTGCATTCAAATTAACAAATGAACATGGATACTGGTAAAATCAGAATCAAGGATATCGCTGAGCGTGCCGGAGTTAGCGTCGGAACGGTAGACCGTGTGCTTCATAAACGCCCCAACGTGTCGAAGACCGCATTGGAGAAGGTGGAGAAGGCTTTAAAGGAAATGGACTACAAGCCCAATATGTACGCCTCAGCCCTCGCTTACAACAAATCATATACCTTCTATTGCATTATTCCCAAGCATGAGTCTGAGGCTTATTGGGAAGAGGTGGAGGAAGGTGTCATTGATGCTTGTGAACGCCGCAGCGACTTCCGTGTCAGTCAGAAGATGATGTACTACAACCGGTTCTCTACCGAGACTTTCTCGAAAGTCACCAATGAATGTCTGAGACAGGAGCCTGATGGTGTGATTATTGTGCCCTCGAAACTGGATGTCACCCGTAAGTTCACTGACCAGTTGCACGAACAGGACATTCCGTTTATCCTGCTCGACTCCTATATGCCCGACCTCAAGCCGCTGTCCTTCTATGGACAAGACTCTTTCTCGAGCGGTTATTTTGCAGCACGCATGTTGATGATGATGGCTCCCCATGAGAAGGAAATCATGCTGATGAAACAGATGCGTAATGGCAACGTCGCCTCAAAACAACAAGAGAACCGTGAGACGGGTTTCCGCCATTATATGCACGACCACTTCCCTGAGGTGGCTATCAATGAGGTTAACCTCTCACTGGACGAGAAGCGTGAGAATTATGATGCTATCCTTGACGACTTTTTCAGCAAGCATCCGCAAACCCACCATTGTATCACCTTCAACTCCAAGGCACATCTGGTGGGTGAATACCTGTTACGTTCCAACCGGCGTAATATTCAGATCATGGGGTATGACATGGTCCCCAAGAATGCGGAATGTGTGCGACAAGGCAGTATCTCCTTCCTCATTGCACAGCACGGGTATATGCAGGGATATTCCTGTATTGAGACACTCTTTAACGCCATCGTGCTGAAAAAAGAGGTAGAGCCTGTCAACTACATGCCTATCGAACTGCTGACAAAGGAGAATATTGATTTCTATCGCCGTAAAAACATTGGATAAACTACTTAAACAAATACAATTATGGAAATGAAAACCTATTTGAAGATTAATCCCGCCGATTCCGTGGTAGTATGCCTTCAACCCAAAAAGAAGGGAGACATCATTGATATTGACGGAAAACAAATCATTGTGAATCAAGACACACCGGCAGGTCACAAAGTCTTAATTAAAGATGTGAAGGAAGGCGAGGACATCATTAAATATGGCTATCCTATCGGTCATACACGTCAAGACATGAAAGCTGGCGACTGGGTGAATGAGAACAATCTCAAGACGAACCTGAGTGGTACACTGGAGTACACATATAATCCTGTAAACGAGCCGCTTACTATTAAAAACGAAAACCGGACCTTTAAAGGTTATGTACGTAAGAACGGGGACGTTGGAGTACGTAACGAGATATGGATTGTACCTACAGTCGGCTGTGTAAATGGTATCGCAGAACGCCTTGCCCAACAATTACGTCAGGAGACTGGCGAGAAGGATATTGACGCTGTCTGGACATGGCACCACAACTATGGTTGCTCACAACTGTCCGAGGACCATGAGAATACCCGTAAGGTCCTGCGCGATATTTGCCTGCACCCTAATGCCGGTGGTATACTCGTATTAAGCCTGGGTTGTGAGAACAACCAACCTGAGGACTTCATGGCAATGCTGGGTGATTATGACAAGTCGCGCATCAAGTTACTCGTCACACAGCGTGTCGAAGGCGACGAGATGGAGGCTGGAATGGCAATACTCCGTGAATTATATGATGTAGCCCGTCAGGACAAGCGACAGGATGTTCCTGTCTCCAAGCTGCGTGTTGGTCTTAAATGCGGTGGCTCTGACGGATTCAGCGGTATTACCGCCAACCCATTGGTAGGTGAATTCAGCGACTGGTTGGTAGCACAGGGCGGTACCAGCGTACTGACAGAGGTTCCTGAGATGTTCGGTGCAGAGACGATTCTGATGAACCGTTGCAAAACCACGGAGCTTTTTGACCAGACGGTATCGATGATTAATAACTTCAAGAACTACTTCCTCTCACACGGTGAACCTGTGGGTGAGAATCCAAGTCCGGGCAACAAGGCGGGTGGTATCTCAACCCTGGAGGACAAGGCTTTGGGCTGTACGCAGAAATGCGGTAAGGCTCCCGTAAGTGGTGTGATGGAATATGGTGACCGTCTGCAGCATGACGGACTGAACCTGCTGTCTGCTCCCGGCAACGACTTGGTAGCCTCTACGGCACTCGCATCCTGTGGCTGTCATATCGTGCTCTTCACCACTGGGCGTGGCACACCTTTCGGCACCTTCGTACCTACCATGAAGATTGCCACCAACCCTACCCTTGCCAAGAACAAGCCCCACTGGGTAGACTTCTCTGCGGGACAGTTGGTTGAGGGTCGCACCATGCAGGAACTCGTTCCTGAGTTTATCGACAAGGTTCTTGCCGTGGCAAGTGGCGAGCATGCCCGCAACGAAGCGAATGGCTATCGTGAGATTTCCATCTTCAAGAATGGTGTAACATTATAACTGACAATAAGAATTGAAAAAAGGAATCATCGCATTATCACCGCTTCTGGTGTTTATAGTACTTTACTTAGTCACGAGCATCATCGCTCGTGACTTTTATAAAGTACCTATCACCGTTGCCTTTATGGTGGCAAGTATCTATGCCGTTACTATTTCCGGCGGCATCCCCCTAAGGAAACGTATCGACATATACAGCCGTGGTGCCGGAACATCACAGATGATGCTGATGATATGGATCTTCATTCTGGCAGGTGCTTTCGCCAATACGGCAAAGACGATGGGTGCTATTGATGCCACCGTCAACCTCACCCTCACCTTATTACCTGCCAACATGTTACTGGCGGGACTATTTATCGCCGCCTGTTTCATATCCATCTCCATTGGTACCAGTGTGGGTACTATTGTCGCACTCACTCCTATTGCCTCGGGTATTGCCGCTCATACGGGAATAGACTTGCCGATGATCGTCGCCATCGTAGTGGGAGGCTCTTTCTTCGGTGACAATCTCTCGTTCATCTCTGACACGACGATCGTGGCGACCTCCACACAGGGATGTCGTCTGAGTGATAAATTCCGTGTCAATTCCTATATCGTCATGCCTGTTGCCATTATGATGCTGATTGTATATCTGTTTATGGGTATCCATACAGAACTGTCACATCAGGTTGGCGAAGTGGAATACCTGAAAGTCATCCCCTATTTAGTCGTTCTTGTCACAGCGATTCTCGGCATGAACGTGATGGCTGTCATCTCCCTCGGCATATTGCTGTCCGGAATCATCGGACTCAGCTATGGCACCTTCGATATATACGGATGGCTGAAGGCGATGGGCGACGGTATCTTAAGCATGGGGGAACTGATTATCATCACGATCATGGCTGGTGGCTTGCTGGAGCTTATTAAGCATAATGGAGGTATAGACTTCATTATCCAGCTTATGACACGGAGGACCAGCAGCAAGCGAGGTGCGGAGTTGTCGATTGCCCTACTGGTATCGTTGGTGAATATATGTACCGCAAACAATACGGTCGCAATCTTAACTGTCGGAGGTATCGCCAAGAAGATTGGCGACCAGTTTGGAGTTGACAATCGCAAATGTGCGTCAATACTCGATACCTTCTCCTGTATGATGCAGGGAATCATCCCTTACGGTGCCCAGTTACTGATGGCTGGCGGACTTGCCGCCATCAACCCTATCAGTATCGTGCCCTACCTCTATTATCCATTCCTCTTAGGTCTTGTGTCTTTGCTTGCCATCCTTTTCCGCTACCCTAGAAAATACTCATAATGGATATCATACAACGCAACTTCCTCAGACTGCTTAAATGCGGGGCTTTCGGACAACGGGAGCAAATAGAGCCTATGTCTGCATGGAAATGGAGACGACTATACCAGCTCTCCCAGATGCATGATGTGACACCATGGGTTTATGATGGCATCGTTGCCTGCAAAGAAGACTTTTTCTTAAAGCTTACCACAGAACAAGTCACACAGTGGCAAGAGAGTGCCAGACTGGCGGACACCGAAATTGTGAAGGATGAGGAGCAGCGGCTTACCAACCCTCTCCTGAACCATCAGCTACGTCAACTGACTGAGAAGGAAGGTGAGACCCCTACCCTCGAATTACTTTATAATATCATCCGGCTGGCACGCTACATCCTCACACAGGGCATCAACATGCGTCATCTGGTAGAGCTGGGCATCTATCTTCGCACCACGAAGGACCAAATCAATTACGAGCAGCTTTCCTCATGGATCAAGAAGTTGCGGATGACGAAGATAACACGACTTGAAGCGGCATTACTGATCCATTTCTTTGACTTCAAGGAGGAAGAGATTCCCTTTACAACAGTAAAGGTCAATAAGGATACTATACGCATCGCTGACGATATTCTCAACACCACAAGTGAACAGGTTGCCGACTGGTATTTCACCCAAGGAAAGAATGTATTTGTCAGTACCAACAACTCTGGGGCGATGATGTGGCATGTACGCCATTCTGCTAAATATATGAGCTACTACCCCAGCGAGGCTGTCACTAATTTCTTCGCCAACCTCGCCCATTCCCTCTCACACATCGAGGAGTAATCAGTGATGTCTGAAACGCAACTCGCGTAATTTATGCCGACCCATCAGCCGGCTCTTGTCCACATAGCCGCTGACACCCGTCAGTCTTCCTTTGCCGGTATACTGCCAGGCGATGATGTCATGCTCATCGGCAAGGACAGGTTCCTCATCCGTGTACATGGCAATCATCAGTTTATAGTCATCTAACTTGCCTAACAGATATTTATTATAGAAATTACGATAGGTGTACACCAATGGCTTCTGCCGGTAAGCCTCTTCCACCAAATCCAGGAATTTCAACAGCGAGTCGCAGAACTCATGGACGGGCAGACCTCCTAATGACTCCACGTCAATCATCGGGATCAGGTCTTGCTCTCCTGGGAGACACTGGGTCTTGAAATTCTCCAACTGGGTTGTCTGATCAGCTCTCGGACGATAGAAATGGTAACTGCCCACCTTCAGACCATAGCGGTGAGCAAGATTGATGTTACGCTCAAACATCTCATCTATCCTGTCCCCACCTTCCGTCGCCTTCAGGTAGACATACGCCATTTTCGTATTGTCACCTACTGTCTCCCAAAACACGTTCCCCTGATAGTGGCTCATGTCTATGCCATGCACATGGGAACAAGTATCCTCACACTGAACATCATATCCTGCATACCCTTGGGCACCAGCTGACAGTGTGCCTATAATTATAAATAAAGTAAATAGTATCGTTCGTTTCATTTCTTTACCTTTTATAAAATTCCGCCCGAAAGTGAGACTATAACTTTCGGGCGGTTATGTGGGCCAATTAAGGCATGTAATAATTGGTCAGGAAATAAGTCCTCTCCCAATCAACAATCTTCAGGTCTGACTCCTTAGCAGGATGGATGTCCTGCTCGTCGAGCACCATCACCTGTTTGTCCTTCAGGTCGTAGAGCGGCCACTCCTTTGCCTTGCCGTCAGGCGACAGGTCGGCGGTAAGTGATGGATTGCCGGTCTTGGCGAACTGCACCCACATCTTGCGCAGTGTTTTCGCAAAGGTCTCGTCAAACGCCCTTCCTGAAAAGCAAGTATCCTCTGGATGTTTGAATAATGTCGAAACCTCAATAGCATGCCCTGCCTTAATAATGGGCAGGATGGACTCTACTGTAAAATAGTAGGTGTACGATTTGCCACCTGCCTTGGTCTGCTCCTCTGACAGTCTGATCTGTGGTACGATAAACAGCATCTGTCCAAACACTCGGCTGTATGGCTCGTAACTTTCACCCTCCACACTCTGGCAGAAGCTCTTCACCAGCGCTTTCTCTTCGTCGGTAAACCTTGCCAGATTCTCTTCCAGGCGCTGCTTACCCCATTCGGTGAAGCCTTCCACACCGAAGGGAGGCACGAAGGTGTTAAACTCATCCTTGTTGCAGCCCTGAAGGAACACGATATCCTTTGCGGCACCGTTCGCATACTCCTTCCACGGCTCCAAAGGCAGAATCTTACCGTCCCGCTCAGGGGCTGTGCGGATTCCAAGCACTTGGAACAGTCCGTACAAGCGTCCCCACGTCTCCACAAGCTCCTCGACACTGACCTTCTGCAGGTCTGCGACAGTCTTGCAACCAAGTTCTTTCATCAGCTCGTCCGTGAAACGGATAGCCTCCTCGGCAGACCTCGTTTGTCCTACTGTACCGCTCTGTGCGATGACACGCTTAAAATACTTCTGGGCACCATTAACCAGTGGCAGCATGGTACAGCATCCCGCACCAGCTGATTCGCCCCAGATCGTCACGTTGTCCGGGTCACCGCCGAAGGCTGCGATATTCTCATGTACCCACTTGAGCGCCATCACCTGATCCATGAGTCCTAAGTTCTGTGCGTCCGGGTAGTCATTGCCATCCGACAGGTGGGACAAGTGGAAGAAGCCGAGCACTCCGAGTCTGTAGCCAACGCAGACGACGATGACATCTGGATTCTCCTCGACGAAGTTATGACACTCGTAGTTGGGGTCTGCCGTACCACCGACTTCATAAGCGCCGCCATGGATCCATACCATGACAGGCTTTTTCTGTGTAGTCGCATCGTCAGCTCGCCAAATGTTCAGACACAGGCAGTCCTCACCCTGCACATACTCGGCGGCAATGTCACCAGGTGCCTGTGAGCAGGTTTTCGCATTGTAGTATGCCTCGTACACACCGTCATTCGGTACATAGGGCACTGGTGCTTTCCAACGGTTTTTACCGACGGGCTGTTCGCCAACAAACGGAATACCCTTGAAAGCAATGGTATGCTCAGTTTTCTTGCCGACGAAGGTGCCGTTAATACACTTGACGGCGAGTGCCTGGTCATAGTTACCGTCGGTAATCTGCCGGTTCTCGCCACCATACATTTCCTTTAAATCCATAGCATTATTTTTCAGTTATACTTTTTCTTTATTTCACTGCAAGTACGTGTTCAGGACTGTAATTTGAAACGCCTTCGGTGCAAAGATACAAATAAATTATCAAATATGTATAATATCTCCCCTCTTTTTTATTTACCTAAGTTTTAAAATTCGAAAAACATCTGTCAATCTATCAGCGAGAGGACATAATGCACTGACAAACAGTGGATTATAAGGCTGACAGATAGGCTGACAGATTGATAGATTCCTATGAAAACATCCCTTATCACCCTTGATACCTTTGACACCAGTAGCGACAACCATTGTAAAGGATGCCTCCTTTCATTGTAAATCAAATTGATTTGCAAAGTAAATCAAATTGAATTACTGAGTAAATCAAATTGATTTACATTGCAAACCATATTGGATTGCAATTCTGCATGATAGGGTTTTCATTGACGATGCCTATAGTTGTACTTTGAAGCCCGTACCTCCGACCCTTGGAGCCCAGGGCTTCGGGCCTCGGAGCCTAGGGCTTCGCAACCCGCATACGGTGTCTCTGTGCTGAATAAAAAAAGAATTTCGCAAAAACATATAACCATATAACATGACAGGGCGCAAACCCCGATAACCAGAGGCTTTAAAGCATGTTATATGTTTGCTGAACATATAACATACATATAACATGCTTCTCACCCAAATGTTATATGTATGTTACATGTTTGTTACATGTTTGAGCAACATGTAACATGGCTCAATCCCTTTGTACAAGGGCATTTGAGCCACATCATGTTATATGGTTATATGTTTTTGCGAAATACGTAAGTGTTCTTCAAATTTCTGATACTATTATTAAACAATACAACTGGCAGATTTTTCATTCCGCCAGTCATATTTTCAAATAATATTGTCATATTTGACTAAGAGCGAATCATTCTGAGTCCCGTCATTTTTCATTAAACAAACAATTCACCCATGGCTGCAGACAAAGATACTTTGCATCTTTCACATATATCCGTAATAGATGCTCCGTTAGAAGAGAGACCATAGAAATTATCCTCACTGATAAGCACATATTCCCATTCACGATTCATTCTTTCTTCTTTTCTTAATTCATTAATTTTACGTGTCCATTCTACAGCGGCTGTCTGTTTCTGGCGTACATTCTTATCGAATAGCTTATCATTGCCCTTTGTTTCTATCAAATATATTTTCTTTTGTGTTGCAACAATAAAATCTGGATGATAGGTTGCCATTAAACCATCTCGACGCATATAGTAAATGACAGCAAAAGGATGCATGTTCTCACTGATTTTCAAGAATCGCTCTACCTCTCCATCAGTATTAAGAAACATGATAAAAGCCTTTTCGAACCCACCTCTACTGGAAGGATAGCCTAATCGCTCATAGATGCATTTGTTTACCTCCAACGAGAATGATTCTCGCATCTTGATTTCTGCTACAGACGAGAACTTTGTATGAACGACTTGTGCATCAGTAGTCATGATGTTGTTTTGCAGATTGAAGATAGCACGAGCCATTTCCTCAATGATATGCTTTGTCACTATCGCATCCTTTGAGAGCAAAATCTTCCAGTCGCTACCATTAAACGGATTGAATGGCTGACCAAACAAACGGGTGCGTATATATCTATCTACAACAGCGATAGTCTTTGCCTCATTGATTTGCAGATTAGGCACAGGCATCTCTCTATGAGAAGTGACTCTGTCAAATCTCAGGGTTATTGTCCGAAGTAATTTCTGCAAATATTCATTATAACCCGTTGCCGTAAACAGATTTGCTGTAACTTTATATCTTCCGAACTGCGTTTTTGAAATTGCTTCTTGGGAGATAAACGTCTCTCCATCTTGAGCCAGGAACTGGCGCAATTTTGCTAAAGGGAAGGCAGTAAAAGGCATTAGGCTATTGATGTCTATCTCTATATCCTCCAGTTCCTCTTCCGCTTCTCTGACTATCATGGGCCATTCAAAGTCAAACTGCTCATAGTCCTCACGTAACCCCACTCTGATTAAGTCACCTGTTGCACCACTTGCGCCTGTCTCGCCAGTATCCTCAGCTGCCAGTCCTTCAGCAAATAATTCTTCATAGAATTGTAAAAAGGCTGGGTGCTCAATGATGCTCAGCATATCAATATAAGTATTGGGATGCGTGTGGAGTTGAAGCACCCGCTTTCGGTCAAGTTCCTTGATGCTCTGATAATCTGGTTCTCGCCACATCAGGCGCAAGCCTCTGCCTATAATCTGTTCCAACAAGATAGGAGCCTCCGAGGAGCGCAGCGGTACAATCACACAGATATTATTTACATCAAAACCCTCACGCAGCATCAATACAGAAATAATTACCTTTGGCTTCTGATATTTGTCGATGTCGAAGAGTTTCTTTTTGGTTTCTTTCCATTCCTCCTCGCTTACCTCACCCTTGGCATTACTGTCGATGGTGACGACATCCTCTTGTGCCAATCCATCTTCCAACATCAGTTGGTTTACGAAAGGAGCCACAGACGTGTCTTCGCAGATGACCAGCATCTTTGGATTCTTCTTTTCATCAAGAGCCGTAAACTCTGTTTCCAGTCTTTTCAGTTTTGCCAATCCGGCACGTAGCATCAGCCGTTGTCCGTCGCTCAGGTCGCAGACCTTATTCCGCTCATCTCGAACTGCCTTGTAATCCAAGTCCTTCAGCTCTGTCAGCTCTTGTCTCCTATCCAAAAGCAACGTTTTTACTAAGCCCTTACGCATAGCAGTAGCTAAATCGAAATCTACGACGATATGCGGGAAGTAGCATTTCTGTGCCTTCTTGCCAGATCCTCTTTGGTCGTAGGGCGTAGCCGAGAAATCCACTTGGAAGAATCGTTCACCTTTCTTTTCTGAGATGACGTTCAGTCCTTTTTGCCATTCCACTTCCTCTATTTCGCCATTCCGTTTCAGCTCGTGGATATGGTGAGCCTCATCGTTGATGACCATGATGTCTTCCAACTCTGCCAGATACTCTAATTCTGAACCTCGCAGATAGCGACGATCCAACATACCTAAGTCATTGCCTGCAGCCTTGCCTGGACGGATGGGCAGCAGTTCGTTGATGATGCCCGGCACATCCATCTGCTGTGGTTCTGCTGATTCGTCATTCATCTGGTTTTCAAACAGATGCCAGTTCGTGAGTGCAATCAGCCCGTCGCCTGTTGTTTTTCGTCCGATGCCCTCTTCCTTCGTCACCACATTGTTCTGGATAAACGAAAAAACCTCCTGCCGATAGTGAACAGGTATAAAGACTTCCTGGTTTAGATAGAAGTCATTGGTTTCAATATCCCGTTCCTCTTTATCTCGCTGCATACGACCGCAGAATGCATCCAGCAGACGGTCATAAACTATCAAACCCGGAGCCACTATCAGGAAGTTTTTTGTAAAACGCCCACTCTTAACATCTTCGTGACGAGCATTCAACATCTGCCAAAGCAACAGGGCATGCATTACCCACGTCTTGCCAGTACCCGTTGCCATCTTTACTGCATATTTAGACATCTGATATTTCTGTTGTCCTAAGGTTGCTAACTCCACAACAGGCATTAGGTCAGGTGTCAGTTGCTCGTAATATTCCATCACATTCTTAACACCCATCACCTCATGCAGATAGACAATGTTGAGAATTGCCTGACGCTGACCCGCATGGAAGTTACGATTCCTCAAAGAGCAGTACTCCTCCGAGAACCAGAATTTCAACAGCTCTTGGGTCGTGGGCGTCACCTGTTCCAACAGCTCACCACTTTCCCATGCTGCATTTACAGTCTCGCTGAGTCGCTTGGCTAACTCCAGCGAAGCATTCATTCCATTTGTCTTCATACGCTCTCCACTACTTGACTTTCAAAACCAAACACATCCACGGCCTTGATGCACACCCGTCGTTGATCCTTATGAGCCACTCTCAGTCGCGTCTTATAGACACAATGTAGCGGGTCGTTGTCATTATCTACGTTCTCACGATAGTCCTGCCATGTTGAGCGGAAGGTCACCCCGTCGTAGTCAGGGTCGATGCTCCAGTACTCTATCAGCGAAAGCGGGTCACACTCCAACACCTGTTGAAGTTTCTCCTTGTCCTTATCGTCCAATGGGATGTTGTCGGGCGACAGCAACACGTAGTTCTCTAACTCCACGTCTATCTCATCCTGCTCGCCCTGCTGCTTCACTACCAGCGGCTTCGCCACTAAGTATTGCAGCGACGAGAAGCGTACCGACTTGTCGTCAATCAGTTTCTTGTAGCCCTTCTTTGCCAGTTTATCCAGCAGGTCGGGTGGAATCACCAGCACCTCCACGTTCGAGTCCTGATACTTCTGGATGGCTTGCGAGATATCGAAAGCGAAGTTCCAACCTAAAACGACCACCTTTTCCCAATCTCCACCCAACAACGAGGCCTTAGCCTCCACGGCCCGACGAATCGTAGCGGCTGTTGTCAGGCGATTAGGCGAATCCACCATCACCAATGTCCGCGTTCCTTTAATATATCCAAAGTTACGGTCGTTCGCCTGCTCTGGGGTGAAGGGCAATGCTCCATACAGCCCCAGCACCACTTGGCTCAAGTCGCCCACATGCTTATAGCGCTTGTTGTTGCGGAAGGCCTCCTTCTGGTAGTCACCGATGCTCTGATAGAGGAAGGGCTTCACCTCTTGATCGATAAACCGCTTGCGCATCACCAATGAAGCAGGCTTACCGATGTCGCAGGTAATCCATCGTCTGCCCAATCGTTCGGCGACTGCAGCCGTCGTGCCGCTGCCACCGAAGAAGTCGCAGACGAGGTCACCTTCGTTAGATGAGGCTTTGATGATGCGTTCGAGGAGGACTTCTGGTTTTTGGGTGGCGTAGCCAACATTTTCTTTAGCAGAATTGTTTAATTTATCCAGATTCCACACATCATCTACAACGACTCCATCCTTCATTGCTTCATCAACATATCGTCTAACTCGATTGCCATTTCCAGCATCCGACATTACATATTTTCTACCATTTTCATCGGTATATGCTTTTTGTTTTCTCCGTTTTATATATTCCTCTTCAGACTCCCACTGTTCAAAATATGAATTGAATTTATGTCCTTCATCATCTAACGAATAATAAAGTATTACATCATGTCGCTTTTCAAATGAATTCTTTAGTTTCTTGTTCCAGCCAGAATACTGCCATACTATCTCGTTCCTGAATTTTTCTTTTCCAAATATATCATCAAGGATTACTTTCATATAATGACCAATATGCCAATCAATATGTACAAAGAGACTTCCGAAACTTGAAAGCATCTCTCTCATAAGTGTCAATCTTGGATAAATCATCTTTAAGTAGGAAATCGTCCCTTCCTCCCATGTATCCGCATATGCAAACTGCTCAATAACCGTTGGTTTCTGCTGAATATCCGTTCCGGGCAAGGAAATCTTTGTGCGATAATCTGCTTTCGAATCAAATGGCGGGTCAATATATATCAAATCGACTTTTCCGCGAAGCGAAAACAATCCCGTTTGGGCATCCCCAGCCAGCAGAGCCTGCATTGCTAAGAGATTATCGCCATAGATAAGACGGTTCATCCACTCGCCATTGCCTCCCGCCATATTGAAGGCATTAGGTATCTGAGGCGAACTGCCCTTGAACAGTCCGCTCACGTCCTTACTCGGCAACACCAGTTCGTTGGTCTGCAAACCAATCTGCGTACCACTACTCAGCCGCTCCAGTATCTGAGCAGCCTCACGCCGACCCTCGCTCACGATGCGGGGCAGCTCTTCAATCAATGATTTAGCCATGTAGCATTATAGTTTTATAATGCGTCGTGCCACCAAACAAAACAATTACCTGCAAGCACCCGTAAGGACACAAAACGTGGACGAATCCCCGTTTGATGTTCCAGGTACTTGCAGGAAACCTATACAACGAAAACGGAAAAACGCCCACTATGACAGTAGGCGCGTCCATTATATCGTTGTATGTTCTTTCTACCTGCAAGTTTCGGAACATCTTGAATAATAGCCAACGCTAATGTTAATTACCCACAAAATTTTGCACCGCCGCTTTCGCTAAAGCTTATTGGCAATGCAAGGGCAAAATTAGCAAATCTTTTTGAAACAGCAAAAGATTTTGGGTTAAATGTTTCTGGAACAGACGGGAAGACAGCAACATCTACAACAACTACATCGCCTTCTGCCGCTGGCATGGTCGGCCTGTGAAGTCCATCAAATTCCGAAGTCAGGTGGAATATGACTTATTTTTTGTGAAATAGCTTTTATCTTATAGGAGTAAGCGAAAGAGCCAATTCGACTCTTTTGGCATGCTCATTTATTTGTTTTCAACAACCTTTTTTGGTTGTAAAGTCAAAACACAACCTTTTTTGGTTGTAAAAGAGAGAAACAACTAAAAATGGTTGTTATTCTCAATTCTTTTATGTAAATTTGCACCCGACAACCAATAGATAGGATAAAAATGGAGATAAAAGCTGTCATAACAGGTGATATAGTCCGTTCAGAGTTGATAGCCCTGGACAAGAGAGATCTGTTGATACAGGTCTTGCATCAGATTGTCGAAAATCTGCAAGACAAGAGTCCAATGCGTATGGAGCTGTTCAGAGGAGATAGTTTCCAGATAGTGGTTGATTCTCCGGAAATGTCATTGAAGATTGCATCAATGATGCGTGCCGGGCTTAAATCCAATACACCAAAAGGCTCCAAAACAGAATGGGATGCCAGAATTTCCATTGGAATAGGAACTATAGACTATCGGGGGGACAGCATTGTCACTTCTGACGGCGAGGCTTTCAAACTTTCAGGCAGGGGACTTGACACAATGGAGAAGAACCGACTGGCGGTTAATACCTGCTGGCAAGATGTAAATGAGGAACTGGATGCCGGGCTAGCATTTGTAGATGACCTCATAACAGGATGGAGCGTGAATCAGGCCAATGCCGTCTATCTATCTGTCGGAAGAGGGCTCTCGCAGGCTAACATTGCAAGCGCCATAGCCAAATCTCAACAGAATGTCAGCAAGACACTGACATCAGCGAAGGAATCTCTGCTTGTCAGATTCTCAGACCGTTTTGAAACAATCATAAAAAAACATAAGGAGCAATGAACATACTCATACTTCTCAAACTGCTTGCAGCCCATATTGTCGGTGATTTCTTTCTTCAGACAGACAAAATATGCGAGGGTAAATATGCAAAGGGGGCCAGACGTCTTGGCTATCTTGCCATTCACAGTGGTATCAATGCCCTGTTGGCCTGGCTGTTTGCCGCTTTGTGGGAATGCTGGCAGATACCTGTCATAGTGTTTTTTACGCATTATCTGATAGACTATGCCAAATCTGCCATCGGCAGTGGCTCACTTTGGATGTTCATTACAGACCAGTTGCTGCATCTGGCAATTATCTGTGGATTGTGGGTATGGTTGACTGATACTGACATGTGCATTAGCGCAGAATGGTTTTCGGACTATCGGGTATGGATAGTTGCCTTGTGCTATATGCTGGCATTGAAGCCTGCATCCATACTGCTTGGAACATTCATCGCAAAGTGGACACCATCGAATAATGACAAGAACAGTCTGCCTAATGCCGGCGCATGGATTGGCTACCTTGAAAGGGTGCTGATACTGACTTTTATGCTCGTTGGCTGCATGGAGGGAATCGGCTTCCTGCTTGCGGCAAAATCCATCTTCCGTTTTGGAGAACTGACAAAGGCAAGGGAAGTGAAAATCACCGAATATGTAATGATAGGTACGCTGTCAAGTTTCACCATTGCCATTTTATTAGGTGCTTTTGCATTGAGAGTGTTAGGAAACTAATTTTTGAGTTGTCGCTTCAGGCGGCTTCTTTTTCGCTTCCTTGTTCTTTTCCACTATCAAAAAGAAAAAGGAAGCCGAGGCTGCTGGATAAGGGCTTGTGTCCGTCCTGCGCTCAGTTGGCTGACGCTTGTTTTAACCATTGCGTCGAAATGGTTACCCCATGACAACATCGAGTACCATCATCAGGACGAAGCCAATGGCAAAACCAATGGTACTGAGGTTGGAGTGCTTGCCGGAGGATGCTTCAGGAATCAGTTCCTCGACAACCACATAGAACATCGCTCCTGCCGCAAAGGCAAGCATATAGGGAAGTACTGGGGTCAACAGGGAGGCGAGCAGGATGACTGCCAACCCACCGATGGGTTCCACGGCACCACTGAGACTGCCTAAAAGGAAAGAACGCCAGCGGGAATTGCCCTCTGCCCTCATGGGCATGGAGATGATGGCTCCCTCTGGTATGTTCTGAATAGCGATACCAATTGATACGGCTACAGCTGACGCCAATGATAAACGGGCAACACCTTGTTCCGCTCCAGCAAAGACGACACCGACAGCCATACCTTCCGGCAGGTTATGGATGGTAACGGCAAGGGCAAGCATCGCCGTACGTGACAAGCGGGAACGGGGACCCTCGGGCGTATCGGTACCGATGTGCAGGTGGGGAGTCAGTTCGTCAAGCACAAGGAGGAAGCCCATGCCCAACAGGAACCCGACGGCTGCCGGCAATACAGACCAGGCACCCTTCGACTCCTCCATCTCCATAGCAGGTATCAGCAACGACCAGACAGAGGCTGCCACCATGACACCTGAGGCAAAACCAAGCAACGTCTTCTGAACCCGATCTGACATCTCGTCTTTCATCAAGAACACGAATGCTGAACCGAGCACTGTACCCAACAAGGGGATGAGTAATCCTATCGCTATAATGGTCATAACGGTAGCAAAGATACAAATTTCCTCCGATTAAACAAGATAAATGACACAAATTATCCACAAAAGACACAATATCAAAAAATATTTCGTACTTTTGCAACATCAATGCATCATGACAATGAAAAAGATACTTTGCTTATTAGCCACATCTATAATTTTGCTGACAGCATGTTCTGACAGCAGTAATGAGTCAACAACGCCTGCTAAACGAACGGTCATCGTATATATGGCTGCGGAGAATACTCTCTCCGGGAATGCACAAGATGACATCGATGAAATGATACAGGGAGTAAAGAAGATATCCAGATACGACAACCTGATCGTGTTTGTCGACCGTGCCAGGTCACAGGAGCCCCCTTTCATTATCCGGTTACGTGACAATGAGAAACAACCGGCGGACACCATCTATAAATATCCATCTGACTTCCTGACTTCTGATCCTGATCACATGAAAGAGGTCATTTCAAGAGTCATGACATCATACCCAGCCGATGACTACGGATTGGTGCTGTGGGGACATGGAAACGGGTGGGTCATTATGAATGACTCTGTAGCGACACGCAGGGCGATTGCCGTCGACAACGGTAATAACAAGGTGAGCGATAGTGGCATGTGGCTGAACATCCCATCACTGCACATTGCCTTGAAAGCACTGCCCCACCCTTTCAAGTTTATCTTCGCCGACTGCTGTAATATGCAGAATGTGGAGGTTGCTTATGAACTGAAGGATGTGACGGAATATTATATCGCCTCACCAGCCGGTATTCCCGGTGAAGGTGCCCCCTATGACAAGATTATACCAGACCTGTTCCTGTATGATGACGTACAGATGTACACCAAGACCTGTGATGACTATTATGCAAAGACAGACATAGAAGACGGACATTTGCCTATCTCTGTCATCCGTACGGCAGACCTGCCACAGTTGGCAAATGCGACGAAGGGTATCCTAAGGGATATCTATGAGCCTGGAACAACGATTGACACAGACGGACTGATATACTATTATACTTATAGAGTATCCGATGCCAACGAACATGTGATGTACGACATGAACGACTTCCTGCTTCGCCATGCTAACGAGACAAGCTATAAGGAATGGCAGAAAGCCCTCAACAATGCCGTGGTATATAAGAAGATGAGTACACAATGGCAAGTCTTAGGCACGCTGGTCTTCGACTTTGAGGTGACAGAAGAGCGTTTCGGCGGTGTCAGCATGTTCATACCCTTGGAGCGATATACCAGGACTTCCATTAAGTATAACGAGGGCATCAAGAAAATGGCGTGGTATCAGGCGGTGGGCTGGTCGGAACTTGGCTGGTGAACCACCACCTTCACCTTGGAAATACGACGCTCCTCCATTTCCTGAATCTCAAAGGTGAAGTTCAGGTAGTCGATTTTCTCATGTAACTCAGGGAAGTCGCCCTTGATTTCCAGCAGTAGTCCTGCCAAGGAATCAGCGTCACCCTCTACCTCAGAGAATATCTCATCATCGAGTTTCAAAATCTTATAGAAATCACTCAACAGCGTCTTTCCCTCGAAAATGTAGGTGTTGCTGTTGATGCGCACATAACTCTTCTCATCCTCGTCATACTCATCGTTGATCTCACCCACGATTTCCTCAAGGACATCCTCCAAGGTAACGATACCGCTGGTACCGCCAAACTCGTCTACAACAATGGCGATATGCACTTTATTCTCCTGGAACTCACGCAACAAGTCATCAATCTTCTTAGTCTCAGGGACAAAATACGGGGGACGTATCAATGACTGCCAACGGAAATTAGCAGGTTTGCGGAGATGAGGAAGCAAGTCCTTGATATACAAGATACCACGGATATTATCACTATTGTCCTGGTAAACAGGAATACGAGAATAGTTATTATCCACGATACACTTCAGCACCTCATCGAATGACGACTTAAAGTCAAGGTCGACTACGTCCTGACGACTGGTCATGATCTCCTTTGCTGTCTCGTCACCAAAACGGACAATACCTTCCAGCATACGCTGCTCTTCCTTAATATCTTCCTTGTCAGTGAGCTCCAAAGCCTGCTCCAAATCATCCACACTCAGCACATGACTTTCCTTCTGCACTACCTTACCTGCCCAAATGCCAGACTTCATCAAGATGGTGGCAAAAGGATAAAAGAGCTTACGACAGAACAGGATGCCATTGACAACGGTACGGCAGAAGCGAAGAGGCTGCTGACGGGTGAATATCTTAGGCATTATCTCGCCAAACAGTAATAACAGGAAGGTCAACAGTACGGTAAGGCATAAGAAATTCATCCAATAGGCATTCCCAAAGTCAATGACTTGCGAGAAGAAATAGTTAAGCAGCATGATAATCGTGACATTCACCAAATTGTTGGTAATCAAAATGGTGGCAAGAGTCCTTTCTGACTCCTCACGAAGTTGCAATATCTGCCGGTCACGCTCCGTTTTCTCCTCTTCCAACTCGCTCAAGTCTGCAGGAGAAAGAGAGAAAAAGGCTATCTCCGAGCCAGAGGCATAGCCAGATAACAGCAGTAAAATACATGCTAATATAATAGCAATCATGGCACCAAGATTTGGTGCCATCACTTGAATATCATTGATTGTCCGTAGAAGCTCTTCCATTCAGCATCTCCATATTATCCGCCCATATCTCTGTCACGTAACGGCGTTGTCCCTGTTTATCATCATACGTAGAATAACGCAACCTGCCCTCAATATAGAGCTTGTCACCTTTATGGACATATTTCTCTACTATCTCCGCCAGCTTACGCCATAAGATAACATTATGCCAATCGGTATGGTCCGGCACCTGTGTGCCATTCTGCAAGGTATAGCCGCGCTCTGTGGTTGCCAATCGCAGACGTGCCACGGCAACGCCCTGTTCGACATACCGCACCTCAGGGTCGGCACCGACATTACCTATCAGCATTACCTTATTCATCAGAAGAAAGTATTACTTACACAGTCCGAGGAAATGAAACCTGAAATTTTTTCCTTTTGCAGAAGGGAACTGACTTCGCTCATCAACACGACCACGCAGATACTCCACAATACGATTATAACAGTCCATACCTGACATAGCCTTACACTGAGCTACAAAATGCGTATCTCTATACTGGAATTTACCAGTACCAGGAACCATTAATACACGCTTAAAATCAAGGGAGCCCTCATACCACCCGTACAACTCCTCATTCAGACGGACTAACACCGGAGCCATTGGTTTCTCAATTCTATCCAGTGAAGGATGAACGGCACGCTTCTCCTTAAAGTCAAGCATCGTTGGGGCATCTGTCTTTATAATAATGAAATAAACACGCGGGCGAACCTTATAACGCTTGGGATAATACACATCGCTTGCACAATATATACGTATGTCTTCCTCAAGCATCGGGTTCATATCCACTTCAGGAATATCTGCAAGGAATGCAATAGCATCATCCACATTGTCAACGAGAATCTCCTTGTCGAAATATCGTAAATAATAATTCATAGAATAGTTTGGTTTCCTAAAATATTCAAAAAAGAGCGGAAAACGGGACTCGGACCCGCGACCCCAACCTTGGCAAGGTTGTGCTCTACCAACTGAGCTATTTCCGCATGAAAGAATCTGAACTATGTGAAGAGGAGGAGACTCGAACTCCCACGTCGCAATTGACACTACCCCCTCAAAGGAATAAAAAAGAGTGCCCAGAACAGGACTCGAACCTGCACGCCTCGCGGCACACGCACCTGAAACGTGCGCGTCTACCAATTCCGCCACCTGGGCATTTATTTCGCTAAAGCCATTCTTTAACGCTCTTTTTTGTTCAATAAGTGAGCGGAAAACGGGACTCGGACCCGCGACCCCAACCTTGGCAAGGTTGTGCTCTACCAACTGAGCTATTTCCGCATTTTATCGCCATCTCTCTCGATTGCGGATGCAAAGGTAATGCTTTTTTCGGAAATGACAAACTTTTCTGCTATTTTTTTCTGAAAAATTTTTCTTTTGTTATTATTCTATCCGGCATTTTCTCCTTTATCTCATTGTTGCTGAGCCATTTCTGGTGTTACACCCTTTTTCAGCAAATTAACTTTTGACACGATACAAAAGTAGCCATTGACGAACATGCCGACTTTTCTGATCTCCCTCACATCGTTAGCAGTCAGTCTGACACGGAACACTCCGGACTCGCCGACGGGAGTGCATCCCCATTCATTTTGCTGGTCTGCGTTACCTTCCAGTGTCTTTTCCGTACCATTATAAATAGGTTTGAATTGCCAATACTCCACCTTGGGATCACTTCTGTCTATCTCATAGAGGAATTCCAACTTGTCACCTGGCTGGGCATTCAGGAAACTCTCAGATGGAATGACAAAACCTTTCTCCCAATTACCAAAGACACAATGACCTTCCCAGATGGGAGTTGACTCCCAGACAGAGGTTCCTGGAGTCAGATAGACCCGCTTCACCTTTAATGTACTGGTATCTGACGATTGGATAGCCACTTCATCGATCTGGGTAACATCCTGGCCATCAAAATAACAGGTCAGCGTGGTTATCCCAGGCTTTCCAAACACTCTCAGTTTGTCTTTGATCAACAACTGCGTTCCAACTCTTGTCGGCTCGGCAAACTCTACACTGACAGACTCAAAGGGTGTCCAGTCAACAGGAAGATTGCGCTCACGCATAGAACCGACCAACCCACCCCATGGGATGGCATGATAAATAATCTCACCATCATTACCATGTTCAAACTTCTCATGGATATTCCACGTTCCATTAAAGCGAGAGGTTAAATCAAAGCCGTCTTCTTCAGTATTTGACCCACATGCCACCAGCAATAAGGACGTTATCGTAGTCAGTAGTTTATTCATTATCGAATGCTTATTTAAGTTTTAGCTAAATTTTTGCAAAAGTACGTATTTATTTTGAATTCACAAAACCTGCCGCGTTAAAATCAGACAACAATTTTAATCCATACGGTCACGATAGTCCTCATACCCATACTTCCGGAGGATCTCCAGATGTCCGTCCTCATGCAACATGCCTATGGCAGGATGCGTGATTCCATTGAAAGTGTTGGTCTTCACAGTGGTATAATGAATCATATCCTCAAAGATAACCTCCTGCCCTATTGCAAGGGGCTTACTGAATTGCCAGGCACGCATGAAATCACCGGCAAGACAACTATTTCCTCCCAAGCGGTAGACACAGTCCCCTGTTTCCACATCCACATGCTCAGCTCCACGGACATCCGGGAAGTAAGGCATTTCCAGACAGTCGGGCATATGACAGGTGAAGCTGACATCAAGAATAGCGGTCTTTATTCCTTTGTCCTCCACGATATCCACCACATGTGACACCAACGGACCCGTCTGCCAAGCGAAAGCACTGCCTGGCTCAAAGATTACTTTCAGATGCGGATAACGCTGATGGAACCCCTGCATCACTCTCACCAACAACTCCACGTCATAGTCTTTACGGGTCACCAGATGTCCGCCACCGAAGTTGATCCACTTCAGCTGAGAGAACCATGGAGAGAATTTCTCCTCGATATGCCTGAGGGTACGCTCAAAGACATCGGCACCACTCTCACAATGACAATGGCAATGGAAGCCCTCTATATCGGAAGGCAACTGCTGAGGCAGTTTGTCTGCCGTGACCCCAAAACGGGTACCTGGGGCACACGGGTTATATAATAAGGTACCTACCTCAGAATACTCCGGGTTGACACGCAAGCCTATCGAGCACGCCGCTGCCCGGTGATGGTACCGCTCATACTGTGACAGGGAGTTGAATGTCAGATGGGACGAGCATGCGACAATCTCATCTATCTCCTCGTCAGTATAAGCTGGCGAGAAGGTATGCGCCTTACTGCCAAACTCATGAAAGGCTAATTTCGCCTCCGACAGGGAGCTGGCGGTCGTTGAACGGATATACTCCCGGAAGATGGGAAATGTCTTCCATAAAGCAAACGCCTTGAAGGCAAGAATAAACTCAGAGTCCGTCCGCTCCGCGACATCCTTGATGAGAGACAAATTGCGCCGCAATTTCTTCTCTTCTACAATATAAATAGGTGTACGTAAATCCATTATTACAGATGAAATATCATTTTTCGACTGCAAAGATAACTTTTTATTGTGGTTAAATTGCATTATTCCATTAAAATTATTAATTTTGCAGATGAATTGAGACTGAAAGACATGAAACTCATTGTAATGACTCAACCCACGTTTTTCGTGGAGGAAGACAAGATACTCACATCACTCTTCGAGGAGGGACTGGATTGCCTGCATCTGTATAAGCCCGGCTCTTCCCCAATGTATGCGGAGCGATTACTGACTCTTCTGTCTGATGAATATTACTCTAAGATTGTTGTACACGACCATTTCTACCTGAAAGAAGAGTATAAGCTGAGAGGTATCCACATGGATGACATCAACACACCCATACCTAACTCTTACAAAGGGAAGATCAGCTGCACCTGTCATAAGACAGAGGACTTGAAGGAGGCAAAGCGTCATATGGACTATGTGTTCCTGAAGAACATCTTCGATAGTCAGACTTTTGCAGAGAGCAAGTCGTCTTTCACGGCAAACGAATTGGAAGATGCCGCCAAGCGAGGACTGATTGACCGTCATGTGTACGCCCTTGGCGGTATGAACATCGACAACATACGCGTTGCCAAAGACCTCGGCTTCGGAGGTGTTGTGATATGCGGTGACCTATGGAACCGCTTTAATATCCATCAGGAACTTGACTACAAGGAACTGATCTCACATTTTGAGAAACTAAGGAAAGTAATTGGATAAATTATATATAAACATGAGCTCGAACAAAAACTACATGGTGTTTTCCGGTACTGCCACCAAGTACCTCGCAGAGAAAATCTGCCAAAGTTTAGGGTGCCCGCTTGGAGAATTGCAGATTACCACCTTCTCCGACGGCGAGTTTGCTGTGTCTTATGAGGAATCAATCCGTGGACGTGACATCTTCCTCGTACAGAGTACCTTCCCCAACAGTGACAATCTGATGGAACTGCTGCTGATGATTGACGCGGCAAAACGTGCCTCTGCCCGTACGATCAATGCCGTCATCCCATATTTCGGATGGGCTCGTCAGGACCGTAAGGACAAGCCTCGTGTCAGCATCGGTGCTAAATTGGTTGCCGACTTGCTTTCCGTGGCTGGCATCGACCGTGTCATCACCATGGACCTGCACGCCGACCAGATTCAGGGATTCTTCGATGTCCCCGTAGATCACCTCTATGCTTCTAACGTCATCCTGCCCTACCTGCAGAGCCTGCACTTAGAGGACTTGGTCATTGCCTCTCCTGATGTGGGTGGCTCCAAGCGTGCCAACACCTATGCCAAGTATCTGGGATGCCCACTGGTACTCTGTAACAAGACACGTGCCCGCGCCAATGTGGTTGCCTCGATGCAGATTATCGGTGATGTAGAAGGTAAGAACGTGGTGATTATCGACGATATGGTAGATACCGCTGGTACCATCACCAAGGCTGCAGACATCATGAAGGCTGCCGGTGCCAAGACGGTACGTGCCTGTGCCTCCCACTGTGTGATGAGCGGTCCTGCCAGTGAGCGTGTCCAGGCTTCTGCCCTGGAGGAGATTGTCTTCACCGACTCCATCCCCTACACCCAGCGTTGTGCCAAGGTGAAGCAGCTGAGTGTTGCCGACTTGTTTGCTGAGACCATCCGTCGTGTCATCAACAACGAGAGTATCTCCAGCCAATACATTATTTAATATATGAAGGTTAAATCCATTCTCATCTTGACAGCAGCAGGCATCATGCTTGCTGCTTGTCAGTCTAATACGTACCAGATCAAAGGTACGGTAGAAGACGTGCAGGGGGATACCCTCTTTCTGACAACTGACCTCCAGCAAGGGACTCCCCGTGACACCATCCTTGTCAAGGACGGACAGTTTGAACTCAGTGGTGAGACAGACTCCACTTACTTCTGCATGATTTACAGCAAGAACGAGGAGGCATTGAACATCCCCCTCTTCATTGAGCCTGGAACGATCAAGGTTCTCTTGTCCAAGACACCTGGTGTCTCACGCGTCGGAGGCACTGCCATCAACGACGAGTGGCAGCGTATGTCTGACTCCACCATGGTGATAGGCAAGGAGATCAACAATATCGCGGAGAAAGTCTTTGCCAATGAGAAGGCAACACAGGAGGAGCAACAGAAGGCGATGGCACAGATTGAGAAGCTCAACCAGCGTCATGCCAAGGTGGTACTTGACTTCACGGAGCGTAACATCAAGAATGAGTTGGGCTATTTCCTGCTGACAATGTTCCCCGAGGAGGTCATCCCCAACAAGGACCGTCTGCGTCTGATTAAGATGATGCCTGCGGAACTGCGTCAGCGTAGTGCCATCAAAGAGATAGAACAGCAAATTGGGAATGCATCGAAGACTGAGGAAGGTGCTGTCATTGAAGACTTCACCATGCCGTCTATCGAGGGTGCTCCCATGAGCATCATGAGTGAGGTGAGGAAAAACAAAATCACCGTGCTCGACTTCTGGGCAAGCTGGTGCGGTCCCTGTCGCCAGGAGACTCCGCTGATGGTGGAGATTTACAAGAAATACAAAGACAAGGGTCTTGGTTTTGTGGGTATCTCCCTCGATGAGGATGGCGATGCTTGGAAACAAGCCACTGACCAGCTGGGTATCGTATGGCCGCAGATGAGCGACCTGAAAGGTTGGGAGAATGCCGCCGCCCAGATGTTCAACATCACCAGTATCCCCCACACTATCGTTGTCGACCAGCAGGGAAAGATCCTGCGTCGCGGACTACGAGGAGAACAGTTAGAGCAGTTTATTGCCGGACAATTGAAATAGTCAAGCTGCCTGTTGACTGGCACTTACAATAACAAAGGATGGCACCTGCAAAACGCAGATGCCATCCTTTTATGTTAGAATCTTTATTGGAGATTACATAGAAGGCAACTCCAGCCACTTCACGTAACAGAAGTCCTGACGGTGAGGCAGGTTCTTGTTCTTCGGATACATGCGGACAGCACTCTTATACTGACCGAAGCGCTGTGGAGCGAGGTCAGCCTCGAAGGTGTAGTTGTTTCCATCCTTACCGGTCATCTTCAGTGGCTCAACGTTATAGACACGCTCATGACCTTCTTTGTCGACATAGACATTCACCTTCTCCAGTCCTACTGCATCATCGAGACCCTGCTCGTTGATGACGTACTTGAGGTGATACTTCTGTCCAGCCTCTGCACCTGTTGCGGGGAAGTCCCACTCACAGTTTACCACATTGATGGCATCCCAACGCTCGGCAACAGCCTCTTTCCACTGAGCGATTTCCTTGGCAAGACGGTTGTCGTTCTTAGAGAGTTCCTTGAAACGCTTAGCCTCTTTCTCATAGAACTTAGAATAGTAGTCGTCCAGCTGACGCTTCATGGTGTAATGAGGAGCAATCTGTGCGATAGAGTTCTTGATAACCTTGATCCAGCCCTTGCTGATGCCCTTCTTGTCTCTGTCGTAGTAGAGAGGGATAATCTCGTTCTCCAACAGACCATAGATAGTAGCGGCATCGAGCTGATCCTGATAGCCCTGGTTCTGGTAGGTACGCTTCTCGGTAAGAGCCCATCCGGCACCCTCACGATAGCCCTCCAGCCACCATCCGTCTTTCACGGAGAGGTTGACAACACCGTTCATCTCAGCCTTCTCACCTGATGTACCAGAAGCCTCGAGAGGACGTGTCGGGGTATTCATCCAGATATCAACACCACTGACAAGACGACGAGCCAACAGGAAGTCGTAGTCCTCAAGGAAGATTATCTTACCCTGGAACTCATCACGCTGTGAGATCTCGAATATCTTCTGGATAAGTCCCTGACCAGCACCATCGGCTGGGTGAGCCTTACCTGCGAACAGGAAGACAACAGGACGCTCAGGATTGTTGACAATCTTAGAGAGACGGTTCAAGTCGGTGAACAGCAGGTGGGCACGCTTGTAAGTAGCAAAACGGCGGCAGAAGCCGATAACCAACGCATTAGGATTGAAGCGCTCTACCAATTTCACGACACGGGCGGGATCACCCTGATTCTTCAACCATGTCTCCGTAAACTGAACAGCGATATAGTCGAACAACTTCTTTTTCAGAGCCTGACGGGTAGCCCAGATCTCCTCATCGGGACAGTTGTAGATACCATGCCAGATCTCCTCGTTGGACTGGTCGCTCATGTGCTTCTCGTCGAAGTACTTAGCATAGACACGACGCCACTCGGTAGCACACCAGGTGGGGAAGTGCACACCATTGGTGACATAACCCACGTGGTTCTCCTCTGGATAGTAACCGTTCCAGATAGGAGCGAACATCTGCTGGCTGACCCATCCGTGCAGCTTAGACACACCATTCACCTCCTGACAAGTGTTGCAGGCGAAGGTTGACATACAGAACTTCTCACCCTTGTCATCTGGATTGGTACGTCCCATACCGATGAACTCGTCCCATGAGATACCGAGCTTGGCTGGGTAGCCACCCATGTACTTACCGAACAGACCCTCGTCGAAGTAGTCGTGACCAGCAGGAACAGGGGTATGTACGGTATAGAGGGAAGAGGCGCGGACAAGTTCCAGAGCCTGGTTGAATGACAGACCACCCTCGATATAGTCGCACAGACGCTGCAGGTTACAGAGGGCGGCATGTCCCTCATTGCAGTGATAGACATCTTTCTTGATACCGAGTTTCTTCAACAGCAGCATACCACCGATACCCAACAGGATCTCCTGCTTCAGACGGTTCTCCCAGTCACCGCCATAGAGGCTGTGTGTGATGGGTTTGTCGAAGTCGGAGTTCATCTCGTTATCAGTATCGAGCAGATAGAGCTTCACACGACCGACATTGACACACCATACGTAGGCATGTACCTGGTAGTTGGTGTAAGGAACATCAATCACCAGAGGATTGCCGTCCTTGTCGAGCTGACGCACGATAGGCAGTGAACTGAAGTTCTGTGACTCGTAGTTGGCAATCTGCTGTCCGTCCATCGACAGGCTCTGTGTGAAGTAACCGAAACGATAGAGGAAACCGACGGCACACATGTCGACATTAGAGTCGGAAGCCTCCTTCACATAGTCACCGGCAAGCATTCCCAGACCACCTGAATAGATCTTCAGGGCTGAGTGGATACCGTACTCCATGCAGAAGTAAGCAACAGAAGGACGACTGGCGTCAGGCTTCACGTCCATGTACTTGCGGAACAGGTCATAGACATTCTTGATGCGCTTCATCAGTGCCTTGTCTTTCAGTATCTCTTCCTTACGCTTAAAACTCAGACGCTCCAGCAACATCACTGGGTTGTGCTTCACATCGTGATAAAGCTCAGGGTCAAGGTCACGGAACAGGTCACGTGCCTCATAGTTCCAAACCCACCACATGTTGTGGGCAATCTCGTCCAAACACTTCAGCTGCTCGGGAAGACTTGACTTTACCATCAACTCCTTCCACTGCGGAGCATTAGCATAATCAGCTTTAATTTTCATAATTAATAATTGTATTGAGTTTCTTTATATTCTTATTGCTTAGCCTTCATACGCTCCTCTGCCTTGCGGAGAGCGATGTCGTATGCCTCATAATAGTACTTGATGAACTCGCTCCAAAGGGCTTTCTTCGAGAGCTCATCAGCATGCTTACGACACTCGTCAACCTGCTTCTTACTCATCGCGGAGAATGTGGCGACGGTATCCTTGATGGCATCTGCCACCTCTGAGTAGTTGTAGTCGGTACGATGGATCACCTTCACACCATCCTCCAGCTCACCATAGTGTCCGAACACCTTGTTAGCCCACAAGCCGAATCCTGCAAGGTCGGTAGTGATACAGGGCACCTTGAAGGCAACAGCCTCCAGTGGGGTATAGCCCCATGGCTCATAGTAAGAGGGATAGATGCAAAGGTCGTTACCCAGCACGACATCATAGTAGGTCATATCCATGATACCATCCTTGCTGTCAAGGTAGCAAGGCAGGAAGATGACTTTCACGTTGTCTTCCTTACGGTTGTGCATATCGTAGTATTTCATCATACCCAGCACATTGTCGTGGCTCATGTTATGCAACCAGTGGGTCACCTGCGGAACTTCCAACGGGGTGTCGTAAGACTGTCCGCTGGCAAGACGCTCCTGCAAGTCCTTACGGGGCTCTCCTACCCAACCGGGCACCTCGATGAAGGCAAGCACCTTCTTCTTCAGTTCCCTGTCACGCAGCAGACGGTTCATTGCCTCCACGAAGACGTCAATACCCTTGTTACGGAACTCATAACGCCCGGAAGTGGATACAATCAGCGTGTCATCATCGAGATTCTCACCCAACAGGGCATTGGCAACCTCCAAAAGACGCTTGCGTGCTGCCTTGCGCTTCTTGGTGAAGGCGGCTCCCTTGGGCACGAAACTGTTGTCGAAACCGTTAGGCAGTACAACGTCAACGGGTTTGTCAAGCAGTTCCTTACACTCATTGGCAGTGATGTCACTCACCGTCGTGAAACAGTCGACAAACATCGCCGTCTGCTTCTCGATAGAGTGCTTTGACTGCATGTTCAACTCATCAGCCATCTGGTCGCCATGGTAAGCGAAGAGATAGTCGTAGAGGGGCTTCTGATTTCCTGCGATAGAACGACCGATGCTGGTGGCATGGGTCGTGAAGATGGTACCGATCTGAGGCAACACATTATTTATATATAATGCACCCAGTCCGCACATCCATTCGTTAGCATGGTAAATCACACGTTTCTTTGTTTTCAGTAGATAGTGATTGTAGTAGCTCTCTACTACCAAAGCAGCAGCATACGAGAACATCGATGCCTCGTCATAATCGCCATAAGCATGCAGTGAATCAACATGATAGTGCTCCCACAACCATGCGTAAATCTCATTCTTCTTCTCAAAGAACGGACGGAAATCCACTAAGATAGCGATTGGTTCTCCAGGAATTGTCCAGCGTCCTACCCTTACCGTCAGTCCGTTTTCCTTGGCTTCCCATTGCCACTCGGCAAAGAGCGCCTTGTCCTCACGGAAGTATGGGCTTTCTTTTTCCTGCCAAAAATCTGGACCAATAAAGATAATCTGGTCCTTCATAGCATCCTGCAATGTCTTTGCGCGAGTAGAGAGAACGGTATAGATACCGCCTACCTTATTGCAAACCTCCCAGCTCGACTCAAAGATACAATCAGGCTTTAACATTTCTCTTCCCATCTTATACTAGTATAACGGCTGCAAAGTTAATTAAATATTTTTTAAATTGAGAACGTTTGTCGATATATTTTTAGCCTTTTATACAAATAATTGATATAGATTTAGTACCTTTGCCGCATGATGAAAAGAATCGGTATAACATTCATAACGTGTCTTTTAGCTCTTACCGCCTTTGCACAAAAGGAGGAAAGCACTTTCAAGGGCTATCTCGTCAACGATGAGTATGAGGTATTCCTGCGGATTAATTTCTATGATAAGAACATCAGGATTGCAGGGCAGGACCTGTACGGGGAACTGCCTGGCTATCTGGGCAAGAGGCATAACTCGTTCTGCTGGGTGATGGTAGATGCCAAGGTGGAGAGTGAGAAGAAGGCGACGATGACGATGATCAACGACTTCGGCAGTGAGGACCTGACGGCTTCACTGACTCGTAAGAACGACTCCATCTATATTTTCAAGCAGGAAAAAGGGAGCACTGTCAAGATACCGAAGAACGGTAAATGGCTGAAACTCCCTAAGACGCTTGAGTTCAAGAGGAAATAATCCTATAACATAATCGGTATTAAGACCTTAATGCCGATATTACGTCCCATATTACAGATACCTGGACCGTCAGCATATTTCAGTCTGCTGAGGTGTGACTGATAGGCTCTGTCGAAGAGGTTCTTCGCTGTCAGATAGACGGAAGCGACCCGCTTGCCGTGCCACTTGACATCTGTACCTGACGACAGATTGAACAACGTATAGGACGGGGTTGCCGTCTCTGTGTCGTTGGCGGTATGCACATGGCTCTGACGGAGGTAACACTCCAGTCCGACACTGATAAAGGTATTGTTCAACACTTGCCCGTCACGGATGATATCATAACGCAAGTCACTCGTCCAGCGGGGGGCTGGCGTGAAGGGCAGATAACGACTCTCGGAGGGTTGGTGCAACTGCACAGCATGGACATACGAGAAAGTATTCTCGAAATGCAGAGGCTCTATAGGATGCAGGTCGACAGCCACTTCCCCACCCCACAGACGGGCATCACCGGACATGTACTGGAACTCGTCGCTTGCCAGGTCTAACCGCTGCAGGAAGATATAGTTATTGATATGGTTGGCAAACAGGGAAGCCTGTGCTGAGAGGATGCTTGAGGAATAGTCCACTCCCAAGTCGAACTGCCAACTGTTCTCTGGCGACAGCGAGTGGTTGCCTATCTCATAGCGGAAGGTGCCCTCATGCTCACCGTTGGAGCCTAACTCGCTGATATTGGGGGCTCTGAAACCATGCGAGAGATTCAGACGGGCATTCCATTGAGGGGTGATGCGGTATATAACGCCAAGGCTACCGGTCAGTCCTTTGAAATTGCGGCTGAAGTCCTCAAAACGTTCCTCGCCATCGTCCGTCAGGGCATAGCTATGCAGGTGGCGGTGGTCGAAACGGAGTCCTCCACTCACGGTCCATTTCTCAAAATGGCGGGTGACAGAGGCAAAGGCACCGATATCGAACAGGCGGTAGGACGGGATGAGGAATTCCTTACCGAGGTTCTCAGAGTGCTGCCACATACCGGAGATACCCGCTGCCCATTGCCACAACTCTTTCGTTGCTGTATAATGGACATCGTAATTGATGGTATGCAGGCGGAAATCGAGACCTGACTCATCAGCTTCCTTAAACTCCTTACGGCGGTTCTGCTGATAGCCAAGTACTGCTTTCAACGAGCCGTCACCGAGGATGAAGGAGTTGTCGAGCACGACCTTATGGTGATAGATCTTCTGGTATGCCTCTGAATGTAACAGAGCGTCTGTCTCCTCGTCACGCTCTCCTTCCACAAGTCCGGGTTTAATATGGTAGGTGGAGAATTTCAGATGGGAATAGCCCCATCGGCGGTTCAGACCCAGCATACCGGTGAAGGCTCGCTCCTTGAACTGGGAGCCCCATACCTTCCCGTCTCGTTTGTTCTCGTATTCACTGGCTCCTTTCTGGCTCCATCTGCCATTCCATACGATACCTCCTTTGTTGCCTGCAAAATCAACGGTATAGTCCCACAGGCTGTTATTCGTCTGGAACTCACCTCCTACGGTCGCCGCCATCTGTCCAAGGGGCATCACGGGGTGCTCATGGAGCACCAGCACACCTGCCATGGCATCAGAACCATACATCAGCGAGGCGGGACCTTTCAGTATCTCGACGGAATGGACGGTCTGGGCATCTACCTCTATACCATGCTCGTCACCCCACTGCTGTCCTTCCTGACGGATGCCGTCATTGACTGTGACAATGCGGTTATAGCCCAGTCCACGGATGACGGGTTTGGAGATTCCCGAGCCTGTGGTGATCTGATCAACTCCCGGCTGACGGGCGACAGCGTCTATGATATTGGTGGATGAGGTGCTCTGCAGAATATATGGTGCCACAACAGAAACTGGAGCAGGGGAATGGTCGGCACGGGCATTACCGGTCAGACCGGTCACGACGACCTCTTTCAGCATGGCGTTATTCTCCTGCAACAAAAAGTCTTGTTCATGGACCGTACGGAGGTCGATGGTCTCGATAATGGTCAGGTGACCTACATAACTGACTTGTATCGTTGTCTTTACTGCTGGAAGGTCGTCTATGCGATAGAAACCTTCTTCATTAGTCACCGTCCCTTGTTTCAACAGGGGTAAATAGATACTGGCTCCCACTACGGGACTGCCGTCTACGGCATCCATCACCTTTCCTTGCAACGATGCCTTGTGAGCCAATGGCTCGGCTGACACAGACGTGCAAAGGCACACCCATGACAGCAATACTAAATATATTGTCTTCATTTTTGTGTTATCTGATTAATTACTATTATAATTAATGTGTAGTAAGAATCAGATAACTGGAGGGGCTCGGGGGGCGTTTTGACGGCGTGATGTGGATGGACAATACGCTGTGGGGGAAACAAAGATGACTGCCAGTGCCTGTACTGCCATCAACAGTACCACGGCAACCGCTGCCACGAAAGTCAACGTGACGAACTGGCAAAGCACGCAGTCATGTAAACTGGCTGTCTGGAGAGAGATATGTCCACTATGATGCAGATGATTGGCACACTCATAGCACTCGCCCTCCGCTGCCGCATACTCATGAATATGCAGGGAAGAGAACATGAGTACTGGTAAGAATACCAGTAGTAAAAGCCTTGCTGCCCATGTTCTCTTCTGCATAATCACCAATTCGATGGATTACATGTTCATACCGCCATCTACCTGAATGACCTGACCGCTGACGTAACTGGACATGTCACTGGCAAGGAAGGTGGCGACGTTGGCGATGTCCTCTACCTGACCTCCGCGACGCAATGGAATCTTGTTGATCCACTCCTTACGGATATCGTCGGGCAATGCCTGTGTCATAGCGGTATCAATGAAACCGGGGGCAATGGCATTGGCACGGATACCCTTGGGACCCATCTCCTGACCGATACTCTTAGCAAGGGCGATCAGTCCTGCCTTCGATGCGGCATAGTTTGCCTGTCCGGCATTACCATGTACACCGACAACGGATGCCATATTGATGATGGAACCGCCACGCTGACGCATCATGACGGGTACGCAGGCATGGATGAAATTGAATGCAGACTTCAAATTAACGGCTATCACAGCATCCCACTGCTGCTCGGTCATGCGGAGCATCAGTCCGTCCTTGGTGATACCTGCGTTATTCACGAGGATATCGATAGAACCAAACTCTTCCTTCACAGCCTTCACAACTTCCTCCGTCTGAGCAAAGTCGGCAGCGTTGGAGGCATAGCTCTTTGCCTTCACACCCTTAGCGGCAATCTCTTTCTCTGTCTCTTCATTCACCTCCAAGTCTGTGAATGCGATGTTGGCACCTTCCTCGGCGAACTTCAATGCGATGGCTTTTCCAATGCCACGTGCAGCACCTGTAATCAGGGCTGTCCTACCTTCTAATAATCCCATAATTCTTTCTAATCTTTAATATACTAATGTTTGATTGATGATCTCTAAGTATTCTTGATGGTAATATGTCCCAAGGCACCATAGACAAACTTGGCAACCTGCGGCTTCGTGGCTTCCTCTGAGAGACCGTGGGCAATACGGCCATAGATATAAGGCACCTCCAAACCTTTAATGCAATAATGGGTGATATTAGCCACTAAATCAACATTGTCGATATCAAACTCGCCGTCTTCCTTGCCCTCACGGAATACTTTACAGAAAAGCTCTATCTCCGCCGCATCAAAACTCTTGCGGACCTTCTCCACCATCCATATATTACGGAAGAACTCGGCACGCAAATTACCATTGCGCACCACCGTCTCACGAATCATATTCAAATGGGTGTAAATCAGTTCCACCACCTTGTCCTGAGGACGAATCTTACGAGCAGCCACCTCGTCGAGCTTGTCGGACAGACGCTCCAACTCACCCTCAATGACGGCATAATAAATATCCTCTTTTGACTTAAAATAGGTATAGAGGGTACGGCGGCCCTTACCAGAAGCAATGGCAATGTCATTCATCGTCGTATTCTCCATCCCGTTCTTGGCAAACAACTGACGTGCCACGTCTACCAATTTTTGTCTGGTCTTTGATATTGACATCTTTCTATCCTCCCAAATTACTCGTATTGCACATGTTGAATACAATGTGCAAAATTAGAAAATACTTTCCAAACAGCCAAATTATTTTATGGAAAACACGTGAAAAACAATATTATTACAAAAAAAACGGATAAATATTTTGGATTTTAAGAAAATAGTCGTACCTTTGCACCCGCTTAGAAGAAATGATCGCGGAGTGGAGCAGTTGGTAGCTCGCCAGGCTCATAACCTGGAGGTCGCATGTTCGAGTCCTGCCTCCGCAACTAAAATCAAAAAAGAGATGCAACCCATTTGGATTGCATCTCTTTTTTTGTAGTTTAAAGAATTTTCTTACTTCATGTGGCGCATCACCTTCTCGTAATAACGCTGAGTAGCACGTCTTGAGTAGTGCTGACCTCCGTTCCACGAACGGATGGCATGCTCAACATCATTGGCGCGATTGAAAAACGACTGAATCAGGAGAAACATCTCCTTCGACTTCTGAACGTCGAAACGGTCGTTCATGGTGTAGCGCTTCTTACTCTTTCTCTTCTCCAGGATGTTGTTGCACTCCTTCACACAAATAGGAGTAATCTGCATCGCACCACAGGAGGGACCACTGACGGCCTTGGGGTTTCCCCCACTCTCTACCTGAATGATAGCATTCATAACAGGATTCCAGTCGAAAGAGCTTCCTTTTCCATTTGTGCCGGCAAACGACTCAACAGTACAAACCATCAAAATCGCTACCATCACTACTTTTCTAACAACCTTAATCATAACTTTCTCTGTTTAAGTATGACCGTCTCACCACGAGACATTCAACTGCCACACTATTGTTATCGCGCACAAAGGTACTGCTTATTATTTTACCCACCAAATAATAATAGAAAATATAACATTGATTATCAATTAATTAACATAAATCAAGAGAAAGAAGTAATACAAAAATCGTAATTTTAGAACAAAAAATTTGGTAATTAGGAATACAATTACTAACTTTGCAATCGGTTTCGGGTTCAACTATTCGGAATCAACTATTCTTAAATAAAATAATAAAATAATGGGAACTAAGACCAAAATCGCATTACTATGCATGACCTCGTGGGCTCTAGGAGCTTGCGAGAAGGAACTTGTCAGTGACGAACCAATCGATACTGAGAGTTCAGTGAGTGTCATTACTCGATCAATCAATGAAGAGGAAACGATCAGTTTACCTGTTGACCTCTATGTTTTTAACTATGAGAGTAAGGAATTTATTAGGCATGAAAGAATAACAGACAAAGAAGCACCATTCTCTTTCAGTCTTCCTAAAGGCAACTATTCCGTCTATGCCATAGGAGGAGCTAACGAGGACCTTTACATTTTTCCTAAAGACGAAGAAGTGACAGAAGAGTCGGAGATAGTCCTGAAAAAAGAGAAAGAACATGCCGATTTAATGACAACCCACAAAAATATTGAACTCTCTGAGGAGAAAAACTATGAACTGACCCTTAACATGGAGAGACAGGTTGTGGAACTTTCTGATGTTACCATCCAGGATATTCCTGACGACATATCCTCCGTCAGTTTCTATCTGTCATCATGTTTCAGAGCAATAAAGATTAACGGAGAACTTAGTACTGACAGTATCCAATATCACAAGCTCATCAATGAGGGAGAGGGAGTGTGGAGACTTCCACATCCGGTGATGACACTCCTCAACCCCGATTCAGTAAGTATCCATATCAGCATGACCAAAGATAATGGTACTGTCAAAGAATATACTTATCAATGCACTGAGGATTTGATAAAGAACCATCAAATTTTCATAACTGCAACGTACCAAGAAAACGTCAACATAACAGGAAGCATTACCGGTAGCTCATGGACTGGCACAAAAGATATCACATTCATATTTGGAGACAATATCACAAAGAACAATGAAATTGTCATTCCAAACAATGAAACGATTATTAACGAAACCACTCCCAATCCACGCACTTCCTATAAGGATTGTTACGTATTAAAAGTAGATTACAGCAAAGAAGACTACAATGAGGTCATCCTTCTTCACAAAAAAGATTTCAATATCGATCCTGCAGAGAAAACAGAATCGGAAGTATTGAATGAAATTAAAGATAATCTGAGTCAGCTAACTGTCAATGACATTTCTGGCTGGCGGTTACCAAATTACTCAGAAGTTGATACTATCATCAAAGAGCATGGAGCCTTCAAAAGTCAAGGCGCAAGCATTGGTTCTGACTATTACTTATTCCTCGATAATGAACAATTGAAACTTTTCATTTCCGAAAGGATATTGATAGGACTTACATATGAATTTGGAACTGTATACCGCCCGGTGACTATACTAAAATTCAAAAAATAAACATAAACCCTTTAAGAATAGTTTGATTACGAAAGAAGCCCTGACTCAGAAACTGAATCAGGGCTTCATCAATGAAAAGTGGCGGCCTCCTACTCTCCCGCATTGCATTGCAGTACCATCGGCGCAGGCGGGCTTAACTTCTCTGTTCGGAATGGGAAGAGGTGGGACCCC